>UQYT01000005.1 GCA_900545405.1 uncultured Eubacteriales bacterium | reverse complement strand
TCATTCCCACTCCGCTACTGAAATCTTATCCATACTGTATTCAGCAGCTTTGTATTATTTTTATTCTATATGCTGTATCTATTTTACGCTTTATTTTCGTGGTAAAGTGGTATAAGCGTCGTTTCAGCATCGCATCGAAAGAAAGGCGGTGAAGAATATGTCAGAATCCAGAGAAGAAATGCTGCACTCCACAGCGAAGGCTCGCGAACAGGTAATGATTGACCGGCTGTTAGAGTCTTTTTACAAGCACAAAGATGAAATCCTAAAGGCAACACAGGAGAAAAAGGATTAACCCCTAAATATCACATCGTTATGGTATGCCAATGCCTCTTTATTGGGATAAAACCTTTCAGGCAAAATAATTGTCTCACCTTCAAGGTCAATGAGCCATCGCTTTGTAAAGCTATCCTCCTGCTCTCGCACCTGCGTTGACACATGGATTTTATAATCTGGCGTTACCGTAATTAGCCCACCGTCAAACGCTTTATCATAAAAGGTATTGAGCAGCAGTCCATTTGTGGGGTCGGTTCTCTCTGAGGTCGTGCGGCAACTCCGGAACGGTTTGATATGACTTGCAACAAGCATGGCCGGCAAGGTCATGCCGGAGATACAGCAGGCGTTTTCATAAGACGCAAAAACAGATGCTCGGAAGAAGTGACGCTCTCGGCTCACTCTGTTTTTATCTGTTAGCGAGGATAGGGGCTTTGCGCCATTTATTGGGTTTGCGTCGAATAATGCGAGCCCGGTTAAAGATTCGGCTTGTACGCTGAGCGTGCCCCAATCATTTTTGAATTCGTCGAAAATCAATCGGTCCGCTTTCGCAGCATGAGTTGCGCCCTTGACCTTTGAATTAGGGTCAATAGCCGCAAAGTTTTTCATACGCATAACAAGAGAGCTGACAGAGTGGGAAAATCCATCAGCGACCTGCTGTATCAACTTATTTGAGGGGCGCATATCGTTCAGCGGTGTTATACAGTATAGCGCATAGGCAACGATAATGTCCTCTCGGCTCCATGTTACACGTTCGCCCATAGTTCAAAGTCTCCGAATTATAATGCCATTATAAACCTAATAGTTCTTTCTTTTTTGCATCAAACTCGGAATCTGTGATTGCTCCCATATCCAGCAACTCTTTATACTTTCTTATTTCATCCGCTGGTGATACGCCACTTGAAATCGATGAATGGTTTTTGCTGAGAATATAATTCACAAATGCACTAAAATCATCGGGTTCAGCTGCAATTTTAAGGTCAACTGTTTGACCGCCACCGAGAACCAGAGACAACTCTCCTTTTAGATAGGTAGCGCTCGTAATAGACGAGTAGTTATAGACATCAGCGAAGTACAGCGTACCAAGTTTACGCCGGCCAAGGATAACTGCCTCATTGGTACACAGGGCACAGTTATTTGTATCTGCAGAAAGGTTAGAACAGAGAATACTATTTACTTCATCTTCGTTCTTGATGACTTTATAACGCATAGCAGTTTTGAGTATCTTTTGAGCCTTTTTATCAAAAGCGGCATGATTTGCGTAATACATCGTTACACCTCGATTCTATAAATTCTATGTTGTAATTATACCGTGTAGGGCGATTTGTGTCAATTATTAGAGCCACCCGTGTCAAGCTATTTCCAGCCTTCCTTGATAATGACATACCATGTATGCGTACTATAATTTTAATTGGAGGAAGCATACATGACAGCAGAAACTATCAAGCAACTGCGTGAAGCACGAGGTTGGACACAGGCGGAATTAGCAAGAAGGCTGAACATTTCAAGAAATGGCGTTAATACATGGGAGCAGGGACTGTCCATGCCGTCCCCGCACTTTCTGGTTGAGCTTGCCAAAATATTTTCCGTTTCCACCGACTTCCTGCTTGGCGTCGAATCACTACATACTATCAATGTTTCGGACCTTTCCGCAAAAGATGTGGCAATGCTGACAGACCTTGCGGACCGACTGAGAAGTGTTTAGGAGAGTGCTGCTGTCGTGGTAGCGCTCTCCTATTTCTATGAAAGAGGTGGAACCTATGAAAAAGCGTTTAACAGCAATACTACTTGCCCTTGTCCTAATGATGGGGCTTACAACATTTGCCGCCGCTGAGGAAGGCATTCCAACCGCTGCGACATTCGATGAACTCGTTGCCGCTATGGAAAATGGCGCTACTACTGTCGAGATTACGGGTACAATTAGTGTAACCGGCAATCTGGGGAACAATGATGTTACTATCACATTGACCCGGTCAGCGGACTTTGCGGACGGTGCTTTGCTTCAAATCGAGCAAGGGGAAATCAAGAACTTAATAGTCAGTGGTGCGGACATAGATACCGAAAGCCCATTAGCCATAATCAGCGGAAGTTGCCTTATTTCAAATACTGCATTCACAAATTGTACTGATAGCGCCGTTGTAATAACAACCGGAACGGCAATGTTTGAAAACTGCTCCTTTGAGGACAATTCAGGTACTCATATTACCAATGACGCAGAAGCAGTCTTTACTAAATGCAGTTTCTCTGATGGACAGTCGAAAGACAACGGTGGTGCCATTAGAAATACAAAAACTCTGCAATTACAGAACTGCACCTTTGCCCAAAACGGTACAAGTGTTGATTCTGAACTATGCGGCGGTGCCATATATAATGCAGGACAAATGTATGCCTACAAATGCACTTTTACCGATAATACTTCAGGACAGGGCGGTGCTCTTTATAATGTTGGCAGTTCCGAACTTATAGAGTGCACTTTCACAAATAATTCTGCAAATATCGGCGGTGGAATATATAGTACCGGCACTATGCGAACAATCGACACCCTTATATATCAAAACACCTCTATTGAGGCGGCCGCAGATATTTTTGCGTCAAATCCGATTACTGTTTCGTATAACGAGGAGTATGCGTTTCCTGAATCGCCGAGCGGTTGGCATAGCGACAGCTCCGATAGCCGTAAAGGTGAAAAACTCTTTGATACCTCCTTTGAGGGAGTCGGAAGCCTTGTGTTTCTAATGGAGTCGGACTTGCCCGCCAAGGAATCAGACCCGCCCGCTGTTGACCCAACGCCAACTCCTACGCCCGAACCTGAACCGGAGCGCCCGACCGTTCGCCCTTCGTCCTCTGGCGGTCATCATACTACTGCCGTGAATAAGCCGATTAAGCCAACTCTTGATAAGGCCAAAACTTTATATTTGAGTGGCTATTGCGACGCCGTTCCAAATGAGAATATTACCCGCCGACAGGTCGCACATATTCTCTATAACCTTATGAGCGCGGAGAGTCAGAAACATTATGCCAGCAACGAGAACATATTTATTGATGTCAAAGACGATACGGCGATTGCAGCATTAGCAAAGGCAAAAATCGTTTTGGGGTATGACGAGCATTACCGCCCTGACGCATACTTGACACGTGGAGAACTGTGCGCCATACTCAGCCGATTCTCCGATTTGAAAAGCGGGGCAAGTTCATTCCAAAATATCGAGCACCATTGGGCAAGGGACTATGTAAATATCTGCGTTTCAAACGGGTGGATTGCTGACGGAACAGAGATTGACCTAAACAGCTATATTACAGTAAAGGTTGCCGCTAACATTATTGAAAAAATGCTATAAATGCGAAAACCGGTCTGCTATGCAGGCCGGTTTTCTTGCTGTGGGACTCCACGGTCTCCCGTATCACACAATAACCAACTCCGAGGGTAAAACCTAAGGGCCTACTATATAAAACCCGATACGGTCAATTATGGGCTTGCGCCGATTTCTCGGATTTCACAGACATAAATCTCAATTAAGCTGCTGTCAGCGCAACTTAGGGTTATCGATTCCGGGTCCGGCTCGTTATCCTGTTCACTGGTCCAGTCAATCCATACGCCGGTTACTTTGATACCGTCTTTACATATTACGGTTACCTGCCTATCAAGCAACCCCAAATACTTCGCCATATCCATGGTGCTGCTTTCGTCAATGACATCAAACAATTCTGGCAGGAAAAGGTGGGTTTCATCAGGCTCGGTCATAATGCGATAAAAGTCTCCCTCGATTGAAAGGACTTCCCGAACTGCCCCCATCGGTAAATCTTCAAGGCTGACACCGATATATTTTACTTTCACCTTTTCACCCCCTACCGGAATTATTATATCGAACCGCTGCTAACTTGTAAATGCGATTGCAGCAGTAGCAGCGGTTCTCCCCATTTTGCTGCTGCAAACCGCTGCATGAAAAAGCCTTTGTTATCAAGCCTTCCAACGCATTTGCAGCGGTTGCAGCGCTTTTTATAGTGTTTTATAAATCGCAAGAAATCAAAGAATATAATACCCCAGTTGGGTATCATATTCCTTATTTTATAAAATGTTTAACCTATGTGAAAATCCGCTGCAACCGCTGCGCCCAGCCTCCGCTTTATGCGGGGGTTCGTTTTTGAAAATACATTTTTTGATAAATTCTTGCAAGGATTTGCTCATTATCTACCTATCTTTGCCGCCGGGTGACACTCTTTTGTCTTTTATGAGTAAAACCTTGCCAATCGCCGCTTCTTTATGTCCTGCAAGCCACTAAAGTTCACATTTACAGTACAATATATACGCGATATAATACAGATAACAACAATATATAGTGTATTTGAAAGTGAGGTTGACCATATGCAGTATGACGGACTACTGACGATAGCGACAGGGAGCTCTCGTCGGTGTACGAATTGGAAAAACAAAAGAATACTGTGGTCCGACCTTGCCGCTAAGCTCTCCAATGTCACGAGGACACAGGAAACGCAAGCAGAGTATGAGCGGATGCCGAAAGATGAGCGGGACCGAATTAAAGATGTCGGCGGCTTTGTAGGCGGTAGCTTAAGAACAAACCGCAGAAAAGCGGATTCCGTATGTGAGCGGCAACTAATCACACTCGACCTTGACAATGTTCCGCAAGATACGGACCCTTGGCCTACTGTTACTCTTGCCCTCGGCTGTGCTGCAGTTCTTTACAGCACACACAGTCATACGCCGCGGAGTCCTAGACTGCGCCTTGTGCTACCGTTGTCTCGACCTGTATCGCCTGATGAATATGGGGCAATTGCCCGCAAAATTGCAGAGGACATCGGGATTGATATGTGCGACGATACGACTTATCAGCCGCACAGATTGATGTATTGGGCCAGTGCTGCAACGGATGCGGAGTTTCGCTATGAAGTTGAGGACGCTCCTTGGCTTGACGCGGACGAACAGCTTTCTCGCTATGCCGATTGGCACGACCCCACACAATGGCCCGTGTCAAGCCGCAAGGCGAACGAACCCCGCCGACTGGCTGACAGGCAGAGCGACCCTACTGAAAAGGGCGGTATTGTCGGAGCATTTTGTAAAGTGTTTTCGATAGACGATGCGATTGACGAATTTTTACCTGATAAGTACAGCAAATGCAGCGACGGACGCTATACCTACCTTGGCGGCTCTACATCTGGCGGTCTGGTTGTCTACGATAACGGTAAATTCGCATTCAGCCACCACAGCACAGACCCGACTTGCGGCAAGCTCTGTAATGCTTTTGACCTTGTTCGCATTCACCTATTCGGTGACGAGGACGAAAACACAGCCCCCAACACCCCGGCAACAAAGCTCCCTTCCTATAAAAGTATGTGCGATAAGGCTCTGTCTGTTCCCGCCGTGCAGCAGGAACTAAAGGCAGAGCAGTTAAGCTCAGTAGTCGCAGTTTTTGATGACGCAGAGAATACAGAATGGGTGCAGGCGCTTGAAATCAACCCGAGAACCGGAAAGCCTGCGGCAACTGTAGACAATGTGTTCCTAATTCTGACACACGACCCACGCTTAAAAGGCCGGTACTACTATGACGAGTTCAGAGCTCGGCCTATTGTGTGCGGCGCCCTTCCTTGGGACACTTCTTCCCATAGGGTATCTGCTTCATGGCTTGATACCGATGACGCAGGATTGCGATGGTTACTGGAACGCGATTATAAAATCGACAGCGCCCCGAAGGTGCGAGATGCCGTAGACCTTGCCATTGACAGCAATAAAATTCACCCTGTCCGTGATTATCTACACTCCCTTGAGTGGGACGGTCAACCGCGTGCGGAAATGCTGTTCATTGACTACCTCGGTGCAGAGGATTCCAGATATACCCGCGCCGTTACACGGAAGGCCCTTATTGGCGCTGTGGCACGAATCCTCCGCCCCGGCTGCAAGCATGACCACATGCTCGTTCTTGTTGGACCGCAGGGGTGCCGTAAATCCACCACTTTGGCAAAACTCGGTAAACAGTGGTTTTCTGATTCGCTCTATACCATGACCGGCAAGGACGCTTACGAGCAGTTACAAGGAAACTGGATTATAGAGCTTGCGGAAATGGCGGCAACCCGCAAAGCTGAAATTGAACAAATTAAGCAGTTCGTTTCAAAACAGGAAGATACATACCGCGCGGCCTATGCTCGACGGACGCAATCACACCCTCGGCAATGTGCGTTCTTCGGTACAACAAATGACGATGAGTTCTTACGAGACCCCACAGGCGCCCGTCGTTTCTGGCCCGTAACCGTTACGAAAGCGGGTTGCGTTAATGGGGACAAGCTGACACCCGAAATCGTGGACCAAATCTGGGCTGAGGTCGTTACCTATTATGACAACGGGGAAACATGGTATCTCGACAACGAGGTTGAAGAAATCGCCAGAAAGGTTCAGTCGGAGCATACGGAGACAAACGGCAAACTTGGTCTGATTGAGAACTTTATTGAAACGCTACTGCCTGCTGGTTGGGATACTTGGGACCTTGACAGGCGGCTTATGTTCTGGAGCGGCGGATTTGGTCCAGAGCAGAAAGGCACAATGCGTCGGACCCGCGTATGTGCGCTTGAAATCTGGCAGGAGCTTTTCAAAGGCGACCCGAAAAACTACACCACACAGCACGCAAGAGAGATTACCGGACTGCTGAAAAGTCTCCCCGAATGGAGTATGACAACAGCTACAAATTGCGGCGCTCTTTACGGCAGACAGCGCGGATTTATAAGGAAAGAGAGGTAACACCATGAGAATCGACAGAATTAAACTGATTGTCCTAATGGCCGAGCGTGATATGACGATTGGCCGCTTGGCGGAGTTGAGCCGACTTTCGGTCTCCACAATCTGCCAAGTTAAGGCAGGAAAGTCCTGCACACCGAAAACAGGTGCGGCAATCGCCGCAGCCTTGGGCGTTCCAGCAGGCGAAATTGAATCGAGGTGAGGGAATGTCCGATGTTGTTCGTGTGGACGAGGTAATGACCCGCCTCGACTGTTCAATGGGGAAAGCCTATAAAATCATCAAGACACTCAATGACGAGTTAAAACGAAAAGGCTATATCACGGTAGCCGGTCGTGTTCCCCGCTCCTACTTTGAGCAAAAGTGTCTGTTGGAAAGGAAGTGAGAAAATGCAGCGAGTAACCTACTATGACAGTACACTAAAGCAATATGTTTTGGTTGGAAATGAACACGATACGCTAACTGCGCTCGGCAAGTTAGAGGATTCCCTTGAAAAACTGGAACCCAAAACCTTTGGGGAGTTTATGACAAGATTTCGGCAGCGGCGCGGTGTATCTCAAACGTCATTTGCGGCAGCTCTCCATATCAGCCGTGATACTGTTAAAGCGATTGAAGCAGACAAAAATACTCCGTCTTATGAAACCCTGCTTGCGATTACAGATGTGTATAATATTCCCCTTGATACTTTGCGGTTTGCTTTTCGGCGTTATGCCTTCCACCTCAAAGACGAGGCAATCGACTACATGATAGACCGGCAGGACAGCCAGCTTATTGAACCGACTATGTACCGCAATATTGGCGCACTGCTGCAATGTGAACGCCGGTTTATATCAAAATCCCGCAAGCAGCTATCTGATATGAGCGGAATCTCCACTCCCATGATTGCTAAATATGAATCCGGCGAGGTTGATATTGCATGGCCGGTATTGCGGCAATTCGGTATGTGCGTAGATTCTGAGCGTTTACTGGAAGTATGCCAAAAGCTGAAAAATCGTGCAGAAAGAAGGAGAATGATGATATGACCGTTCGAGAAATATATAGACTCCGCCATCAAAAGGCGGTCGGATTCAATAGAGCACGTAGCCGTGTAATTGAGCAACTTGTAGCACAGCGCGGCGAATGTACTGATACCGCAATCTTTGCGGCACTCCGTGACGAACTGGCTCGCATTACAGCAGATGAAGCACAGATGAACGCTGAAATGAACACATTACTGCGTGCGTCTTTGGCTGATATGGGAATTGACACGCAGATTGCCGAAGGAGTATTTCTCCACCCGAAGGCGCGCATTTATGATTGTTGTGAGGGTATCGGGTGGTTTGTATCAAAAAGTCTTGATTCTCCGCAAGAGGTCAAAGCACAACAGAATGTTTTAAGAAAGGCAGGTATTGAAAATGACATTTGAAGAACTGAGGGCTGAGGCACAGAAGGCTTATAAGGAAGTTCTGGCGGCTGACGAGGAGCGGAAAAACGATAAAACGATTGCTCGTTTGTCCGAACTTTATGTTGAATCCTATGTCAACGAAAAGCGACGTGAGCGTGACGCTGCTTTTAGGGAATATGTAATTTCCTGCGTAGAGGAACTTAGAGAACTCGTTTCCTCAGTGATTACCGAAAAGCGAAATGGGCTTGACAAAATGCTTTCTACTCCACCGACGAGTGAACAGCTTAGTTTGCTGACTGCGCTTCAGGTGAGGGGCGAGGATATTAGCGAGGGAGAATTACGCAACCTCGCCGACCAATTCATGCCAAATTACCAAGCGGTAAAAGCCTTGCAGACTATCAGCAAGAAAAATGGTGTGCATTTTGCCTTACCTGAAAAATGCGATTACGAAGCATTGCAGGCAGCACTCAACTGGACAGAGAATTACCTGTCGGAGCGGCTTTGCGGTTTGCGTAATTTTACCGCACCGCGAAATCTGCATGCCTTTGACCGTTTGTTTTTCGGTGAGGGCTGGCGTGACCCTCACTATGATTCCCATGCGGTCAATCTATTTGATTAAATACCATGATAACAGAAAAAGAAGCCCGCAATATGCTCAATAGCTACAAATTACTCTCCTTGAGGGCAGACCTGCGGTATGAGAAAATCAGTTTTTATAAAAAGTACAATGCGGCGGGCGAGTATTGCGAGGTACTCGCCCGCCAAGCAAAAGAATTACTTGCTGCGCGAGATAACATCAACGCGGTGGTTGATTCTCTTGCCGAGCCATATAGGACTGTCCTGTACTTGCGTTTCATTGAGGGGCATACCGTTGAGAAAACGGCAGAAATAATGTTTTACTCCTATCGTTGGTTAATGAGATTGCAAGCTACGGCAATTCAAGAGTTCAGAAAGGCGGTGAACAAATGACCGAGAAACAGGAACGATTTATTGACGAATACATCATAGACTTCAACGCTACACGGGCGGCTATTGCTGCGGGGTATTCCTCAAAACGTGCGAATTCGCAGGGGGTTCACCTGCTCTCTATTCCTGAGATTCAGGCAGAAGTAAGGCGGCGCAAGGCGGAAATCTCTGCGGGACTACGAATTTCCGCCGAACGAGTACTGTGGGAAATGGCGGCACTTGGATTTTCCAACATTTTTGATTATGTTGAAGTCATAGACGGGGAACTTCGCCTAAAAGAACTTCCACCCGAAAAGCAAGGTGCCGTTTCCAGTATCAAGATTACAAAGAACGGCACGGAAGTCAAGCTACACGATAAATTGAAAGCGTTGGAATTCCTCGCCAAATATACAGGGCTAACAGACCATAAAGCAAATACAGAGACGCAAAATAATCTTTTTGAAATGATTGACGCTTGTGGTAAAAGCGCAAATTTTGATGATATTCCAGAACTCAATGGAGATTGGCAACCATAAACAAGCCTACGGTCTCCCACATCAAGTTTTCTTTCTTTTGGAGTATAAACCTACTCTGTAAAAACGGAACTGATATAGGACGCCGTAGGTACTCCAAATTCAGGGGCTCGCGAATCTTACTATTTGCGATAATATAGATAAAAAGGCAAAACAGGAGGCAAATGTTATGCCAGCATATAAGGACAAGGACCGCGGAACGTGGTATTGCTGTTTCTACTATACCGATTGGCAAGGGGAACAGCAGCGTAAAACAAAGAGAGGTTTTACTAAACAGAAAGACGCCAAAGAATGGGAACGCGCTTTTCTTGACAAATTGCAGGAAAATCCGCAAATGACAATGGCAAGCCTAATTTCTCTGTATAATACAGATATGGCAAGCCGACTCAGGGTGTCAACCATGAACAACAAGGAGCACCTAATAAGGACAAAGATTTTGCCTTATTTCGGCAAAATGAAAATCAGCGACATTAAAGCAACAACGGTTCGACAATGGCAAAATCAGCTCATGGGTGACGAGTACGCCGAAACATACCTAAAAGCAATCAATAATCAGCTTTGCGCGATTTTTAACTACGCCGTTAAGTATTATGGTCTAAAAGAAAATCCTTGTCATAAGGCGGGAAGCATAGGACGCAAGAACGCAAAGGAAATGCAGTTTTGGACAAAAGACGAATACATTAGATTTGCCGCAGCAATCGAGGACAAACCACAAATGCACTCAGCGTTTCAAGTCCTTTACTGGTGCGGCATACGGGAAGGCGAACTCTTAGCCTTGACCAAAGATGATATTGACTTTGAGGGAAACACCATAACTATCAATAAATCCTATCAGCGAATTGGCAAGAAAGATATTATTACGGAGCCCAAAACTCCGAAAAGCAATCGGATTATCGCTTTGCCGAATTTTCTTTGCGAAGAACTTAAAGAGTATATCTCACACATCTATGATAATGGGCGCATTTTCCCATTAACCAAGCATGCCCTATACAGGGAAATGATTCGAGGTAGCAGCCAGAGCGGAGTTAAAAAGATTAGAGTGCATGACCTCAGACATAGCCACGCCTCATTACTTATCGAACTCGGCTTTTCGCCACTCTTGATAGCCGAACGACTCGGCCATGAGAACATAGAAACGACCCTCAATACCTACTCCCATCTATACCCGCACAAGCAAGGAGAACTTGCTCAAACGCTGGACTCCCTGCTAAAAACCTGATTTCAGCGTCATAACAGCATCGCGGCTATCATTAAAAGAGCCCGAAAGCCTTGCAAACAAAGACTTTCGGGCTTTCTTCCATTTATTCCCACTCGATGGTCGCGGGGGGCTTGGGGCTGAGGTCGTAGAGGACGCGGTTGACGTTGGGGACTTCGGAGAGGATGCGGTCTGTGATCTTCATGAGCAGGGGCCACTCGATCTGGGGGACTGTGGCGGACATGGCGTCTACGGTGTTCACGGCGCGGATGACGACCGGCCAGGCGTCGACGCGCTTGCCGTCGCGGACGCCGGTGCTCGTGATGGGCGGCACCACTGTGAAATACTGCCACACGGTCTTGTCCAGGCCCGCCTTCGCGAACTCCTCGCGCAGGATGGCGTCGGACTCGCGAACGGCTTCCAGGCGGTCGCGGGTTATCGCGCCCACGCACCGCACGCCCAGGCCCGGGCCCGGGAACGGCTGGCGGTACACCATGGAATCAGGCAGGCCCAGCGCCTTGCCGACCACGCGCACCTCGTCCTTGAACAGGAACTTCAGCGGCTCGACCAGCTCAAACTTCAGGTCCTCCGGCAGGCCGCCGACGTTGTGGTGACTCTTCACCGGGCCGGACTCGATGATGTCCGGATATATCGTGCCCTGGGCGAGGAAGCTGATGCCCTCCAGCTTGCGGGCCTCCTCCTCGAACACCCGGATGAACTCGGCGCCGATTATCTTGCGCTTGCGCTCCGGCTCGGCGACGCCCGCCAGCTTGTCCAGGAAGCGGTCCACGGCGTCGACATACGTCAGGTTCGCGCCGAGCTGATTGCGGAACACCTCGATGACCTGCTCGCTCTCGCCCTTGCGCATCAGGCCGTGGTTCACGTGCACGCACTCGAGCTGCTTGCCCACCGCCTTGATGAGCAGCGCTGCCACGACGGACGAGTCCACGCCGCCGCTGAGCGCGAGCAGCACCTTGCCGCTGCCGATCTGAGCGCGCAGGGCCTCGAGCTGCTCGGCGATGAACTTCTCCGCGAGCTCAGGCGTCGTGATGCGCTCCATTTCCGGTCTTTTGTTTCCTTCCATGCTTATAACATCCTCCAATACAGGCAAAAATATATGCGGGGAGTGATTGCTTGGCTATAATTATTATCCGAACGCTCGTCGTATATTTCGCGCTCGTGGTCTCGATGCGGTTCATGGGCAAGCGTCAGCTCAGCGAACTGGAGCTGCCGGAGCTGGCCATCGCCGTGCTGATTGCCGACCTCGCGGCGCACCCTTTGCAGGACATCGGCATACCGCTCATGAACGGGCTGCTGCCCATCGTGGTGCTCACCTGCTGCGAGCTCATCATCTCAGGCGCGGCGCTGCGGCACGCGGGGCTGCGGACGCTGCTCTTCGGGCGGCCCTGCTTTCTCATACGCCGCGGCAAGATAGACCAGAAGGAGATGAAGCGCTGCCGGCTCAACCTCGAGGAGCTCTATGAGGAGCTGCGCGCCCAGAGCATTACCGACATCTCGCAGGTGGAGTACGCCGTGCTGGAGACCGACGGGACGATGTCCGTGATACTCTTTCCCGAGTTCCGCCCGGCTACGGCGCGGGACCTGGGGCTCAAGCCCAGGGACACGGGCTATCCTGTTATAATCATCAACGACGGCAAGCTCATGCGCGACAACCTGCGCATCGCAGGCCGCGACGAGGTCTGGCTGCGCCAGGAGCTCAAGCGGCGGGGCGCCTCCGGGCCGGGCGACGTATATCTGCTGATGCTCGACGCCGCGGGCGGTGTCTACTATGCGCCGAAGGGGGCGGTCTGATGAAGCGCGAGATAGCGGCAGGGCTCGTGCTGCTCCTGCTGGCAATAGGCAGCTGGTTCAACCTCAACTACCTCAGGGAGTTCACGGGCGGGCTGGAGGAGCAGCTGGCGCTCTCGCGCGCCTACTGCAATGCCGGCCGGTTCGACCTCGCGGAGGAGGTCCTTTCCGAGGCGGCTGACGAGTGGCTGGGCGCCGACGGCTACACGCACATCTTCATACGGCACTCGGAGATAGACAGCACGACGGACGCCTTTTTCGAGCTCATGAGCGACGTGCGCTCCCGCGACGCGGAGAGCGCGGCCGGTTCCTACGAAAAGCTGCTGGCCCATCTGAGCAGTCTCTACACGATGGAGCGAGTGACGCTCGGGAGCATATTCTAGCCCTACAAGTATAACATGCACAGAGTGCACGCTGCAAGACAATTCGGCAGCACCCGGCACATGGAGACAAAAAGCGCCCCCATCCGTGGATGGGGGCGTTTTCCTTCTGATTTTCAGCCCTTTGCGGCCTTTTTCATCGGGGAGATGGCGATGGCGACGACTATGAGCACCATGCCGACGAGCGCGGTGGCGCCGAAGAATATCCAGCCGCTCTTCATGCCGCCCTCGGTGGCGAGGAAGGCGCTCATTATCGGGGCGCAGAGCGCCTGGCCGACGTAGACGGCGGTCATCAGCGTGGCGGAGATGGCGGCGAAGTCCTTGCCGCCGAACACGGACTGGCCGATAAGGCCGGGGATGCTGGCGTTCAGCGGGTAGGCCAGCGCGGCGAAGAGGACGCAGCCGACCATTATCATGGTCACGGGCTGGCCGTTGAGCGCTATCATGCAGGCCATGGCCGCCGCGAAGGCGATGCACACGATGATCGTGAACACCGCGGGTCCGGTCTTGGCGAAGACCTTGCCGACGCCCAGCAGCACGAGGCCGGAGAGGACCAGATACACCGCGTTCCAGTTGGCGGATGTGGTGGCGTCCATGCCGTTGGCGGACCACCAGGAGGGGGCATAGCTCATATACGCGGTGCCGCTGACGCAGACGAACAGCAGCGCGAGGGAGAGCACCCAGAAGGCCGGAGAGCGCAGGGCCGTGGCCTTGTCGACGCCAGGGACCTCCACCGCGGCGCCCTCTGCGGTGCCCTGGGAGGCCTTGTCCCAGCCGAGGGGCTTCTGTCCCAGCTTTTTGGGGCTCTTGATGAGCACCAGCACGGAGAAGAGGCCGATGGCGAGTATGAATATGGACAGGATGCGGTAGCAGTTCTTGTAGTCCGTGACCTTGAAGAGCTGGCCCGCGGCAAAGACCCATATGGCCGCGCCGAAGCCCGCACCGGAGAAGACTATGCCGGAGATCTGCTCGCGCTTTTCAACGAACCAGTCAGCTATGACGCTGGAGCACACGGCGTGGGTGCCGAAGGTGATGGAGAAGGACGCGAGGAAGCCCGCTATGTAATAGAACACCAGGCTCGGCACGTTGGCGCCGGGGGTGGCGAAGGTGTAGAAGTGTACGTGCGCCGCGCAGGCAATGATGGAGATGAGCATGGTCACACGCGCGCCGTACTTGCTCAGGGCCTTGACCGCGACGAGGCTGAGCACGACGTTGCCTATCGTGTTCACCGTGCCGATGTAGCCGACCATGCCGAGGTCCCAGCCGCTGTATTCGGACAGCGAGGTGAGGAATATGCCGAGGGTGGTGCAGGCGCCGAGGTTCACGAACATGACGAGGAATGCGCCTACCGCTGCCTTATATCCAAAGAATTTTCCGCTCTCTTTCAAAGTATTTCCTCCTCTGTTGCGCTTTCTTTATTGAATACCCCCGCGCGTAGTACACGCGGGGGTATGTTTCTTTGGAAAGCTGTTTCTTACTTGAGGGCCATTGCCGCGTAGAAGCCTTCGCGGATGGCGCCGCCGGCCTTGGCGGGCTTCATGCAGTCGCCGATGATGGTGGTCTTCATCGGGTATTTGTCCTGGATGGCGTCGGCCAGCTCGAGGCTGCGCGCCCGGCCGAAGGCGCCGATGACCACGTCGGCGGGCAGGACCTTCTTGCCCTCGGCGCTCTCGACCTCGACGCCGGCGTCGGTGATGCCGACGACCTTGGTGTTCACGAGCTGCTCCACGCCGTACTCATTGAGCAGGCGGTCGATGCTGATCTTGTTGACGACCATGACGTCGCTGGCGAGCTGGGGCAGCATCTCCACGATGGTGAACTTGCGGTCGCCCTTCGCGGCGTACTCGATGGCGGTGTCGCAGGCGGAGAGTCCGCCGCCGCAGATGACGACGTTCTTGCCCTCGGGCATGCCGTTCTTGTGGATCTGCTCCACGTCGATGGCCTTCTCGATGCCGGGGATGGCGGGCATGACGGGCTTGGAGCCGGTGGCCACGAACACGGCGTCCGCGGACTCGAGCACGGGGTCGTCCACGCCTATCTCGGTGTTCAGCACGACCTTGACGCCGAGCTTCTTGAGCTGGACCTCATACCACTTGATGAGCTGCGGGATGCGCCACTTGAAGTCGCCGGTGGCAATGGTGAGGAAGGTGCCGCCCAGGCGGTCGGCCTTCTCATAGAGGGTGACGGAGCAACCGCGCTCGGCAGCGCACCTGGCCGCCTCGAGTCCGCCGGGGCCGCCGCCGATGACGACGACGTTGGTCGGGCCGGACACGGGCTTGACCTCCATGTAGCTCTCAAAACCGACGGAGGGATTGACGGTGCAGGAGAGCTGGGTCAGGCGGCCGAAGATGCGGCCGATGCACTCCTCATTGCAGACGATGCAGGGGCGGACGTCCTCGCGGCGGCCCTCACGCAGCTTGTTGGCGAACTGCGGGTCGGCGATGGACTGGCGGCCGAACTGCGCGATGTCGGCGTTGCCGCTCTTGAGCAGCTCGACGGCGCTCTCCATGCTGTGGTTGCCGGTGTTGATGATGGGCTTGGTGAGGTGCTTGCGGGCCTCTTCGCAGACATAGGCCATGCAGGCCTCGCCGGTGTAGCGGGTCGGGAAGATGTAGTCCATCGTCTCGTAGCAGGCGGCGTCTATGTCGAAGGCGTCGATGCCACACTTGTCCAGCACGTCGAGTATCTTCATGCTCTCCTCGAGGGTTCGGCCGCCCGGGAAGCGGTGGTCGAGGGAGATGCGGTAGGTTATCGGGAAGTTCGGGCCGACAACGCTCCTGATGGCGTCGACGGTCTCCATGGTGAAGCGGCAGCGGTTCTCGAAGGAGCCGCCGTACTTGTCGGTGCGGTGGTTCCAGATCTCGCTCATGAACTGGTCCATGAGGTAGCCCGCGTGGGCGTGGATCTGGATGCCGTCAAAGCCCATGCGCACGGCGTTGGTGGCGGCGACCTTCCAGTGCTCCATCATCTCCTCGATCTCCTCGATGCTCAGCGGACGGCAGATCATGGAGGGGTTGTAGAAGGAGGGGTTCTCGGAGCTGGAGATGGGCACGCGCTCGCCTATCTGGGGCATGCCGTTGCGGCCGGTGCCGCAGCTGAGCTGTGCGAAGATCTTGGCGCCCCAGCGGTGGACGCGCTCGGTGAGCACGGTACCGCTCGGGATGGACTTGTCAGTGGAGAAGTCGAGGGTGCGGCCGCCCTGGGCGGTTTTTTCGTCTATGAAGTACGCGCCGGTGTGGATAAGGCCGATGCCGCCCTTGGCGCGCTCCTCGTAGTAGCGCATGCCGCTCTCGGTTTCAATCTGGTCGACGGTGGTCGGGGTGAAGGTGCCCATACCGGACATGCTTATGCGGTTGCGGATGCGGCACTTGTTTATGTCGATGGGATGCCAGAGTATGCTGTAGTCGTATTTCTTATCGCAGCAGGACATTTGGTAGGTTCCTCCCTTGTAATTGCTTTAGTGGGCCGGCGACGCCGGGAAGGCCGCCGCGGCCCTCCCGGCGCGAGCCGGTTTCGTCAGATAGCGGTCCAGCCGCCGTCGCAGCAGCAGATATTGCCGGTGACGTAGGTGCTCTCGTCGGCGGCGAGATAGATGACGGTGGAGTCGAGCTCGCCGTCGTGGCCGGGACGGCCCATCGGGGTGCGGTCCTTGATGAAGTAATCCATCGCGGCCATGGCCTCGGGGTTGTTGGCCTCGCTGGGGAAGAAGCCCGGGCAGATGCAGTTGACGGTGATGCCCTTCTGCGCCCACTCGGTGGCCATCTGACGGGTGAAGTTGATGACGGCTCCCTTGCTGGTGGCGTAGTCGCTGATGGGGATCTCGGGCAGGCCGCCGTGGCCGAGGATGGAGGCGATGTTGATTATCCTGCCGTAGCCGGCCTTGAGCATCTCGCGGCCGAAGTCGCGGGTGCAGCGCATGACGCCGAAGACGTCGGTGTTGACGGTGTCGATCCAGTCCTCCTCGGGGAAATCGTCCAGCGGCTTGCTCTTGCCGCCGCCGGCGTTGTTGACGAGAATGTCGACCTTGCCGTACTCGGCGATGACGGCCTTGACGGCGTTCTCAACGTCCTCCGGGAGACGGACGTCGCAGCGGACGACGAGGCACTTCACGCCGACGGCGCGGATCTCCTCAGCGACCTCGTTGAGCTTCCACTCGCGCCTCGCGAGGATGGCGAGGTCGGCGCCCTGACGGGCGAGGGCCAGGGCGAACTGCCTGCCGAGGCCGGCGGACGCACCGGTGACAACTGCTACTCTGCCGTGAAGATCAAACATTTCTATTTCCTCCTGTTTTAAAATTTTATCGTTCTGTGTGTTTTAAGCGCTCAGCAAAGAGCGTCCATGCCGGCGTCCATGCGGATGCCGGAGCCCATGATGTGGCTGGAGACATCGGAGGCGAGGTAGAGCGCGAGGTTCGCGACCTCGTCCGCGCGGCAGTAGCGCTTGTCCAGATAGGCCGCGCCGAAGATCTGCTCGCACTCCTCGTGGGTCTTGGTGTCACCGAAGGTGGCCTTCTCTATCCTGTGGATCATCGGGGTCTCAACGCCGCCGGGGCAGATGTAGTTGCAGTGGATGCCGTGGGGGCCGAGCTCGAGGGCCACGCTCTTGGCCAGGCCGGCGACCGCGTGCTTGGAGGAGCAGTAGGCGCTCATGCCGGCGGCGGTGGTGTAGCTGCCGTTGGAGGCGATGGTGACGACCGCGCCGCTGCCCTGCTTGATAAGATAGGGGGCCGCGTACTTCACGAGATACATCACGCCGAAGACGTTGACGCTGTAAACGCGCATGTAGCTTTCTATCGTGCAGTCCTGGATGAGCTGATACTCGCCCTCGTAACCGGCGTTGGGGATGACTATGTCGATGTGGCCGAAATAGGCCGCCGCGCCGTCGACAAAGGCCTTGACCTCTTCCTCCTTGGTGACGTCGCAGATGAAGGTCTTGAGGTTCTCGGGGGCGATGTCGAGCGTGGGGATGAAGGCGTCGAGCTTCTCCTGAGCCGTGGAGGAGAGCGCGAGCTTGCAGCCCTCAGCGGCGAACGCGCGGGCGAGCGCCTGTCCTATGCCGCCGGTGGAACCGTTGATGAGTACAACCTTGTCTTTCAGCTTGTAATCCATTTTCAACCTTCCTTTCAGAATGTCGTTTGTGAGTTCTTTCACACTTCGGCATAATTTTAACAGTCTCCGCTGAAAAATGCACTGTACACTCCGCGGATGAAGCGCCGCCGTTTCCGCCGGTTTGCACATCGCCTGCCTGAAGCCCGCATTATTTCAGGTTTTTTCGCGTTTTTCGCAAAATGTGAAAAATGCGAAAGCTGGCAGTTCAATTTTTCCGTTTTGCACAGTACCTTTGTGCATTTTTGACCTCCGGCTTGTTGACACGGGGAGGGCAAATATTATATTTTAATAAAGAGTTCGTTAATTAATAGACGTTTTTTCGTGAGAGGCGGTTGATATGCGGAGATTGGACTTTGACAAACTGAACTCGGTACTTCTGGACGCAGTTCTCAGGAGGGTCGGCCTCAATGAGCTCTACGCCGGGGTCAGCGCCTGCATCGGGCTACCTCTGATATGCTTTGACACCTCCTTCCGGCTCGTCGCGCACGCCTTCAACAGGCCGTTTTACTTCAACCACTGGGAATACATCGCCCAGCACGGCGGCGCGGATGAGGACGCGGTCCTCGGCAACAACTACCTCGTTGATCAGGAGAAGATGTACAAAAACCGCAAGTCACTCTGCTTCGACAGCGGCAACAGCTCCGGTTATCCGCAGGCCTGCGGGCCGGTGCTCATAGGCGACAGGCTCGTGGCCTACTGCGGCATCATGATAGAGGACTGCGACGTGGAGGATGCGCTGCGCGCAAACGATCTGCTGGCAGAGGCCACGGCCGTGCTGCTGCGCGAGACGTCGCTGGACGTGGGCCAGCCGGAGCTCGCCGAGAAGCTGCTCATCGAGAACGAGCTCGGCGGCGAGGCCGCCAGGAAGTTCGCCTCCGCCTTTCCCCCTCCCTATGCTTTCATAATGATCTCCGTGCAGGACTCCGGCGTGTCCACGCTGGAATACATACGCGGCATACTCTGCGCCCCGGGCAAACAGCGCATCGGCTGCCGCGGCGCGGAAAAGCAGCTTTACATGCTCCAATACGGCCTTGCGCGCGGCGAGGATTTCTCCGAGCTGCAGAGCATCACAGGCTCCTACGGCCTCGCCTGCGGCGTCTCGGACACCTTCAGCGACCTCGCGGAGATATCCGAGCGGCGCGCCCAGGCCATGCTCTCGCTCACGGTCGGCTCCGGCGGGTTCAGCACCTTCCGCGGAAGCTATGCCGAGATAGCCGAGTGCTGCGCCGCGGAGTTCTACGGGCCCTATGCCTCCAAACTCAGGAGCATCGAGGAGCTTGCGGGCGACGACCAGGCCGTGGACAGCGACTACGTCAAGACGCTCGAGTGCTATCTGCGCAGCTTTAAGCGCCACTCCGCAGTCTCGGAAAAGCTGGGTCTGCACAGGAACACGGTAATCAACAGGATAAAGCGGATAGAGGGCATTCTGAACATGGACATCTCCGCGGGCGGCAGCCTCTCAAAGCTGCTGCTGGGCATAGATATGCACGGCCTGTCCGCCGGAGACGGGGAGGCCGAATATGTGCGCTGAACGCAGACTGACATCCGGTGAGCTCGACGAGCTCATATTGAAATGCCTGGCCGACGGCATGGGCCTGCACCGGATAATGCAGGAGCTGTACGGCGCCTGCGGCGTGTGGCTCGCCGTCTTCGACACCTCCAGCGGCACCATTTTCTGCGTGCCTGACGGCGACGCGGGCCGCATGGACGTGCTCGAGCGGCTCAAGCGCGTCATAGTGGACGGCTTTCTCGCCGGAGACGCAAAAACCGTCGCGCTACTGCGCGACGGCAAGCCGGTCGTGTTCGGGCCGGACGAGGAGTCCGGGCGGCTGCACGTCTGCGGCGTGGCCTCTCCGCACACGGAGCCAAGGAGTATAATCTCCGCAGGCATCTCGGACGAGTCCTGGCTGGAGCTCGGGCACGAGCTGCTCTCGCGGCTCTGCCGTCTCTATGAGTTCTTCAACCGCCGCTCCGCCCGGGAGCAGCCTGTCAGGGACTCGAATTACCTGGAGTCGGGGCTTGCGCGCGAGCTCATCCTCGGCGTGGGCGACATCTCCAAGAGCCTCTTCGGCGACCTCTATGAGCTTCGCTTCAACGGCCTCTCCACCGGCATAGAGCCGGACTATGTCATGGCCGCAATGTCCCCTGCCGTCCCGGCGGACGAGCGCACTCTCGCGGAACTAGGCCGTGCGCTGGTCAAGCTGGTGCCCCAGTCGTTCAGGCTTGTGACCGGCGGCAGGCTGTACATCTTCGCCTACGGCATCGGCAGCAAGCGCATGTGCAGCTTCCATGACAAGCTGCGGTATTTCTGCGAGCTGAACTCCCTCGTGTGCGGCGTGTCGGACTCCTTCGGCAGTCTGAAGCAGCGCGGCGGATACCGGCGTCAGGCGGAGCAGGTGCTCAAGCTCTCGCTCGACGAGGGCAGGCGCGGCGTTACGCTGGTGGACGACGTGTACTTTGAGATGATACTCTCCGGCGCTGTCGAGAGCGTCGGGAAAAAGGTCCTGGAGCTCTCCGAGGTCACGCTCCTCGCCGACTACGACGAAAAGAACAACACCGACTACCTCGCCACGCTGGAGGCCTATCTCTCCTTCGGAAACCGCCTCTCCGCCGCCGCGAGCTCCATGTTCATCGACCGAAGCACTATGAAATACCGTCTGCAAAAGATCTCCGACCTGCTCTGCGCCGACTTTGACAACCCGGACACGGCAAAGCGGCTGAGTCTCGGGATAGCCATACACAAACTAAAGGCGCAGGGCTGAGCCGCGCGCCTTTTTTCAGGCCCTCTGGCCCGAGTATATCGACCGGTTGCCGTTCACCACATAGGCTGCGGCGCAGGCGATGAGGAAGGCGGGCGCTCCGGCCCAGCCGAAGACCTCCGAGCCGATGAGCGCCGGGGCGAGGAGCGTGTTGCTCGCAGAGCCGAACACGGCGGCGTAGCCGAGCGCGGCGCACAGCGGCACCGGCAGGCCGAACACGCCCGCGAGCACGGCGCCCAGGCTCGCACCTATCGAGAACAGCGGCGTCACCTCGCCGCCCTGAAAGCCCGCTGCCAGCGTCAGGACGGTCAACGCGAGCTTCAATGCCCAGTCCCAGGCGTACACGGTCTCGCCGGATAGCGAGACGTTTATGAGGTTTGTGCCCAGGCCGCAGTAGCGGCCCCGGTAGAGGGCATAGAGTACGACAGAGAGCGCTAACCCCATGCAAAATGCGCGCAGGACCGGGTTTTTGAGCCGGTTTTGCGCCATTTTCTTTGCGTTTCGGAGGCAAAACGCAAACGCTGCGCCCACGAGGCCGAATATGACGCCCAGCGCCGCAAGCTTCACGAGCAGCGCCGCGTCCCACACCGCCGGGGCGGCGACGGCGAACTCGAATTTCTCCAGCCCCAGCGCCCCCGAAGTTGCGCTCGCGCAGAGCGCGGCGACGGCGGCGGGCAGCAGCGCCCGGTGCTCCAGCCTGCCCACGGTGAGCACCTCCATGGCAAAGGCCGTGGCCGCGAACGGCGTCCGGAACAGCCCCGAAAAACCCGCGGAGATGCCCGTTATCAGCATCAGCCGCGGCGCGTCCTCCACGCGCAGCAGCCGCCCCACGCGGTGGGATATTGCCGCGCCGAGCTGCACCGCCACGCCCTCGCGGCCTGCGCTGCCGCCGAAGAGGTGCGTCAGCCAGGTTGCGCACATGACGAAGGGAACGAGCTGGAGTGGTATGTCCTCCCTGTCCGCGTGCCCGGCCTCGAACACCATGCCCATGCCGTTTTCGCAGCCCGCGCCGTATTTCTTGTATGCCCAGGCCATCAGCGCGCCGACGACGCCGAGGAAGGGCAAAAGCCAGGCCGTATGCGCGTCCCTGACCGCGCCCAGATACAGCAGCACGCGCCCGAACAGGGCGTCAACTGCGCCGACTATGACGCCCGTCGGTATGGCGGCGGCGGTCAAGATCAGGGTCTTTTTCATACTTTCCACCTCTCAAAAAGCAAAAAAGCCGATGCTCCCGCGCACGGCATGCGCCGCGCGCAGAAGTCATCAGCTCAATGCGGTTACGGCCTCACGGCCGAGGGGGACCTCATCCCCTGTTTTTATTTTTTAAGGAATCTCCTGCCGGTATTCATGTAGACCAGTGTGAAGATTGCCACGGCCAGGGTGGCGA
Source organism: uncultured Eubacteriales bacterium (assembly GCA_900545405.1). Lineage (GTDB taxonomy): Bacteria > Bacillota > Clostridia > Oscillospirales > Oscillospiraceae > Scatomorpha. The sequence continues at coordinate 66,163 of UQYT01000005.1, read as the reverse complement.
CTATTCCGGCGTAGAAGAGGTTCATGTTGTCTAATAGCCCGGCGAGCATCCAGAGGCCGCCGCAGCTGAGGGCAAAGGCCCACATGACGAGGCCGAGGAATTTGAGCACCGCGTCCCGGTCATAGCGCTCCCGGTCGTCGAGAACATTCACATAGCGCCAGCCGCGGCCCTTGCGGAAGGCCGCGCCCACGGCCGCGCACAGCACGGTTATCATGGCCCCGAGCACCGTCAAGAACCAATACATTCCAAATCCTCCCTCAAGAGCGAATATAGCCGCATGTCCCGCACCACGCCGTTCTTGACGGCGCTGTGCCTCATGACGCCCTCCAGCCGGAAGCCCGCCTTCTCCAGCACTCGGCAGGATGCGGCGTTGTCGGCAAAGGGCTCCGCGTAGACGCGGAGAAGGTCGGTCTCGGCAAAGGCGAAGCGGCATATCTGCCTCACAGCCTCGGTGCACACCCCTCTGCCCCAGAGACGGCGGACGACGTAATAGCCGAGCTCCGCCGTGCGGCGGTGGATGTTGCCCTGTCTCGTGAGCTGGATGCTGCCCGCTGCCTCGCCGCCGGCGTCGATGGCGAAGGCGTATGCCCCCTCCCCCGCCGTCCGGGCGTAGGCTATGTAGTCGCGCGCGTCAGCCTCGGTGTAGGGCTTGGGGAGGCCGTCGCGGAGGTTGTCGGTGACCCCGGCGTCGCTGAGCGCCTCGACTATCGCGGGCGCGTCGGTGGCCGTCCAGGGCCGTATGCATACGTGCATTTTCTATCAGTTCTCCTTCTGCTTGAGGAGCTTGGTGAGCTCCTCCATGAAGGTGTTTATGTCCTTGAAGGAGCGGTAGACCGAGGCAAAGCGGACATAGGCGACCTCGTCCACATCCTTGAGGCGGTCCATGACCATCTCGCCTATCTCGGTGGTGCTTATCTCGCGCTCCAGCGCGCTCTGGAGCTCCTGCTCTATGTCGTCGGCGATCTGCTCCAGCGAGGAGAGCGCGACTGGGCGCTTTTCGCAGGCGCGGACCATGCCGTTTATGAGCTTGACCTTGTCGAAGGTCTGGCGGCTGCCGTCGCGCTTGATGACGACCAGCGGGAGCCGCTCAATTATTTCATAAGTTGTAAATCTCTTCTGGCAGGCGAGGCACTCGCGCCTGCGGCGGATGGTGGCGCCCTCCTCGGCGGGCCTGGAATCTATGACGCGGCTCTCGGTATAGCCGCAAAACGGGCATTTCATGGCTTTCCCCCCATATCTATACTTCCCAAAAGAGTATAGCACAGCCGAGACGCCCGCGCCAACTACATTTTTCACACTTTCGGCAATTTCCGCTGGGAAATATTTTGCCTTGCCCCCTCCCACGCCGCGCGGCTACAATAGCTGCATGGAGGTGAGGATATTGAAGGTCATCCGGCGCATGCTCTGCATGTGCGACCCGGCCTGGGAACTGCTCATCCGAGGCCTGCAGCTCTCGTGCGTGCTGCTCTTCTGCGCCTTCCTGCTTCTGGTGGACGCGGGGGGCTTTTCGGTGGAGAGCTGCGGTACATATTTTCTCGCCGAGGAGCTGCTGACGCTGCCTCAGGCGATACTGCTGGTGGTCATGCTCGCTGGCGTCATGATAGAGGAGCGGCGGCTGTGAGGGCGCGCAGCTCCTCGCTCGTATAGAGCGCGTTGAGCACGTCGAGCAGCGCGTTTGCGCCGAGGCGCTCGGGCAGGCCCAGGCGCCTCAAAAGCTCGCGGCGGCGCCGGGCGCTGTCGGGGCGGCCGCTCAGGCCCAGCTCATAGAGCGTGGCCTTGGTTATGCCGCCGCTCCGGTGGGTGGGCGCCTCGTCCCCCAGCGTGGCTCCAGCGCGGCGCAGCGCGTCTATCAGCGTCTCGGCGCTCATGCCCTCGACGCCGAGCTTGCCCTCCTTGGATGGCGACGCCTTGCGCCGCTCCTTGCCCGCGACGTCGGGGATATAGGCCTGCTTCACGAGCGCGGGGTCGATGGCGCCCTTCAGGAAATTGCGTATGACAAAGCCCGCGCCGTCGCTGTCCGTGAGCACTATGAGTCCCCGCGCCTCGGCGAGGCGGCGGAGCAGCGCGAGTTTTTCCCTGTCGTTGAACACGCCGAAACCCGCCGTCTCGACTATCACAGCGTCGAAGATCTGCGAGAGGGTGTTCTTGTCGTAGCGGCCCTCGACGACGATGACCTCCTTTACAGGTATCATGCCCTCGCCCCCGCCGCTATCTTGATGAGCAGCTCGCTCAGGAGGTCCGCCCCGTCCATGCCGGTGCTCTTCATGGCGTAGTCTGTCTCCGCGCAGAGCTCCACGGCGCGGGCGAGGTCCTCAGTGTCGAAGCCCCGGGCCGAGCGCAGCAGGCGGTCCACCATGAAGTCGAACTTCACGCCGCAGTACTGCCGCACAAAGTCGCCGCCGAGCTTCTCGTCAACCGCGACCCGCGCGGCGTATAGTCTCCGCATCTGCGTGCCGATGACGGCGAGGATGGCGATCGGCTCCTCGCCCATGGCCATGAGGTCCGCCAGCGTGCGGCAGGCGCCGTCGTAGTCGCGCGCGGCCAGCTGATCCGTCATCTCGAACACCCGCGCCTCCGGTATGCGCATCGCGAGGCGCGACACGTCCTCCGCCGTCACCAGTTCGCCCTGGGTGCCGGCGGCTATTTTTCCGATCTCGGGGATGAGCCCGTTCATCAGCTCGCCGCTGAGGTATATGAGCGTCACGCAGGCGTCGGGCAGGGCGTTCTTCCCCAGCGCGGCGAAGCGCTTGCGTATCCACTGCACCAGCGGGCCCTGGCCCTGGGAGGTGAAGTTGATGACCTTGCCGTATTTGGCGACGGCCTTCATGATCTTCGTGCGCTGGTCCGGCTCGAAGTCAGTGTCCTGCACGAAGGCCAGCGTGCACCAGTCGGGGACGTCGGAGATGAGCTTTTCCAGCGCGGCGGCCTCGGCGTCGCGGCAGTGGGCGAAGTCGTAGCCGCGCACCTCGGTCAGGGTGCGCTCGGAGAGAAACGGCAGCGCGTTCACGGCGTCCGAGAGCTCGCGCAGGGACGTGCTCTTGCCGTCGAGCCGGTGGTAGCTGAAGTCGTCGCCCCCGTCCGGGAGGCAGGCGGCCTTTATCTCGCCCAGGAACGCCTCGCGCAGATAGTCCTCCTGCCCGTAGAGCAGGTAGAGCCTCGCGGGGCCCCCGGCCTTGAGCTCGCGGCTCACATCGCCGTAGTTGAGGCGGTCGTTCGGTTTTGCTTTTTTCTGACGCTTGTTAGCCATTTGCATCTGCCCTCACTGTGATATTGCCGTTTTGGTCCGTCCTGTATACCTCCAGGCCCAGGATCTCGAGCCGCCGGAGCGTCTCCCAGGTCGGATGGCCGTAGCTGTTGTAGCCCACCGAGATGGCCGCGTACTCCGCGTCGATGGCTGCCAGCAGCTCGTAGCTTGTGGAGTATTTGGAGCCGTGGTGGCCCACGACGAGCAGCTCAGTGTCCGGGAGCGCTCGGGTGCTTACCAGTTCGCGCTCCGCAGAGCTGTTGATGTCGCCCATCACCAGCGCGTCGAAGTCGCCGATGCTCGCGAGGGCGACGACGCCGCGCTCGTTTTCGTCTCCGGCCTCCAGCGGTTTGAAGAGCGTGAGCTCCAGGCCGCCCAGCGTGAGCGAGAGGTCGCTCTCCGAGACGTACACCACCTCGGTGCCGTGCCGCTCCGCCGCGGCGAGGATGCCCTCGAGCAGTCCGTCGGAGTCGTCCGGGTCGCCGGGCATGTAGAGCGTGCCGACGTCTATGCGCGCGAGCAGCCGCTCCGCGCCGTTTGCGTGGTCCGCGTGCAGGTGCGTGAGCACCAGCGCGTCGATCGAGCCCCGGCCGCGGCTGAGCAGGTACTCCGAGGCGGTGTCCCCGGCGTTATCCCAGGTGCTCTTGCCGCCGCAGTCGATGAGCACGGCCCTCTCGCCGCAGACGGCGGCCACGCACTGGCCCTGGCCCACGTCCAGCACCGTGACCGAGCTCTCGTCGAGCTCGGTGAGCCGCGCCGACACCAGCACGACTATCAGCGTGCAGACCGCCGCCAGCGACGGTGCGAGCGGCCTGAAGTCGCCCTTTCCCTTGAGCGCCCAGGCCAGGGCGAAGGCGAGGTAGGCGAAAACCAGCCACCAGGCTATCAGCCCGTCTGCCGTGTACACGGCGGAATACGGCAGCCCTGCGAGCGTCTCCGCCGCGAAGCTGATATACCGCGCTAGCCAGCCCGCGTTCCAGCCTATCGCCGCTCCCAGCGGGACAAACACCAGCCCCGCCGCTATCGCCGCGTAGCCCGCCGTGAAGGCCAGGGACACGGCCCAGAGCGTCGCGAGATTAGTTAGCGGCGTGACGAGCGAGACATAGCCGAAGATGAGCGCCACGACCGGCGTTGTGAACACAATGGAGCCGACGGAGCTGGAGACGCTGGCGAGGACGAACCTGACGACGGCATTCGGGTGCCTCTTCTTGTCCCCGTGCCGCCAGAGCTTGTCGAGCCGGTCATACACCTTCGGCGTGAGCAGTATAATGCCCGTCATGGCCGCAAACGAGAGCTGCAGCCCCGCTGCCGCGACGGAGAGCGGGTTTGCCACGACCAGGATGAGCAGGCCCGCGCACAGCGAGGTCAGCCCGTCCGCCTCCCGTCCGAGCAGCGGCGCGAGCATTACCAGCACCAGCATGACGCAGGCGCGCACCACCGAGGCCGTGCAGCCCGTCATGAACATGAACAGTATTATCACCGGCACGCCCCAGAGCGAGGCCCGCCGCTTGCCGAGCAGATGCACCAGCACGCCGTAGAGGAACGAGAGGTGCATGCCCGAGACGGCCACGACGTGGCGTATGCCGGAGACCGAGAGCGCGTTGTCGAGCTCGTAGTCGTCGTAGAGCCCGGAGGTGTCCCCTATGAGCAGGCCGAGCATGAATGGCTGTGTATCCCCGGGAAATACCTCCCGCGCCGTCTCGCGGACGAGGTTCGCAAGCTCCATCGGAAAGCTCAGGAAGCTCCGAGCGTCGCGGCAGACATTCTCCGGCTCCCCGGCGAGGTAGGCGCGCAGGAGTATGCCGCGGGAGGAATATCGGTCCGTCGCCTCGCCGTATTTCTCCAGCGCGGAGATGAACTCCAGCGGCAGCTCCGCCACGTCGCCCGGGCGCAGTTCCGGCATGATGCCCTCGTAGTCATATACCGCGGCCTTGACGCGCGGCAGGCCCTCCTGCTCTATGCGCACCTCCACGGAGGCATAGCCCTCGTCGCGCTCCGGGTAGTCCAGCACGCGGGCGGTGACTGTGAGCTCCTGCCCGGCCAGCTCCGCGGCGGGAGCGACGAAAATGTCCGTGTACAGCCCGTACCAGCCCAGGCCGAGGGCCGCAGAGATGCAGATTATGAGCGCACGCAGCCGTGCCGTGCCCTTGAGCGCCAGCGCCGGAAGGCACAGCAGCAAAAGCCCGCCCGAGCACCAGTAGAGCGCGGGCGCGCCCAGAAGATAATGTGCGACCGCCGCGGCCCCTGCAAAGGAGAGCGCGGCGCATACCAGCTTACGCACGACGCCCCGGCTCGTCAGTCAGGCCGAGTATGTAGTCCGCCGAAACGCCGTACAGCTCCGAGAGCTTGATAACCGCCCAGACCGGTATCTCACGTATGCCCTTTTCATACCGGCGATAGACCTCTCTGTTCATATTGAGGTACTCCGCAATCGCGACCTGCGTCCTGTCGCTGTCCGTGCGCAGGTCCTCCAAGCGCGGAAAATACATTCGCATCACCGACTAAATGCTACTATTTTGTAGCATAAAAGCGCAAATATGCCGCCATACGGATGTAATTTCCGAAAAATGTATTGGCAGGCGGACGGCCTGCCAATACATTCGGGGCTTTACCCGTCAATTGATTCAGATGAGCTTTTCGGCCATCTCTGTGCCGGCGAGGATGTGGAAATGCAGGTGCGGGACGGTCTGTCCGGCGGCCTTGCCGGAGTTGGTGATGACGCGGAAGCCCTCGTCAAGGCCCTCCTGCGCGGCTATCTTCGCGATGACCTCGAAGATGTGGGCCACGGCAGCGGAATTTTCGGCGGTTATCTGGGCCGCGGAGTCCGCGATGTGCTCTTTGGGAATGACCAGGATGTGGGTCGGGGCCTGGGGATTGATGTCCCGGAACGCGAGGACGCTCTCGTCCTCATAGACCTTGTTGGACGGGATGTCGCCCTTGGCTATCATGCAGAACAGGCAGTCTTGCATTTCAGTTCTCCTCCTTCAAAAGTCCGAGCTTCATGGCGACGAAGTTGTCGACCATGGCAAGCGCGTTATCGAGCATGAGCATATCCTTGCCGCCGCCCATGGCGAAGTCCGGCTTGCCGCCGCCCTTGCCGCTGGTCATGGCGGTGACCTGCTTGATGATGTCGCCGGCTTTCACGCCCTTTTCCACGGCGTTCTTGCCGCAGACGGCGAAGAAGGTTATCTTCTGCGCGTCGTCCGTCGTGGCGAACACGGCGACGAGGTTCGGGGCCTTGTCGCGCAGGAAGTCGCCGGCGCGGCGCATCTCGTCCGCCGTCGCGCCCGGGCGCATGGCGGTTATGACGCGCAGGTCGCCCACCTTGCGCGCGGTGGTGATGAAGCCGTCCAGCTCGCCGGAGCGCAGCTTGTCCTGCAGCGCCTCGACCTTGCGCTTGAGCTCCTTGAGGTCGTTCATCGCGGCCTTTGCCTTGTCCACGACCTCGAGGGGCGAGGACTTGAGCACGTTGGCCATCTCCAGCAGCTTCCGGTTGTTCTCCTCGTTCTCGCGGAAGAACTCAAGACCGGTGACGGCCTCGATGCGCCTCACGCCGGAGGCGACGGAGAACTCGGACTCTATCCTGAACGGGCCGACCTTGGCCGTGTTGTCCACGTGCGTGCCGCCGCAGAGCTCGCTGGAGAAGTCGCCCATGGTGACGACGCGGACGCGCTCGCCGTACTTCTCGCCGAAGAGGGCCTGTGCGCCGTGGCTCTTGGCCTCCTCGAGGCCCATCTCCTCCACGTTGACGCCGTCGCCGCGGAGTATCTCGCGGTTCACTATGTGCGCGACCTCGAGCAGCTCCTCGCCGGTCATGGCGGAGAAGTGGGTGAAGTCGAACCTCAGCTTGTCCGGCTCGACCAGGGAGCCGGCCTGATGGACGTGGTCGCCGAGGACCTGGCGGAGCGCGGCGTGCAGCAGGTGCGTGGCGGAGTGCGCGCGCATGATGGCGCGGCGGCGCTCGGCGTCGACCTTGGCGGTGACGGCCATGTCAAGCCTGAGCTCGCCGGAGCGCATAACGCCGCTGTGCAGGTACTTGCCGCCCTTGGTCTTCTGGACGTCGCGGACCTCAAAAACGGCGCCGCCGGCCTCGATGGTGCCATGGTCGGCGACCTGGCCGCCCATCTCGGCGTAGAACGGGGTCTTGTCGAGCACGACGGAGCCCTCGGCTCCCTCGCTAAGCTCGCCGGAGAGCTCGCCCTCGACGACCAGGGCCTCGACCTTGGCCTCGTCGGTGAGCTTGTCATAGCCGGTGAACACGGTCGGCACGGCGTCGAGGCCCAGGTCGAGGCCGGACCAGCCGCTGATGTCGCCGCGCGCGGCCCTGGCGCGCTCGCGCTGCTCCTGCATGAGGGCGTTGAAGCCCTCGGTGTCCGCAGTCATGCCGGACTCGCTGAGGACGTCCTCGGTGAGGTCCAGCGGGAAACCGTAGGTGTCGTAGAGCCGGAAGGCGTCCGCGCCGGAGAGCACGGTCTCGCCCTTGGCCTTGAGGCCGTCCATGAGCTCGGAGAGGATGCGCATGCCGCCGTCAATCGTGCGGGCGAAGCTCTCCTCCTCCGTGCGGATGACCTTGGTGATGAAGCTCTGCTTGTCGACAAGGTCAGGGTAGGCGGTGCGGTTCTCGTGGATGACCGTCTCGCAGACCTTGTAGAGGAAGGGCTCGTTCACGCCGAGGAACTTGCCGTGGCGCGCGGCGCGGCGCAGCAGGCGGCGCAGGACGTAGCCGCGGCCCTCGTTGGAGGGCAGCACGCCGTCGCCGATGAGGAAGGTGGCGGAGCGGATGTGGTCGGTGATGACGCGCAGGGAGACGTCGTTCCTGTGGCTCTCGCCGTAGTGCGCACCGGTGAGCTCCGAGACCTTGTGCGTGATGTTCATGACGGTGTCGACATCGAAGAGGCTGTCCACGCCCTGGCAGACGCAGGCGAGGCGCTCCAGGCCCATGCCGGTGTCGATGTTCTTCTGGGCCAGCTCAGTGTAGTGGCCGTGGCCGTCGGAGTTGAACTGTGAGAAGACGTTGTTCCAGACCTCGATGTAGCGGTCGCAGTCGCAGCCGACGGTGCAGGTGGGCTTGCCGCAGCCGTATTTCTCGCCGCGGTCGTAGTATATCTCGGAGCAGGGGCCGCAGGCGCCGGTGCCGTGCTCCCAGAAGTTGTCCTCCTTGCCGAAGCGGTAGATGCGCTCCGGGGGAATGCCTATCTCGTCGCGCCAGATGTTGAACGCCTCGTCGTCGTCAACATAGACGGAGGGATAGAGCCTGTCCGGGTCGATGCCGACCCAGTCCGGGCTGGTGAGGAACTCCCAGCTCCAGGCGATGGCCTCGTGCTTGAAGTAGTCGCCGAAGGAGAAGTTGCCGAGCATTTCAAAGTAGGTGCCGTGACGGGCGGTCTTGCCGATGTTCTCGATGTCGCCGGTGCGGACGCACTTCTGGCAGGTGCAGACGCGGCGGCGGGGCGGGGTCTGCTCGCCGGTGAAGTAGGGCTTCATCGGGGCCATGCCGGAGTTTATGAGCAGCAGCGAGGGGTCGTTCTGCGGGATGAGCGAGAAGCTGGGCAGGCGCAGGTGTCCCTTCGATTCAAAAAACGAGAGGAACATCTCCCTGAGTTCATTAAGACCAAATGCCTTCATAAATAACCTCCAAGGACAAATATCCGTATTCAATCATAATAAACACCGCGAGAAAAATTGTCAAGCGCGCACGCGAAAAAAGGGCCCTCCCGGTGGGAAGGGCCCTGCGGGTTTGAGTTTGGGTCTTCAGCCCTCGCCGCGCTGCTTTTTGCGCCAGGCGTCCAGGACGGCGCAGAACACGAGGGAGAGATAGGTCTCCTCCTCATTGGCGCTGCGGCTGGTGAGGGCGATGGGCACCCTCGCGCCGACAACGGCGCCGCAGGTGACGGCGTGGGCGTGGATGAGCCAGCTCTTGACAAGGGTGTTGGCCGTGGAGAGGTCGGGGGCGATGATGCCGTCGAAGCCGCCGCCGGACCAGGGGCAGTCGTAATTCTTGAGCCTCGCGGCCTCCTTGCTGAGGATGAGGTCGTAGGAGATGGGGCCCCAGAGCTCGCAGTCCGCAAAGGGGCGCTGCTTCTGCTCGGAGACCAGGCGCTGGGCCTCCACCGTGTCCTGCATGTGGAAGGTGACCTTCTCAACCAGGCTCAGGAGCGCCAGCTTCGGGTTCTCATAGCCGAAGGCCTTGAGAGCGTCGGCCGTGTTGCGGATGATCTCCTTCTTCTGCGACATGTTGGGCTTGATGATGACGGTCATGTCGCTGAGCGCGAGGAGCTTGGGGTACTCCGGCAGGCTGGCGAGCGAGACGTGGCTCATCAGGCGGTCCGTGCGCAGGTGGTTGGTCTTGTCCAAGACGGGCATCAGGAAGTCGCGCGTGGGGATGTTGCCGCGCATGAGCACGTCGCCGTCACCAGAGTTGACTATATCTATGGCCTCCTGGGTGATGTTGTGTCCGGGAGGCGTGTCCACCATCGTATAGGGCTCGCGCTCCAGGCCGAACTGCTCGAGCACGGTAATCGTCCTCGCGCGGTCGCCGACCAGCACGGGCTGCACAAGGCCCTTCTCCTGGGCCGCGAAAATGCCCTTGAGCATGTTCTCGCCGTCCGAGCCGGCGAGGATGACGCGCATGGGCCGGGACATCTTGGGAACTCGCTCGAGTATCTTATCGAAATTCTTAAGCTCCATGATCACATCTCCGTTTTCCATAATGGCGAGGCAAATCTTACCCCTTCTACCATTATATACGACGCAGACGCGGAAAACAAGCCCAAATTGGTGCAAAACCACTTAAAATAACAGGGTGCGGAACGGGCCGCACCCTGTTATTTTTCTGTTCAGTTGCCGGTATAGTCCTGCGTCGCCGTGAAGGCCTCGAACTCGCTGTAACTGGTGAAGAAGCGGTGCGTGCCTGTCTCGGTGTCGAGGGCGTAGTAGAGGTAATTCGTGCTCGCCGGGTTGAGGGCCGCGTTGATGGAGGCGAGGCCCGGGTTGCAGATGGGTCCGGCGGGCAGGCCGGTGTTCGTGTAGGTGTTGTAGGGGCTCTCGACCTTCAGATCCTCTTCGGTGAGGTGCTCCTTGTGCTCGCCGAGGGCGTACATGACCGTGGCGTCTATCTGCAGCGGCATGCCCTGATTGAGGCGGTTGTAGATGACGGAGGCGATGTTGGCGCGCTCGTCGTTGTTTGCGGCCTCCGCCTCTATCATCGAGGCCACGATGACCGCCTGATGCAGCGAGATGCCCAGGTTGTCAGCCTGCGTGTACATGTCCGCGGTCAGCTTGCCGTGGAAGTTCAGCAGGAACTTGTTGATGGCGCTGGAGGCCTGCTCGCCCTGATAGAACTCATAGGTGTCCGGGAAGAGGTAGCCCTCCAGGCGGCTCGCGTCGCCGGGCTCGGACCACTCGAGGAAGGGGTAGTCGTAGATATAGTTCGCCGCGGCGTCCATGAGGTCCTCGACGGAGCAGATGCCCTCGGACTCGAGCTTTTCAAAGATCTGCTGCATAGTATAGCCTTCGGGGAAGGTTATCGTCGTCGTGACCATGGAGATCGACGCCGTCTGCATCCGGAGCACCAGTGCGTTATAGTCGCACTTGGTATTCAGCTCATAGGTGCCCGGGTCGAGCTTGCGGTCCGCGTGCGTGACCTTGCAGAACAGCTTGAAGAGCGGCTTGTACTCGATGATGCCCGCGTCCTTGAGCACGTTGGCGACATAGTCTATGTCGGCGCTCTGGACGGTCTTGGTGGTCACGGTGCCGTCCTCATTTTCCTCTTCTACCTCTTTTTCGGTGAAGATGCTCTCGGGCAGGGTCACGGTGCCCTCCGTGTAGTCCTTGTTGAGCGCCAGTACGTCGGAGGCGGCCATCCAGCCCACGCAGGCGAGGATGATGCTCAGGCTGATGACGAAGACGAAGTACATTAGCCCGCCCAGGCAGCCGGTCTTGCCGTCGCGCCGGGAGCGGATGGGCTTGTAGTCGCGCTCCTCCAGGGGCTCGTCCTCGTACTCATCGACATGGAAGTGCTCCTCATGCCCTTCGCCCTTGTGCTTGGAGCGGTCGTATATGAGGTCGTCGATGAGCTTGATGGGGTTCACGGCGTGCTTCTCGGCCTCGGGCTCCTCGCTTTTCTCCGGCTCGGGCTCGGACTGGGCGCGCTTCTTGCCGCCGAATAAGCCGCGGCCGTGGATGGAGGGCAGGACCTTGGTCTCGTCCCCCGCGGGCTCTTCTTCGCCCGCGCCGGGCTCGGCGTCGGTCTCAGCATTCCCGGCGGTCTCCGGTTCGGCCTTGTGCCCCTGTTCCGGCTCGTGCTCCTGCCCGGACGGGGCCTCATGGGCCTTTTCCGGCTCCGGGGCGGCGGTCTCCGGCGCGGAGTCGGGGCTCTGCCCCTCCTCCGGCTTCTTCACGCCGAATATCTCGTTGAGCTTGTCAAAATTATTCTGCATTTTCTGGAGTTCTCCCAAGTAACGTGTTTGCCGCGCCGGGCATATTATGGCTCAGACGGTGCGAACCGGCGCCGGCACCGCCCCGAACGATCAGACAGCTCTCCTCGCCCGCCCCCCGCGCGGGGCCGGGCCCGGGTAAATCACATAGCGCGGAGAAAGGTCGATTAAATGTTCTGCGGAAATGGAAACGGAAGCTGCTTCTGGATCATCATTATACTCCTGCTCATCTTCTGCTGCGGCGGAAACTGCGGGTGCAGCTCCAGCTGCGACAGCAGCAACAACTGCGGCAGCTGCTGCTGAAGCGGCACAAACCACGGCACAGGGCTCGTCAGAGCCCTGTTTTTATTTTTCTGAGTTCAGTTATGACGAAGCCGACGGCAAAATCGTTCCAGTCCTGCGGGACTTTTTCCAGCAGGAGCCGCTCGCGGCAGAGGCAGGCGGCGGGGACGCGGCGCCCGGCGAGGTAGCGGTCGTAGTAGCCGCCCCCGTGGCCGAGGCGCACGCCGCGCACGTCGCAGCAGAGCGCCGGGACCAGCATGAGGTCCCCCTCCCCCGGCTCCACCGTCTCCGACTCGTCAGGCGGCTGGGGTATGCCGTACATGCCCTCGGCGAGCGTGCCGTCATAGAGCGCGAAGTCCATGACCCCGCCCTTCCGGCTCCTGGGCAGAGCGACGCGCCGGCCCTCTTGCAAAAGCTGGTCAACAATGCGTCTTGTATCGCACTCCCTGTCCACGGAGAGGTAGGCGAACACCGTGCCGGCCGAGCCAAACTCCGGCAGGCTCAGGACGTTTTCCCAAATGCCTCTGTCGCTCTCGCGCAGATATTCCTCGTCGAGCGCCGATATTCTCTCGTTTATCGCCCTGCGGAGGGCGGCCTTTTCCTCTTTCACAGCGCGGCCATGACGTCGGCGAAGATCTCCTCGTGCTTCTCGTCAAGCTCGCGGATCTGGCCGTTTTTCTTGAAGTCCACGCGCTTCCAGCCGTAGTGGTCGGCGGCGCGGCTTCCGGTGGCGATGCATTTGGCGAGGTAGGCGGCGTCCTTCTCGTGGATGTCGCCGTCCTTGCCGGTCTTCTCCTGGCGGTGGCGCACCCGGGCCAGCGAGGTCTCGAGGTCCACGTCGAGGTAGATCACGAGTTCGGGCCTGGGCAGGCCGAGTTTAACATATTCGAGGTCATACAGCCAGTCGAAAAACGCCGGCTGCTCGGCCTCGCTGAGCTTTGCGCCCTGGTGGACGGCGTTGGAGGTGGTGTATCTGTCCGAGAGCACCACCCCGCCGGAGCGGTAATATTCGCCCCAGTCGGTCATGTACGAGGCGTAGCGGTCCACCGCGTAGAATATCGACGCCGCACATGCGCCGACGTCCTCCGGGTCCTTGCCGAAGCGCCCCTCCAGGTACATCCTGATAAGCGCCGAGGACTCCTGGTCGTACCTCGGGAAAACTATCGTGCGGCAATCTATGCCCTCGCGCTCGAACCGGGCCTTGAGCCGGCGGTACTGGGCGGACTTGCCGCTGCCGTCGATGCCCTCGAGCACTATGAGCTTGCCCTTATCTGCCATTTTATTTACCTCTCAGCCTCTCCCCCGCCGCTTCTATGACGAAGAGGGGCAGTTTCATCATGCGCCCGATGCGCCTCGGCTCCTTCAAGAGCCGGTACAGCCACTCGAGGTCGAGCTTCTGCCAGGCCTCGGGCGCGCGCTTCACCGTGCCTGCGAACACGTCGAGGCTGCCGCCGAGGCCGACCATGAGGCCCACGAGCAGCTTGCCCGACATCTTCGCCATCCACAGCTCCTGCTTCGGCGCGCCGAGGCAGACGAGCAGGAAATCCGGTGCAGCGTCCTTTATCTTTTCTATTATAGGCCCGTCGTCCGAAAAATAGCCGTCCGACGTGCCGCTTATCACGAGTCCGGGGAATTTTGTCCTCAGCGTCTCCGCCGCGGCCTCGGCCACGCCCGGCTTTGCGCCGAAGAGGTACACACTGCCGCCGCGCTCCGCCAGCCGCGCCATGACGCCGCAGGCGAAGTCGATGCCCGGGACCTTTTCCTTCATGGGCCGCCCCAGGATGGCCGCGCCCTTGACTATGCCCGCGCCGTCGGGCAGGACGATGTCCGCCCCCGCGAGCGCCTCTTTGAGCGCCGGATTCTCCTTTGCCAGCATGACTATCTCCGGGTTCGGAGTGACCACATAGCGGCCCTCGCGCGCGTCAATGAGCGCGAGCGCCCTCTCGACGGCTTCGGCCTTCGTGACGTTGTCAAAGCCCACGCCAAGTACGTCTGTACGGCTCATACAGCGGAAAACACCTCGCCTATCTTCTCATGTATCACCAGGTCCGCATACCTGTCGTACGGGGTCTCCGACAGGTTCACGAGCGCCAGCTTTGTGCCGCGGTAGTAGTTGATGAGCCCCGCGGCGGGGTACACGCCGAGCGACGTGCCGCCGATTATGAGCACCTCGGCATTGCGGATATAGCGCACGGCGCGCTCCATGATGTCCTGGTCCAGCGGCTCCTCATAGAGCACGATATCCGGGCGCACCACACCGCCGCAGGTGCAGTGCGGCACGCCCTTGCAGTGGTTCATCTCGTAGGCCGGATACGGCTTGCGGCAGCGCGAGCAATAGGCACGCAGAATGCTGCCGTGCAGCTCCAGCACGTTCTTGCTGCCCGCCGCCTGATGCAGGCCGTCTATGTTCTGCGTTATGACGGCCTTGAGCTTGCCCTCGCGCTCGAGCTCCGCCAGGCGCAGGTGCGCCCGGTTCGGCTTCGCGCCGTCCACCACCAGCTTCTCGTGGTGGAAGCGGTAATACTCCTCCGGGTCGCGCTCGAAGAAGCTGTGGCTCAGTATCGTCTCGGGCGGGCAGGCCCATTTCTGATTGTAGAGCCCGTCCACGCTGCGGAAGTCGGGGATGCCGCTCTCCGTGGAGACGCCTGCGCCGCCGAAAAACACGATGTTGTCGCTCCCGGCTATCCAGTCCTTGAGCTTTTCGATCTTTTCGTCCATGTCATCCTCCGTTTCCGCGGCCCGCGGGGACTCAGCCCTGCGGGTTCATGGTGTAGTTCGGGGCTTCCTTGGTGATGTATATGTCGTGCGGGTGGCTCTCCTTGAGGCCCGCGCCGGTTATGCGGACAAACTTGGTCTTGGTGCGCAGCTCCTCTATGGTGCGGCAGCCGCAGTAACCCATGCCGGAGCGCAGGCCACCCATCATCTGGAAGATGGTCTCGGACACGGCCCCCTTGTAAGGCACGCGGCCCTCGACGCCCTCGGGGACGAGCTTCTTGGAGCCGGACTGGAAGTATCGGTCGCCGGAGCCCTTCTGCATGGCGCCTATGCTGCCCATGCCGCGGTAGACCTTGAACTGGCGGCCCTGGAAGATCTCGCTCTCTCCGGGGCTCTCCTCGCAGCCGGC
Source organism: uncultured Eubacteriales bacterium (assembly GCA_900545405.1). Classification (GTDB taxonomy): domain Bacteria; phylum Bacillota; class Clostridia; order Oscillospirales; family Oscillospiraceae; genus Scatomorpha. Next base: position 51,078 of record UQYT01000005.1, on the reverse strand, counting down.
GAGCATGGAGCCCATCATGACGACGCTGCCGCCCGCGGCCAGAGCCTTGACGATGTCGCCCGAGTACTTGATGCCGCCGTCGGCGATGACGGGAATACCGTACTTATCGGCCATGGCGGCCGACTCGAGCACGGCGGTGATCTGAGGCACGCCGATGCCGGACACCACGCGGGTGGTGCAGATGGAGCCGGGGCCTATGCCGACCTTGACGCAGTCGGCGCCAGCCTTGATGAGGGCCTCGGTGGCCTCGGCGGTGGCGACGTTGCCCGCGATGAGCTGCACCTCGGGGAAGGCGTTCTTCACGAGGCCGACGCAGCGCATGATGTTGGCAGAGTGGCCGTGGGCGCTGTCGAGCACCAGGGCGTCGACGCCCGCCTGGACCAGCGCGCCCGCGCGGTCGAGGATGTCGTTGGTGACGCCGATTGCGGCGGCGCAGAGCAGGCGGCCGTGCTTGTCCTTTGCGGAGTTCGGATACTTTACGACCTTCTCTATGTCCTTGATGGTGATGAGGCCCTTGAGGCGGAAGTTTTCGTCCACGATGGGCAGCTTCTCGATCTTGTGGCGGCGCAGGATGTCCTTGGCCTCCTCGAGCGTGGTGCCCTCCTTGCCGGTGACAAGGCCCTCGCTGGTCATGACCGCGCGGATGCGGGTGTCCATGTTCTCTTCAAATTTCATATCCCGGTTGGTGATGATGCCGATGAGCCGCCCGTCCGTGTCCACGACAGGCACGCCGGAGATGCGGAACTTCGCCATGAGGGCGTCCGCCTCCTCAAGGGTGTTGTCGGGGCCAAGGGAGAAGGGGTTCGTGATGACGCCGTTTTCGGAGCGCTTTACCATATCCACCTGCTCGGCCTGCGCGTCTATCGGCATGCTCTTGTGGATGACGCCGATGCCGCCCTCGCGCGCTATCGCGATGGCCATGCGGTATTCCGTCACGGTGTCCATTGCCGCGCTCATGATGGGGGTATTGAGCCTGATGGTCTTGGTAAGGTTGGTAGACAGGTCCACGTCCGTCGGGAGAACATTGCTCTCCGCGGGGACAAGCAGCACGTCGTCAAAGGTCAGGCCCTCGCCGACGAAGCGCTCGGAAAAGCTGTTTAACCGGTTCATATGAAACGCACCTCCGCAAAAGATTTGGATTTTTGCTATTCCTCATATTTTATCACAGCCACGCCCTAAGTCAACCATTTACGCCCCAATACGCGGTGTGAGAAACATAAAAAAGCGCACGCCGGAGCGCGCGCTTTTTTTGTCATATCGCACCGGGCTCTCATCTCTCCGAGGCGGTCTCGCGGGCGTGATAGAACATGTACTGCTGCGCGAGCCCGGCGTATTTGCCGAGGGTCGAGGGGTCGAAGCCCTTGGGCAGATTTTCCGCCAGGGCGCGCTTTATCCAGACGTCCACTGGGAAGGCATCGAGCTGGTGCAGGCCGAAGAGCACCACGCAGTTCGCGACCTTGTCGCCCACGCCGTTGAGCTTTTTGAGCTCCGCCCTCGCCTCCGTGCAGGGCAGGAGGCCCGTCTTTTCGAGGTCGAGCTTGCCGGAGGCGACGGCCTTCGCCGCAGCGAGTATGTAGGGCGCGCGGTAGCCCGAGTGCAGCGGCGCGAGGTCGGCCTCATCCAGCTCCGCCACGCGCTCCGCCGACGGGAACGAGCGCGCCTCGCCCCAGGGGGCCTCCACCGCGTCGCCGTAGAGCGAGCAGAGTTTTTCCACGATGCCCTTTATGCGCGGGATGTTGTTGCACTGCGAGATGATGAACGAGCAAAGCGCCTCCCACTTGTCCTGGCGGAGTATGCGTATGCCCTCGCCGTAGGCCGCGCAGTCGCGCAGATAGTCGCAGACCTCGATGCTCCGCCGTGCGTCGTCATAGTCCGTGTCCATGTCGAGATAGTCACGCCAGAAATATATGTCCTCCAGGGCGCACTCGATGTACGTCCGGCCCTCCTCGGCCCAGACGACCGCCGCCTTTCCGGAGGCCACGCCCCGCCAGCGGCCGGTCTCGTCCTCGTTCCAGCGGAAGCACTGGCCGCAGTCAAAGGTCCGCCGGGGGTTGAGTTCGCGCTCGCCGCAGAGCTCGAAAATCGCGGTTTCCACCTGTTATCCCACCGTTCTTTGTGTGTTTTACCCGATTATACCCCGGCATTTCGTATATTTCAACAGAAATCAATTCTTGCAGACATGATTTGAAATGTGGTATAATATTACTAATTTAAATCATAAATAAAGGAAGGTGCAGCTATGAGCTGGCAAAAGGAATTGGAAAATGGCGTGCGCTCCATGGAGCAGCTGGCGCCGAAGCTTGGGCTGTCACCGGAGGAGGCACAACGCAGAGAAGAGATAGCGAAACGTTTTCCCATGATGATAACGCCCTATTACCTATCCCTTGTTGACACCTCGGACCCGGACGACCCCATTGGAAGGATGTGCATCCCATCTCTGGACGAGCTGGACCCCGGCGGCTCGTTTGACACGAGCGGCGAGGCCTCGAACACCAAGCTGGAGGGTTTGCAGCACAAATACCCGCCGACGGTGCTGCTGCTCTCGACAAATCGGTGCGCGATGTACTGCCGTCACTGTTTCCGCAAGCGCATGGTCGGTCTGAGCGAGGACGAGCTCAACCGCCGCGCGGACGAGGCCATAGCCTACGTAGCCAAACACGAGGAGATCACGAACGTCCTCATCTCCGGCGGCGACGCGCTGATGAACCCAAACAGCGTCATCGAGCGCTATCTCGAGGGCCTGTGCGCCATCGGCCACATCGACCTCCTGCGCTTCGGGTCGCGCATACCTGTGACGCTGCCGGAGCGCATCTACGGCGACGAGGAGCTGCTGGAGCTCTTTGAGCGCTATGCAAAGCGCAAGACGCTCTTTGTCGTGACGCAGTTCGACCACCCGAGGGAGCTGACGGAGCAGGCGAAAAAGGCGGTCTGGGCGCTGATGAGCCGCGGCGTGCAGGTGCGCAATCAGACGGTGCTGCTGCGCGGCGTGAACGACTCGCCCGAGGTGCTGGGCGAACTGCTCGCGGGGCTGACGCGGATAGGCGTGTCGCCCTACTACGTGTTCCAGTGCCGCCCCGTGCGGGGCGTGCAGGGGCGCTTTCAGGTCCCGCTCGCCGAGGGCATCGGCATAGTCGACGGCGCCAAGGCCATGCAGAACGGCATCGGCAAGTCCATACGCTATGTCATGAGCCACCCGCGGGGCAAGATCGAGATAATCGGCCGCCTGCCCGGCACGGAGGGGATGATATTCAAGTTCCACCAGAACAAATACCCCGCCGACAGCGCGCGGATCTTCACGAGAAAACTCTCCCCCACCGACACCTGGCTCGACGAGGAGCTGAATCCGGTGTAAAATGTGATGAAAACGCCCCCTTTGGGGGCGTTTTCATGCTTCTAGCGCAGGTGCGGCGGCGATGTTCACCACAGCGCCTCAATCTGCGTGCGGAATTCGTCGGGAGTGATATCTAGGGTAACGGTAATCATGCCGATCAGCATGGTCTGCTGCTCATCCGGCACATTGTAGAAGGCGGCGGCAAAGGCGGCGGGGTCGTATTCATACAGCTGCGCCAGGTAATTGCCGTAGGCCTCTGCGAGCGCGCCGTCAAGGCCCTGAGTGTTGTACATGCAGCCCGCCCTGACACTATTGTCAGTCTTGGCGCGCTCGAACATCTCATCCATGAGCTCAAAGCAGTCGTCGTAGTCAAATTCATTGCAATGGCGCGCCCAGTTCATGTAATTCAGGGGCCTTCCGCCGTATGTTTCGAAGAGCGTCGCCGCGTCCATGCCGTGTATGATATGCGGGACGAAGAACGAATACAGGTATTTATTGCCGTCGCCATAGTCATAGTACCAGCCGTTCGACTGCCAGGTCGCGCAGCCGTCGCCGGCCATGCCTATGTTCAGTATCGTGCCGTCCTCCCGCTCCAGCTTCATCATCAAGCCGCAGCCGCATTTAGATGGCGATATCCCCGAAGAAGCCGAGAGCAGGCGCTCTATCTCAGCAAGCGAGGCCTCGTCCGTCACCGTCGCGGTGCCGCCGAAGATCTCCAGCGTCGCGGAGCTCAGGTCGCGTATATCCGAGGGCGCAACGTGGCCGTAGACGCCGAGAACTTCCATTGCGTCATCCATCAGCTCCCGAAGCGGCGCGGCGTCCTGCGCGTTTATCACGAACGCTTCGCCCATACTGCTGAGGGAGCCGTCGGAGAGGAAGAAGAGTTCACGCTCTCCGTCTGTGATGAGCTGTCCAAGCATGGCGGTGCCGTCTATATAGTACGTTCCAGCCTGCGCCTTGGGGACAGCCTCGTTCAGCAGCCTTCGCCACTCGTCTTGGCTGCCGGGTACATAGTAGACGAGCTCTCCGCTGCTTATCTCCGTGCCGACGCAGATGACGCCGTCTATGGGCTGCGCGACCACGGGCGTGAATGTCTGCGGCTCTGCAAACGCCGCCAGCACCTGGGCTTTGGCGTTCTCGCGGCCCGCGGCTTCGTTGGTGCCCTGGTAGAGCTCGCCTGTCAGGAAGCGGTAGTCGAAGCTGCCGTCGGCCAGGACCTTGACGGCGAAATAGGTGTCCGTCTCGTAGCCGATGACCCGGCCTTCGGCGTCGAGGGCCATGCCTCCGGCGAAGGGGATGCCCTCCGTGCTGCCGCCGGTGGTGAAGGCCACGTTCCAGGCGTAGACCTCATACTGCACGCCGTCGCCTTCAAAGACGTCCGTCTGCTCGAAGCTCGTTATCTCGTAGCCCGTGAAGGCGGGGCTGCCGTCGTATTTTTCGGCCCTCTGCACGTCCGACGCCGCCCGCGCCTCGATCATGCCGCGGTGCTTTTCGTAGTGCTCGGCCTCTATGTTCGTCAGGGTGCTGTAACTGTCGAGTATCAGCCGGTAGAGCACGCTGTCTGTGAACTTGCCTTCCCGCGTCCCGGTGTTGCTCTTGTACCGCACGTATACGGCGTTCTCCTCCAGCCCGGCACGGAGCTCAATGCGCTCCACCTCGGAGCTGTATTCGTCTGTGAGATAGGCCGTCAGGCTGTACCAGGTGTCCAGGCCGTCCGTGTCGAGTGCCGTCTGGTTTGCCGCCGCGGCGTTCAGGGCCGGGGCCAGCTGCTCCGCCGTTACCTTGCCGAAGTCGCAGGCGATGTATTTGATGTCCTCCGCCGTGACGGCGGCCATGAGCCCCGCGAGCGTATCGGGATCAGGCTCGTTCGTCCTCTCCAGCTCGCGCATTTCCTCAACGTAGGCGATGGCCTCGGTGAGTATCAGGCGGCGCTCTTCGCTGAGGTCGGGCTGGGAGAGCTGCTCCTGCATATACTCCACAGCACAGCTGCCGTAGAAGGCTATCATGGCGTAGGCCATGTTGCGCGTGCTGCTCGCGTCCTCTACGGTCGTGCCGCTTTCCTCGAGCCCGGACAGGTACGGCTCTATTGCAGCCGCCACGTCGGCGTCAAGGGCTGGCACGGCCTTTTCAAAGCAGCGCATGGTCAGCGGCAGGCTGCCCCGGCTGCGCAGCTCGTCCAGCCGCTCCAGCGCCGCCTGTGGGAAGCGCTCCTCGAGCTCCGTGTCGTTGTAGTCGCCGTCCTCCGGCATCCAGAACGCCTCCTGCGTCCAGCCGCCGCCGGAGCGCTTCAGCGTCAGCGACATCGGCGTGAGCACATTCTCCGCCATGGTCAGCGTCCGGTCCTCCGCCAGCTCGAACACGGTGACGCAGCAGTTTACATAATATGTGTCGTTCTCCTCGAGCAGCAGCTCATAGCTCGCGGCGAGGTACTGGCCCTCGCCCGCCGTGAGGCCGGTGTTTTTGGCTATGAAGCCCTCCAGCTCCGGCTCTGTGGCCTGTGCGCCGGTGAAGGTGCAGCCCGTGACAAAGACGGCGGCCAGCAGGAGGATCACAAGGGCCCAGGCGGCGGTCCTGGGGCGCTTCACGATGAGGCTTATGCGCTCCCTCAGGCCACTTTTGCCGCAGTTCATGGTCGTGGCGGTGCGCAGAAGCGAGGGGCGGCTCCCGCAGGTGATGCCTATGAGCGTGCGGCCGTAGGCGGCGAGTTCAGCCTCGCCCAGGCGCTTTATCGTGGCCTCGTCGCAGGCTAGCTCGGCATCCCGGCGCGAGAGTGCGGCGGCGAGCCAGACCAGCGGGTTATACCAGTGCAGCACGAGGCACAGGCAGCGCAGCAGCGCCCAGACGTGGTCGCCGTGGCGAAAGTGCGTCAGCTCGTGCTCCACGCTGTGGGTGAGCGTCACATGGTCGGCGGCGGCGCCGGGCGTGAGATATACAGCCGGGCGGACGACGCCGAAGAGGCAGGGCGTCTCCACCGCGCCGGAGACATAGAGCGGAAGTTTGCAGCCGGGGTATTCCATGCGCCGGGCGGAGCGAGTGAGCCTCGCGCGGAAGGCGATGTTAGCCGCCAAAAACCACAGCGCTAGCACCACCATGCCCGCGTACCAGACACAGCGCAGGATATCCGACACCGTGACCGGCGTGCCGGTCTCCGCCCTGGCCTCGGGCTCAGCCGCGTCCGGCTCGTGAACCGGCGCCGGCAGCTCCTGGTCGTATTGGAGCTGCTGCTCGGGCTCGCTCAGGTCGGTGACCGGCTCGGGTATGGAGAGGTCCGGCGCTGCATTGCTGACATAGGTCACGACGCGCTCCGCCGCCCTCTCGTCCGCGCCGCGCACGAGATTCTGCACACTCAGCCCCGCAGCGCCGAAGCTCACCGGCACAAGCAGCCGCACGAGCACCAGCGCCCAGAGCGCGTATTGCAGCCGCGGGCTAAGTCTGCCCCTCAGCACGCGCCGGAGCAGCACCACGGCGAGTATGAGCGCTGAGGACGAGATTATCCACTCAGCCATCGTGTCCCGCCTCCAGTTTTTGCAGCAGCTCGTAGAGCTCGTCTATCTCGGACTTTGGCAGGGCCTGTTTCTTCGTGAGCGCGCTCACCATGAGGCTCAGGCTGCCGTTATAGATGCGGCCGATGAAGTCGCGCGTCTCAGCCACGGCGGCGTCCTCGCGCGATATGAGCGGGCGGAACACCTTCACGCCGCCCTCGCTCTCGCCCGAGACGGCGCCCTTGGCCTCCATGCGGCCCAGGAGCGTCAGCACCGTGCTCCGGCTCCAGCCGCAGCGCTCCCGCAGCAGCTCCGCCGCCTCCCGGCCCGTCAGCTCCCCGCGCTCCCACAGCGCGTCCATCACGCTCCACTCCGCCTCCGTCAATTTTGCAGCAGCCATATTCCTTCCTCCCGGTGATTTACATTTGTAAACTCAGGATAGCATGTAAGTTTACATTTGTCAACAAAAGTGCCGCAAAAAAGCTCCGTCTTTTCAGACGGAGCTTTTTCATCAATAGTAGCGCTTGTTCTTGTTCTTGCGGGCGGCTTCGGACTTCTTGCGGCGCTTGACGCTGGGGCTCTGGTAGTACTCCTTCTTCCTCAGGTCGGCCAGGACGCCGGCTTTGGCGCAGCTCCGCTTGAAACGCTTGAGTGCATTATCCAGCGACTCGTTTTCCTTAACGTAGATCTCAGACATTCTATTCCCTCCCTCCAAAACACCTTTCGGCGCTGTAAGGGCCATTAACCCGTTAGCATATGCATTATAATGATTTCGAGCGCCGATGTCAAGCAAAACTCACTTGGAGGGCTTTGCGATAATGTTGACGAGCTTGTCCTTGACAACTATCGTCTTGACTATCGCGCAGCCGGCGGTGAACTTTTGGACCTTCGGGTCGGCCATTGCGGCCTCGACAGCGACGGAGTCCTCGCAGCCGGCGGGGACCACGACTGTGCTGCGGAGCTTGCCGTTTACCTGCACGGCGATCTCCTTTTCGTCATCGAGGGTCTTGGCCTCGTCGTATTCCGGCCAGGCGCTCAGGCTGGCGATGCCCTCAAAGCCCTGGATCTCCCAGAGCTCCTCGGCGATGTGCGGCGCGAAGGGGCTCAGCAGCGCGAGGAAGGTCTTCATGTCCCCCCTGCTCGGCGCGCACTCATAGAACTTGTTCACCAGCACCATCATGGCGGAGATGGCGGTGTTGAACTTCATGCTCTCTATGTCGTCGCTGACCTTCTTTACGCAGCGGTGGACTTCCTTCTCGTTGGCCGCGGAGAGGCTCTCGTCGCCGTCTATGCGCTTCTCGCCCAGGGCCCAGATGCGGTCCAGGAAGCGCTTGCAGCCCTTGACGGCGCTGGGGTTCCAGGGAGCGGCCTTTTCAAAGTCGCCGAGGAACATGATATAGAGCCTCAGCGTGTCCGCGCCGTACTCCTTGACGACGCTGTCCGGGTTGACGACGTTGCCCAGGCTCTTGCTCATCTTGACGATGGGGTGGTCGGCCATCTCGCCGTACTTGTGCACGAGGTACTTGCGCACCTCGGCCTCGCTGCCGTACTCGGCCAGGAGCTTGTTGCGCTCCTCGTCGGAGAGGTTGGCGTAGTTGTGCGGGTTCAGGCCCAGGATCATGCCGTGGCTCGTGCGCTTGGCGTAGGGCTCCTTGGTGGGCACGACGCCGATGTCGTACAGGAACTTGTGCCAGAAGCGGCTGTACAGCAGGTGCAGCGTGGTGTGCTCCATGCCGCCGTTGTACCAGTCCACGGGGCTCCAGTAGTCGAGCGCGTCCTGGCCGGCGAGGGCCTTGTCGTTGTCCGGGTCCATATAGCGCAGGAAGTACCAGCAGGAGCCGGCCCACTGAGGCATGGTGTCGGTCTCGCGCTGGGCGGGGCCGCCGCACTTCGGGCAGGTGGTGTTCACCCAGTCGGTCATCTTGGAGAGCGGGCTCTCGCCGTTGTCGGTGGGCTCATAGCTGTCCACGTCGGGCAGCAGCAGGGGCAGCTCGCTCTCGTCGATCGGCTGCCAGCCGCACTTCTCACAGTACACCAGGGGGATGGGCTCGCCCCAGTAACGCTGGCGGGAGAACACCCAGTCGCGCAGCTTGTAGTTTACCTTGCTGCGGCCGAGGCCCTTCTCTTCCAGCCACTTGGTCATGGTCGGGATGGCGGCCTTGACGCTCATGCCGTTCAGGAAGCCGGAGTTGACCATGATGGCGCTGTCGTCCTTCGCGATGAAGGCCTCCTTGGTCACGTCGCCGCCCTTGACGACCTCGATGATGGGCAGGCCGAACTTCTCAGCGAACTCCCAGTCGCGCTGGTCGTGGCCCGGGACGGCCATGATGGCGCCGGTGCCGTAGCTCGCGAGGACGTAGTCGGATATGAAGATGGGTATGGTCTCGCCGTTGACGGGGTTGATGGCGTCGACGCCCATGGTGCGCACGCCGGTCTTGTCCTTGTTGAGCTCGGTGCGCTCGAGGTCGGACTTCGCGGCGGCCTCGGCCTGGTACTTTTTGACCTCGTCCGGGTTGGTGATGGCGCCGCTCTCGAGCCACTCGCGCACGAGGGCGTGCTCCGGCGAGAGGACCATGTAGGTCGCGCCGAAGAGCGTGTCGCAGCGGGTGGTGAAAACCTTGATGACGTCGCCGGTGGTGGCCTTGAAGTCGACCTCGGCGCCGGTGGAGCGGCCTATCCAGTTGCGCTGCTGGATCTTGACGCGCTCGATGTAGTCGACGTCGTCCAGGTCGTCAATGAGCCTCTGGGCATAGGCGGTGATGCGGAGCATCCACTGGCTCTTCTCCTTGCGGATGACAGGGCTGCCGCATCGCTCGCACACGCCCTCGACGACCTCCTCGTTGGCGAGGACGCACTTGCAGCTGGTGCACCAGTTCACGGGCATGGACGCCTTGTAGGCCAGGCCGTGCTTGTACATCTGCAGGAATATCCACTGGGTCCACTTGTAATATTTAGGGTCGGTGGTGTCGACCATGCGGTCCCAGTCAAAGCTGTAGCCGAGCATCTGCAGCTGCTTGGAAAAGCGCTCGATATTGCGCTTTGTGACGTCGTGGGGCTGCATGTGGTTCTTGATGGCGTAGTTCTCGGTGGGCAGGCCGAAGGCGTCGAAACCTATCGGGAAGAGGACGTTCTCGCCCTCCATGCGGCGCTTGCGCGCGACGATGTCCATCGCGGTGTACGGCCTCGGGTGGCCGACGTGGAGCCCGTCGCCGGAGGGGTACGGGAACTCTATGAGGGGATAAAACTTCTTGCGGGTCTTGTCCCCGGTCACGGCCTTGTAGGTCTTGTTCTCAAGCCAGTAGTTCTGCCATTTCTTTTCTATTCTTGCGAAATCGTAAGCCATTTTCTGCTCTTCCCTTCTGTATGTTTAAAAAACCGCAGGCCCCTTTGACCCGAGCTCCTAGCTCAGGCCGTAGGGCCGGGAAGGGCTGAGAGGCTTATCTCCTCCGCGTCGCTCCACAGGTGCTCGAGGTTATAGAACTCGCGCATGTCCTGCTGGAAAATGTGCACTATGACGCAGCCGAAATCCAGCAGGATCCAGCCGCCGCCGCGGTAGCCCTCGCGACGGAGGGGCGGTTCGCCCAGCTCCGAGAGGGCCTTGTCCACCTCGTCGGTCAGTGTCTTGACGTGGGTGGAGCTCGTGGCCGTGCAGATTATGAAATAGTCCGCCAGCACGGTAAGGTCGGTCGTGTGCAGGAGCTTGATGTCCTTGGCCTGCTTCGCGTCCAGAGTCTTTACCGCGGTATCGGCTATTTCCCTTGGTGTCAGCATTTATATCTCCCCTTCTCGCCTTCTCGCGTTTACTTGCCTCACTGCTGTCCGGCAATGTAGCCCTGGGTCATGTCCCAGGTGCCGGTCTCCATGTCGTAGGAGATCATATTGATGTTGTCGCGCGTTATCTCCACCGTGAACGGGTTGAGGTATCCGTTGACCATCTCGAGCCACTCGTCGATGTACGGGATGACGTAGCTCATGCCGAAGACATAGCCGTCGCCCTTGCCGGGGATGGTCTGGAAGGTGATGTTGTTGGCGTCTATCTTCATGAACTCCGTGGCGAAATAGGCCAGGTTGCTGATGGTTACGTTGGTGTCCACGCGCTTTTCGTAGATCTCAAAGATCTTGGTCAGGTTGGGGATGTTCTCCAGCGAGAGCGTCTGGCGCGCGAGGGCCATGAGCAGCTTCTGCTGGAACTGTATCCTCTCGATGTCGCCGCCGACATAGGTGTTTGAGCCGTCGTTGGAGATACGGAAGCGCATCGCGTTGACAAAGTCGTCGCCGTCGAGCAGCTGGTAGCCCTGCTTGATGTGGATGCTGACCGGCGGGTTCTGGTCCGGGGCGTCCCAGTCCATGTCGTAGGGGATGTCGTAATACACGCCGCCGATGGCGTCCACGATGTCCGCCGCGGCCTGGATGTCGATTATCGCCCAGCAGTCCACCTCGTAGCCGAGGATGTCCTTCACCGCGGCCAGCAGGGCGGAGACGCCGTCGCCGCCGTTGTTGATGCTCGCCGGGTAGGGCTGGTTCATCTTCTTGGGGCTGATGGAGATGTTTATGAGCAGGTCACGGGGCAGGTTCACGAGGTTGAGCTTGCCCTCGACGGTGTCGAACATGCCGACGATGTTGGTGTCCGTGTGCAGGCCCTCGCGGTCGAGGCCGCTGACGAGGAAGGTCCAGACGCCGTCGCGGCGGTTGCTGTCGGCCTGGTCGGGGGCCACGCCGTCCATGCCGCTGTCCGAGCCGCCGTCGTCGCCGGTGCCGTCCGTGTCGTAGGTGTTGGGTCCGCCGGACTGGGTCGCGGCTGGCTTGGCCCAGATCTTGAAGCCCGCGTAGGCGCCCACGCAGAGGATGAGCAGCACGCAAAGCGCGACTATCGCGCCGCGGCCGCGGTGCTTACTGCGGCGCTGCTCCTCGCGCGAGATATAGGCGTCCGATGCGAAGTGGACGTCGTCCTCGTAGTCGTAGCCGTTGCCGCTGTACACCGTGTGGTTGGTGCTCCTTATGTCATCCGTGCTGTCCCGGCGGCTGCGGCGCCTGGGCTCGCTGTGCCGGGTCTCGGTCCGGCGCTGCTCGCTGCGCCGGGGCTGCTCCCGGCTCTGGGTGTGCCGGGGCTGGGGCTGGGGTTCGGGTTCGGGTTCGTAGTCGTAGTCGTCCTCGTAGCCGTAATCGTAGTCGTAGTCTGTCTCTTTGGGCCGGGTATCCTTTTCCGGCTTGCGCTTTGAGTGTTTGCCGTTTCCGCCGTAGAGATGCATTACACCTTGTCCTTTCCGTACCACTCAAGGGCGCTTACGGTGGCGCCATGGGGTTCTATGCCGTTCTGCCGGAGCTCCTCAAGGCTCATCTCAAGGCCGAGGACCATGGCAGAATCTATGTTCTCATACGCGAGCTTGCGGAGCCGCTCCACGCCGTCAAAGTCGCGCGTGGGCTCTATATAGTCCGCAAGGTATATTATCTTTTCCAGCAGCGTCATGTCCGCGCGGCCGGTCGTGTGCCAGCGGATGGCGCTGTATATGCGGTCCGGCACACCGAAGAGGTCCCTCGAGAGGGCGGCGCCGGTTATGGCGTGGGTGAGTTTGATGTTCTCCCGCTCAAATTTATCGAACACTATACCATATTTCTCCGCCAATATCAACTGCTCGTCCATGCTGAGTTTTTTGGTGATATCGTGCAAAATCCCGGCCTCTGCGGCGTCTCCGGGGTCCTCGCCCCAGCGCCGGGCCAGCGAGGCGGCCTCCTGCTCACAGCCCGCGACGTGCGGGACGCGGCTGGGCTTGAGATAGGCATAGGCCCGCTCGCGCAGCCAGTCGAGCTGCGGCTTTGCGCCGTAGTCGCGCACCCGGATTATCCGGGCGTATACCTCGCCGTCGAGCACGTCGGCGCCCCGGCGGGAGACCAACAGCTCGCGCATCTCAGAGGAGGACATGGGCAGCGGCGCGACGTCTATCACCCTGATGCGCGCTCCGTACAGCTCCTCGAACCGGCGGGAGCAGCGCTCTATCTCCGGCATGTCTCCCTCGTCTCTGGGCAGAACTGCCAGCGCAGAGAGCGCGAGTATGTCGCGGAAGTTGTGCCAGCGCTCAAAACTGGTGAGCATGTCCGTGCCGATGACGAAGAATATCTCGGCGCCGGGGTACTCCGACGCCAGCTCGGCGACGGTGTCCGAGGTATAGCTCTCGCCGCCGCGGACGAGCTCCATGTCGGAGACCTCCGCCTCTGGGAAACCGCGGAAGGCTATGCGCGTGAGCTCAAAGCGCTCCTGCGGGTCCGGGCTGCCCTCGGCGAGCTGCTTGTGCGGAGGGTCCGCCGCCGGGATTATGAGCAGCTTGTCGGGCTGCAGCGCCTCGTAGGCCAGGCGGGCGGCGCGGACGTGGGCCGGATGGGGCGGGTTGAAGCTCCCGCCGTATACCGCTATCCTCATTTGCGCTTCGCCGCCTTGGGCAGCTCGATCTTCGGGTCCGTCTCGTTGCGCTTGTAGAGCACGAACTTGCTGCCTATGACCTGCACCTGCTCGGCGCGGCAGCGCTCGGAGAGGATCTCGATGGCCTCCCTCGCCGTGAGCAGGGAGTTTTCCAGCACGCGGCCCTTCACCAGCTCGCGCGCACGCAGCGCGTCGGAGAGCGCGGCGGTGGTGTTTTCCGTTATTCCGTCCTTGCCTATCTGGAGGATGGTGTCCTCCTTGGCGGCCAGGCCGCGCAGATAGGACCTCTGCTTACTTGTCAGCATTGCAATACTCCTTCAGCACGCGGGCAAACTCGCGCAGAGCGCGGCCCCGGTGCGATATCTCGTTCTTTTCCTCGTGGGTCATCTCGGCCATGGTGCGGTCCTCGCCGTCGGCGATGAACATGGCGTCGTAGCCGAAGCCGTTCTCGCCCTTCATGTACGTCGCGATGCGGCCCTCGCAGGTGCCGCGGGCGCGCAGCACGTCGCCGTTCGGAAACACACAGCATATTGCTGAGACGAAGCGGGCCGTGCGATGTTCCTCGCCCTCGAGATTCTTCATGAGGAATTTGCGACGGTCGAGGTCGGAGTCGTCGTGGTTGCCCGTATACCTCGCGCTGTGCACGCCGGGGGCGCCGCCCAGGGCGTCAACCTCCAGGCCGGAGTCGTCGCTCACCGCGGGCAGGCCCGTGGCCTTCATCGCGGCCTCGGCCTTGAGGAAGGCGTTCTCCTCAAAGGTCTCGCCCGTCTCGTCCACTTCGAAATCGCAGCCGGCCTCCCGCTGGGGGATGACCTCTATGCCCGTCCCGGCTAGTATCTCGCGGAACTCTATCACCTTTCCGGCGTTATTGGATGCAAGTATCAGCTTCATGACAGCAGCGCCTCCGAGAAGGACTTCGGCTCAAAGGGCATAAGGTCGTCCATCCCCTCGCCCACGCCGACGAATTTGACCGGCACGCCCATCTCGCGGGCGATGGCGAACACTATGCCGCCCCTTGCGGTGCCGTCGAGTTTGGTGAGCACGATGCCCGTGATGTCCGCGGTGTCCGCAAACTGCTTGGCCTGGATGAGGCCGTTCTGGCCCGTCGTGGCGTCTATGACCATAAGCGTCTCGACGTCGGCGTCGGGCAGCTCGCGGGTGATTATGCGGCGGATCTTGGCCAGCTCGTTCATGAGGTTGGCCTTGTTGTGGAGCCTGCCGGCAGTGTCGATTATGACGATGTCGCTGCCGCGGGCCTTGGCGGCGGTCAGCGCGTCGAACACCACGGCGCCGGGGTCGGAGCCCTCGCCGTGCTTGACTATGTCGGCCCCGGAGCGCTCCGCCCAGACGGTCAGCTGCTCCGCCGCCGCGGCGCGGAAGGTGTCGCCCGCCGCGAGGAGGACCTTTTTGCCCTCGGCGGTGAACCGGGCGGCCAGCTTGCCGATGGTCGTGGTCTTGCCCACGCCGTTGACGCCCACCATGAGTATGACGGAGGGCTTGGTGTCGAGCTTGAGCTCAAAGCTGCCGACGGAGAGGATGTCCGAGAGGACCTCCACCAGGCCCGCCTTGACCTCGTCCCGCCCGAGCAGGGAGCGGTCGCGCACCATGTCGCGCAGGCTCGAGACGGCCTTGAAGGCCGTGTCCGCGCCCGCGTCCGCGACGATGAGCGCCTCCTCCAGCTCGTCGAAAAACTCCTCGTTCTCGCCCGTGAACTCGGCGAAAACTCCGCCCATCTGACGCCGGGTCTTTTCAAGTCCGGCCTTTATCTTATCGAAAAATCCCATCAGCCTGCTGCCTCCTCTGTGTGCTTTTCGGCCTCGTCCAGGTCCAGCTCTATGACCTTGGAGACGCCCTTTTCCTGCATCGTCACGCCGTAGAGGAAGTCGGCCTCCTCCATCGTGCCGCGGCGGTGCGTTATGACTATGAACTGCGTCCTGTTCGCTATCTTCCTCATGTGCTCGGCAAAGCGGATGACGTTCGCCTCGTCCAGCGCGGCCTCTATCTCGTCCATGACGCAAAACGGCGTGGGCCGGACTTTGATTATGGCGAAGTACAGCGCTATGGCCACGAAGGCCGTCTCGCCGCCGGAGAGCAGCGAGAGCGTCGTGAGCGCCTTGCCGGGGGGCTGCACCTTAATATCTATGTCACAGGTGAGCACATCCTCGCCGGGCTCGAGCGTGAGCTCCGCCTTGCCGCCGCCGAAGAGCTCCGTGAAGGTCTCGCGGAAGCTCTCGTTTATCGCGGTGAACTCGCGGGTGAATATAGTTCTCATTTCCCCGGTTATATCGGAAATTATACCCAGCAGCTCATTTTTCGCCTTCTCCACGTCGTCGCGCTGGGAGGCGAGGAACTCGTAGCGCTCGCTGACGCGCGCGTACTCGTCTATGGCGCCGAGGTTCGGCGTGCCGAGGGAGCTCATCTCCTTCTTGAGCTCGGCTATGCGGCGGTTCGACTTTGCCGCGCTCTCGATGGGCCGACGCACGGCCTCCGCCGCGCTGTGGCTGAGCTCGTAGTTGTCCCAGAGCTTGTCCAGGAGCTGCTTTTCCTCCATCTCGGCGGATATCTTCTTCTGCTCGAACCGGGCGCAGGTGCGCTCCATGTCCAGCAGGGCGTTGTTCTTCTCCTGCACGGCCTTGTCGGTACGAGTGCGCTCGCCCTCGACCTCCAGCTTCTTCTGCGTGGCGGCGGCGATGGAGTCCTTTATCTCCGCGGCCTTGGCGCGGAGCTCCTCTATTCGCTTTCCGCGCACCTCCAGCTCGCGGCGGGCGCTCTCCGCCCCCGCTTCCATGTCCGCAAGGGCCTTGGCCCGCGTCTCGCTGTCGCCGGAGATGCTCTGGCGCAGCAGCTCCAGCTGGGCGGCGGCGTTCTCCGTAGTGCGGCGCTCGGCCTTCAGCGAGGCGAGCTCGTTATTCACGCTTTGCAGCTCCTGAGTCGCGACGTCGAGCTCGTAGCGGGCAGAGGCCAGCTCGCGCTTGAGCTCCTCGCTCCTTGCGGCCAGCTCGTCGCGCGCCTTCGCCAGCTTGCCGCGGTTGGCCTGCAATTTCTCCAGCTCCGCGCGCCGGGAGAGTATGCCCGCGTTGCGCGCCGCGCTGCCGCCCGTCATGGAGCCGCCCGCGTTGATGAGCTGGCCGTCCAGCGTCACTATGCGGACGCGGTTGCCGTTCTTCCTCGAGATGGCCACGGCGTCCGAGAGCGTCTCCGCCACCAGCGTGCGGCCCAGGAGGTTTTCAAATATATTATGGTATCGCGTGTCAAAGCTCACTAGGTCGACCGCGAGGCCGAGGCAGCCCTCCTCCTCGGAGGGGATGCGGTCGAGCCTGCCGCCGCGTATCGTGTCTATGGGCAGGAAGGTCGCGCGGCCAGCGTCGCGCCGCTTGAGGAACTCTATGGCGCGGCGGCCGTCGTCCTGGGTGTCCACTACGATGTTCTGTATTGCGGCGCCGAGGGCGGTCTCGATGGCGAGCGTGCAGCGCTCATCCGCGCGCAGCAGCTCCGCCACGGTGCCGTGCACGCCGCGCAGAGTGCCGCGGCGCGACTCTCGCATGACGGTCTTGACCGCGCCGGCAAAGCCCTCGTACTCTTTTTCCATCTCGCCGAGCATGGCGATGCGGGAGTCCGCGCTGCGCAGCTCGACTATCTGCTTCGTGAGCGCGTCGTTGGCCTCGGCGGCCTCGCGCTCGCGGTTTTCTATGCGCATCCTGCGGCCGTCCATGACGTTCCGCGCCGAGGCGGCGTCGGCCTCCAGCTTTTTGGTCTGCTCGTCTATCTCGGCGATGCGCGTTTTGTGCTCGTCTATCTGCGCCGCTATGCCCGCGGCGCGCTCGGTCTGCTCCGAGAGCTCGCCGCGCATGCGCTCTGCGCTCTGGCGGCTGTTCTCTATGCTGTTGCGCAGCACCGCAGCCTCGGCCTCAGCCTCGGAGACCCGGGCCTCCGCCTCGGAGAGGCGCGCCCGCTGCTGTTCGGCCTCCACGTCCTTCTGGCGCATGCGCTCCGCGAGGGCCTCGCTGCGGGAATACAGCGCCTCCAGCTCGCGCCGGGCGGCGTCCAGGCCGCTCTTGGCCGTCTCGTAGTCGTTCGCTATGGCCTGTGACTGCTCGCGCAGGCGGTCGAGCGCGTCCATCCACGCGCTGACCTCCTCGACCCTCAGCTCGTCGCGCAGGGAGAGGTAGCGCTTGGCCACCTCCGCCTGCTGCTTGAGCGGACCGACCTGGAGCTCCAGCTCGTCTATCTTGTCGTTCACGCGCAGGAGGTTCTCGTCCGTCCGCGCGAGGCGGCGCTCCGCCTCCTCCTTGCGGTAGCGGAAGCGGGAGATGCCCGCGGCCTCCTCCAGCACCTCGCGGCGCTCGGCGCTCTTGCCGTTGACTATCTCCGCTATGCGGCCCTGGCCGATTATGGAGTAGCCGTCCCGGCCCAGGCCGGTGTCCATGAGCAGCTCGTTCACGTCGCGCAGACGCACCTGGTCGCGGTTTATATAGTACTCGCTCTCGCCCGAGCGGTAATAGCGGCGGGTTATGGCTACCTCCTCCGCGTCGATGTCGAAGATGCCGCCGGAGTTGTCCAGAATGAGCGACACCTGCGCAAAGCCCATGGCCCCGCGCTTGGCCGTGCCGCCGAAGATGACGTCCTGCATCTTGCCGCCGCGCAGGGTCTTGCTGCTCTGCTCGCCCATGACCCAGAGGATGGCGTCGGAAATATTCGATTTGCCGGAGCCGTTCGGCCCCACGATGGCCGTTATCTCCTTCTCGAACGTCAGCCGGGTCTTGTCCGGGAAGGATTTGAAGCCCTGTATCTCCAATGCCTTTAAGTACAAATCCCATTACCTCACAAAAAACTGCCCCTGCGAAAAACGCAGGCAAAATATTATATTACAGGCCCTGGATTTTTGCAATCACCAAAAGCCCAATTTGCCGCATTTGGGCGCAAAAAAGGAGCCGGCGCGCGCCGGCTCCCTTCCGTCGGAGTCAGATATCTATCGTGAGGTTGTCTATGCCGTTCTCCTCAAACTCGGTGATATATTCGTCCATGCGGTTGGTGAGCTCCGTAAAGTCCTCCGGGTCCGTGTCCTCGAGGTGCATATCCCGGCGGGCAAGCTCCTCCGCGAGGATGTCGAAGAACACCGCGTCCTCGTAATCGGCGATGGCCTCGTGTATTCCGCCCTCCTCGAAGGCCTTTGAGGGAAAGACGTGGCCGTACCAGGTCTGATAGAGGTCCTTCATGCCGTTTTTCGCGCAATACGAGAACATCTTTTCCTGAAGCAGGTCGTAGTCCTCAAAGCGGTCCTCGCCCCGGGTGGAGTTGAGCACCCAGTTGCCTATATAGACCATGTCCAGCAGGCGCCGGAATTCCTTGGGTGTAAGTTCTATATTCATTCCGCTCAAACCTCCCGTCCGCAGCCGTGTGAAATGCCGCTGATATATTATAGCAAGACACGCTTGAAAATTCTACACAAAATTTTGCAGTCTCGCCGGCAAATGTTGGCCAAGCTGAGTAAATCGGAGCCTGTCAAGCCTTGTATCCGCAATAAAACGGTGTTAATATATTTTAATACACACCCTTTCATGCGGAGATGAACACATTGCAGGAGCAAGATAAAAAGACATACCTCTTTGAAGCCGCGCCCATACCCAGCGCCGTGGCCCAGCTAGCCATACCGACCATACTCAGCTCGCTGGTCATGGTCCTCTACAACCTGGCCGATACATACTTCGTCGGCATGCTCAACGACCCCGTACAGAACGCCGCCGTCACCCTAGCCGCACCCGTGCTGCTGGCCTTCAATGCCGTGAACAACCTCTTCGGCGTCGGCTCGTCCAGCCTCATGAGCCGCTCGCTGGGCTGCAAGGACTACGACATGGTCTCCCGCAGCTCCGCCTTCGGCTTCTACTGTGCGCTCTTCTCCGGCATTCTCTTCTCCATACTCTGCGCCTCCTGCAACTCCCCCCTGCTGACCCTGCTCGGCGCGGACGACACCACGCGCGACGCGACTCAGGCGTACATGCTCTGGACCGTGTACTTCGGCGCGGCACCCTCTATACTCAACGTAGTGCTCGCCTACCTGGTGCGTGCGGAGGGCTCCGCCGTGCACGCTAGCGTCGGCACCATGAGCGGCTGCTTTCTCAACATCATTCTCGACCCCATCTTTATAATGCCCTGGGGCCTCGGCATGGGCGCCGCGGGCGCAGGACTTGCCACGTTTATCTCCAACTGTGTGGCCTGCCTCTACTTCCTCGTCCTCATCGCCGTCAGGCGCGGGCGCACCTATGTCTGCGTCGACATCCGCAAGCTCAGCTTCAGCCGCCGCATAGTCCGCGCGGTCTGCGGCGTCGGCATCCCCGCCGCGATGCAGAACCTGCTCAACGTCACCGGCATGACCATCCTCAACAACTTCACCTCCGCCTATCAGGCCGAGGCCATCGCCGCCATGGGCATCGCGCAGAAGATAAACATGCTGCCCATGTACGTCTCCCTTGGCCTCTCCCAGGGCGTCATGCCGCTCATAAGTTACACCTACTCCTCCGGCAACGACAAGCGCATGAAGGACAGCGTCAGCTTCACCGGCGTGGCCTCCGTCATCATAATCGCCGTGGTCTCGGTGGTGTACTTCATCTTCCCCGGCTTCTTCATCAGCCTCTTCATGGACAGCGACGTCATAGTCAACTACGGCTCGCACTTCCTGCGCGGCATGAGCATAGCGGGGCCGTTCATGTGCATCGACTTTCTCGCGGTCGGCGTGTTCCAGGCCGTCGGCATGGGGCGCGAGGCGCTAATATTCGCCATACTGCGCAAGATAGTCCTCGAGATCCCCGCGCTGTGGATCCTCAACATACTCTTCCCGCTCTACGGCCTAGCCTACGCCCAGCCCGTCGCCGAGTTCGTTCTCTCCATCGTCGCGATAGTTGTGATGTCCCGACTCTTCAAGCGCCTCGCCCGCCAGCGGCAGGAATGAAAAGCAATAATGAGCTGCTTCTTGTTGTTCCTCTTCAAACTCACGGCAATAATTGTCGTCGCAGAGTGCCTTCCGTTTAATCGCTCATTAAGTGTGCGAATGCGAGTCCGAAACATTCGGACTTTGAGATCCGAATTCTACGTCTATTCAAACAGTGAAAAATGCAAAAGATCAAGCCCGGAGAGCCTCGGCCTCCGGGCTTGATCTTAACTTATACAAAAAGCGGATTATTCCGTCACAATAGGTCACTTGGTCCCACGTTGAGTGAATCTGGGACCGGCTCCCTTTTTGCTGGCGGTATATCGGGAATCACCGCAGCCTCTACCGTCAGCAGCTCTGCAGCCATTGAGGTGGCCTTGGATAGCGCGTTGGTGAGTGTGTACGCGGCATCCTTTATTCCGGATTCAAGGCAACTGCCAAAGCTGTTCGATATCGGGTCAAAGACGGTGAAACTGTTTGATTTTAAAAGCTTATACACAACTGCGGCGCCGTTGGCACCGGCATTTGCTGCTAGCTGACGCGCAGGCGCGGTTAGAGCCTGTGCCACAAGTCCCGCTCCTGTCTTTTCATCTCCACTCAGCGAGGTGCTCAACTGTTCTACTGCTGGAATTGCGTACACAAATGCAGCTCCTCCACCGGGCACGAATCCGACCCGTATTGCTGACTGTGCAGAGCGAACAGCGGTATTAGCCATTGCTGTCAGGATTTCTTGCTCTGTACCAGAGTTTGAGCCTATTCGTATGATTGCGCGGCCGCCAGTGAGGCTTGCTATCCTGTTTTCCAGCTTCTCGCGCTCAAGCATATTTGGAGCATCTGCAAGCTGTGACCGCAGACCGGATATATGGGCATCAAGCGATTCACCGTTATTACTGTCTATTGATGTGCTGTCACGTGTCACCCTGATTCTTTTGGCGCGTCCACACTTCTCTAAAGAGGCTTGATGCAGGTCAGGTGCAATTTCTGTGCCGAAAACAACAGTCCCAGTATAGGCTGCAATGTCCTCCAAGTAGTCTCTTCTGCCAAGAGCATACCCCGGAGCCTTCACAGCACAGAGCTTTATAGTCTGCTGTGCGATATTGCTCAGCATGCTTTCCAATACTTTTTTGTTGTAGTCCTGGGCAATTATAAGCAATGCCTTTTCCGCTATGCTGGCTTCGTTTAGCAGCGGCAAGATGTCATCAATGCGGTCGATCTTGCTTTCACAAACAAAGATGTATGCATCGTCAAACACTGCCTCCATCGAAACCTTGTCTGTGGACATGTATGGAGAGCAGTAGCCTCTGTCAAAACTCAGCCCGTCTGTATGCTGTATGCGGCACTCAGATGTCTCAGAGGCCCGCACGCTAATCGAGCCATTCCAACCCACTGACTCAAGGGCGTCGCATACCAACGCGCCTGTATATCTGTCTTTTGCAGCGGTTGAGGCAACATTTAGGACATCTTCTCTGGACCGGACGGCGGTTTTGTGAGAAAGAATGTAGTCCACGGCAACCGAAGCGGCCTTCAAAATTCCCGATTTTAGCAGGACAGGTGATGCTCCGGAAGCAATTTGCCTTAAGCCTCCTGCAAGGAGCTCGCTGCAAATTATGATGGAAGCTGCCGTGCCGTCGCCCGCGGTATCATTTACCTCCTCACAAAGCGCACGTGCGAATTGCACTCCTGCGTTTATTCCCGGGTCTGCATCATCAATGTTTTTAGCGGCGTCGAGAGCCCTGACGGCTGCATGAGGCTGGCCGGTCACTTGAGTTGACAGCACTGTCCTGCCGTTTGGCCCATATACGCAGCGAGCAAGGTCAGCAACCATACTGAAGCCTGGATAGATAGAATTTCTGGCATTATCACCAAGGTAAATTCTCTTTTTCACTGTTTCACCTACCTGTAATGTGTCGGCTGATAGCAAAGAGGCTTGCAGCACCGATCGCGGTGGATTCGGTGCTGCAATATTGTTTATCTATTAAATTCTGAGATCCCAGAACAATGGAACAAAGGCCACTATACCTATAAATACGATTATCTCCAGCAGAAAATTGTATTTAAAATAGTCATTGAACTTATATCCTGCGACCATCGTCATGCCTGTTTGCGCATTGGCGAGGGGAGTGGCAAAGCACAGGCTGACACCATAGCTTATGCCTATGGCAAACGCCATTGGATTGAACCCATACTCGCTGCATATCGCAAGCACCGGAGGCAGCACGATGAATGCAGCTGTGGAGTTGGAGATGAAGTTGCTTATTACTATGGACATAAACACCGCACCGGCCAGAAGCATGAAAGGCGAGACATCAGCTCCGAACACCGACATAAATGCTCCGGCTATCAGCTCTCCGCAGCCGCTGGCGTCTATTCCGGCGCCGATTCCAAGACAGCCCGCCAGACGGAACAGAACAGGCCAGTCCATGTTCCGCATAACGCGCTTTTCATTGGTACAGCCTGTTATTACGCAAAGGCTGGCACATATGCATGCGGTTACGGCATTGGATACGATCTCCGTAATGAAAAGCACAATCATGAGCGCAAGAATGGCAACCATTGCAATCTGCTTTTTCCTGCTGCTCGCAACGGTGATATCGTTGCCTCCTCCCAGTTCACCCGCGGTTTCAGAATCCGCGATGGAGCCGTCGCCTGGGAGCTCGCAAGTGCCCCATATTTTTTTGCCAAGCGGATACCCGATGAACAATACGTAGACGAGATACAGGACCGTGAGCAATGCGCCAACGGGAAGAAAGTCCCACATGGAAAACGTCAATCCGGTCTGCGGCTCAAGAATTGACTGAACCGTAAGCTGCGGAGTTGAACCGACCAGCGTGCATGTGCCTCCAAACATTGAGCCCATGCATGTGGCCAGACATATGTTCTTGAGCTTCATGTTCCTGTTGCTGCCGGCAACGCTGTTCATTATCGCAATGAACATGGCAATAACGGCTGTATTGGCAAGGAACATGCTCATGACTGCGGAGGTAAAACCGCCTATCAGAATGAATCTGCGCTCGCTGTTACCCACGACGCGAACTACCCATTTGCCGATCTCGTGAGCAACGCCGGAAGCAAACATGGCGTCGCCTATAACCATCATTCCGAATACGAGAATGACCGTGCTGTTGGAAAAACCGGAAAAAGCTTCAGAGAAGGTGCAAACGCCGGTCATCGCAAATGCGAGACACGCAATGACACTTGTTAAGGCTGAGGGGATCCACTCAGTTAAAAACAGTATAACGCACGCAATGAGTATTATAAGAGCTGTTAGCTGAGGAGTCATTTAAGTAATCACACCCATTATATATAAATTATATACATCGGCCGTCAGGCAAGGCGGTGACGTATATTCTCTCAATATGGCCGGGCATATATGATTTCTCATATATGCTCAGCCATGAGTGGGATCCCTTATAACCATTAACAAAGGAAAGGCATTAAAGGATATCGAAAGAATTGGTTCCCCTATTAGAATATCAGAGTACCAACGGTATAGCCAACAAGCAGCAGCGCTATGTATGCCGCTATCATCGGAAGCCACATGTACCGCGTCATGAAACCGCCGTCGGCGTCGCCGCTGCCGACGACAAAGCTGGTGGTCGTGGTGCAGCCGGGGGTCCACATGGCGTAGTGTGCGGCACAGATCATGACGACACCGAGAGCCGGGCCGTTGACCTCGGGCATGAGAGCGATCAGCGGAGCCGCGACTTTGAAGAGGACCATTGCTATGCTGTTGGACACAAAGTTGGTTAGCAGGAGAACGGCGCCGATGCAAACTGCGATGAAGACGAAACTCGGCAGAGTCTGAACTATCGGTCCGAAAACCTCCTGTATCCAGAGGACGATGCCAAGCTCCTCAAGGTTCACAACAGAACCAAGCAAACGAACGGTGCCGATCATCATGCAGCTCTGCCAGGCTATGCTCTTGGTCGCCTTGTTGAAGTTCATAAGGGGAGAGCCGTCGATCGGGACAAAGCAGAAGACGCAGACACAGAGCAGAACGGGGACAGCGGAACCAAGTCCGGCGATGAACTCTCTGAGTCCGTCGAGGAAAGCGAAGGGAGCGAACAGGTCGTCGGCAACCCAGCAGATGATAACGACAGCAAAGCAGATACCGGCAAACTTTTCCTTCTTGCTCATCGGAGGAACAGTGGCACGGAGAGCATCAATGTCGAGGTTGACGAGCTTGCTGGCGTCGATCTTGTAGATACGAGCCATAATGAGCACGACTGCCAGGATCCATACGACGCCGATGGAGATACCTATTGCTGCGGACTGTGCGATGCTGATCTCAATGCCAAAGGCTTCGGCCACCCAGCCCATGCCGGTGATAAAGTTACCGTGGCCGATGGCGGTCATGCCGTTGCCGGCTATCGTGATAGCCGCGATCGAGCAGAACAGGAATTGCGAAAACTTGTCCTTGCGGTCGATCCCGCAGGTGTCAATGATCTCTTTGGCGAGAGCCAGGAACATAACGCAGGTGGCGGAAGAGGTCATGCCCAAGCCAAGAACGAACATGGCTGCAAAGAACATCAGTATTATGACGTAGGGACGACCCTTTACAAACTTTCTGGTTATGAACCACAGAGCGATGCGGCGGGAAAGGCCGGTCTCGCTAAGAACGTGGTTGACCAGCATGCATGCCATGAGGAAGGCGAACATCCAGTCACCAAAGGAGCCCTTTATCGCGTTGGTGGCGGACATCGCGCCGGAAATGGCGACCATGCATATGGTCAGAATGCTTGTCCAGCCGGTGCCGACTGTAATCCAGAGATATGTGGCCATTATAAAGACGCCGCAAACTTCCATGCCGACATCGGTCATCGGCGCCGGAGCGGGAATGATCCACTTGAATATTGCCCAGATAATAAGAGCTATTATGACATGCATAACAGATTTCTGGCTCTTATTCATTGCCTTTGCCATGTTATTTTTCTCCCTTCTCTTCGGGTGAATTTAAGCCTGAATACGGTTTGATTACTTATCCGCCGGAGCTGCGGATCAGTTCTTCTTGGGGAGGAACTCCTTAACGATATCCTTGCAGATGACCATCTTTTGGATCTCGTTCGTGCCCTCGAAAATCTGATAGATCTTTGCATCTCTAAAGCGCTTCTCAACGGGGTAGTCCCTGCTGTAGCCGTAGCCGCCGAGTATCTGAACGGCCTCGGAGCAGACCTTCATGCCGGCATCGGAAGCAAAGACCTTGGCAGCGGAGAAGAGCTTGGCGTCCACGACACCGGCATCGGCGGTTTTGCAGGCCTGCCAGCACATGAGGCGGCCGGCCTCAAGAAGCGTATACATCTCAGCAAGCTTGAAGCCCACGCCCTGGTGCTTGTAGATGGGTTTGCCGAAGGACATGCGCTTCGTGGAATACTCAGCGGCAACTTCAAAGGCGTACTGAGCGTTGCCGATAGCACCGGCACCGGCAGTCGGACGTGTGCGGTTTAGAGCCTGAGACATGATGGCCATGCCTTCGCCCTCTTCACCGATCATGTTCTCTTTAGGAACTCTGCAATTATCAAAGATGAGGTCAACGGTGTCGGAGGTCCTGTAACCCATCTTGTCCTCTTTCTTGCCAATGCTCAGGCCCGGGGTCTTGGCGTCGACGAGGAAACAGGATATGCCCTTGCCGCGCAAGGAGCGGTCATGGGTCGCAAAGACCAGGAACAGATCAGCATGCTCACCGCCCGAGATAAATGTTTTGGAGCCGTTAAAGACGTAAGCATCGCCGTCGTCATAGTAGGTGGTGCGCATGTCGGCGGAATCGGAACCGGATTCTGCCTCGGTGAGCGCAAAGGCCATCGCACCGCCGTTGCAAAGAACGTTGGTTACAAGCTTCATGTGGTAGTCGGTGCCACGAAGTCTGGCTGGCAGGGAACCCATGAAGCTGCCGGCAACAGCGCCGGCAAAACCGGCATCGCCGCGGGCCAGCTCCTCCTTGCATATCGCATACGTAAAGATGTCCAGGCCCATGCCGCCGAACTTTTCGGGGAGTATCATGGTGGTCAGACCCATTTCATAGGCCTTTTTGTAAAGCTCGGCAGGGAATTCGCCCTCGATTTCCAAAACTTTTGCGGTTGGGATGATCTCCTCGTCGGCAAATTTGTGAACCATCATGCGCAGATCCTGCTGAAGGGGAGTGAGCAAATCGAAGCTGGTTGTAGACATTGATTCGAGCCTCCTTTTTAACTTGCAGATTTATTGACCAATAAAACTCTTGTCACGGTTTATCAATGGGCTGACCCCACTTGGTTTCAAGCTCATATATCTTCTCTTTGCTGAGTCCTGCCTGGGAGAGTATTTCGTAATTGTCGTCTCCGAGCACAGGAGGGGGACCCTGCACGGCGGGGGTCGCCGAGTATTTCACGTGCACTCCACGGCCACGGTAACCCCGGGTCATATCCCTTGCGCCGGGAAGATCGGCAATGCCGTCTCGGGCAAGCAGCTGCGGGTCTTCGGTAACCTGCTTGGTGGAAAGTATCTTTCCACAGACTATCGGGACTTTGTCCATCACAGCTTTAGCTTCGTCTACGGAGTTGAAGGTAGCAAGCCAATCCTCAATTATCTTCGCAAGTTCAAGATAGTGAGAGACTCTCGTCTGACCACCGACAAACCTCGGGTCCTTGGCGAGTTCGGGCATGCCCATGGCCTCTGTGCAGAGCCGCTCGAAAGCGCGGTCACTGTGCGCGGCAATGACCAGATACTCTCCGCCGGGACCCTTGAACACACCGTACGGAGCGCTGCCGGCTGAATGATTGCCCTGCCTGTGAGGGTCCTTGCCGTTCAAAGCCGCCTCAATGAACGGGTTCATTGAAACGAGGCACTGCTGCATGGATACGTCGATCATTTGGCCTTCGCCTGTCTTCATGCGGTGTATCAAAGCGACCATAATGGCGCCAAAGGCGTCCTTCCCGCTGACGAAGTCGGACATGATAACGCCGCATTTTATGGGGGGTCCGTCTTTTTCACCGGTCATGTCCATGATGCCGCTGCTGGCCTGTGCCAGAATGTCATAACCGGGGTCCTTGGCTTTGGGGCCCGTCTGACCGAACGCGGAGATAGCGCAATAGATGATAGAGGGATTAACAGCCTTGAAAGCCTCGTAATCAAGGCCCATCTTTTTCATTGAACCGGGTTTCATTGTTTCAAGCACGACGTCTACCTTTTTACCGAGCTCAAGCAGTGCAGCTACACCTTCAGGGTCCTTCATGTTCACGGTGATGCTCTTCTTGCCGCGGTTATTCCACATGAACTGCGTGCTGTAACCCTCAACCGCGTTTGCAAGATACCTGGTGTCGTCACCGACTTTCGGCATCTCAACCTTGATGACCTCGGCTCCAAGGTCGGCCATCATAGCGGTGCAGGTAGGACCTGCAGTGTGTGTTGAAAAGTCGAGTACTCGAATGCCATCCAGCGCCTTCATATGTACCTCCCTGTCAAAATTATTTTCCTTGGAAATTGGGCTTTCTTTTTTCAAAGAATGAAAAAACGGCTTCGCGGAAATCTTCAGTCTGCTCAAGTTCGCCCTGCAGTTCTACCTCGCTGTACGTTCCGAGGGACCAGTCGGAATATACACAGCGGTTGATCAGGGTCTTGATGTTGCCGTAAGCTTTAGTCGGACCGTTCGAATATTTCTGGATGTATTTTTCAAGCCGCTCCTCAAGCTGCTCTGGAGGCACAGCTTCCGTAAACAGCCCCCAGTCGGCAGCCTGCTGGCCGCTGAATCGTTTGCCGGACATAAACAGCTCAGTTGCCCTCACATGTCCAACTGCTCTGGTGACCAGCCAGGTAGCCCCGCTGTCCGGCACATAACCGATGTTTACAAACGCAAGAGTGCACTTGGTGTCAGAAGCCGCAATCTGAAAATCGCAGCTGAGAGCCAGAGACATCCCGGCACCAGCTATGGCGCCCTCAATGCAGGCAATTGTAGGTTTCTTAACGTTCCTGAGCCTAAGATTCATTTCGCTGCCCAGACGGCAATTGTATCGAGTTCCACGTTCTCCTCGCTCAAGCCTGTCCTTCATTGCTCCGAGATCGCCTCCGGCACTAAAACAGCCTCCAGCACCACGAATGACGACAAGACGTATGTCATCGTCAAAATCACAGACATCAAAAAGCCGTATCAGCTCTTTCTTTGCGGGGTTGGGCACGGGTTTTTTTTTGGTTGGGTTGTTTAGCGTAATGTATCCGACATGATCTTTTACCTCGAAATTGATATGCTCATAAGCCACGCGTTCTCTCTCCTTTCGTTTTAGTTTCTGACATAACGGCCAGTTTTACGGCGGATTTTCCGCAAAACTTATGCATGCGCCCCATTAGTTTGTTAATAATGCGGCAATAACTTGCCTCGAGTATAAGTCCAACTGGCCGCTAAGTAAAATACGAAAAAAACGCATAAATTCATAACAAATTCCTATGCCATAATTTTCACAAAATAGCATTGGTGCAATTAGATGAAATGTCTAAACATATTAGCGAACATGAACAATACTTGGGCAAATGGTTTGTTTTTCCTCTGTTCAAGGCAGTTTGCGCAGCTTGACAATCTCTTTTTTATGTTCTATTGTGAAGCACATAGTCGAAAAATGAGAGGTTTGCAGACGGTCCAAAAGCATAACTGCCGCAAAAATGCCGCTGTCCGGTATAGCGCCTGGATGGCGTACCGAACAGCGACATAAGCCTTATATAAATAAATTTTAATATTTATACGTTTGGGTTCTAGCAGCAATTTGCTGTATCTGTCGTGGGACATGTTGCAGGGTATTATGTGAGGGGGTAAAAATGAACTTTAACAAACTTAGGTATGTTATTGTGGTCGCGGAGGAGCGCAGCATTACTAAGGCCGCAAAAAAACTGTACATTTCTCAGCCATCTCTTAGCCAGTGCATAAGGTCGATTGAAGAGGATCTTGGAGTCGACCTGTTTATCAGGGTAAAATCAAGCATATCTCTAACGCAGGCTGGAGAGGCGTATATCGAGTGGGCAAAAGCTACGCTCGAATCGGCAAAGCAATTGCAAAGCAGGCTGGAGAAAATAAAGGCAGGCGTAACAAGACAGCTGGACATAGGCGCCTCTTGGCAGAGAAGCGCAGCCTTGCTGCCTGAGCCCATAAACAGCTTTTATTCCAGAGTACCAAACTGCGACATCAGGATCTGTGAGGACATAAACATTAAACTGCATGAACTCCTGAAAAATGACGTGATTGACCTGGAGATCGGCGTCCCAAATCAAGATACTGTCCATTACGTTTCCGTCCCTCTCTTTCAGGAGCGATTTCTCTTGGCCACAAGCAAGAATGTTTCGATTCCCTCCGTCAAGGCCGAACCATTTCCCAAAGTGAGTCCTGAAGTAATACGTGGAATGCCTGTCGTAATTCTGCAGGAGCACATGTATCTGGGCAAGGTGTTCCGAAATCTTCTGACTGACCTGAATTATATACCGCCAAAGATCACCGAGTGCCACAATATAGAGACTCTCCACAAACTTGTGGCAAAAAATGCCGGAGTATCTCTGCTTCCGGAAGTGAGTATATTTCACAGACCTCTGCCGGATGTAAACTACTATCTGTTTACCGACGATGACCTTGGACGCACTGTTGCGGCGGTATACAAGCGTAATACAAAGAAGCAGCAGGATATTCTTCAATTCATTGAATGCTTGAAAGAATATATAAAAAAATGCGGTTATCCGTTTGTGGTAAGCTGAGCGTGCCCTCATGTATTAGACAAAGATTCGTCAGCAACTTGTGCAGAATACACGAGAAAAGATTACACATTGTCAGATTCCTATCGATTTCATATAGAATTACGTATTTGCTGAAAATCAAGGCTTATGATATTTTTAACTTAGCATGTATGATAAATTTTCGACATGCTAAGTTTTTTATTTTTCATCAAAGGAAAGGAAGCTGTCAAATGAAGACCAGAATCACCGAACTTTTTGGCATTAAATATCCAATCATTCAAAGCGGCATGCAGTGGCTTGCAAGTGCAGAGCTGGCTGCTGCGGTTTCCAGAGCCGGGGGCTTGGGTATTATAAGTGCCACTCGCTTCATGGACAACAAGCCGGGGCTGCTTGATGAGTTTAAAAAGGCGCGTGAGCTGGCCGAAGGAAAGCCCTTTGGCGTCAACATCTCAATGCTGCCGCACAAGGATTACTCTGACTGCACTGTAATGTTCTTTGAAGCCGCGTACGAAGCACATGTTCCTGTGATAGAAACGTCCGGGCGCAACCCCGCGGAATACATCCAGATGGTTAGGGAATGGGAAAAGGCCGACGGCCGTGATAATGACAGGGACCGCATCAAGATAATCCACAAGTGCCCCTCCGTCCGCCACGCCGTTACCGCTCAGAAAGCTGGCGCGGATGCGGTCACGATAGTTGGCTTTGAGTGCGCGGGACATCCGGGACTTGACGACGTTTCCACGATGGCTCTGATACCGGTGGCAAAGGACACGCTTTCAATACCGGTAGTCGCCGGAGGTGGAGTCTGCGACCGCCGCACTTTCACCGCTGCTATGGCGCTCGGCGCTGACGGCGTCATTATGGGAACCCGCTTCGTCGCAACTAAGGAATGTGAGATCCACGAGAACTGGAAACAGCTCATCCTTGATTCCAAAGAGACCGATACCATGGTCGTGCAGCGTGCGGTCCGCAATGCAAACCGTGTGTGGAAGGGCAGCGACACTGCACAGTGGACACTGGCGACCGAACAGAGCTGGGATCCCAATGCTGACCATGGTGGTAAGCAGCTCATTGACATTCTGCTCACCCGCATAAGTGGCAAGATCCAGCGTGTGCATTATGTGGATGGCGATATAAACGGATGCCTCTTCCCCATGGGACTTTGCGTGGGTCAGATACATGATATCAAGACCATACCGGAAGTTTTTGAAGAAGTCTGTGGCGGTTGTGCTGAAGTGCTCAACACCCTTCGAGAGGAGCTCACAGACTGACGCGAGTTCGGCTTCAACACGGCTCGTGCAAAAGAGAGCCCATAATTATGGGCTCTCTTTTGCGAATGGCCTGATACCGTGAATTCATTAATTTCCAGACTTATGCACAGCACTAACAACAAGCGGAGGTATCCAAATGCCTTTTATCGGAGATTTACTGCGGCAAAACGCAGCCAAAATGCCTGATCATACGGCCGTGATCGGCAGCGACGCTTCGCTGACCTACGCCCAGCTCAATGATGAGAGCACAAAACTTGCAAATTCCCTCAGAGGATTGGGTGTAGGTTCCCGCGACAATGTAGCTCTGCTGATGAAGAGCAGTGCGATGTGGCTGGTGTCATGGTATGCATGCCAGAAACTAGGTGCGGCGGCCGTCCTGCTGCATTCACGTCTGCTCCCTGAAGAGCTTGCCAGGATGACAAAAACGGCAGGAGCCTCGGTGCTCATCTACTCACCTGAATATTCCTCCAAAGCAGCATACATTGCCGAGCATGAAGCGGGTGTGCGGCTGGCAATAGTAAATGGCCACCCTGAGCAGGCCGGGCACTATGAGCTGGGTGAACTGATAAGGCTGGGAAGCGGTACTGATTTAAGCGCAGAATACGCTGCAGATTCTCCCTGTACGATATTATTCACCAGCGGTACAACAGGGGTATCAAAAGCAATAATTCGCACTCAAAAGATGATGAGTATATATGCTGATGTCATAGTGGAAGACGGTGTAAGCACTTATGGCAGAGAGGTCATGCTCACCCCCGCCCCCCTGTATCATGCCGCGGGTCTCTGCTGTGTAGTGAAAATGGTCAGGCTGGCCGGCACTCTTGTGCTCGAGGACTGTTTTTGCCCTGGTCAGATATGCAGGCAGATAGATAAGTTCTCCGCGACTCAAATAGCTCTGGTACCTCCCAGATCATATCAAAGACTTAAAGCAAGCAATGAAACCGAAAAATGTGACTTTAGTTCTATACGTCTTGCCCACATCACGGCTAATCACGCCAGCCGCGAGTGCATGGAAGATATATTGGCCATATTCCCCAACGCCAGTCTCAGACTGACTTGGGGTTCCACTGAAGCTGCTAATGTTACCATGTCCATTCTGACAAGGGAACAGCTGCATTCTAACGAGAAACTGTTTAACACAGTCGGCCGTGTCAACAGTGTTTCCGAGATACGGCTTCTTGGAGGAGACGGACTTCAAGTGGCAGACGGCGAAGTTGGAGAAGCCTGGGTAAAATCACCGCTGGTTTTTAAGGGCTACATCAATAACCCCGCCAAGAATGCGGAATGCTTCAGAGGGGATTGGTTTGACACGGAAGACCTCATGTACCGTGACAGTGACGGTTTCTACTACATGGTCGGCAGGAAACGCGACATGATTAAAACTGGAGGAGAGAACGTGTATGCTCAGGAGGTTGAGCAGGTAATACGCTCTCACCCGGCAGTATCGGATTGTGCAGTTGTCGCGGTGCCTGACGCAAAATACGACGAGGCAGTTGGTGCAGCCGTCGTTCTTAACCCCGGGTATTCATTGGATGGCAATGAGTTGATAGAGTTTTGCAAGCAATTCCTACCATCATATAAGAAGCCCAAATATCTGGCAATTATGGACAAATTGCCGGAGAACAGCATGGGAAAAGTACAGAAAAACATTTTGGTCCGCGATTATATAGCGCAATTTGAAAGAATATCAGACTGATACCTCAGACTCTTAGCATGATGAAAGTGAGGGAACGCAGATGAACATAATAGTGTGCATAAAACAGACGCCGGATACTGAGAGAAATGCTCCGGACTACGTCAAGGATACTTGGCGTGTGGATCGAAGCACTTGTGACAGAGTAGCCAACGTATTTGATACATATGCTTTAGAGGTTGCCTCCCGGCTGAAAGATATGGTGCCGGATTCCAGCCTGACGGCACTGACAATAGGGCCCGAGGAGTCGAGAGCGGTGCTTAAAGAGGCGCTGTCGATATCGGCTGACGGAGCGTATCACGTTTGTGATGGTGCCTTTGTCGGTCTCGATGCGCCCGCTACCGCGCATGTACTTGCCACGTCAATAAGAAGCATCGCGGAAAAGCTTGGCGGAGCTGACGTAGTCTTCTGCGGCAAGCTTTCCTCGGACGGCGAGACCTCCGTGGTGCCTGCCGGGCTTGCTGCCGAGTTGGATTTGCCATTTGTGAGCGGATGCTTTCAGGTCACGGCGGAAAACGGCCGGTTATTGGTCAGTAAGGAGCAAAAATCCGGCTGTGAAACCATTGAAGTACAAACGCCTTGCATCATAAGCTGCGTCAAGCCGGATGGCAGTTTTAAATTTCCCACGATCAAAAGAAAGCTGGCAGCCAACAGAGCCGTCATTCCTGTGCTCAGCAAGGATGATATTGGAGCGAATACATCATGTGCCACAAAAGTTGTTGGTGTTTATGCTCCGGAAAGGACATCTTCGTGCCTGTTCTTTGAAGGTGAGACCGCGCAGGAAGCTGCCGCAAAACTTGCGGCTCGTATGTCCTCGGACGGCATTATATGATGCGGAGGTAAGACATGTCTGACAAATGCAGAGATATATGGGTTTACGTAGAAACCGGCGATGATGGGACGGCCCTTGGCGGGATAGAACTTTTTCAGACTGCCAAAGAGCTTGCTGAAAACTCAGGCGGCACTGTATCTGCAGTTGTTGCAGGAGAAAATATTGAATCCGCTGCAAATGAAGCTGGTGAATACGGAGCTGACAGAGTGCTGGCGATATGCGGATCCGGGCTATCAAAATTTGCCGTTGAAAGCTATGCACGCGAACTTGAAAAGCTCGTTTCCGTGCATAAACCGGAAGCGCTCCTCTTCCCTGGCAGCGGTTTTTGCCGGGATATGGCCGGAATGCTGGCTTGCCGCCTGAAAACCGGCATAACCACCGATATCGTATCAGCAAAATGGTCCGGCGACGGATCCGGCATCATATGGACGCGTCCTGTTTTTGGTGGAGCGTATTTTGCGGAAACCACGTGTACAGAATCTCGCCCTCAAATTGCAACAGCAAGGCTCAACGCTTTTAAAAAGGGAAACGTGAGCCGGAGCAATGGAGTGGAGGTAATAAAGACCGCGGTATCTTTTGCCGACCTGTGTGCAAGATATGTTCTCAGGAACGTGAGCCACGGTGAAGAAGGCGCTTACATCAGCATCGAAGACGCAGAAGTTGTCGTGGCAGGCGGAAGAGGTGTCGGCGGTGCAGAAGGTTTTGAGCCTCTCCGTGAGCTGGCATCGCTGTTCGGTGGTGCGGTAGCATGCAGCCGTGCTGCAACAGATTCAGATTGGATGCCCAACACCGTGTTGGTCGGGCAGACAGGCAAAACTATCGCCCCACGCCTGTACATAGCCTGTGGAATATCCGGAGCAATGCAGCACACGTGCGGCATGGCAGATTCCGAATGCATAATTGCCATAAATAAAGACCCCTCGGCGCCCATATTCAACATCGCCGATTACGGCATAGTCGGCGACCTTAATGAAGTGGTCCCCGCCTTAACTGAGGAGCTCAGAAAGATAAAAAGCAGAGGGTAAGCCTGGTTTCGGCGAACAGGAGGTGGAAAATGTTAAAGGAGAAACCCGAAGAGATCCGCTCATGCGTGGACTGCTATTCGCCTGCATGTAATGGTGAGGCTGCAGAAAGCCCGGAATTTTGTCCATATCTCCGCTGCGATGACAGTTTGTTTGAAATCGCAGAATCTGAGCTGCGTTCCGATCCTGAAAGCCGTCGATTCAGCGAGGCGGTGTGTTGTGACGATGTTCCGATGACCCGGGTGGAAGAGGTGATGGAATTTGCCAGACGTCTGGGAATAAAGAAGCTTGGCGTTGCCACATGTGCGGGCCTGCTGTCGGAAAGTGCTGTGCTTGCTAAGATCCTGCGCTCAAATGGCTTTGAGGTATATGGAGTGTGCTGTAAAATGGGGAGCCTCTCCAAACTTGA
Source organism: uncultured Eubacteriales bacterium (assembly GCA_900545405.1). Classification (GTDB taxonomy): domain Bacteria; phylum Bacillota; class Clostridia; order Oscillospirales; family Oscillospiraceae; genus Scatomorpha. The sequence goes on along the minus strand of UQYT01000005.1, from coordinate 16,017 downwards.
CACCGGACTTTCCCCCGAGCAGTTGGCAAGATTCAAGAACGGGCCGATAATGTGCAACCCAATCGGGCAGGCAATGGCGCTCAATGAAGCTGGGACAGAACTCAATATACTCATGGGCTTGTGCGTGGGGCATGACACCTTGTTTTATAAGTTCTGCAAAGGGTTTTGCACTGTTCTGGTTACAAAGGACCGTGTGCTTGCCCACAATCCGGCTGGTGCGTTGTATGAAACCGGATCATTTTACCGCCGCCTTCTTCAGCCGTAAAATGCCGGCAGTCAGAATAACAAAAAGGGGGATAAATAGGTGGAACACAAGGCAAACACGCACTTTTCGTGCGTAGACTGTATGAGCAAGAGCTGCCTGAAGCTTGATGGCAAGAATCCGCCGTTTTGCCTTACTACCGCACTTTCCGAAGACGCTCGAAATGAGATGAGAAGGCAGTATACTCTTGACAAGACTGTACAGAAAGTGGCGATCGCGTCTGCTGAAGCAGATGGTCTCTTTTACGGACAGCATACAAGGGTAGAGGATACCATCGAGTTTGCCAATCGTATAAATGCGCACAAAATCGGCATTGCTACCTGTGTAGGCCTGTTGAGTGAAAGCAGGACGCTGGCCAAAATACTGCGCAAAAAAGGCTTTGACGTATATGGAGTTTGCTGCAAAGTGGGTTCTGTTGGAAAGACACGTCTGGGCATTACTGAAGAGCAGCTGGCGTCGTTTAAGTCCGGGCGGATAATGTGCAATCCTGTTTTGCAGGCAAAGCTTTTGAATGATGCAGAGACGGAGCTGAATATCATAATGGGCCTTTGTGTTGGACACGACAGCCTGTTTATCAAATATAGCAACGCACTGTGCACCTCGCTGGTCGTCAAAGACAGGGTGCTAGGAAACAATCCCGTTGCCGCGCTCTATACCGTCAACAGCTACTACAAAAAGCTGCTGCAACCGCAGGACACCCCGTCCGCAGTGAGATTCATGACCGGTGAGCCTGACACTGTGGAGGGCAGCCATGAGTGAAGAGAATAAAAACGGATATCCGCTGTCATGCGTTGACTGCTCGGTGACAGCCTGCAGGTTTGGCAAGGACAATTACCCTGAATTCTGCCTGACCAAGAAGCTGAACGAAGACGATAAGGAAGAGGTGTTGCCGAAGTATTTTTCCGACGACATTACTTCCAAATGTTCGGTCTGCTCTGTTGAGGTTGAGGGAGAGTTTTATGGTCAAATGGCCAGGGTTGAGGAGACCATGGAGTTTGCAAGGCGCATAGGCGCAGAAAAAATAGGTCTGGCTTATTGCTCGGACATGGCCGATGAGGCTGAGCTATATGCAAGGATACTGAGGATCAATGGTTTCTCGGTAGTCTCCGTGATCTGCAAATATGGCGAGCTGGACGAAGGCGCTGTACTCTACGGCACCCCTAATGGAAGGGTCATGTGCAATCCAATTGGTCAAGCTCAGTTCCTGAATGGCGCAAAAACGGACATGAACATTCTTATCGGCTTGTGTGTGGGCTCGGATTCATTATTCATCAAGCACTCCGATGCGCTTACTACAGTCATGATAAATAAGGACAGGCTCACTTGCAACAATCCTGCTGTCACGCTTTACAGGCCGGAACGCAGAAAACTGGTTTGAAGCCACATCAATATTCGAAAAAGAATGAGGTACTGTTATGTCATTACAGAGTATAATTGACGCTTCCGGCGGTCTTGATTTTATAACAGGATCGGATATAGGTGCTGATTATTCGCATGATGAACTGGCTGGAGGGACCCAGCACGCACCCGACGCCGTGTTTGAGGCGGTCAGCACGCAAGATGTATCGAGCCTTTTGGCTGCGTGCAGTGCGGCCGGTGTGCCTGTAACTGTTCGTGGCGCCGGCACTGGAAAGGCCGGTGGTTCGGTTGCTATACACGGCGGAGTCGTGCTGTCGCTCAAAAACATGAACCGTGTGTTGTCATTTGACGAAGTCAAAAAGACGATCACTGTCCAGCCTGGCGTGCTGCTCCAGGACTTAAGAACGGAGGCTGAAGCCCATGGCTTGTATTATCCTCCCGATCCGGGGGAAAAAACCGCTACCATCGGAGGGAATGCCTCTACAAATGCATCTGGTCCGTCTGCACTGAAATACGGCACGACAAAAGACTACATAGTTGACGCTGAGATAGTACTTGCAGACGGAAGCGTTGTAAGGTTGTCGGACAAACCTGAATACGCTGATGTTTTAGGCAGTGAGGGAACGCTCGGGGTCATCACGGAGCTCACCATCAGGCTCGTAGAAAAGCCCTCGGCCGATGTTATCCTGCTCCTTCCGTTTCTGGACTCTGAAAGCTGTGTAAATGCTGCTCTCAGACTGCGTGAGTTCTCCCCTGCTGTACTTGAGTATCTTGACACCGACATTGTGGAATTTTCAGGCAAGGTTACCGGCAATCCCGTTTTTCCGGTAGTGATGGACGGACAGCGCGTGGGTGCTACCCTGATGCTGACGCTGGAGGGTGAGAACGAGGACGCTCTGGATGAGCAGATGGAGACTGTGGCCGAGCTGGCAGAGGAATTGGAGTGCTTGGATATTCTGGTTGTCGACACGCCTACGCTCAAACGCGATGTATGGGCAGCGCACGATGCATTTCATACATCCATGGAGACCGCAGCCCATGAGAGAGAGATAAACGTGAATGTACCCAGCCAAAGTGTCGCCAGCTTTGTAAATTACGCCAAAGAGAAGGGCGCAGCACATGGCCTCCAAGTGATGTCCTATGCGCATGTAGGCAGCGGCGGCGTGCACATACATATCATATCGGATACCTGTACTTATGTGGATGAAATCATGGGACTCGTATACGCAAAATGCTCCGAACTGGGTGGAGATGTGAAGGGTGAATACGGCATAGGCTATTCAAAAAAGGCCTATCTAAGTGAAGAGAAGCGCTCCGATTTCAAGTCCAAGAAGAGCAGCCTTGACCCCAAAGGCATACTCAATCCCGGAAAGGTGGCCGACTGATGCTCAGGATCTTATGCTGTGTCAAACAGGTACCGGACGTTGACCAGATGCGCATGGACCCGGAAACGGGTAACCTTATTCGTGCTGGGGTACCGGCGATACTCAATCCTCAGGATGCCAATGCAGTTGCTGCTGCAGTAAGGGTTAAGGAGACTTGGGGCGGTGAGATAACGCTGATAACCATGGGTCCGCAAGGAGCAGAGTCCGTACTGCGTGAGTGCCTGGCAGTCGGAGCGGACAAGGCCGTTCTCGTCACTGACCGCGCATTTGGAAATGCCGACACGCTGGCGACCAGCTACTCAATACTTTCAGCTGCTGGCACACAGGGAAGCTACGACATGATTTTCTGCGGGCGTGAATCTCTCGATGGAGCCACAGGTCAAATGGGAGCCCAGCTTGCGGAACGTTTTGAAATGGCTCAGGTCACGTCGACGCTCCTTATAAAAGAGGTAGATGAGGAGAACGGAACGGTAATTGTTGATAGGGCGCTTGACAATGGGACAGAGACCCTGGAGGTAAAGCTGCCGTGCCTCTTCACCATAGAAAAGACAAATTATCCGGCCAGGATACCCAACCTCAAGGGTAAAATGGCAGCCAAGAAGGCGGAGATCATAAAAATCACATCTGAAGATATCCCGGGGCTGGACAAGCGCCGTATAGGCGATCCGGGCTCACCTACAAAGGTCCCGCGAATGTTTCCGCCGGTGCTGCCTGAGCCGGGGCAAATTATTGACGGCGCCGACACCAAGGATAAGGTCTCCAAGCTTCTCAAATTGATTGGGCGCTGAGGTGCAACGCAATGAATAAGTTAAATTGTAAAGACATGTGGGTCCACGTTGAGCAGGAAGACGGCAAAATATTGCCCGTTTCGCTTGAACTGTGCTGTGAAATTAGAAAGCTTTGCGACCTTTCCGGCGACGCACTTGTTGCCGTTGTGCCTGGCGGTGCAAGCGAAGGAGAACTCAATATACTCAAAAGCTGCGGCGTTGACAGGCTCATCCTTGTGACCGGAACGGGTTATGAGCGTTATAACACCGAAGCTTTCTCAAATCTGTATGTACAGCTTTGCAACAAGTACAATCCTTCTGCAGTCTTTGTTGGGGCGACAGTGAACGGACGGGATTTTGCTCCGCACTTTGCGGCAAGGCTCGAGACAGGCTGCACCAGCGATGCAACGGAGCTGATCTACAATAAGGACAGTCGTGACATTGAGTTCATTGAGCCGGCTGCCGGAGGTAAGATTATGGCTGTCATAACCATACCTGAAAAGCGCCCACAGGTAGGAACTATACGACCGGGGACCTTCAAGTTGAAGCCGTCAGGTCCCCGGCCGGTAATAGAAACACTGAATGAAACAATAGATTATGATATATCGCAAATCAAATCTAAGCTGCTGTCATATATTCCGGATGAGTTTGACCCCGAACTAGACATTTCTAACTGCGATACGATCATTTGTGTAGGTTCTGCGCTGAAAGATGAGAGCCTCCCTATGTACAGGGAACTCGCAGAAATGCTTGGAGGCAAGCTGGCATGCACGCGCCCTGTGGTCGATCGTGAGCTGCTTCCTTATAAACTCCAAGTCGGTCAGTCCGGCGTCATGATAAAGCCAAAGCTCTATATAGGATTTGGAATATCCGGCGCTGTAAACCACATGACGGGAGTGGATGCGGAAACGATGATTGCCGTCAATACAGATCCGTCGGCTCCAATATTCAACTATTGTGACTATGGAATAGTTGCCGATATGGATGAGACTTGCAGCGCCATGATCGAAGCCCTGAAAAGTGGAAGAGAATAGCACCTGCGTTTTAATGTATCGTATGTGAGACTTCGCCGATATGCCGATGTCGTTATTGCTATACTTGTGTCATTGGTCCCTTTTCTTCTCCTTGACGGGCTTCATGCCGGTCTTTTTGAGCACGTGCTGGAGCAGGGGCAGGCAGACGAAGATGGATACGACCTCGGCTATCGGGAAGGACAGCCAGACGTTGTCCAGCGCGCCGGTCAGGGAGAGCAGGTATGCCGCGGGGACGAGCACCAGCAGCTGGCGCGCCGCGGAGATGTAGAGGCTGTACATGCCGAAGCCGAAGGCCTGGCAGGAGGAGCTGGCGATTATGTTCACGCCCGCGAGCAGGAAGCTGTAGCTGATTATCCTCAGCGCGGGGTTGCCGATGGTGAGCATGTCATCCGAGGCGTCGAAGAGCAGCAGCAGCTCATCCGGCCAGAGGTGGAACACGGCAAAGCCGATGACCATCAGCAGCGTGGCATAGAGCATGCTGAGCTTTATGGTCTTGTGTATGCGCTCCGGCTTGTTGGCGCCGTAGTTGTAGCCGATGATGGGCACCATGCCGTTGTTCAGGCCGAACACGGGCATGAACACGAAGCTCTGCAGCTTGAAATACACGCCGAACACGGCCGCCGCGGTGGCCGTGAAGGTGGTCAGTATGAGGTTCATGAAGAAGGTCATCACCGAGGAGATGGAGCTCATCACGATGCTCGGTATGCTGATCTTGGAGATGGCCAGCATGGAGACCTTGGCGGGTCTGGCCCCGGCGAGGCTTATCTCGTGGTTCCAGTGCTTGTTTATGAAGAAGGCCACGATGGCGGCGACGATCTGGCCGCCGACAGTGGCCACCGCCGCGCCGGCGATGCCCATCTTCGGGAAGCCGAGGTAGCCGAAGATCAAGATGGGGTCGAATATGATGTTGAGTATGGCGCCGATGAGCTGGGTTATCATCGAGAGCGTGGTGCGGCCGGTGGACTGGAGGATGCGCTCATAGGTTATCTCGGCAAACACGCCGAAGGAGAAGATGAGCACTATGCGCAGGTATGAGACGCCGTGCGCGATTATCTCCGCCGCGTCCTCAGCCGGGACCTCGGCGCTTATCTGCGCGCGCATGAAGGTCTCCGTGAAGAAGAGGCCGATTATCAAGAACAGGACATAGCTGCCCGCCTCGAGCACCATGCCGCTGACTGCGATGCGGCTGGCGTGTGCCGGGTCCTTCTCCCCCAGCGCGCGGCTCATCAGCGCGTTTATGCCGACGCCGAAGCCGACCGCGAACGAAATCAGCAGATTCTGCATCGGGAACGCGAGCGAGACAGCCGTCAGCGCGTTCTCGCTTATCCTGGACACAAATACGCTGTCCACGACATTGTACAGCGCCTGGACCAGCATCGAGATCATCATAGGCACCGCCATGGACAGCAGCAGCTTATTGACGGGCATTACGCCCATTTTGTTTTCCGCCTGGAGTGTTTCTTCCAAAATCTCATCACCTTTGTATAAGTTCAATCATAGATTATCGCACATTTTTTATATTGTCAATCCCCATTTCGCACAGAAAACGAGAATATTCGACACTTCTGATGCGTCAATAAGCTGAGCGTCCCCTCCATTTGCACGGAGGGGGCGCGTTTTTGTTTTGTGTTAAATTTCGCACAAATCACAGATACAGCCTGACGCCGTTTTGCTCTTCGGCAATGTCCGTGCACACCGCGCGGAGCATGAACATGGAGAGGTCGTCCTCCCCGCTCTCGCGCAGTGTGAAGGGCTCGGCCGAGGAGATGAATACGGCGAGGCGGGAGTCCTTCACGCTGTACTCCACCGTGACGTCCACGGCTATTTTCCCGTCCTCGAGCTGCGGCAGGATGATGTTAAGCAGCATCTCCTCGAGCACCAGCTGCACGCGGTAGATCTGCTTTTCCGAGGCGTACTGCCTGCGGCAGAACTCCACGGCGGCGGAGTTGAGCTCGTAAATGTCGAAGTTCCGGTCGGTTATGGTGCGGTGGAAGGTCTTCAGGCGGTTTATGAAGGCGCGGGTCTTTTCCCGCTGCGGCGCGTCGAATATCTGCGACGGCGAGCCCATCTCGTAGATGCCCTTCTCGTCCATGTAGATTATCTTGGGGCTTATGGTGCGGGCAAAATTCATCTCGTGGGTCACGATGACGCAGGTCAGGCCGCGGTTCACCAGCCGGCGGATGACGGCCAGCACCTCGTCCACCATCGTGGGGTCCAGCGCGGAGGTCGGCTCGTCAAAGAGTATGATCTCCGGGGCGCATCGCCACGCAGCGGGCTATCGCGGCGCGCTGCTTCTGCCCGCCCGAGAGCTGCTGCGGCATATAGTCCGCGCGCTCCGCCATGCCCACCTGGGAGAGGCAGTCCATGGCCAGCTCATAGGCCTCCTTCTTCGAGAGGCCGCCGAGCTGCATCGGCGCCATCATCACGTTCTCAAGTATCGTCTTGTGCGAGAAGAGGTTGAAGGTCTGGTAGACCATGCCCATTTTGCGGCGTATTTTGTCCAGCGGCGCCTTCTTTGCGGTTATCTCCTCGCCGTCTATGAACACGCGGCCGGTGCTCGGCTGCTCCAGACGGTTCAGGCAGCGCAGGAAGGTGCTCTTGCCGCAGCCGGAGGGACCAATTATGCAGACGCAGTCGCCCTTTTCGATGTCCGCGTTCACGTTTTTGAAGACCAGGTTGTCGCCGTAGCTCTTGCACAGGTCCTCTATGTGTATCATTGCCATTGTGCCGCCTCCCCGCTGTAAAGGTGCTTGCTGCGGTCGGCCAGGCTCAGCATGCGGTTGGCTATGAAGCCGAGCAGCAGGTAGACTATCGAGGTAATGACCAGCGCGACCACCGGGTCCATCGTACGGGAGCTGATGACCGTCACGGCGCGGGCCATGTCCTCGATGGCCAGCAGGCTGACGACGGAGGTGTCCTGCATGGTCAGCACGAACTGGGTCTTGTAGAGCGGCATCACCTGATGCAGCGCCTGCGGGAACACCACGCGGAAAAACGCCTGCCGCCTGGAATAGCCCAGCGTCCGCGCGGCCTCCACCTCGCCCGGGGACACGGAGTCCACCGCCGTGCGGAACATCTCCGCCAGGTGCGAGGCGCATTTGAGCGTGAAGGTCACCACCGCTATGGCCACCGGGGTCAGGCTGCTGTTGACGAAGATGAGGTAGGCGAATATCATAAGCAGCACCAACGGCGGGAGCTTGACCATCAGCTGCGTGAACAGCCTGCACACCGTGCGCACGACGCGGTTCCGGCTGCCCTTGCCCGCGCAGAAGGCCATGCCCAGCAGCGTGCCCGCCACGAAGCTCACGATCGTCAGTATGAGCGTCGCCTTCAGGCCGGAGAGTATCAGCTCGTACCGGTCCTCATAGATGAGGTTTATGTATATCGCCTTTTTGATGTATTCAATGAGCTCCATCAGCTCTCCCCCTCCTGCCGCAGGCTGCCCTTTTGGACTATGAGCACCAGCTCCAGGTCGTAGTATGGATCGGTGCTCAGGCAGACCTGCGAAAATTCTATCCCCTCGGCGTAATACTGCGATATCGCGCAGACGAAGACGTCCACCTCGCCGCTGGTGACGGCTATGGAGCAGGCGTCCCAGCTGCCGTCGAACCACTCGACGGTGTAGCCGTACTCGGCGGCAAAGTGCTTTATGAACTCTATGTCCACGCCCTGCGGCTCGCCGGAGACGAAGTCATAGTAGGTGTACGGATAGTTGCCGAAGCTCGTGTCTATGGCGACGCGGAGGATGGGGCCGTCCTCGACCACGGGTATCTCCGTGTCGGGGACGAATTCATATATATTGGCCCGCCGCACGAGGTCAGCATAGGCCTCGCTGCTGCGGTAGACCGGAATGTACTCGTTCATCTGCTGCTGCACGTCTGCGCGGCTGTTCGTGACGTAGGCCACGATGGAGTCCGTACCGATCGGCTCCGGGCAGAGCTCGAGGTCGGACTGCTCGGCCAGCATCGAGAGAGCGTACAGCGAGTCTATCGCTATGGCGTCCTAATAGCCGTAGCGCATGGACATGAGACAGTCGCCGGCGGAGTCGTAGCGCCAGATCTTGTCAGCGTCCGTGTATTCTGTGAGAAAGTAGTCCGCGCTCAGCGAGAGCGGGGTGCTGATGTCCCAGGTCGTCCACTCGTCAAAGTCGAGCTGCCTGGATGCGGCGTCCGCGGCGCAGCCGCTCAGCGTGCAGCCGAATACGGCCAGGCACAGCATCGCGGCCAGGGCGCGCAGTCTTTTCTTCTTCATCTGTTCACACCTCTCCGGCGGAAAGGTACCGGGGCGTCAGCCGCCCCGGTGCGGCTGAGTCACTTATTTCTTGTCCTCTTTCGAGCCGGGCATGGGCCTGTGTATATTCTCAGCAGAAAACAGTATTCCGCCTGCGACGTCCTTGAGCTTCTCGTCCGAGACCACCTCGGTCTTCTCTTCCGGAAGGGTGCCTTTGTTCTCTTTCTCTGACATTTTATGTTCTCCTTTCTTGGGAAATAAATCTTCAACATTTTATTACGAGCTGCTTTCCAATGCAATAATCTCTTTAAAAACAGCAATATTTTGCAGTCCGTCTCCGCCGGAAGCAAAAAGAGGCCGCACCGAAGCGCGGTCTCTGACTGGAGCGGGTGAAGGGAATCGAACCCTCGTATTCAGCTTGGGAAGCTGATGTTCTGCCATTGAACTACACCCGCAATGCCTGAATAGTATAGCACACTGCTTCAGGTCTTGCAAGACATTTTTGCGATGACGGCGTCGGCGAATTCGCTGGTGCCCAGGTTGCCGCCGAGGTCGTGGGTGACGCTCTTGCCCTCAGCCAGCAGCGCGAGCACCGCGGTCTCTATCCTGTCCGCGGCCGCGCTCTCGCCGAGGTGGCGGAGCATCAGGACCGCCGAGAGGATGAGCGCCGTGGGGTTGGCGTCGTTGAGGCCCGCGTGCTTCGGCGCGCTGCCGTGCACGGCCTCGAATATGGCCGCGTTCTTGCCGATGTTGGCGCTCGGCGCGAGGCCCAGGCCGCCGACCAGCCCGGCGCAGAGGTCGCTGACGATGTCGCCGTACAGGTTGGGCAGCACCAGCACGTCGAAGGTCTCCGGGTGCTGCACGAGCTGCATGCACAGCGCGTCCACGATCTTGTCCTCGAACTCTATCTGCGGATACTCCGCCGCCACGCCGCGGCAGACGTCGAGGAAGAGGCCGTCGGAGAGCTTCATGATGTTCGCCTTGTGGACGCAGGTGACCTTCTTTCGGCCGTTCTTGACGGCGTAATCAAAGGCGAAGCGCGCGATGCGCTCGCTGCCCGCGCGGGTGATGAGCTTGATGCTCTCGGCCGCGACGTCGCCTATCTTGTGCTCGATGCCGGCGTAGAGGTCCTCGGTGTTCTCACGCACTACGACGAGGTCGACGTTCTCATACCGGCTCTCGACTCCCTTGAAGGTGCGCGCGGGGCGCACGTTGGCGTAGAGGTCAAACTCCTTGCGCAGCGCCACGTTCACGCTCCTGAAGCCCACGCCTATCGGGGTGGTGATAGGGCCCTTGAGCGCTATGCCGTCGGCGCGGACGCTGTCGAGCACGTGCTGCGGCAGCGGGGTGCCGTACTTCTCCATCTGGCTCTCGCCGGCGTCTACGACGTGCCAGTTTATCTCTGCTCCGGAAGCGTCCACTACGCGCTTGGCCGCCATCGCGACCTCGGGGCCTATGCCGTCTCCGGGTATCAGCGTTACGTTGTGTGCCATTTTTCAGTCCTCCCTGTGCGCCTTTGTATAGTTGAGCAGTCCGCCCGCAAGCAGTATATCGCGCTGGCGCGGCGTTATCACGAGCTTCATCTTGAGCTCGCGGCCGCCGGCCCTGACGTTGACGCACTCGCCCTCCGCCGCGGCGGCGATCTGCGCCGGGGCGTTCTCGATGACTATCTCGTCGTCCGGGGCGATGGCGTCGTAGTCGGCCTCGTCGGTGAACTCGAGCGGCAGGATGCCGTTGTTCATGAGGTTGGCGCGGTGGATGCGCGCAAAGCTCTTGGCCAGCACGGCCTTGACGCCCAGATACAGCGGGGCGAGCGCGGCGTGCTCACGGCTGGAGCCTTGGCCGTAGTTGCCGCCCGCGACGATGAAGCCGCCGCCGTTGGCCTTTGCGCGCTCGGCGAAGCCCTCGTCGCAGGGCGCGAGGCAGAAGCCCGCGAGGTAGGGCACGTTGGAGCGGAAGGGCAGCAGCTTGGCGTTCGAGGGCATGATGTGGTCGGTGGTGATGTTGTCGCCGAGCTTTATGAGCGCCTTGCCGGAGAGCGTCTCGGCGGGAGGCGCGGCCTTCGGGAAGGGCTTGATGTTCGGGCCGCGCACGACCTCTACGCCGCTGCCGTCCTCGGGCGGGACGACGAGCATGCCGTCGTCGATCTCGAAGTGCTCGGGCACGTCGTACATGGGCTTGAGCCCGTAGGTCTCGGGGTCGGTGAGCACGCCGGTGACGGCGGACACGGCCGCGGCCTCTGGGCTGACTAGGTAGACGTTGGCGCTCGGGGTGCCGCTGCGGCCGTAGAAGTTGCGGTTGAAGGTGCGCAGGCTGACAGCGCCGGTGGCCGGGGCCTGGCCCATGCCGATGCAGGGGCCGCAGGCGCACTCGAGTATCCTGGCGCCCGCGGTGACCAGCGTGCCGAGCGCGCCGTTGTTGGCGAGGGCCTTGAGTACCTGGCGGGAGCCCGGGGAGATGGTCAGGCTGACGTTCTCGGCCACGTGGCGGCCCTCGAGTATGCCGGCAACGCGCATGAGGTCGCAGAAGCTGGAGTTGGTGCAGCTGCCGATGCAGACCTGGTCGACCTTGAGGCCCGCGATCTCGCTGATGGGCACGACGTTGTCGGGCGAGTGCGGCTGGGCAGCCAGCGGGTGCAGCGCGCTGAGGTCGATGGTGATCTCCTCGTCATACTCCGCGTCCTCGTCGGCGGTCAGCGGAGCCCAATCGGCGCGGCGGCCGCGCGCGGCGAAGAATTCAAAGGTGCGGCGGTCGCTCGGGAACACGGTGGTGGTCGCGCCGAGCTCGGCGCCCATGTTGGCGATGGTCGCGCGCATCGGGACGGACAGGGTCTCGACGCCGGGGCCGCCGTACTCCATTATCTTGCCGACGCCGCCCTTGACGGTCAGGCGGCGCAGGACCTCGAGGATGACGTCCTTGGCGGAGACCATTGGGTTGAGCTCGCCGGTGAGCACGACGTGGCAGACCTTCGGCATGGTCAGATAATACGCGCCGCCGCCCATGGCGACCGCGACGTCCAGGCCGCCCGCGCCGATGGCGAGCATGCCCGCCGCGCCGCAGGTGGGCGTGTGGCTGTCCGAGCCGAGCAGGGTCTGGCCGGGCACGGAGAAGCGCTCCAGGTGGACCTGGTGGCAGATGCCGTTGCCGGGACGCGAGAACCAGATGCCGTGCTTTGCCGCGACAGTCTGGATGTACTTGTGGTCGTCCGCATTCTCGCTGCCGGACTGGAGCATGTTGTGGTCTATGTACGCGACTGAGCGCTTGGTGCGGGCCTTGTCGACGCCCATGGCCTCCAGCTGGAGGTAGGCCATCGTGCCGGTGGAGTCCTGCGTCAGGGTCTGGTCTATCCTTATGGATATCTCGCTGCCCGGGGTGAGGTCCCCGGTCACGAGGTGTGAAGCTATCAGTTTCTGTGCTACGTTCATGTGGTTTACGCCTCCATCTGCATTTGATATACGTCCCAGAGCTCGCCGTCGCCTATGTTGGTGACGCGCCCGCCCTCGTACTGGGCGTCCACCCAGTCCTTGAGCGCGTGGACAATGGGCTCGGTCTTGGCAACCGGCTTGCCCAGCTTCTGCGAGAGCCAGACGGCTATCCCGGCCGCGCCGGAGTTGCGGGAGATGCCGACCCTCGGCGGGCTCTTGAGTATCTTGCGGGTGTCGAAGATGCTGTATATCTCCTCGTCCTTCAGCAGGCCGTCCGCGTGGATGCCGGCCTGGGTAGTGTTGAAGTTCGCGCCGACGAAGGGGGTGTTCTCGGGGATGTGGTAGCCGATGACCTTTTCGTAGTAGTCGGCGATGTCGCGGATGACGGTCGGGTCCATGCCATCCATCGTGCCGCGCAGCTGGGCGTACTCGATGACCATGGCCTCCAGCGGGGTGTTGCCCGTGCGCTCGCCTATGCCGAGCAGCGAGCAGTTTACCGACGCCGCGCCGTAGAGCCATGCCGTGGCGGAGTTCACAACGGCCTTGTAGAAGTCGTTGTGCCCGTGCCACTCCAGCAGCTCCGCCGGGAAGCCGCCGTAGTTGCGCAGGCCGTAGACTATGCCGGGCACGCTGCGGGGCATGGAGGCGCCGGCGTAGGGCACGCCGTAACCCATCGTGTCGCAGGCGCGTATCTTGATGGGCAGGCCGCTCTGCTGCATGAGATCGCTTATCTCGTGCGCAAAGGGCACGACGAAGCCGTAGAAGTCCGCGCGCGTGATGTCCTCAAAGTGGCAGCGAGGGTGGATGCCCGCGTCCAGCGCGTCCTTTATGACGGCCAGGTAGCCGTCCACCGCCTCGCGGCGGGTCTTTTTGAGCTTTTTGTATATGTGGTAGTCCGAGCAGCTGACAAGTATGCCGCACTCCTTCAGGCCGAGGTCCCGCGCGAGTTTGAAGTCCTCGCGGCTGGCGCGTATCCAGCCCGTTATCTCCGGGAACTCGTAGCCGAGGTCCTGGCACATGCGCAGCGCCTTTCTGTCGCGCTCGCTGTACACGAAAAACTCCGACTGTCGGATTATCCCCTTGGGTCCGCCCAGCTTGTGCAGCATCTTGAACAGCTCCACTATCTGCTCCGGCTCATAGGGCGCGCGGCTCTGCTGTCCGTCGCGGAAGGTGGTGTCCGTTATCCAGATGTGCTCCGGCGGGTTCGCCGGGGTCAGACGAAAATTGAAGGTGCACTTAGGCACCTCCTCATAGGGGAACATGTCACGGTACAGGTTTCCCGTCTCCCGGTCCTGAAGGCTGTACTTGTACTCGCATTCCATCAGGACGTTGTTTTTGCTGTTGAGCTCTATCATGCCGCTGCTCCTCTCCAAGAGTCTGCACCCATTATAACAGCTGAAATGAATTTTGCAAGTGTAATCTTTGCAAATTGCAGAATATTTTCTTGCATAAGCGGCGATATCGCGTAGATATATATGCATTAATGCAAGACGGCTTTCATTGTCTTGCATTTTGAGACGTAAAAACCGCCGGACTGGAGGGAGTCCGGCGGTCGGACAAGAGCGGCGGCCACAGGCGGGCCGCCACCCGTGGTCCCGGATCAGGGTAGGCACTGGCCCTTTTGTGCTCAGGTCTTGTACTTGTTTTTTGTTAAATTGTACCACATATACACGCTTTGTCAAGTCGGAATATTTAACAATTTAACGCAAAAAACAGGAGCGTTTTCACGCTCCTGTTCGCCAGCATTTGCGTCAAAGCAGCATGATGCCCGCCGCCTTGCACTTTTCTATGGTATCCTCGTCCCAGACGGAGGCCTGGACCTCGCCTATGTGCGCCTTGCCGAGCATGAGCATCGACATGCGCGACTGGCCGATGCCGCCGCCGATGGTGAGGGGCAGCTCGCCGTTGAGGAGCATCTTGTGGTACATGAGCTCGCGCCTGTCGTCGCAGCCGGCCATGGTGAGCTGGCGGTCCAGCGCGGCGGGGTCCACTCGGATGCCCATGCTCGAGAGCTCAAAGGCGCAGTCGAGCGGCTCGTACCAGACGAGGATGTCGCCGTTGAGGCTCCAGTCGTCATAGTCGGGCGAGCGGCCGTCGTGCGGCTTGCCGGACTTGAGCGGGGCGCCGATGCCGATTATGAAGGCGGTGCCGTGCTCCTTGAGGAACTCGTGCTCGCGCTGCTTTGGCGTGAGGTCGGGCCAGCGGTCCTCCAGCTCCTGGGCCGTCACGAAGGTCACGGTGCGCTGTATCTTGCCCAGGCTGGTCAGCGCCGGGTAGATGGCCTGGAGGGTGTCCTGCGTGTCGCACATAGCGCCTACGATGTCCATGACGGTGCTCTTGAGGTAGTCGAGGTTGCGGTTTTCGGGGAGGATTATCTTCTCCCAGTCCCACTGGTCGACATAGACGGAGTGGAGGTTGTCCAGCTCGTCCTCGTCGCGGCGTATGGCGTTCATGTCCGCGTAGATGCCCTTGCCGGGGTAGAAGTCGTAGCGCTTGAGCGCGAGGCGCTTCCACTTGGCGAGGGACTGCACCACCTGGGCGTGAGTGCCGGTGCGCTTTATGTCGAAGTCGACCGGGCGCTCCCAGCCGTTGAGGTTGTCGTTTATGCCGCTCCTGCCGTCCACAAACAGCGGGGCGGAGACGCGGAAGAGGTTCAGCACGGCGGCAAAGCGGTCCTCAAAGAGGCGCTTCATCAGGCCGATCGCCTTCTGCGTGTCGTAGACCGAGAGTATGCTCTTGTAGCCTTCGGGTATAACTGTGTTCATTTGTCCAACGCTCCATCCGTCAGTAAGTTTACTATCTTGCCATACATGATCTCCGCGTCGCGGCGAAAGCGCTTTTCTATATCCTTGGCGCAGGACTCGTCCGAGACGAGGACGGTCATGTTTATTATATCCCCCTCGCCGTCCGAGAGCGAGAGCTTGACAAAGCAGCCGTTTTTCTCCACCGTGTGCTCGGCAACGATGAGCGCATCGCGCCGCATCTGGGCGGCGATGGGCTTTATCAGCCGCTCGGCCTTGGAGCGGACGGAAAACGGCAGGCTGGTCTCCGCGGCCTCGCAGTTGCGGATGCCCTTTTCGGTTATCATGTAGCGGCTGTTCTCCAGCTTGTCGATGTGGCCGTTGTCCACGAGGTCGGCGAGGCACTGGGAGTAGTCAAACCAGCTCACGCCCGTGTCGCAGAAGCAGAGCTCCGCCAGCGTGTCCGCGTCCACCGGCCTCGGCAGGCGGCGGAGGATGAAGAGGATGAGTATCTTGGTGTCCAGCTCCCCGTGAATAAAACCGAAGTTGTCCATATTTTCGTCCTCCCTTCCGCGCCGGTCAACAGCTTGTGAGTTATTATACCACACATTCGCGCCGCGGTACAGATTATTTATTTTCACAAGCGGCGGGGCGGCGCATAGACTGTATTGAAGTCCGCTTCAAATCTTCTCAGAGGAGGAAACAACATGGCAGACAGGGTTTTGCCCGGCCCGGTGGACAGCTCGGCCTGTATCCGGGAAGCCGTCTGCGTCCACACCAAGAAGATCTATGATTCTTGCAGGGACAAAGACTG
>UQYT01000004.1 GCA_900545405.1 uncultured Eubacteriales bacterium | reverse complement strand
TGGCTGCTGATGCAGTCGGCACAGATCAGGATGACAACGCTGATTGACTATACATCGAAAGTGAAGAACTACATCATTAAGCCATTGGGCGATATGCATATGGGAGATGTAACAGCAGATGACATTCGCCTGGCACTGCTGGCGGCATCAAAAAAGTCGGCATCCGTGTACAAATCGGTGAACGTTATATATAAGTGTATTTTTACGGCAGCAATGGAGAGCAAGATCATTGATGAGAATCCGACCATCTATCTGAAGAAGAATGTGGGAGGGATTCCCCAGAAGGACCGCCTCCCGCTTACGGATGAGCAGGTGGATAAGCTGCTGGATGCCATTTACGGCTTGCCGCCGTATGTGTTTGTGATGCTGGGGCTGTACGCAGGATTGCGGAGAGAAGAAATCCTCGGACTTCAATGGGATTCGGTGTATCTTGATTGCGAGGCTCCGTACCTTACCGTTCGGAGAGCCTGGCATACGGAGCATAATCGTCCGGTGATTCTGACAGAGCTGAAAACAAAGGCAGCGCATCGGAACGTCCCACTTCCGGACAATCTTCTGGAATGTCTGAGAGAGGCGAAGAAGACATCAACATCGGATTATGTGGTTGCAAACCGGGATGGAGACCCTTTGTCCTATACGCAGTTCAAGAGATTATGGCAATATATCGTAACCCGTACCACCAAGGAACGCTGCTATTATCGCTATGAAGATGGCAAGAGGGTAAAGCATACAGTGAAGCCGGTTCTGGGACAAAAGGCAGCACACAATGGAAATGTGGTTTACAGTCTGGACTTTGAGGTGACTCCACATCAGCTGCGGCACACCTATATTACGAATCTGATTCATGCTTCGGTTGATCCGAAGACAGTTCAGTATCTTGCCGGTCATGAAAGCAGCAAGATCACCATGGATATTTACGCCAAGGTGAAATATAATCGCCCAGAGCAGCTCGCAGGAGTGCTTGAAGATGCTTTTGCATCGTGGGATTAAGAGTAAATCAGAAAAAACTTGGGGCAGGGATGGTCAAAAATCCCTGCCCTTTTTACATACATTCGACATCCTTGAAGGAAGTGGTGTACGCCATGATAATAAGAGTAGCAACACCCAATGTATGAAGATAGACGAGGAGGAGAACACATGGCTAAAGGAAAAAAGCGCCCTGCTGAACTTCCGGAATACGGAACAGTGATGATGAAAGGGGTACAGTATTACCGCACCCGGATTACAGATGCAGACGGAAAGAGAGTGGCGATTTATGGGCTGACACGCGAAGAATTATATGACCGGGTGGAAGATGCCCAGAAGAAAATTGCAGAAGTGGTTTTCCACAGAGAGAATCCGACCGTGGAAGAGTACTGCGAAAAATGGCTGCTGATGCGGTCTGGAACGGTAAGAACCAATACGTTGGAGGGATACGAGCGGATGGTGAATCGGTACATCGTGGGGCCGATTGGACAGATGTATATGGATGAGGTGACCACAGATGACCTGCGGCTGCTGATGGTTCCGCTATCAAAAGGTTCTTCCGGAATGTATGGCCAGCTCAATATGCTGATTAAGAACATTTTTAATTCGGCAGAAGAGAGCAAGGTGATCAAAGAAAATCCATCCAAAACGATTTGTGCAAGAGGCGGAAAGCCTGCGAAACGGCGCGAAGCTTTGACGGATGAACAGACTGCCATTTTGCTGGATAGCATTCGTGAGCTTCCACCGTATGTTTTCGTGATGATCGGCTTGTACGCGGGACTGCGTAGAGAAGAGATTCTCGGATTGAAATGGGACTGTGTATTCCTGGATGAAAAAACACCGTACATTTCCGTAAGGCGTGCATGGCACGTAGAAGGCGGTGCACCGGTAGTCAACACACTTTTGAAGACTCCGGCAGCGAAGCGAGATGTTCCGATTCCCAAATGCCTGGTAGCCTGTCTCAAGGAAGCAAGGGAAAAATCAGAATCGGAATATGTGATCTCGAATTCGAAGGGAACTGTTTTGACGGAAACACAGTTTGTGAGGGCCTGGAAGTACATAACAGTCCGTTCTACCGCAGAACGCTGTTATTACACTTATGTAAATGGACAGTCCATCAAGCATAGAATAAAGCCAAGGCTTGGTGAGCATCAGCCGAATAATCCCAAGCTGGTGTATACGATGGACTTCAAGGTGACTCCGCACATGCTGCGGCACACCTATATCACCAATCTGATTTACAAAGGTGTTGATCCTAAGACGGTGCAGTATCTGGCAGGCCATGAGAACAGCAAAACGACTATGGACATCTATGCGAAAGTCAAGTATAATAAACCAGAAGAATTAAGCAGCGTTGTGAATGCTGCATTCGGGCTGCGTTAAACGGCACCAAAAATTTCGCGATTTCGTGGGTTTACCTATGGGTTTACTGAGAGATGGAAGCCCGAAAACCCGCATGAATACTGGACTTTTTGGATCATGGTCAGGTGAGTACGGCCGTAGGGCTGGTTCTGCATCTCCACCACCTCGCACTCGAGGGTGAGAGGATACTCGGTGATGACGGGGGCGTCGACGCGCTCGCTCTTGACGGCGTGCAGGCCGCTGCGCGCGAACTTGTCGGCCGTCTTGTTGGCCGTGGCTATGCCGAGGAAGTCGGACTGCTCCAGCGTTTCAACGCCGGGCACCGCCAGCGTGAAGGCCCGCCTCGCCTCGAGGTTCACAACGGTCTTGTGCTCGGACTCCAGGTTGAGCGCGACCATGTCCTCGGCGCAGATGCCGCCCCAGGCCATCATCATGACGTCCACGCTGTCGTCCTCGTTGTAGGTGCCAATCATGTAGGTGGGCATCGGGAAGAGGTAGGGCTTTACTCCAAAGTTTTTCATAGTTGATGCAGCTCTTTTTGCGTTTGGTTGACTTTGGGTTTAAAGGATACTATAATCATATCTGGAATTGTAGATTTTACAAGTACGCACATCAAAGTGCGATACTTACAATCAGGTAATATACTGCGCTGAAGGAGAGCAATATGGAGAAGAACTGCATTCAGGACGCCAAACTCGAGGAGACGGGCTTCAGCTACACGATGTCGCTGATACAGGGGAAGTACAAGATGTTCATCCTCTACGCGCTGATGGATTTCGGCGTGGTGCGCTTCAACGAGCTCAAGAAGTACATACGCACCATCTCCTACAAGACGCTGAGCGCCACGCTCAAGGAGCTGGAGGCCGACGGCCTGGTCCACCGCGAGGAGTATCCGCAGATACCTCCGAAGGTGGAGTACAGCCTCACCGACCGCGGCCGCTCGCTCATCCCGATACTGGACCAGATGTGTACCTGGGGCGACGAGAACCGGATGTGAATATAAAAAATCCCGCGGAGGTCTCCCTCCGCGGGATTTTTGTTCCCGGAGCGCTCACTCTCCCAGGCGCAGGAGAATGCCGAAATACACCGCGCCGAAGAGCGCCGCAAACGCGGCGGCAAGGCAGGGGAAGTAGATGCCCTCCGGCAGCCGGGCGACAGCGGGGTGGCTGAACACGCACAGCGCGGCAAAGCCTGCAAAGACCAGCACGCAGATGAGCAGGCGGAGGGGCGTCCGGCTCTCGGCGAACTCGAGCTCAGCATCCCAGCGGCGCCGGAGCTCCAGCTGACGCAGCAGCTCGTCCTCGTCCTCATAGCCCTTGACGAGGAAGTATGCGCGTGTGAAGACCCGCCCGCCCCGGCGGCGCACCCGGCACTTTATTACATAGTGGCTACGATTTTCCCTGAGCCGCTCGACCTTGAGCAGCTCGTCGGCGGACGAGGGCAGACTGCGCCCGTCGGCAATGCCGCGCAGGAGCTCCTGCACCTCAGCCGCCCCGGCAGCGAAGCCCACAGCCCCGTGCCCGAAGCGCACCGCTCCTCTGGCGTCGAGAGCATAGAGCCGGTCATCCGCCGTGAGAAAAAAGACCGTGGCGTCCTGCAGGCTGCGCCGCCCCAGCAGCACGGCCAGCGCCGCAGCCAGCGCCGTCACGCCGAAGCAGAGCACGGCGGCAAAGAGCTCCCGCGGCAGGCCGAACCGAAAGGACAGCCAGATTCCGCCGCCGATGAGCAGCAGCATGAGCAGGGCTATCCCAAGAACGCCGCCGACCGTGCGCCGCGCGAACCGGCTGCCCCTGCCCGTGTCCGGCGACATCCATATCTTTTTGAGCTCCATCCGCTACCCACCCTTTCCCATCTGGAAAAAGTATATTGCATCCTCGCCGCCAATGCAATGCGCAGTTTGCGCTCCCGCCGCCGGGCGAAAGTTTTCTGCGGAGAATGCGGGAATTATGCGCTATATTTCATTGACATACGGCTGCATATGGTTATAATTGTATTATTATGAAAAACTGTGTGTTGGGTGATGTGCGTGGGCCTGGAACTTACTCTGCTCTCGGAGAACGAATATGAGCGGCTCAGCTCGGGGGATATGACCCCGGCTATGGCTGCCAGATATCTGCAGGAGGGCGAGTTTCGGCTCCGCGGCTTTGACGAGGTGCTGCGCAGCCTGTACCAGCAGCCGGACCTGCAGCCGCGCCTCACGGCGGCGCTGCTGGCGGCGGAGCCGGGGGCCAACCCGGAGAGCGTCTCCCGCACCGTCCGGAACTGGATGAACGGCCTCTCCAGGCCCACAAAGCGCGAGGACGTGTTCCGCATCGCCTTTGCGCTGGACCTCTCCGAGGCGCAGACCAACCGCCTGCTCGGCGTCTGCACCGACTACGGCATCCACTACCGCAACGGGCGCGACGTCATCTACGCCTGGTTTCTGCGCAACGGCGGCACCTATGCCGGGGCGCGGGACTTCTTCGAGGCCTTGCCGGAGATGCCGAGGCTCGACGCCCTGCCGGAAAACGCCTCCTCGCACCTCACGCACGAGCTGCAGAGCGCCTTTTTGCAGGTGCACTCCACCGCGGAGCTGCGCGAGTGCTACATAGCCAATCTGGGCAGCTTCGGCGCGCTGCACATGCGGGCCTACGGCTATTTCCGCCGCTATCTCGACCGCCTCATCCACCCCGTCCCGGCCTGGACCGGCCTGGAGGAGCCGGACTACTCCATGGAGGCCATCATGGAGCTCTATTTCTCCATGAGCATGCCCTCCAGCCGGAGCAAATGCGGCTGGAGCGTGGTGCAGCGCCTCATAAAATACAACTGGCCGAACACCACGGCGCTCAAGAACATCCGCAACCGCAGGGCCGACGTGCCGCGCAAGCTTTTGCTGCTGCTCTACGTCATCACCGAGAACGTCGTGGACGGCGAATACCGCGAGACGGACGAGGACTACCTCACGCCGCGCGAGCGCCTGGACGACCACTGGTTCGCCCTCAACGCCATCCTAACCGACTGCGGCATGCCGCAGCTTGACCCGCGAAACGCCACGGACTGGCTGGTCCTCTACGCCGTCACCGCGTATGAGGAGTCCATGAGCGAGCGGATGGAAAAGGTCATCGAGCACATCTTTGCAGACCAGTGAAAAAAGAGGCCCCGGAACGCACAGCGTTCCGGGGCTTTTTGCGTTTGTTGTGGCGTCAGCCTTCCGGCCAGGGCTCGATGTTGTCTATGCCCTCGACCACTGCGCCGCTCGATATCGAGAACGTGCCGGCCGCCGGGACTATGGCGGAGTATATCCGGCCCTTGTTCGTGAAGGTGCCGGAGACATCTATGGGCTGGGTGAGGAACATGCTGCCGCGGTTTTCCAGGCTGCCGTTCACCACATCCCGATAGGTGTCGCTGAAGCCGTAGACTGAAAAGCTCCCGCCGTTGAGCAGCTCAGAGCCCGGCTCGAGGACGAGGCGGCCTCCGAAGGAGGCGAGGCGCGCGCCGCTCTGGACGTTCATCGCGCCGCCGTCGAGCAGCGTGAGCCAGCCGCACTGTGAGTAAAGGGAAGTCCTGCTCAGCACGATGGAGGCCGAGCCGCCGAGCTCCGCGTCGCTTAGCTGTATCACTGTGGAATCACTGACCGCGGCTTCCAGACTGTCGGATATGAGCGCCTCGCCGTTCAGGACAAGGAAGCTGCCGCCGCTGAGGTCTATGCTGCGGAGCATGCTCATTTCGCCGCTGGCGTAGACGGCCATGGAGTTTTCGCTGAGCGTCAGCTCGGAGACGGACATGCCGCACATGCGCGAGTATGCCCAGGAGCCGCCGGTGAGGTTCAGCGCGGCGCCGCCGCTGTTGTGGGCCGTCCACTCGCCGATCACCTCGAGCATGCCGCCGTTCACGACGTCGATGCCGTCTGAGACCACGCGGCCGTTCACAACGAATATGCTGCCGTCCACGGTGACGGCCTCGCCCTCGGGAACGGTGAGGGAGCTGCCGGCTGGGACGTACACCGGCTTTGTGACGGTCAGCGGCCGCGTGAGCGTGAGGTCGCCGCTTATCACGACGGAGCGTATGCTCTCGTCCGCCAGCGCGCCCAGAAGCTCGGCCTCGGTGGTCACGGAATGCATGGGCACGTCGTCGATGAGCTCAAAGCTGACCTCCCACACCCGGCCGTCTATCTCGCCGACGATCTGGGAGCAGTTGCTGCGGTAAAGCAGCACGCCCTCCACAGTATTCAGCTGCGCGCCCTCGTTGACGGTCAGGGTGCTGACGTCGTACATGTCGATGAGCCCGCGGTTTTCCACCATGCCGCCGGAGAGCAGCTCTATGCTGCCGAACGTGCTGTTGACGGAGCCGTAGTTTTCAAGAACGCCGCCTATCGTGAGCTCACCGTGGTTATCGATGAAGCCGCCGGACATGAGGACGCAGTTTTCGCCGACGCTGACGCTGCCGAAATTTGAGACAGTGCCGCTGCCCAAGCCCAGAGTGCCGGGCTCCTCCTCGCTGCCGGAGGCGGTGAGGCTGCCGTAGTTGAGGAGGCGGCACCACATGGCGTTATAGCCGCCGAGCTCGGCGCTGCCGAGATTTATGAACGTACACTCGCCGCTGTCGGAGCCTTCGAGCCATATGCCGTCCGGCTGGTGCAGCTCGCCGCGGTTGAGCAGCAGTGGGGACTCCCCGCCGAGCTGGAGGCTGCACTCCACCGTGCCGTCGTTCACCAGCGGCGCGCCCTCCACCAAGAACACCTGCGTGCCTGATTCGGATGCGAGGCTCACGCCCTCGGCGACCAGGACGGGCACACCAGCCGTCAGATCCTCGGATATCGCGATGTCGCCCTCTATGCGTATTGCGCTGACCCCGCCGTTTTCACAGGCGGCGCGGAGCTCATCCTCGCTGGCGACGCTCACGGCGCCGGCAAAGAGCTCATCGAGGGGCAGCTCGTATATGTCCTCGCTGACGGCGCCGCCCTGACGCACAAGACCGCCGCTGCCGAGCAGGACGAGCGAGCCGTATACCTGGCCTCCCGTGTCGGCCACGACAGTGCCGCCGTTGACCACAACGCTGCCGTCCACAAGGCCGCCTGCCCAGAGCACGCCGCCCTCAGTGAGCTCCACCGAGCAGGTGAAAACGGCCGAGGCGTCCCCGGGCACGAGCAGGGGCTTATTTATGGTGAAGGACCGGTTCGCCTGGAAATCGCCGCTCAGGCTCACGGCCTCGACGCCCTCGTCTGCGAGCAGCGCGGCGAGCGTTTCCTCGTCTGCGGCCACCTGAGCGTTGGCAAAGAGCTCGTCGCGCCCTGGGCCGTTCCATCCCACGGGGGCGGCGGACACTGCTGCGCCCGCATCGGTCGTGACCGGCTCCTCCTCGCCGCCGCGCGGCAGGAAGATGAGACCGAGTATGCCCGCCGCGGCGACCAGCCCCAGCACTGCGCCGAGAACGGCGCGGCGCCCGGCCCCCACGCGGCGCGCGGGGCTCTCGATCGGGCCGGTGCGAACTTCGGGCTCGGGCTCGGCGGGCGTCACCGGCTCCTTTTCAGGCTCCGGCTCCTCCGGAAGCTCCGGCTCCGGCGCGGGGACGTCCACGCCCTCATAGAGCGCGGTGTGCAGCTCCTCCACAGTGCGGAAGCGCTGGTGCTGCTTGATGCCCATGCCGCGCAGCAGGGCCTTCTCCTGCTTTTCCGTAAGGTCCACGCCGAGGCGGCGGGGCATGATTATCTCGTCGTCCATCAGGCGGTCGAGCGCCTGGGGCGGGGTCTTGCCGGTGAGGCAGTAGTAGATGGTGGCCGAGAGGCCGTAGACGTCCGTCCAGGGGCCCTGGCCCTTGTGCTGATATTGCTCAATCGGCGCGTAGCCGTGCTTGAGCGTGATGGTCATCGTCTCGTCGCCCTGCGTGGACTCCCGCGCGCAGCCGAAGTCGAGCAGCCGCACGCTGCCGCGCTCGAGCATCAAGTTGTCGGGGCTGATGTCGCGGTGGATTAGCCCCGCGGCGTGCACGGCGCTGAGCGCGGAGAAGAGCGGCTCTATGAGGTGCAGCAGCTCGCCCGCCGGGATGCGCCCGCCGCGCTGGGCGACCAGCTCCTTGAAGGTGGTGCCGTCCACGTACTCCATGACGATGTAGGCGGTGTTGTTGAGCTCGAAGAAGTCGCGCACGCTGACGATCTCGGGCTGCTTATCCATCTTCGCCATCGTCCGCGCCTCGTAGAGAAAGCGGCTCTTGCCCTTGGCGTAGCTGCTCTCGGCGCCGGAGTAGTTGTTGACGGAGAGGGACACCTCGGAGTGGCGAGCGACCCAGTTCGTGGGGAAATATTCCTTTATGGCGACCTTGAGCTCCAGCCGGAGGTCGCAGCCGATGTAGGTTATGCCGAAGCCGCCCTCGCCGAGCACGCGGCCGACGAGATAGCGCCCCATGAGCACCGTCCCGGGCGGGATGTGGTGGGGCAGCGGCGTGTATGTGCCGGAGGTCAGGCCGCAGTTGGGGCACACGCCGTCCTCGCCGACGGGGGTCATGCAGTATGGGCAGTATTCCCTATTCAAGGCCGTCACCTCCTGTAAGCAGAGTGTTGATTGACATTATATAGGCTCCTCTCCGCATTTTCAACCGTCTTCATCGTCCGCTCCGGCGAGGCGGCAGAGATACACCTCGTCGCCGCCGTAATAGGTGGCCGCGCCCATGTAGACATAGTAGACGCCGTAGCTCTCGGACCTGTCGACCAGGGACTCCGCGCAGTCGAGCAGCTCGGCTTCCAGGTCGTCTACGGGGAAGTGGTCTATCCACTGGGTCGTGTACCTGATCTTGATGCCGTATTCCTCAAAGATGGTGGAGAACTTGCTCCCGTCCGGGCGCTCGTGCTGATAGGTGGAATAGATCTCCTCCGAGCGCTGTATCGCGGCCTCTACGTATTCGCGCACGGGCACGACCTCCTCCGCGCCGTCGGGGCGGCGGTCGTTGGTCTCCTCGGCGAGATAGCAGCTCAGATACCAGTTGAAGCAGAAGCTGTCGGGCCCGCAGTCGTCCTTGAAGGCCCAGTTCGCGTCGTTGCGTATCTCGTAGGGGAAGCCCATGCCGTCGGCGAGGTAGATCTCGACGTCGTCGTCCGCGTTCTCCAGCGCCCCGGCGTACATCCAGACCACGGGGTAGTCGCCCACGCTGTCGGCGAGCGTGACGGTGCCGAGCCCGGCGGGGATGTCGAGCACCACGGCGCACTCGTCCTCGGTCACGCCGTAGACCACGCCGTCGTCCGTGACGTAGATTATGACCAGCGCGCCCGCGCCCGTGTCCTGGCCGATGGCAAAGGACACGACGTTGGCGGAAAAGCCCCAGTCGGCGAGGTCGGTGTCAAAGTCGCTGGTCTTGAAGAGCGCGCGCAGCTCGTCGCAGCCCTCAAAGACCCCGCCGCCTATCTCCATGTCCCGGCGCGCAAACACCATGCGCAGGGAGGTGCAGCCCGCAAAGGCCAGGTCGCCGACCTCCTTCACGCTGCCGGGGATGATGACCGAGTCCAGGGCGCTCTGGCCGCGGAAGGCCTCGTCGCCGATGGCGGTGACGGGCAGGCCGTCTATTTCCTCGGGAATGGCCAGTATGTCCTCCGCCGCGCCCTCGTAGCCCGTGACGACCACGTGGTCGCCGTAGCTCGTGTACTCCACGCCGTCGGAGACGCCGTCCACGGGGGTGAAGGTCGGCGTCGGCTCGGGCGTGGGGGAGGCGGAGGCGGCGGGGATGCTGCCGCCCGGCTCATAGGCGGGGCTGCCGTAGCTCGGCTCGTCGTCTTCGCCGAAGATGAGCACCAGCGCGATGACGAGCACTATCGCCGCCGCGGCAAGGCCGATGATGCGCTTGGCGGAGACCTCCCCGGCCTTAGCCTTGCCGGCGCCGCCTGGCTTTTCGGGCTTTTTGCGCTTGACAGGCTTCTTGGGGGGCACTGGGCAGAGCTGGCCGATGAGCAGCTCTATGTTCTGCGGCCTGCGCGTGGGCTGCACGGCGAGGCCCCAGAGCAGCGCCGTCTCCTCGCGGGGCGTGAGCTCCGCGCCCAGCGCCGTGGGCGGGACCAGCGCGTCGCCCTCCAGCCGCTCCACCGCGGAGGTGGGCAGCGTGCCGGTGATGCAGTAATATACCGTCGCGCACAGGGAGTATATGTCCGTCCAGGGCCCCTGGCCGCGCGTCTGATACTGCTCCACGGGCGCAAAGCCGTGCTTGAGCAGCACGCTCATGGACCTGCCGTCCTCCATCGAGCGCGCGCAGCCGAAGTCCAGCAGCTTGAGCGTATTATCCGGCATCCACATGATGTTGTCCGGGCTGATGTCGCGGTGGATGATGCCCGAGGCGTGGAGCTTGCCTATGTCCTCCATCAGCGGCCGGAGCATGGAGAGTAGCTGCTGGGCGGGGAGGCGGCCCTCGGCCTTCATCTTGTCGCTGAGGGTCACGCCGTCGAGGTACTCCATGACGAGATAGGCCGTGCCGTTGGTGGAGAAGAAGTCCTCGACCTGCACCACGGACTTGAGCTCTGTCTGCTTGGCCAGCAGCCGCGCCTCGTCGAGAAAGCTGTTGAGCGCGCCCTGGAGCTGGGAGGACATGCCGGGCTTGGGCTCGACGCGCTTGCCGTCCGCCGCGCGCACGGCGCACTGGACGGGGAAGCACTCCTTGACCGCGACGCGCTTGCCGCTGTCGGGCTCCACGGCAATGTAGGTTATGCCGAAGCCGCCCTGGCCGATGGCCGCGCCGGTGAGGTAGCGGTGCAGGCCGCTGCCGTCGAGCATCGTCCCGGCCGGGAGCTGCTGCTCGCCGGGCGTCCAGTTCGTGGGCTTGCCGCAGCGCTTGCAGACGGGGCCGGAGGCGGGGTACATGCAGTGCGGGCAGAAATCCATCACACCACACCGCCCTTTCGCGTGACCATGAAGCTCTCGCGCTCGGAGCCGAGCGAGAAGCGGTCGCCCACATTGAGCGGCATGGCCTGACTGGGCGCGAGGCGCTTGCCGCCGTTCACAAAGGTGCCGAAGGTGGAGCCGAGGTCCTTGATGTACAGCGAGCCCGCCGCGGAGTCGTAGATGAGCACGCAGTGCACGCCGCTGACGCCCTGGGTGCCGTCGGGGAACACCAGGTCGTTCTTCGTCGGGTCGCGGCCCATGCGCACCTGCGGCGAGAGGGCGAAGCGCTTGCCCGCAAACGCGCCGGAGACGCACTGTATGCGCAGCTCGTCAAGCCCCATGCCGGAGGCCTTGCCCTTCCGCCTGGGGAGCTTCGGCAGGGAGAAGCGGATGAGGCCCTTTTTCCAGAGCACGAAGGCCGCCGCAGCGAGGACAATGACGAGGCCGATAACTATGAACACCCAGGCGCCGCCGCCCGCGACGTCGTAGCTTATGCCCAGCTCGTCGAGCTTGTCGCGCACATAGCTGATGCGCACGGAGTAATAGCTGTTCACGTCGCCGGTGGAGGCGTCGCCGCCGATGCCGTAGGTGTTGATGCCGATGACCGCGCCGCTCTCGTCGATGAGCGGGCCGCCGGAGTTGCCGTGGTTGATCTGCGCGTCGTGCTGGATGAGGCGGGTGTTGCCCAGGCTGGAGCCCTCGGAGAAGCGGGAGACGACGCCGCTGGTGACGGTCACGTCTTCCACGTCCGCGACGAGGGAGCTGCCGTAGCTGCCCTCCTCCGTCTCGTCGGAGCTGCCGGGGTAGCCGAGGGCGTAGACGCTGTCGCCGACGGCGACGTCCGCATCATCCGCGAGCAGCGGGAGCGCCACGCGGCCCTCCGGCGCCTCGCCAGCGCGCAGCACGGCGTAGTCCGGGTACATGCCGGAGGAGGCGTAGAGCACCGTGCAGGGGATGGCCTGACTGGTGTCCAGCCCCGTGACGGGGTTCCAGGCCATGTCGTTTTTGAGTATCCACACGCTAACCGCAGGGGCGTCCACAGTGGCGCCGCTCTCGGTGTAATAGAGGTCCTGCACGACGTGCGTGTTGGTGACGAAGATGTCCGTGGGCTCGCCCGCCTTGCCCACGCCGAAGGCGGAGCCGGTGGCGTAATAGACCTCGCCGGTGGTGAGGTCGGGCAGCAGCGCGAGTATGCGCACCACGCCGGAGCGCGAGTCGGCGGCTATCCGCCCGCCGTCCGAGCCGCAGCCGGAGAGCGGCAGAGCAAGCATCAGCAGGGCCAAAAGCAGGCACATAAGTCTCTTTTTCATCATTTTCCCCCCATAAGATCAGACCATATCGACCCAGACCGCGGCGGCGGAGTTGTTGTCGTTCCCCGCGGGCACGCGCGCCGAGAGCCGGGAGCGCATGTGCTCTATCCAGTCCTCGGGGCCGTACGAGGCGGCCAGGTCCTTTTCCATCTCGCGCTCGAGGACGTATTCCCAGAACCCGTCCGTGCAGAGCAGGAATGCGTGCCGTCCCGGCCTGAGCGGCTCAAAGTGCGTGTCTACCTTCAGCTCCCCGTCCTGACCGAGGGCGCGGTAGACGCGGTTGCGGTCCTCGTGGAAACGTATCTCGGCCTCCGTGATGTTCCCGAGCATGACGGCTATCTGCGAGGCGCTGTGGTCGCGGGTCTGATGCACCAGCTCGCCGTCGAGGAAGTGGTATATCCGCGAGTCGCCCACGTGCGCCCAGGCGGCCTTCATGCCGCTTATCGCCAGCAGCGTGACCGTGGTCTTCATGGAGCAGACGGCGGTCTGCATCCCGCGCACCCTCTCGTGCGCCGCGCGGACCAGATCGGCGAGAGCGTCCTCACTGACCGCGCCGTCCCAGCCGGAGCAGATGAGCTCCGCCGCGGCGCAGGAGGCGTCCGCGCCCCCGCCGTGCCCGCCCAGGCCGTCGGCGACGACCAGGCAGAGCCCGTTTTCGCGCCGGGTCATGCGGACGCAGTCCTCGTTTTTCCCGCGCCCGCCGATGTCGGTGTAGCTTGCGGTCTGTATCATGTCCCGCCCCGCTTTCCGCCGGGAACGGCTTCGATTATTACGGCGGTGAAGTTGTCCTGCGTGCGGTAGCCCTTGGCCGTCACCGCCCGCTTTATCTCGTCCGCCGCGCTCTGTGCCGGGCGGCTGAGCGCGCTTATGAGCTCGCGCTCGTCCAGCGCGTTGTATACGCCGTCGCTCATGAGCACGAACACGTCGCCGGGCAGGATCTCGACGGGCGCGGAGGGTATGTCTACGTATTTAAGCCGCCCCATGCCGAGGTAGCTCGTGAGCCCCGCCGCCTTCGGGCGCGAGAGTGCGGAGGCGAAGCTCTCCTGGCCGTTCACCGCCGAGAGCAGCAGCTCGTTTTTGTAGATATGCTCGCGGTTGAGCTGTATCAGCGCCCCGCCGCGCAGCAGGGCTATGCGGCTGTCGCCCACCGAGAGCCAGTGGAACCTCCCGCCGCGTATCAGCGCCGCCGCAAGGGTGGAGCCGCTCTTGGAGAGGTTCTCCGCGCCGAGCAGGCGGTTCACCGCGAGGTTCGCCTTTTGCAGCAGCTCAAGGAGCGCGAGCTGCCCGTCGCCGGGAGCCGCGCAGAAGCCGTCGAGCATCGCGCCGACCGCGGCCTGGCTGACCTTGTCGCCGTCGGAGAGCCCGCCCATGCCGTCGGCCACCACGGCCAGCAGGCCGTATTCGCCGCGCAGCTCGTCGGGGGAGACGGCAAAGCAGTCCTGCTGGCTCTCCCGCGCGCCCTGCTCGTGCACCTTGCCGACGTCAAAGCCGAGGACCGACGCCGGGGAGGCCGCGCGCCCTTTGCGGCGCAGCGCGAGGAAGATGGCCGCCACGATGAGCGCCGCAAGCAGCGCAGCGCCCGCTATGAGCCAGCCGCAGATCCCGCCGGAGGCGTCGCCGCCCTCGGGAGCGTCCGTCGCCGGGACCTCCGTCACCTCGACCGTCGCAGCGGGCGAGACTTCCGGCGCGAGCACCGGCACCGTCGGCTCGGCGGCAGGTGAGGGGGAGACTGAAGGCGAAGGCGATGCGGCAGGCGAGGGGGAGGCGGAGGGAGCCGGCGCCGTCTCGACCGGCTCGGACACGATGGGGACCGTCTCGACCGGAACGGCCGCGTCCGGTCCGCCCGCGTCGGGGGCGGAGAGGAAGGGCCGGTCAAACATGGCCGCCCTCGTCCCAGCCGAACGCCTCGCCGCAGAGGGCGACGAACATGAGCTTGGTGGTGCCGATGGAGATGACGTCGCCGCTCTTTATCTCGGCCGCATTGAGCACGGTCTTGCCGTTGACCTTGATGAGGTTGCGCCCGGCGGAGGGGCCGACGTAATAGGTGCGCTCGCTGCTGTCGTAGGCGATCATTGCGTGGTTCTTGCGGGAGATCTGCATGTCGCCGTGGATGTGCACGTCGCCTATCTCGCGGCCGATGTAGTTGTAGCCCGCGTGCAGGCGGTAGTCCACGCCGCGGGAGACGCCCTCGATGCAGACCAGCCAGCCGACAACGGGCTCGGGCCGGCCCTCGACGGACTCGGTGCCTATCATGGTGGGCTGGAAAGGCTCCACGTCCGCGTCGCGCAGGGAGTCGACCGCCACGGTCTCGGAGAAGCCGCCGGAATAACCGCCGCCGACCTTCTCGGTCTTGGAGAAGCCCCCGGCGCTCCCGATAGCCTCGGTCTTGCCCGCGCTCTTGGCGCACTCCGGGCAGCTGTCGTGCAGCGCGGCGTTGTAGTAGTGTCCGTTGGGGCAGTAAGCCATTTTGATTTCCACAGTAAATACCTCCCGATATATGAGCTTGAGCGTCGCAGATCTGATCTGAGCCAAATCTACCACCCCGCCCGATGAAAACGTCCATCTCTTTTCCGACGGAAAAGGACAGGCCCTTGACGTATAGCAGGAGGCTGAGTATAATATCTCTATTAGACATATCGGAGGCGCGCATGGAGTATCTCATACTGGGCCTGCTCATACTCTCGCCGATGACGGGCTACGAGCTGCGGCAGTTCATACGGCAGAATCTCGCGCTCATCTGCTCGGACAGCGCGGGCAGTGTACAGACGGCGCTCGCGAAGCTCGGGCGCGAGGGGTTCGTAACGTCCTCAGAGAGCGCCGGGGGCAGGCGGAAAAAGACCTATTCCATCACGGAGAGCGGCCGGACGGCGTTTTCCGAGTGGGTGGCGCAGCCGATGCAGGCGGAGCGGGCGAAGAACATGGAGCTCTCGCGGCTCTTTTTTCTCGGCCTAGCAAAGCCCGGGGAGCGCGCCTCGGCGATACGCGACTATATCCGCCAGATGGAGCGGATGTCGGCCATACTCTGCGCCATCCGGGAGCGCTTCCGCGAGACGCAGACCGGCCCGCTCCCGCCGGGGCGGGACTGGGAGCAGATCTTCCGCTTCCAGGGGCTCACCATTGAATACGGCATCGCCGCCGCGGAATTCGAGCGCGGCTGGTATGCAAAGCTGCTGGAAGAATTGGAGGAAAAGCCATGAAAATACTCGTCCTCAACGCCAGCCCCAAGGGCAAAAACAGCGCCACAGTCCACACGGCGCTCTATCTCCAGGCCCTGCACCCGGAGCACGAGTTCACCTTCTTCCCCGTGGGCCAGAGCATCAAGAGCTACGAAAAGGACCTCTCGCCCCTGCGCACGGAGCTGGAGCGGGCAGACATGCTGCTCTTTTCCTACCCGGTCTACACCTTCATCGCGCCCTCGCAGCTCCACCGGCTCATCGAGCTCATCAAGGCCGACGGCGTGGACCTCTCCGGCAAGTTCGCCACGCAGATAACCACCAGCAAGCACTTTTACGACGTCACCGCCCACCGCTACGTCGAGGAGAACTGCCTCGACCTCGGCATGCGCGTCATACGCGGGCTCTCCGCCGACATGGAGGACCTCACCACCGAGCGCGGCAGGGAGGAGGCGCGCGATTTCTTCGACCAGCTCATGTTCTCCTGCGAGCACGGGCTCTTCGTCACGCCCTGCCCCAAGGCCCCGGCGCGCGAGCGCACTGTCTACCGCCCGAGCCTGCCCGAGACGGCGAAGAGCGCGGCAAAGGACGTGGTCATCGTCACGAACTGCGCCTCGGAGGACGAGAACCTCGCCAACATGATAGCCGACTTCCGCGCCGCTCTGCCCTGTGAGAGCCGTGTGGTGAATCTGCGCGAATTCCCCTTCGGCGGCGGCTGCCTCGGCTGCTTCGGCTGCGCCGTGACCGGAAAGTGCGTCTACAAGGACGGCTTTGACGACTTCCTGCGCACGAAGATACAGACCGCGGACGCCATCGTCTACGCCTTCACCATCTCCGACCACTACACGCACTCGAGCTTCAAGTGCTACGACGATCGCCAGTTCTGCAACGGCCACCGCACCGTCACCGAGGGCACGCCCATGGCCTACATCATCAGCGGCGACTACACCTACGAGCCGAACCTCCGCATGATAGTCGAGGCCCGCGCCGAGGTCGGCGGCAACTACCTCGCCGGCGTGGCGACCGACGAGGGCGACACCGCCTCGGAGCTCCGCGGCCTCGCGGAGAACCTGGCCCTCGCCATGGAGAAAAAGCTCCGCCGCCCGGCGAACTTCTACGGCGTGGGCGGCATGAAGATCTTCCGCGACCTCATCTACGTCATGCAGGGCCTGATGAAAGCCGACCACAAGTTCTATAAGGAACACGGCGTCTACGACTTCCCGCAGAAGCAGAAGAAGCGCATCATCCAGATGAAGCTCGTCGGCGCGTTCATCTCCGTGCCCTCGGTGCAGAAGAAGATGAAGGGCCAGATGACGCAGTACATGGTCGCCCCGTACGAAAAAGTGGTCGAGGCGGCCAAAAAGGGCAAAAAATAAGCGCAAAAACGCCGCGGCAGAGCAAACGCTCACGCCGCGGCGTTTAAATATATCATCAGGCCTGCCGTCTCTTGAGGATGACGCCCCGGTACACGCCGAGCTGAAAGCTCACGACCAGGCACCAGCCCAGCCCCGTGGCGAGCGCCACACCGGCGAGGCCCATCCGCCCGACCAGAAGCCAGGCGAGCACGACCCTCAGCGAGAGATGCGCCGCAGAGCCGATCGTGGGGATGCTGATGCGGCCTATGCCCTCAAAGTAGCCCACGAACAGGCTGCCGATGAAGCAGAGGACGTAAAAGAGCGACACGAGCCTGAGATACCGCACGCTCTCGGCCAGCTCCGCCGCGTTTGAATCGGGCAGCACAAGACGCGAGAGCGGCTCGGCCCAGATGAACATGACGGCCGCCATCGCGAGCCCCAGCCCCACCATCAGCCGCAGCCCAGTGAAGAAGCCCCGTCGTACCCGGTCGGGGCGTTCCCCGCCGACGTTCTGGCCGATGAACACCGCCTCCGCCGCGGCCCCGCTGTCGCCGAAGGAGTTGGCAAAGCCCTCGATGCGCGTCGCCGCCGTGTAGGCGTTTATCGCCTCCGCGCCCAGCGTGTTGACGGCGCCCTGCACCAGCAGCTTGCCTATGTAGACGCTCGACTGATGCAGCGCCGCCACGGCCCCGAAGCGCACCGTCCGCGAGAGCAGCGCGCGGTCGATCACCATGTCCGCGCGCCGGAAGAGCAGCAGCGGATGCCGCAGCCGGAGGTATACAAGGCTCGCCGCCGCGGAGAGCAGCTGGGCGAGCACCGTGGCCCAGGCCGCGCCGCCTATGCCCAGGCCGAACACCGCCACAAACAGCAGGTCTAGCCCCACGTTGGCGGCGATGGACACAGCGAGAAAGCAGAGCGAGGCCGACGTGTCGCCCGCCGAGCGCAGCGCCGAGGCGCAGAGGTTGTAGGCGTAGGTCGCCAGAAAGCCCGCGAAGATAATGCGCAGATACTCCGACGCATAGCCGATGAGCTCCGCCGGGGTCTGTATGACCAGCAGCAGCGGCCGGAGCAGCGCTGTCGCCAGCGCGCCGAGCGCGAGGGTGAAGAGCGCGCCGAAGAGCGTGGACTGATACAGCTCGCGCCGGAAGGTGCCGAGGTCTCCCGCGCCGTAGGCCTGGGAAAAGAGCACCGTTATCCCGCTGCACGCCCCGCTGAGCACGAAGATGAAGAGGTTCATCACCGTCCCCGCCACGCCCACGGCGCCGAAGGCGGCGGAGTTCACCCAGCGCCCGATTATCACCGCGTCCGCCGTGTTGTAGAGCTGCTGGAGGATGTTACCGACGAGCAGAGGCAGCGCGAGATATATCAGCGAGCCGCGCACCGGCCCCTCGGTCAGTACCCTTGCCTTTGCCATGTCTCCACCTCCCGCGAGCTTTTTCTCAAGTGTAGCAGAAAAGGCGCTGCTTGAAAAATGCTTATTTCGCCCTTATAATATAACAAAAAGTTATATTTAAGAGGAGGGAACGCCGTGACTGAGCAGGACGTGGAGATATTCCTGGCCGTGGTGCGCTGGGGTAGCATATCGGCGGCGGCCGAGGCGATGTTCATAACGCAGCCTGCGGTGAGCCGCCACATACGCGAGCTGGAGCAGGAGCTGGGCTGTCCGCTGGTGCGCCGGAGCAAGGGCCGCCGGCACATAGAGCTGACGGAGCAGGGCGAGCGCTTCATCGCGACGGCGCGCAAGTGGCGCGAGCTCTGGCGCGAGACGCGTGAGCTGGCCGCCGGGGAGCAGAAGACCCAGCTGAGATTGACCTCCGTGGGCAGCGTGAGCACCTATCTGCTGCCGCCGGTGTTCAAGAGCTTTTTGCAGCAGACCGACGGCTGCACCATCTGCTTCAACTACCAGCACTCGCTGGAGGCCTACCGCTGCATGGACCGCGGCGAGGCGGACCTCGCGCTGATATCGGACGACATGTACCTCAAGGGCATAGAGACGGTCCCGGCCTTCCGCGAGCCGATGGTGCTGCTGACGCCGAAGCAGGCGGGGTACGCGGAGGAGCTGCACCCGTCGGAGCTGGACCCTCGGCTGGAGATACGCCTGCCCTGGAACCCGGAGTACGACCTTTGGCACGACTTCTGGTTCAACCCTTCCATACGCCCGAGGGCGACGCTGGACCAGATGAGCCTGCTGGAGGACTTCTTCTCCTGGGGCGACAGCTGGGCGGTGATGCCCCTGTCCGCCGCGCGCTCCATCGCGAGAACGCAGGACGTGGTGTTCAACCGCCTGCACGACGGCCCGCCCGCGCGCATAATCTACTACCTCCTAGGCCCCGCCTCCCAGCGCGAGACAGCCTTCCGCTTCCTGGACTGCCTCCGCCGCGAGCTGGAAAACTATCCGGAGATAGACTGCATGCTCTGACGCGCCGGGGTCGACGTCAGTCCAGTATCTGAAGCCCGGCCACAGCCTGCGAGAGCCGCACACCGTGGCCTTCGGCGGCCTCAAGGAAGGTCTGTACGGTTATCCTGAACGCCCCGCCCCTGCCGTTGTCGCGGAGATAATATGCAACTATGCGGCTGTCCGGCTGCTGCGCCTCCTGATAGTTGAGAGCGATGTAGGGAAAGTCACCCGTGGGCTCGCTGCGGTATACGAGCGTCATATCCTCAGAGGCGGCTATCTCCTCCGCGAGCTGCTCGGCGCTTGTGTCCGGTACCTGGACTATCTCGAGGTATGTCTCGGGCAGGGAGGCGTAGTATTCGCTGTCCGAGGAGTATTCAAATCCCGCGCGATAATAGTTTTCGCCCTCCACGACCTTGTAGTCCTCGTCGATGTAGATGACGAAGTCCGCCAGCTCGCTCCCGCCGGAGAGCTGACCGTAGGGCTTTGCGGTGACGGAGCTTGTCATTCCCTCTACGGTAACGGGCTGCGTGAGGGTGGGGAAGAGCTTTTGTATCAGGTTTTCGTACACATAGTCTGCAAAAGCCCGGCCCGGCGGCGTGCGGAGAAAGACTATGACGGCCAGAACGGCCAGCATCGCGGCGGCAAGGCGGCCGAGCCAGCGCCGGCCTTTTCTGCGCGCCCGGCCCGGCGCCGCGGCGCTGAGTATCAGGTCGCCGCCAATTTCGCCTATGGCGTCCAACAGCAGCTCATTGCTCATGGATGTAACCCTCCTCGCTCAGCCTGAACTTGAGCGCGGCGCGCATTCGGTACAGCATGGTCTTCACCTTGCTCTGAGAGTAGCCGTAGCGCCCGCAGATGTCCTTTATGGGGTCGAGATACCAGTAGCGGCGGATAAATACCAGCCGCTCGGCTTCCGGCAGCGAGCGGAGAAAGCCGTCGATGACGGCGGCCAGCTCCTTTAGCTCCAGCTCTTCCGCGGGGGAACAGCCTCCGGGCACGCAGTCGGAGAGCTCGTCGAGCACGAATTCCGTCATGCCCTTGCGCTTTGCGGCGTTTTTTCCTCTCCAGCGGCTTATCGCTATGCGCCGGGACAATTTCCCGAGAAAAGCCTTGAGCAGCCCCGGCCTGTGCGGGGGCATTGCGTCCCACGCGGCCATGTAGGTGTCGCTGACGCACTCCTCGGCGTCCAGCCTGTCGCCCAGTATGTTGAAAGAGAGGCCGTAGCAGAAGAGACCGTATTTTTTGTCCGTCTCCGAGATGGCGTCCTCGGACCGCGCCCAGTAAAGGTCTATTATCATGCAGTCATCCATATCATACCTCCGCGTCTCAGGTGTATCTGTAAGTCAAGTCGCAGAAATTCGGCCGGGGTCGCAGAATAAGGAAAGAGCACAGCAAAAAAAGCGGCCGAAAGGCCGCTTTCTCTGTCTCTACACTTCCAAAACGAATCTTTCCCAGGCGTTGATTATCGTGGTCTCGCCGCGCTGGACCTGACGGGGGATGTCGCGGCCGTAGTTCATGTGGACGTGGCCGTGGATGAGATATCTGGGCTTGAAGCGGTCGAGGAAGGGAAAGAAGGCCTCAAAGCCGCGGTGGGCGAAGTCCTCGGCGTCGCCGAAGCCGCGCGGGGGCGCGTGCGTGAGCAGTATGTCCACGCCTCCGGCCATGCGCACCGCGAGCTCGGCCTTGAAGAGCCTCCAGCGCATCTGCCGCTCAGTGTACTGGTGCGGCCCGCCGCTGTACATGACGCTCCCGCCGAGGCCGAGTATGCGCAGGCCGTTCACCACGACCAGCTTGTCCTCTATGCACTCGCAGCCCTCGGGCGGGGTCTTGGCATAGCCCGTGTCGTGGTTGCCGTGGACATAGAGCAGCCGCGCCCGGCCCATGGTGACGAGAAAAGTAAGGTACCTTGCGGATAGGTCCCCGCAGGAGAGCATGAGGTCGTAGTCGCTCAGCCTGCCCGGCTGGTAGTAGTCCCAGAGATAGGGGCTCTCCTTGTCGGAGAGCAGCAGCAGCTTCACAGCTTGAACTCCTCCTTTTCGGGCGGCAGCGCGTCGCGATATACTCCC
Organism: uncultured Eubacteriales bacterium; assembly: GCA_900545405.1. GTDB lineage: Bacteria > Bacillota > Clostridia > Oscillospirales > Oscillospiraceae > Scatomorpha. Next base: position 69,348 of record UQYT01000004.1, on the reverse strand, counting down.
TGGAGCCGCACGATGGAGCGCGCCATAGGCAGCAGCTGATCGTAGGAGGGGATGCTCCCGTCCACGCAGTCGCAGAGCCAGTCCATGTGCAGCACGTCCTCGGGACTGAGCCAGCGGTTGCCGTCGCTTTCGACGGAGCCGTCCTGAGAGCGGTATTTCCGGTGGAAAACGGTGAAGGTACCGTCAATAATGCCCTCGCAGAGGATGTTTGCGAGGCTGCGCACGCCGTCGGGCAGGTCGTCCGTGAGCTTGAGGCCGACGGTGCCGCTGCGCATGCCCCACCAGTAGTTGACGGCCTTGCCGCTGTTCTTGTAGTCGAGCGCCTCCCAGCCGCCGTGGAGGATGGAGGAGACGAGCCGGATGTAGAAGTTGCCCCAGTCCCAGTAGGGGGAGGCGAGGGGGCGGAGCACACGGCCCGGCTCAACCGCGCAGAGGCCCCAGCTGCCCTGCGGCTGCTGAGGCGTGGGGATGTCGCGGTTGGAGATGAGGTCCACGCCGCGGCCGAGCAGCTCGCTGATGGGGTCCTCGCTGACGCAGGACCAGGCGAGGCTTATCCGTGCGCGGGGATTCGTGAGCTTTGCGCCGAGGGCAAAGGCGTTTATGCCTGCGGGCACGCCGAAGATGGGGCTGCTGGCGATGTAGCCGATGTTGTCGCACTTCGTCATCGCCCCGGCGATGGCGCCGGTGATGAACTTGCCCTCGTAAATGCGGCTGTAATAGGTGCGCACGCCGGGGTAGGGCATGGCGACGGAGCAGTTGAGCACCTTGACCTCGGGGTGCTTCGCGGCCAGCTTGCGGCAGGCGGAGATAAGCGGCGCTGTGGTGGCAAAGATGACCTGCGCGCCCTCGTCCACGGCCTGCTCCATGACGGCGTCGACGTCGCTGTCGGGCTCAAGGTTGTAGACGCGGACGGTGACCTCGCGGCTCATGGCCTGCTCCATGGTGCGGCGGCCCAGGTCGTGCCCGGCTATCCAGCTGCTGTGGACGGGGTCCGGCCGGTTTATGAAGGCGACGCTTATGTGGTTCGGCAGAAATACGGAGCCGAAGATGCGGTTGAGTATGCCCTTGGACGGGGCCTTTTCCGAGTCATCGATGCTGACCTCGATGGGCTCAGCCTGGGTCTTGGCCTTGAGGTCGGACCAGATGGCGGAGAGCGTCTTGCTTATCTCGGCGACGGAGAGCACCTTGATGGTGCCGATGGGGTAGAAGTCGAGCCAGACGAGCAGGGCGTCGGCAACGGTGATGCCGAGCTTTTTGCCGCCGAGCTTGATGAAGGCCTCCTTGAAGAAGTGGAAGGCGGACTGAAAGCGGCGGCGCTCCTCCTCGGTCCAGACGTGGTCCGGGTCGTAGCCGAGGTCGGCCTGGAGCTTGGCAAAGCCCCCGCGGTGGCTGAAGTAGACCTGATAGACGCCGCTCAGGCGGTAGAAGTCCATGAACTCGTAGTAGATGGCGACGGCCTCGTCGTCGGAGTAGACGGGGATGACGCGGGTGACATAGCCGGGGACGGAGGGGGCGCCGAAGCTCTTGAGCACGCTGACGCGCTTGTTGCCCTCCTGGACGTAGAAGCGGCCCATGTACTCGTAGCAGCGGATGGGGTCGCGTATGCCCTCGTCGCTGAGGTGGGCGGCGCAGAGCTCTATCCACTTGAAGGCGAACTCGGTGTCCGGCCCGAGCAGGGGCATGAAATCGGCCGCAAAGGCGGTGCGGCGGCCCTCGCCCTTGGTGCCGACTATCTGGTCGGAGGGGATGTTGATGACGCCGAGGTCTACGACGCCGGCGACCATGGAGTCGTCGAGTATCTCGTCAAGGATCTGAAGGTATGGATATCGCCCGGAGAGGACGCATTCGCGGTAGGTTTTCTGCCCGGCCTTTAGGGCCTGAGCGTATTGGACAGTGGCTTCCGATTGACTCACATCGGGGCCTCCTTCATTATTATAGTAGTATCTCGATTACAGACCATTGTAACAAGCCCCCGAAAGGAAGTCAAGCGAACCGCGCCGCCCGCCGGACAGACAAGCCACACAAGAATTTACAAAAAAGTGCGCAATATACCGCAAAAAATTTCTTGAAATATCCAACATGAAGTGCTAAAATTATACACCGTGTACAAGGGGTACCCCTTGTCGCCATGGGCAGACTGTGCCTGCCCATGATGATAGCTGTAAAACCTGGAATAAATAAAGGGGAGGAAACTCAAATGAAAAAGTCGATCCTGTCCCTCGCGTTGGCCGTGATAATGGTGATGGCACTCCTCACCGTTGGCGCCTTCGCGGAGGAAAAGACTGTGAGCGATGTCAATGGCCTGACCGCCGCGCTTGCGGCTGCGGACGACGGCGACACCATAGTGCTCGAGGCGGGTGATTATGATGTTGGTACGCTCAGAGTCCAAAAGGCTGTAAACTTTAAGGGAGCCGGAATTGGCCAGACTGTTATAATTGGTTCTATCAATTATTACTGCGGCAAACCTGATAGCGTTAAAAGCATTACTGTTGAGAATCTCACTGTAAAGTCCCAGGCAAACAATAAGACCGATGAGCAGGCTATTTGGTGGAGCTATAATCCGAGTAATCCGCTTGAGAGCGTGTCTCTGTACGTCAAAAACTGCGAGGTCGTGGACTACCTCTTCGGTATTGGCGTAAACTCCAGCACTAAGAACTGCGCTGTGTATGTCGAGAATCTCAAACTCGACAACGTCTGGTGCGGTGCCAACGTGAGTGAGGGCGCTGGCAATACGGTTGAAGCTTACGATATAGCCGCCGGCAGCAGCGTTGACTATGAGATTCAGGTGTTCGGCAAGTCTGGCGCTGAAAACAGCAACACCTATTACAAAACTTATGAGGATTGCGTCAACGACCCTACGCGTGCTAACCCTGCCCTGAATAGCAATGACAGCATGCCCAACATTAGCAACGGCGACTGGCCCGCGGCTGCCATTCTCAACGACAAGTACTACGGCACCATCCAGGCTGCGGTTGATGATGCTGAAGACAACGCAATTATCACCGTCCTGCCCGGTACTTACAACGAAGTCGTCACCTTCGACGGCAAGAGCCTGACCCTCAAGGCGCAGAATTATGCGTATGAGAACGGTATCGAGCTTAATGACGAGAGCAAGCTCAGCAAAATCACCGGTAAGTTTGATACTTTCAATTCAGACTATGCGTGCCATGCTGACCAGACCGTAATAATTGAGGGTTTTGCTTTCTCAGGCAGTGGCCTGAAGGTCGGCAACATGAACCAAAACGGCGTTGGCAACCTCGAGGTACGCAACTGCACGATGACCTTCGGTAGTAACGAAATAAAAGGCAGCGGTAACACATACACTTATCTTAACTATTTCGTCAAAGTCAGCGACGATGTTGGCGAATACGCCTCTGTCGTCGTGGAGGACAACTATGTCGAAGGCACGCCTGCTGAAAACATTATCCCCATCCAGCTCTGGCATGTGAAGAGCGCTAAGGTTAATAACAATGTTATTAACCTTAGCGGCGACAATGGGCTTGAGGCTGTAAACATATCGATACTGAAAGATAAAGCAATCGTTACAGTTCAAGACAATAATATCACCAATGCTAACGGTGGTATTTATGTAACCACTTGGAAGTGCGGCGAAGACAACACTGGCAATACTCCGTTTGAAGGTTTCGTATACGTTAATGACAACAAATTCTATTGCGGAGGTACTCCGATATTTGTCGGCTTCCCGGATGGCGCGACCGACGATTACGGCGCGTTCAACGGCACTCTGAATGAGGACAACAACACCAACAACGGCGTTCCTGTTGCGGTCGAAGTTGGCCAGAAGCCGGGCAGCACTGGATATTACACCGTTACTGTCATGTCCGGGAACTCTGTTGTCGACACAGCGACCGTTGAGAGCGGCACTGAGTACCCCCTCCCCGCGGCCCCGAGCAACAGCGGCTACATATTCCTCGGCTGGCGCAGTGGCGATAACACCTACAAGGCCGGCGAAGCCGTTACCATCACCGCCGACACCACCTTCGTGGCCGTGTGGGGCAACCTGCCGGATGTGAAGCCCTCCGAGCCTTCCGAGCCGGAGATGCCGGTGTTCCCGTTCTACGACGTGACTGCCCGCGACTGGTACTACAGCGCGGTGAAGTATGTCTACGAGAAGGGCCTGATGGATGGCGTTGACGTGGGCGTCTTCACGCCGAACGACACGCTGACCCGCGCGATGGTGTGGACGATCATCGCCCGCGCCGAGGGCGTGGACACCACCGGCGGCGCTACATGGTACGCCAAGGCTCAGGAGTGGGTCACGGCGAAGGGCATCTCCGACGGCGAGAACCCGAGTGCGGCCATCACCCGTCAGGAGCTGGTGACGATGCTGTACCGTCTGGCCGGTGAGCCCGCCGTCAGCGGGACTATCACCGCGCCGGATGCCTCCAGCGTGAGCACTTGGGCCCAGAGCGCCATGACCTGGGCGATGAACATCGGCCTCGTCGAGGGCGACGAGAACGGCGCGGTCACGCCGACCGCCACCGCGACCCGCGCCCAGGCTGCGGCCCTCATCATGCGCTACCTCGAGGCGTAAGCAAAAAAATAAGACCGGGAGGGGAAACCCTCCCGGTTTTTCAATAGCCTCTTATGGGCAGCGACTCGTCGTCGCTGCCTTTTTCTATCTCGCGGATGACGATGTAATAGCTGTAATCGTCGTTGACGTCCACCTTGACGCGGTCGCCGACGTGGTGGCCCATGATGGCCGCGCCGACGGGCGACTCCTTGCTGATGAGCCCCAGCGGCGCGTTCTGCCGCAGCGTCGTGACCAGCCGGATGTCGCGCTCCTCGTCGTCGTCCTCCATGTAGATCTTCACCCGGTCGAACAGCCCGACCTCATCGCTGCCGGATTTGTCCTCGATGACCTTTGCGGTCTTTATCATGCGGTCGAGATAGCGGATGCGGCTGTCGTTGCGGTTTTTCTCGCGCTTGGCGGCCTTGTACTCGAAGTTCTCGCTCAGGTCGCCGAACGCGCGGGCGACCTTAACGTCGTCTATGAGCTGGAGGCGCAGCACGTTCTGCCGGTATTCCAGCTCCTCCTGCATCTTTTTGACGTCGACTTCAGTCAGTTCGTCGTACAATTGTGAGACTTCCTTTCAAAATAGTGCGCCGCTCAGGCGTCGAACTCCTCGGCAACGTCGCGCAGCAGGCTGCGGACCCTCAGGTGCTGGGGACAGACCTCCTCGCAGTGGCCGCAGGCCATGCAGTCGTTGGGGCCGGTGCCGTTTTTGATGAGCTCGGCATAGCGCTCCGAGCTCTGCGGGCGGCCGAACATGATCTTGGAGTTGTAGCAGGAGAAGAAGGAGGGGATGTCGATGCCCATCGGGCAGCCGGAGGTGCAGTAGCGGCAGGCGGTGCAGGGGATGGCGCCCTTGCCGCGCAGCGTCTCCGCCACCTTGCGCACGGCGGCGAGCTCGGTCTCGTCCAGCGGGCGGAAATCCGACATCGTGGCGAGGTTGTCGCGCATCTGCTCTATGCTGCTCATTCCGGAGAGCACCATGTAGACGTTCTCAAAGCCCTCGGCAAAGCGCAGCGCGTAGCTCGCGTGGCTCCCGCCGCCCAGCGCGTCGAGTATCGCACCGGCGTCCGCGGGCAGCTCAGAGAGCGCGCCGCCCTTCACGGGCTCCATGACCGAGACGCGCTTGCCGTGCTTCACGCAGACCTCGTAGCACTTGCGGCTCTCGACGACGGGGTCCTCGTAGTCGAGGTAGTTGAACTGCAGCTGCACGAACTCGAGCTCCGGCTGCTCGGTGAGTATGCGGTCGAGCACTTCGGCCTTGTCGTGGAAGGACATGCCGAAGTGGCGCACCCGGCCCTCGCGCTTGAGCTGGGGGATGATCTCAAACGCGCCGCAATCGCGGTACAGGTCGTAGCGCTCGCCGCTCATGGCGTGGATGAGGTAGTAGTCGAAGTAGTCGACGCCGCAGCAGCGCAGCTGCTCTTCAAAGAGCGGCAGCACGTCCTCGCGCGTCTTGAAAAAGCCGGCGGAGAGCTTGTTTGCCAGCACGAAGCTCTCGCGCGGATAGCGCGCCGCGAGGCAGTCGCGTATGGCCGTCTCGCTCTTGCCGTCAATGTAGCCGTGGGCTGTGTCGAAGTAGGTGAAACCGGCGGCGAGGAACTCGTCTATCATGGCGTTGAACTGTTCCTTGTCAACCTCGCCGTTGACCATGGGCAGGCGCATGGCGCCGAAGCCGAATCTTTTCATGTCAGGCCTCCTTAGTATTGTGTGCGGCCGGGGCGGGGACTATCTCGCGCACGGTGAGCACGCCCCCGGCCACGGAAAAGCGGATGTCATAGCCCGCAAAGGTCATGCCGTAGACCCTGTCGTGCGCGGATTGATACGCCGGGCGCGGGTCCTCGGCGAGCACCGCAAGCGCGGCGGCGCGCTTGCCCTCAGGCAGCACGGCCAGCAGCTCGTCGCTGCACTGTACCTCGACCTCCCGCTCCCAGCCCGCGCGGGCGATGCCGCCCGAGGCGTCCGGGATGCAGTCGGTGTACGGCGCGTAGGGCTTGATGTCAAACACGGGGGTGCCGTCCATGAGGTCGGCGCCGAGGATGTGCAGCACGGGGCCGTCCGGCGTGTGCAGGTCGATGCCCGCAAGGCGCACGCAGGAGAGACCGAGGGGGTTCGGCCTGAAGGGCGAGCGCGTGGCGAAAACTCCCCGGCGCTCGTTGCCGCCGAGCCTAGGCGGGCGCACCGTGGGCTGCCAGCCCTCGCGCAGATTGCCCGAAAACTGCCAGATGAGCCAGATGTGCGAGCAGTCCTCAAGCCCGCGCAGGGCGTCCGGATTGCGGAACTCCGGCGTGAATACAATGTCCGCCTCCAGCTCCGGCACAACGCCGCTCTGGCGCGGTATCCCGAATTTGCTGGAAAAATCGCTCCTCACATGGGCGATGGCGCGCAGGGTCATCTCGTCTGCCAAAGGTGCATCCCTCCCAAGCGGGATTATAGCGCTTTTGGAGCTGAAACTCAAGCAAAGGCGCGTAACTATTGACATTTTCGTCCTGCGTGTTATCATGTTACGCGGATTTTGAGTGGGGAGGCTGCGCTTTGAAGAGCGTTACTGCGTTTTTCCGCCGCGAGCCGGTGCTGGTGATATCGGCCGCCGCGGCGCTTTTGTCCATGCTGGCGGTCCCGCCCGGACCGGGGTATGCGGACTACATAGACCTGCGGGTGCTCTGCCTGCTGTTCTGCCTGATGGCGGTCGTGGACGGGCTGAAGGGCTGCGGCCTCTTCGCCGTTCTGGCACAGCGGCTGCTCTCCGGGCGTGGTAGCCTGCTGCGGGTCACGCTGATACTTGTGCTGCTGCCGTTTTTCACCTCCATGCTCGTGACGAACGACGTGTCGCTCATCACCTTCGTGCCCTTTGCTGTGCTGATTCTGAACGCGATAGGCCGGACGGACCGGCTGATACCCTTCATCGCGCTCCAGACCATCGCGGCGAACCTCGGCAGCATGGCGACGCCGGTGGGCAACCCGCAGAACCTCTTTATATACGCGCGCTACTCGGTGCCGACGGGCGAGTTCTTCGGCGCGGTGCTGCCTATTGCGCTCGCGAGCCTCGTGCTGCTGGTGCTGGCCGTGGCCTTCGGGCCTAAGGGCGGCATCGAGGTCCACTTCGGCGAGAGGGCGGAGATAACGCACCACAAGCGCCTCGCGCTGTGCATAGTGCTGTTCGTGTTCTGCCTGCTCGCGGTGCTGCGCGTGGTGCACTACGGGGCCGTGACGGCGGTGGTGTTCCTGACGCTGCTGCTGGCCGACCGCGCGGCGCTCAAGCAGGTGGACTACTGCCTGCTGCTGACCTTTGTGTTCTTCTTCATCTTCGCCGGGAACATCGGCAACATCCCGGCGGTGAACGACGCGCTCTCCGCAATGCTGGACGGCAGCTCCTTCTTCACCAGCCTGCTGGCGAGCCAGGTGATAAGCAACGTGCCCGCCGCCGTGCTGCTCGCGGGCTTCACGAGCGACTGGAAGGGCCTGCTCCTGGGCGTGGACGTCGGCGGCCTCGGCACGCTCATAGCCTCGCTCGCGAGCCTCATCTCCTTCAAGCTCTACTGCGCCACGCCGGGCGCCCGGGCAGGGAAGTACCTGCTCTGGTTCACCGCCGCCAACGTGGCCGCGCTCGTCGTGCTCATACCGATGTCGCTGCTCTTGCTGTGATGCGAAAAACGGGAGACCCGAAAAGGGCCTCCCGCTTTTGCTTTCATAGCGCTCACAGCCCCGCAAGCTCCGCGAGGTCGCGGGCGGTGTCCACGTCGGCGAGCTCCTCCGCCGGGGCCTCGACGAGCAGCAGCGCCTCCGGGTGCCGCCTTATCACCGCCGAGCCGCCGCGGTCGCCCTCGAGCGCCAGCAGCTCAGGGAAAAACCGCGCGGGGAAGAGGCAGGGGTTCCCGCGCACGCCGCCGTGGGCGAGCGCCGCGATGCGCTCGGGCTGTTCCAGCCAGGCGTCGATGAGCCGCGACACGGTCTCGCGCCGCAGCAGCGGCTGGTCCGCCGTCATGAAGAGCGCCGCGGCGCAGGGCCGCACGGCCTCCAGCCCCAGCCGCACCGTCAGGCTAGCGCCGCGCTCCGGCTCGGCGTTTATCACGGGCGTGAAGCCGAATTCCTCCGCCAGAGAGAGCCCCTCGCGCCGCGCCGTCACCAGCGCGACTGAGCCGAGACGCTCCGCCGGCACGGCCAGCGCCGCCCGGCGCAGGAGGCTCACCCCGCCCAGCTCCGCCGAGAGTTTGTCGCCGCCGAAGCGCGAGGAAGCGCCCGCAGCCATGAGCACGCAGCCTATGCCATGTTCATCCAAACGCCGTGCCTCCCCTCGAAATTTATGCAACAAGTATATGCCGCATGGCAGCGCCGAGTCAAGGGTTGCAAATGACTTGCGCAGCGGCCGCACTGCGTCTATAATAAGGGGAAAGAAGGGAGGCGCAGTATGAGCTACGTAGGAAAACGTGTACCCCGGGTGGACGCCCCCGACAAGGCGGCGGGCCGGGCCAAGTACACCGCCGACCTCTGCGGCAAAAACGCGCTTGTGGCCAAGGTGCTGCACGCGCCGCACGCCCACGCGCTGGTGAAGAGCATAAACACCGAGGCCGCCCTCAAAGTCGAGGGGGTCGAGGCCGTTTTCACCTGCTTTGACGTACCGAAGAACTACTTTCCCACCGCCGGCCACCCATGGTCGACGGACATCGACCACCAGGACATAGCCGACCGGCTGCTGCTCACCGACCACGTCCGCTTCTGGGGCGACGACGTGGCGGTCGTCGTCGCCACGGACGAGCTCGCGGCGAAAAAGGCGCTGCGGGAGATAGAGGTGGAGTATGAGGAGCTGCCCTTCGTCCTCGACGTGCAGGAGGCGATGCGCGAGGGCGCGCCGCAGCTGCACGAGGGCTTTGAGCACAACGTCCTCGGCCACAGCAGCATCCGCACTGGCAATTACGCCGAGGCCATCAAGGAGCCGGGGCTCATCAAGGTCGAGGGCTGGTACGACACGCCCACCGTCCAGCACTGCCACATCGAGAACCACAACAGCTGGGCTTATATGGAGAACGGCCGCGTGGTGGTGGTCACTTCGACTCAGATACCGCACATCGTGCGCCGCATCGTCGGCCAGGCGCTGGGCATACCCTGGGGCGAGGTGCGCATCATAAAGCCCTACATAGGCGGCGGCTTCGGCAACAAGCAGGACGCGCTCTATGAGCCGCTCTGCGCCTGGCTGACGACCCAGCTCGGCGGCCGTACCGTCAAGATCGAGTGCAGCAGGGAGGAGACCTTCACCTGCAACCGCGTCCGCCACGCCATACGCAGCCACATTATTTCCTGGGTGCGGCCTGACGGCACCTTCGCCGCGCGCAAGCTCGAGTGCTGGTCGAATCAGGGCGGTTACGCCTCACACGGCCACGGCATCTGCGCCAAGGGCATGAACTCCTTCCCGCAGATCTACCCCTGCGAGAACCTGGAGTGCGACGCCTGGACGGCCTACACCAACCTCCCGCCCGCGGGCGCGATGCGCGGCTACGGCATACCCCAGGCCACCTTCGCGGGCGAGGCGCACATAGACGACGTGGCCAAGGCGCTCGGCATGAGCCCCATCGAGCTGCGCCGCAAGATAGCCATGCCGAAGGGCTACCGGGACGAGTATTCCAAGAACGTGAACTGGAGCGACAGCTTCCGAGCCTGCATGGAGGCGGGTGCGAAAGCCACGGATTTCGAGCGGCTGTATGCGGAGTATTCCAAGCCCCAGACGGGCAATATCCGCCGCGGCGTGGGCATGGCGCTATATTGGTACAACACCGGCGTGTGGCCCATTTCGCTGGAGAGCTCCTCCTGCCGCATGGTGCTAAACCAGGACGGCTCCGTGCAGGTGCAGACAGGCGAGACGGAGATAGGCCAGGGCTGCGACACGGCCTATGCGCAGATGACCGCGGACGCCGTCGGCATCCCGGTGGGGAGCGTGCACGTCGTCTCGACCCAGGACACGGACGTGACGCCATACGGCAGCGGTGCCTACGCCTCGCGCCAGACCTACGTCGGCGGCTTTGCCATCAGCAAGACCGGCGCGCTGCTCAGGGAGAAGATACTCGACTACGCCCACAAGCTCACGCGGATGCCGGTGTCGAACCTCGACCTGCGCGAGGGCCGCATCGTCCGCACGACGGACGGCGAGCAGCTCATGAGCCTCGCCGAGCTCGCTACGGAGGCGCTCTATTCGATGGAGGACAGCCGCCACATCACCGCCGAGGCCACGGCGCAGATAAAGTCCAACGCCTACTCCTTCGGCTGCTCCTTTGCGGAGGTCGAAGTGGACATGAGCCTGTGCAAGATAAAGGTCCTGCGCCTCATGAACGTCCACGACTGCGGCAAGCTTGTGAACCCCCAGCTCGCGGAGGCCCAGGTGCACGGCGGCATGTCGATGGGCCTCGGCTACGCCCTCGCTGAGAAGCTGCTCTTCGACGAAAAGACCGGCAGGCCGCTCAACGGCAACCTGCTCGACTACAAGATACAGACCTTCACGGACCACCCGAGGCTCGAGGCGCTGTTCCTCGAAAACGCCGAGCCCACCAGCCCCTTCGGTACCAAGGCCCTCGGCGAGCCCCCGGCCTGCCCGCCCGCACCGGCGATACGCAACGCCGTCATGCAGGCCACGGGCATAGCCTTCAACGCGATACCCATAACGCCCGAGGCGCTCTTCCGCGCCCAGGAAGGAGGCGAGGCGGATGTATGACATAAAAGCGCTGTACGAGGCCCGCACCGTCGCCGAGGCGGTGGAGCTGAGGCTCGCGCACCCCGAGGCCGTCGTCATCGCGGGCGGCTCGGACGTGCTCATAAAGCTGCGCGAGGGCAAAATGCCCGGCGCGGAGCTCATCTCCATCCGCGACATCGCGCCTCTCAGCGGCGTGAGCATGGACGCCGCCGGGACGCTCAAAATCGGCCCGCTGACCACCTTCTCCGAGCTCACGGCCGACGCGCTCATCCGCGAGCACGTCCCCACGCTGGGCCAGGCGGCGGACGAGGTGGGCAGCCCGCAGATACGCAACATTGGCACCGTCGGCGGCAACATCTGCAACGGCGTCACCTCCGCTGACACCGCCCCGACCCTCTTCGCCTTCGACGCCGAGGTCGAGCTGACCGGCACGGAGGGCGCGCGGCGGATCGCGATAGCGGACTTCTACCTCGGCCCCGGCCGCACCGGCGTGCGCCCCGGCGAGCTGCTGACCGGCATATACATCCCGCGCGAGAGCTGGGAGCGCACGTCTGGGCGCTACATCAAATACTCCATGCGCACGGCGCTGGACATCGCGACGCTGGGCTGCTCCGTGAACGTCCGCCTCGCGCCGGACCGCGGGAGCATCGAGCGCGTGCGCATAGCCTACGGCGTGGCCGGGCCGGTGCCCTGCCGCTGCCCGGAGGCGGAGGCCGCCTTCGCCGGCGCCCCCTGCACGGACGAGACGGCCCGCGCCTTTGCCAGGGCCGCGGTGGCGGAGATAAACCCGCGCGACTCCTGGCGCGCCAGTAAGGCGTTCAGGCAGCACATAGCGGAGGAGTGCGCATACAGGGCCCTGCGCGAGAGCGTGGAGAGAGCGGGAGGCGCGATATGACAGAGCGGCAGTATAAGCACATACGCTGTACGATAAACGGCAGAGCGGTGGATAAGATGGTGGACATCCGCGCCTCGCTGACCGACCTCTTGCGGGACGACTTCTCGCTCACCTCGGTCAAGAGCGGCTGCAACGTGGGTGAGTGCGGGGCCTGCACGGTGCTCATTGACGGGGAACCGTACAACTCCTGCATCTACCTCGCCGCCTGGGCGGACGGGAAGGACATCCTCACCGTGGACGGCCTGACGAACCCGGACGGCAGCCTCTCGCCCCTGCAGCAGGCTTTTGTGGAGGAGGCCGCGATACAGTGCGGCTTCTGCACGCCGGGCCTCATACTGTCGGCGCAGGCGCTGATAAACCGGGGCCGCGACCTCACGGACGAGGAGCTGCGAAAGCAGCTGGCCGGTCACCTGTGCCGCTGCACGGGCTATGAGAACATCTTCCGGGCCGTCCGCCGCGCGCTGGATGAGAGCCTGGGCAAGTGAAATAAGACGCAAAAAGGGGGCTCCGAGAGGAGCCCCCTTTTGTCGTGCATATTCGGTTTACCGCTTGTTGGACCTTCTCCAGATCTTCTGCTCCTCGGCGGCCTTGATGAGCTCGTCGCGGAAATCGGGGTGGGCGAGGGAGACGAGGCTCTCGGCCCGCTCCCAGGTGGTGCGGCCCGCGAGGTTCGCAACGCCCTGCTCGGTGGCGACGTAATAGGCCTGGCTGCGCGGGGATGTGACGATCTCTCCGTTGAAGTGCGGCACGATGTTGGAGGTGCGCACGCCGTCCTTGCCGACGCGGGAGGAGGCCACGCAGATGAAGCTCTTGCCGCCCTTGGACATGGCCGCGCCGGTGAGGAAGTCCACCTGGCCGCCGGTGCCGGAGATGTGGCGGAGACCGGCGCTCTCGGAGTTTATCTGGCCGTAGAGGTCGATGGAGACGCAGCTGTTGAGGGAGATGAAGTTGTCCATGGATGCGATGACGGCGGGGTCGTTGACATAGGCTATGGGCAGCGCGATGACGCCGGGGTTCTCGTCCAGCCAGTCATATAGCGCCTGGGAGCCGGTCGCGAGACCGAGCACGCCCTTGCCGGGGAAGATGTTCTTGCGCTTGTTGGTGAGCTTTCCGGCCTTGTAAAGGTCCAGGAAGCCGTCGGTGCAGAGCTCGGTGTGCATGCCGAGGTCCTTGAGGTCGCTCTGCGCGATGATGGAGCCCAGCGCGTCGGGCGTGCCGCCGATGCCGAGCTGGAGAGTCGCGCCGTCGACGAGGTAGGGGATGATGTTCTGCGCGATCTGGATGTCCTCGGGCGAGGGCTTCTTGGCCGGGACGGTGGGCGCCGGGCCGTGCTCGCACTCGACGACCATGGTGACGTCGGAGATGTGGATGGACTCGTTGTATGCGCCGTAGATCTTCGGCAGCTTGTCGTTGACCTCGATGACTATGGCGTCCGCGCGGCCTATCATGTCCAGCGCCGTGCCGGCGGAGAGGGAGAAGTTGAAATAGCCGTGCTTGTCCATCGGCGTGGCGCAGACATAGGCCACGTTGACGTGCAGGAATTCTCTATGATACCAGGCCAGGTTGCGGAAGATCATGGGGGAGAAGTAGGCCTGACCCTTGTCGAGCAGCTTGCGCTCGTAGCCGGAGCAGTGCCAGGCGTTGTAGCAGAAGTGCTCGCCGCTGGGGTCGCACTCGGCGACCTCGATGGGGCCGTACATGATCTGACCGCGGAACTTGACGTCAAAGAGCTCGTCGCGCCGCTTCGCCAGGGCCTTGTCGCACTCCACGGCAAAGGTGGTGCCGTTGCCGTATTCGACCCAGTCGCCGCTCTTGACGAGCTTAGCAGCATCCTCGGGCGTGCCGAGCTTGGATTTGTATTCGCTTATGAAGTCCATATCTCATCCTCCGTATGTTGATTTAATCGTACTTCACCTTATTATCGCATGAAACCGCCCCAAAGGCAAGGGCATGATGCAGATAAAAACAGTTGGACACGCCATATAACAGTAAAAAGGCGGCGCTGCGGCGTCGCCTTTTGTTTTGGGAAAACGCTTTAAACATGGGCCGGTTTGCGATATAATCAGGTCAGAGGTGAAATAAATGCTCAATTTTGAACTTTATATACCCACCAAGCTCTACTTTGGACGCGGGCAGTGCGGCAGGGTGGGGGAGATCGCGGCGGGGCGCGGGTTCAGGCGGGCGCTCATCTGCTACGGCGGCGGCAGCGCGGTGCGCTCGGGGCTGCTGGAGCGCATAAAGACGTCGCTGGACGCGGCCGGGGTGGAGTATGACGAGTTCGGCGGCATCCAGGCCAACCCCACCGCGGAATGCTGCGCCAGGATGGCCGGATTCGCACGCGAGCGCGGGAGCGACCTGCTGCTTGCCGTCGGCGGCGGCAGCGTCATCGATACGGCCAAGATGGCCGCGCACTGCGTCCGCACCGGACGCGACCCCTGGGACTACACCGAACACCGCGCCGAGCCCACGGACAGCCTGCCCGTAGGCGTGGTGCTTACGATCGCCGCGACCGGCAGCGAGACCAGCGACAGCGCCGTGCTCACGAACACGGCCACCGGCGTCAAGCGCGGCCTCAGCAGCGAGAAAAACCGCCCGCTCTTCGCGATAATGGACCCTGAGCTCACAATGACGCTCCCGCCATACCAGACGGCCTGCGGCATAGTGGACATACTCATGCACACCATGGAGCGCTACATGTGCACCAACCCGGATAACGAGCTCATCGACCGCATCTCCGAGGGCCTGCTGACCTCGGTCATAGACGCCGGACGCCGGGTGATGGCCGAGCCGGGGGACTATGAGGCCCGCGCGACGCTGATGCTGGCAGGCAGCCTCTCGCACAACGGGCTGACTGGCGCGGGCCGGGCCTGCGGGCTCTGGGCGCACAAACTCGAGCACGAGATGAGCGCGCTGGACGACCGCATCGCCCACGGCGCGGGGCTGGCCGTGGTGTGGCCGGCGTATCTGGAGTTCTTCGCCCGCCGCGGCCTGTTCACGGAGCGGCTGGAGCGCTACGCGGAGAAGATCTGGGGCGAGCGCACCGTTGAGGGCGGCATAGTGGCCACGCGCGAGTTTTTCCGCAGCCTCGGGATGCCTGAGCGCCTCTCGGACTTCGGGCTCACGGCGGAGGACGCGGAGTATATGAGCCGCCGCTGCACGGACGACGGGAAAAAGACCTTCCCGAGCGTCATACCCCTCGGCCTGGACGAGGTGCGCGAGATCTATTCCCTCTGCCTCTGAGCGAAATATCCCCGCGTGAGCCTCGCGGCCTCGCCGGAGAGCAGAAAGAGCGAGATGAGGTTCGGCAGAGCCATTAGGGCGTTGAGCAGATCGGCAATCTCCCAGATCATGCTCCGCGCCCCCGCCGCACCCAGCACGGCGGTGAGGGCGTAGAGCAGCACAAAGCCCCGCGCCGAGCGCCCGCCGAGCAGAAAACCGCAGCAGCGCTGCCCGTACATGCCCCAGCCCAGCAGCGAGGAGAGCGAAAAGAGCAGCATGCACGCGGAGAGAATCGCCGCCGCGCCCGCCCCGCCGAACACGCCCGCAAAGGCCGAGACGCACAGCGAGAGCGTGGCCGGAGTGCCGTAGGGTATGGCGGCGCCGGAGCAGAGTATCGCGAGGCCCGTCAGCGTGCATACGATGATGGTGTCCGCAAAGACCTCGAATATGCCGAAAAAGCCCTGCCTCACCGGGTCGGTCTCGCTGCTGGAGGCGTGGGCTATGGGCGCGGAGCCGAGCCCTGCCTCGTTTGAGAACACGCCGCGGCGCACGCCCCAGCCGATGCACGCGCGCAGCCCTATGCCGCCGCAGACCGCCTCGGGCCTGAAGGCGCTGACGAGGATATCCCGCAGCACACCGGGTAGCCTCCCCGCGTTCGCCGCGATGACGGCGAGGCAGGCGAGGATATAGATGAGCCCCATGAGCGGCACCAGCGCCTCGCAGACGCGCCCCAGCCGACCCATGCCGCCGGAGAGGACATAGAGCGCAAAGAGCGCCACCAGCACCCCGGCCGTGACGGCAAATATGCGCCGCTCGGCCGGCAGACCGGGCAGCAGCTCCATCGCCAGCGTGCGTGCCGCGCCGGATATCTCCGCGCCCTGCACGGCGCTGCCCATGCCGAAGGCCGCCAGAGTCCCGAAGAGGGCAAAGGCCCTGGCCAGCGGCATGAACCGCGCGCCGAGGCCGTTCTTGATGGTGTACATCGGCCCGCCGAGCCACTGGCCGTCCTCTCCGCGCTCGCGGAAGCGCACGGCGAGCGTTACCTCGGCAAACTTTGTCGCCATGCCGAGTATGGCCGTCAGCCAGAGCCAGAAGAGCGTGCCCGGCCCGCCGAGGGCTATCGCAAGAGCCACGCCCGCGATGTTGCCGGTGCCGACCGTGCCCGCCAGCGCGGCGCAGACGGCCTGCACGGGCGTCACCGCGCCCTTGGCCGTGCCTTCGCGCGAGAAAACGCCGCCCAGCGTCCGGCGCATCGCCTCCGGAAAGTGCCGGAGCTGCACAAAGCCGCAGCGGACGCTCAGGAATATGCCCGCACCCGCGAGCAGCGCCGCCATGGGCGCGCCCCAGAGCGCCGCCGACGCGGCGGATATGAAAGCCTGCAAAAGCCTCGCCTCCCGTAAAGCCTACGCCCGTCCCCGGCGCGGCATGACTTGGGAGCGGGGGAGAGGAGCATACAGCTTGGATAACGAACTGGAACTGACAAAAAAGCGCCTTGCCGAGCTCTCGCGCCGCGCCTATGACCGCGGAATATGCACGTTCTCGGAGTTTCTCACGCCCGGCGAGCAGACGGAGCTCGGCCGCATGCACCTTGCCGAGCCCTGCGTGCTGGACGGCGGCTACTCCGAGGCGGAGCGCCGCGCGGCGGTGTTCGGCGGCGAGCGCGCGCCCATCTGCTGCCTCGAGATAGCGCCCGCCGCGCCGAAATTTGCCGAGGAGCTGACGCACCGGGACTACCTCGGCTCGCTCATGGGCCTCGGCCTGCGCCGGAGCGTACTTGGCGACATCGTGCTCGCGGAGGGCCGGGCGTATGTGTTCTGCCTTGAGAGCGTGGCGGGCCACATCGAGGACGGCCTCACGCAGGTGCGCCGCACCAACGTCCGCGTCAGGCGCGCGGAGAGCCTGCCCGAGAGCGTCACCGCCCCGCCGGAGGAGACGAGGCTGACCGCCGCGTCGGAGCGACTGGACGCGCTGGTCTCCGCGGCGTTCAACCTCTCCCGCGCCGAGAGCGCCAGGCTCTTCGAGGCCGAGCGCGTGTTCGTGAACGGCCTGCCGGCGCACTCCGCCTCCTCGCGGCCCGAGGAGGGAGACATGGTGTCCGTGCGCGGCCTGGGGCGCTTCCGCTTCGAGGGCGCGCTGGGCGAGACGCGCAAGGGCCGGCTGCGTGTGAGCCTGCGCATATACGGAAGATAGGGGGGAGCCCATGAGCTGCGACCTGCACACACATTCCACCTTTTCGGACGGCACCTGCACGCCGGAGGAGATAGTCTCCGCCGCCGAGGCCCTGGGCCTCACCGCCGTGGCGCTCTGCGACCACAACGACGTGGACGGCCTGCCGCGCTTTCTGCGCGCCGCGGAGGGCAAACGCACCGCCGCCGTGCCGGGGACTGAGATCACAACGGTGTTCGAGGACGCCGAGCTGCACATCGTGGGCCTCTTTGTGCCCGAGAGCGGTTACGGCGCTGTCCGGGCGCTCACGGAGCGGATGCGCCGCAGCAAGGCGGAGAGCAATCTCGCGCTGGAGCGGAGGCTGAACGCCGCAGGGTATCCGGTGCATCTGTCGGATATAAGGGCGGCGCACCCGGACGCGGCGATAAACCGCGCGCACTTTGCCGCGGAGCTGATGCGCCTGGGCTATGTGAGCTCCATCACCGAGGCGTTCAAGACGCTGCTGGCCCCCGGCGCGGGTTTTTACGTGCCGCCGGAGCGCACGGACGCCTTTGAGGCCATAACTCTGCTGCGCGGCATCGGCGCGGTGCCGGTGCTGGCGCACCCGCTGCTCAAACTGGACGCCGCGGGGCTGGAGCGCTTTCTGCCGCGCGCGGTGGAGTGCGGCCTGCTGGCCATCGAGACACGCTATCCGCTCTTTGACGCAGCGGACGAGCGCACGGCGGACGCGGCGGCGGAGAAATACGGCCTGATGCCGAGCGGGGGCAGCGACTTCCACGGCGAGAACAAGCCGGACATCCGCCTCGGCACCGGCCGCGGCGCGCTGAACGTGCCGGACGAGTGGTATGAGGCGCTGCGCGAGGCGGCGGAAAAAGCCTGACGGGGTCTCCAAATCGGAGACCCCGCCTTTTTCATATGCCCTTGTATTTCTTGCGCGTAGCCATGCCGCCCCGGATGTGCCGCTCGGACTTGTTCTGGTCGAGCAGCTTGCGGACGTCGTTGTAGAGGTCCTGGCTGATGCCCTCCAGCCGCTCGGTTATGTCCTTGTGTACGGTTGACTTGGAGACGCCGAAAGCTTTGGCGGCGGCTCGGACGGTGGCGCGGTTTTCGGTAATGTACTCCGCGAGCTTGACAGCCCGCTCCTCGATGTCAGTCTTCATTTTCACCACTCCCGGCTTGTCGTGGTGAATTATATGAAGCTGGATATGCCACTTATGCTTACGACAGTTTTCCGCCCTCCGCCCCGCGGGTTAGGGCTCGAAGAAGGAGTCAAGCAGTTCCCAGTCCGTGCCCGCGGGGAGGCAGTAGTATTCGGCCCAGTGGTCCAATTTGATGAACAAGGGCCGGAACTCGACTATGTTGTCGTAAAAGTCCACAGATATCTGCTTGCCCTGATCGCCCGGCGCGTCGAAGACGATGACCCTGTGCCGAACTCTGTCGAGGTCAAAGTCATATTCTTCGGTGAGCTCCATGAGCTCCAGAGAGGCGACGTAGTCCTTGAGGCCCTCCGGGTCGGTGCACGAGCCGTCGCTGACCGTATAGAGCGACGTGTCCAGGCCGTCAAATATGAGCTCTTCCCCCGTGCCGCCTCCGTAGGCAAAGGCTATATGCCCGCAGCTGAGAATGAGGAAAAAGGCCGCAAACCCTATGAGCAGCGCGCCGGAGCGCTTTGCGGCGGGTTTCATTATCTGACGGAGCCGGTAGCGCAGAGAGGAGGCCCTGGCCGAGAGGCAGGTGGTGAAGCCTCGCTCATCGCCGGCGGAGCTGAGTATGAGGTCGGCGTAGCGCCGCCGCTCCGCCTCGTCGGCGCCCAGGGTCACGGACTCGTCGCAGCTGAGCTCGATGTCATCGGCGCTGCGGCGCATGGCCAGCCAGACCAGTGGGTCGAACCAGAAGAGCGCCGTCACGCTCACCAGCGCCAGCTTGGAGGCCGCGTCGCAGCGCGCGATGTGTACGGCCTCGTGCGTGAGCACCAGCCTGAGCTCCTCGTCGGTATAGTCCCGCTCGGGGAGCACGACAACCCTCGCGCCGGCAAAGAGACCGATAGTCAGCGGCGTCCACACCTCGGCCGAGCGATAGAGCGGCGGCCTGTTGCCGCTGTGCGTGCAGACCTGCCCGAATATCTCCTCCCAGAGCGGGCTCGTGAGCTTTTCGGCATTTTTCAGCACGCGGCGGCGAAAGAGCAGGTGCTCTTCGGTCTTCCAGGCCATTATCAGCACGAAGCCTGCAAACCAGACGCCCAGCAGCGCCGTCATCAGGTCCCTGCTGGCCTTGATTATCAGCAGCGGGGCCGGCAGCCGCATGTTGTCTCGTGCCAGAATGTACAGCACGTTAGGCACCAGCCATAGCGCGCCGCAGGCCCAGGAGCTGATGCGCCGCCGCAGCCAGGGCATCAACAGCGCGAGGAGCACGTAGTATACCGTCAGCGACACGGCTACGGAGAAGAGGCTGGTGAAAAGCATCGGGTCCGCCTCGTCCCCCAGCATCAGTCGTGACATCGCGCCTAAGATGAGCAGAACGAAGGGCAGCGCGCCGTAGTAGGAGAAGGATGCATACACCCTCCGCCCGTCCTTCTTCCTGCCGCGAAGCCCCAGCCGTATGCTCCAATACGATATCAGCCCCAGGACAAGGCCAAACATCGCAGCTATGATCATGCGCTGTATCATGGCGCTGTATCATGGCGCTGTCCATCGCTCACCCTCCAAATGGTTTACATAATATATTATGCCGCGTCGCCCGCTGTGCTGTCGTCGAAAAAGGAGTCGAGCCTCGCCCAGTCCGTGCCTTCGGGGAGGTAGTAGTAGACGATTCGATGGCTGCCGGGGCCGAGATATTCGAGGATGTTGTCAAAGAAACCGATATAGAGCTGACCGTTAGGAGTGTCAAAGAGCATGCCCCTGTGCTGTATGTCGGGGCCGTAGTCGAAGTCGTAGCCGCTGGTGAGCTCTCGCAGCTCGAGGGCGGCGATGTAGGCTTTCAGCCCCTCCGGGTCGGTGCAGTCGCTATCGTCGACATCGTAGAGCGCCGGGTCTTCGGAGTTGAAGATGAGCTCCTCACCCGTGCCGCCGCCGTAGGCGAGGGCAACCTGCCCGCATATGAGGATAAGCAGGAAGGTCGCAATCCCTATCACGAAGGCGCCGGAGCTCTTCATCGCGGGCTGCATGACGTTCTTGAGCCGGTAGCGGAGCGAGGACGCCTTGGCCGAGAGGCAGGTTGTGAAGCCCCGCCCGTCGCCCGCGGAGCTGAGTATGAGGTCAGCGTAGCGCCGCCTCTCGTCCGCGCCCGCGCCGAAGGTGACGGACTCGTCGCAGGAGAGCTCTATGTCCTCGGCGCTCTTGCGCATCGCCAGCCAGACCAGCGGATTGAACCAGCAGAGCGCGGCTATGCTGACCAGCGCGAACTTGGAGTAGGAGTCACTGCGCGCTATGTGTATCGCCTCGTGCGTGAGCACCAGCCGGAGCTCCTCGTCTGTGTAGCTCCTGACGGGCAGCAGAACGACCATTTTGCCCCTCGAGAGCCCCACTGAGAGCGGAGTTGTGACATCATGCGAGCGCATGAGCGGCGGCAGCTTTGCCTTGAGGCCGCAGATGTGCCGGAAGACCTCCTCCCAGAGCTCGCTTTTTACCTCCTCCGCGTTTCTGAGTACGCGGCGGCGGAAGGAGAGGTGCTCACATATCTTCCAGGCCATGACGAGCACAAACCCCGCGAACCAGACATAGAACAGCGTCATGGCGAGCTCGCCCTTGAGCTCGAGGACAAAGAGCGGCTCCGAGAGGTACATATAATTGGTCATGGTGATATACAGCAGATTTGGCAGCAGCCAGAGCGCGGCGCAGGCCCAGGCGCTGATGTGCCGCCTCAGCCGGGGGATCAGCGGAGCGAGAACTATATAGTAGACCGAGAGCGTGAGAAAAACGTAGAAAAACATGCTCAGCAGCATGTTTTGGGCCGTATCGCGCAACGCGATGAGCACCGCCACGGCGTATATGAGCAGAAAGAGCGGCAGTGCGGCGTAATATGAAAAGGAGGAGTAGAGCCTGCGCCCGTCCTTTCCCGAGCCTTCAAATTCTTTGCGGAGCCTTTCCGCCGAGGCCCAGCCTATGGCCAGGGCGAAGATGGCGGCGACTATGCTGCGCTGAAATATGCCTTCCATCACAGCTCATCCCTCTCAAGCAGACCGCGCAGCTCCTCTATCTCGTCGCGGCTCAGCCCGCTGTCGCAGAGCGCGGCGGCGAGGACGGAGAGCTTCCCGCCGCAGAGCTTGTCGAGAAAGCGGCGGCTCTGGCCCGCGAGATACGCCTCGCGGCTCACGAGCGGCGTGTACATGGCGCTACGGCCCGATCTCTCGGCCTTCACATAGCCCCGCTCCGCCAGCCGGGAGAGAAAGGTCAGCAGCGTCGTCGCCGCCATGGGCTTTGCCGTGTGCAGCCGGGCCTCTATGTCCGCCCGCGACGCCGGGACCTCACAGTCCCAGAGCGCCTGCATTACCTCCAGCTCGCCGTCCGGCAGCCGGTTCTTGTCAGTGTTCATGGCCGGTCCTCCTTCTACAATTGTAGAGTTTAAGTATATTCTACAAGTGTAGAGCATATTTGTCAAGAAGAAAAGCGGACAGCCTCAAGCTGCCCGCTCTGTAACAGATATGTGCTCAGATGATGGCGTTGTCGCCGATTATGGCGGAGCGCACGGCCTCGAACATGTCGTTTTGCGCGCGCTTTACGTCGCGGGCGAGGAGGCTCTCATAGACCTCCACGGCGTGTTCGACCACGGGCGCGGTGCCGTTTTTCTCGCAGAAGAGGACGTATATGCCCTTCTGCGGCTCGAAGGTGGAGTTATAGAGCAGGGAGAGGAAGATGTTGCCGCTGATCTCCGCGAGGCGGTGATAAAACTCCGTCACCAGCTCGCAGCAGCGCTCCAGGTCGCGCTCGGCGCGCAGCTCGTCGAGCAGAGGCTCGAGCTCATGCAACTCGGCATCTGTCGCGCGCTCCACCACCAGCCGGGCCACGAGCAGGTCCAGCGCCATGCGGGTCTCGCACAGCGAGCGGATCTCCTTGCTGGAGAGCTTGCCGCCGTTATAGCGCATGATGGCGGACAGCGTGCCCGCGTTGCCTTTTTTCTTGTAGTCCGCGATGTAGGTCCCGCGGCGGGGGATAGTCTCCACAAAGCCGTTGTTGGCAAGCTCGCTCATGCCCGCGTTCACCACCGTCAGGCTCACGCCCATGAGCTCGCACAGCTCCTTGGCCGGGGGCAGCTTGTCCCCGGGCTTGAGCTCGCCGGAGAGTATCTTGTTCTCCAGCTCGCGGACAAAGCTCTCGCGCACAGTAGGCGCCTTTATCTTGTCGAAATTCATCGGTGTCTCCTTGCGTGACCATTTTTTAATATTATAAGCCTTTCGCCCGCTCATGTGAAGCATTATTTTTTTGCAGCATCTGCGCCAATATGGCCCGCTTCATATTGACAAAAAATTAGCGTCATGCTAAAATAGTCGTACTATCGTAAAGTGGTCACAATGAGTTTCGTCATATGCATGCCAAATATGAAAGGGGAATGCCGCACAATGACCAGAGACGAGAAAATTTTCAAACTATGTAAGGAGATCACCGACCGCGCCACGGTAATGCTCGGCGTCGACAAGATCGACACCAACGCGCCGGAATACTGGGGCGTGGACGCTGCGATGCAGATCGCGGAGAAGAAGTTCGGCATGAGCGCCACGGCCGACGCGCTGGACGTTGCGCTCGTGCTCAAAAAGCGCAAGCCCGTCACCTTCGAGGTCATCCAGAAGCGCAGCAAGATGGAGACCGCGAGGCTCGAGAAGGCGCTGGAGGTCCTGTGCGACACCGGCCTAGTCGAGTACCACTGGGAGAATCTCGACGGCAAGAACCCCAACCACGAGAAGCGCTGGGTGCTGGACATGTTCGTCCCCGGCAGCGCGGAGCTCATGGTCATCCACCCCAACATGTGCGACGAGCAGCCCGTCATCGCGAACTTCTTTGAGCGCATGGCCTTCCTGCCCCTCGCGGGCGTGACCGAGATGGTGCCCCCCGGCGGCGCCGGCATCGGCATGCACGTCGTCCCCGTTGAAAAGGCCATCCCCGCCGACTGCGAGGCGCTGGACATCGAGCGCCTCTCCCACTGGCTGAAGAAGTACGAGGGCCACATCGGCGTGGCCGTGTGCAGCTGCCGCAAGCAGCAGCGCATCCGCGACGAGGGCTCCGGCGACGTAGAGGCCGAGTGGTGCATCGGCGTCGGCGACTTCGCCGACTACTGCCGTGAGACCGGCAAGGGCCACGACATCACCTATGAAGAGGCCATGGAGATACTCCAGAAGGCCGAGGACCGCGGCTATGTCCACCAGGTCACCAATATAGACGGCGAGAACAAGATCTTCGGCATCTGCAACTGCGCCGTCGGCGTCTGCAACGCCCTGCGCACCAGCCAGCTCTTCAACACGCCGAACCTCTCCCGCAGCGCCTACGTGGCCGAGAGCGACCCCGAGAAGTGCGTCGCCTGCGGCAAGTGCGTGGAGACCTGCCCCTCCGGCGCCGTTCGCCTGGGCCAGAAGCTCTGCACCAGCGCCGGCCCCATCGAGTACCCGCGCCACGAGCTGCCCGACGACACCAAGTGGGGCGAGGACCACTGGGACAAGAACTACCGCGACAACATCGGTTCCATCCAGACCTACCCGACCGGCACCGCCCCCTGCAAGGTGGCCTGCCCGGCGCACATCGCCATCCAGGGCTACATAAAGATGGCCAGCGAGGGCCGCTATAAGGACGCGCTCAAGCTCATAAAGAAGGATAACCCGTTCCCGGCGGTCTGCGGCTCCATCTGCCGCAAGTACTGCGAGGACGCCTGCACCCGCGGCAGCGTCGACGAGCCGCTGTCCATAGACGAGATCAAGAAGTTCATCGCCGAGCAGGACATGAAGGACGAGCACCGCTACATCCCGCCCATGAACTCCTGCACCATGGCCCCCTTCGAGCAGAAGATAGCCATCATCGGCGCGGGCCCCGCGGGCATGAGCTGCGCCTACTTCCTCGCCATCGAGGGCTACAAGCCCACCGTGTTCGAGAAGGAAGCCGCCCCCGGCGGCATGCTGGTGAACGGCATCCCCAACTTCCGCGTCGACAAGGCCACCGTGAACTCCGAAATAGACGTCCTGCGCGAGATGGGCGTGGAGTTCCGCTGCGGCGTCGAGGTCGGCAAGGACATTACCATCCAGCAGCTGCGTGAAGAGGGCTACAAGGCCTTCTACGTCGCGGTCGGCCTCCAGACCGCGTCCAAGCTCGGCATAGAGGGCGAGGACCTCAAGGGCGTCACCGGCGGCCTCGACCTCCTGCGCGCCGTCAACCGCGGCGAGCTCACCGAGCTCAAGGGCGACACCATCGTCATCGGCGGCGGCAACGCGGCCATCGACGTGGCCCGCACCGCGGTCCGCCTCGGCGAGGGCAGCGTCAGCATCTACTGCCTCGAGAAGGATGAGGAGATGCCCACCGTTCCCGACGAGAAGAACGCCGGCATAGCCGACGGCGTCGTCATCAACAACTGCTGGGGCCCGAAGCGCATCATCGGCAAGAACGGCAAGGTCACCGGCGTCGAGTTCATGCGCTGCACCAGCGTGCGCGACGCGAGCGGCAAGTTCGCGCCGAAGTACGACGAGAACGACACCGTCACCGTCAAGTGCTCCAACGTCCTCGTGGCCATCGGCCAGCGCTCCGACTACGGCAGCGTCCTCGCCGGCACCAAGGCTGAGACCCCTGACGGCAGGCTCATCGACTGCGACAAGCTGACCTTCCAGACCGCCGAGCCCGACATCTTCGTCGGCGGCGACTGCGCCACCGGACCCATGTACACCATCGACGCCATCGCCACCGGCCGTGAGGGCGCCGTCTCCATCCACCGCTACGTCAACGTCGGCCAGTCCCTGACCATACACCGCAACCGCCGCATCTTCAAGGAGCTGGACAAGGGCAGCGTCGCCCTCCCGCCCGAGAGCTTCAAGAAGCCCGCGCGCAACGAGCCGGCCATCGACCCGGCCAAGGTCAAGACCATGAGCGACGAGCGCGTCACCTTCACCGAGGAGCAGATAAAGTCCGAGGCCAGCCGCTGCCTGAGCTGCGGCCGGAGTGTCGTCGACCCGAACAAGTGCATAGGCTGCGGCATCTGCACCACCAAGTGCGAGTTTGACGCCATCCACCTCAAGCGCCTGCGTCCCGAGTGCTCGCACATGGTCCCGGCCGAGGACAAGTTCAAGGAGATCCTGCCCTACGCCGCCAAGCGCGAGGTCAAGATACTCAAGAAAAAGCTCGCCGGAAAATAAGCCTATAACGCAGCAGACACCAGACAGGCACGGCTAGCTCCGTGCCTGTTTGGGATAAAAGTGAGGAAATTATGCACGAACTTAGTATCGTCACCTATGTCATAAAGCAGGTGGACGCCATCGCCCGGCAGAACGAGCTGACGCAGATAAGCTCCGTCACGCTCGAGTTCGGCGAGGTCTCCGGCATCGTCCCGAGCTACCTTGTCGACTGCTGGAACTGGTACGCGAAGAAGACGCCGCTCATCGAGGGCTCGCAGCTCATATGCGAGACCATCCCGGCCATTACCTGGTGCGACTCCTGCAAAAAGACCTATCCCACCGTGAAATACGGCAAGACCTGCCCCTACTGCGGCAGCGGCGAGACCTGGCTCCAGCAGGGCAGGGAGATGAATATCAAGCAGATAGAGGGCTGCTAGCCCCCTTTCCGCGAGGAGGAGAAAATGAAAGACCTGAAGCACCTTATCTATTTTGAAAATCTGTTGCAGGACGCGAACAACGAGCTCATCGCCCAGGCCAAGAGCGAGGGAAAGCGCTGCGTGGCCTACGTCTGCGAGAACGTACCGGAGCCGCTGCTCAACCTCGCCGGGACCTTCTCCATCCGCCTGCGCGCGCCGCGCACCGGCTCCATGGAGATGGCCACCTACTACCTCACCAGCTTCCTGTGCGAATACTCCCGCGCGCTGCTCGAGCGGGCCATCGAGGGCGGCTTCAAGTTCGCCGACTGCATCATAACGCCCGACGGCTGCACCATGATGAACCGCTGCGTCGAGAACATGGAGCTGCTCAAGACCATGGACAAGGAGAAGTTCTTCTACGAGTACATGGAGATCCCCATGAAGTGCGACGACAACGGCCTGAATCTCTACACTCTCCAGTGCACGAACCACATCCTCAAGCCGCTGGCCGAGAACTTCGGCATCGACGTCTCCGACGCGGCGATACGTGAGTCCGTGCGCCGCCACAACCGCGTCTGCGAGCTCATCCGCGCCATAGGCGACTTCCGCAAGGAGGAAAACCCGCGCATTACCGGCTATGAGTTCCACATCATCACCCTCGCGACCTATGCGGCGCCCCAGGACATGCTCATAGAGAAGCTGGAGGAGACGCTGGAGGAGCTCAAGACCCGCGAGCCTGAGCCGAAGAACCCCTTCCGCGCCCGCGTGGTGGTGGTCGGCTCCGAGATAGACGACGTGGACTTCGTCAAGCTCGTGGAGGAGACCGGCGCCTACGTCTGCGCGGACCGCTTCTGCTACGGCTCGCTGCCCGGCCGCGTGCCCATCGAGCTCAACGACGCCGAGGACGCCCTGACCCAGGTCTGCCGCCACTACATGACGCACAGCCAGTGTCCGCGCTATATGGACATGCCCAAGATGCTCGGCCGCCGCGAGTACGTGAACGCCCTCGCAAAGGAGTATAACGCCGACGGCATCATCTACGAGCAGATAAAGTTCTGCGATCCCTGGGCCTATGAGCGTATGGTCGGCTCCCACGTCCTTGAGCACGACTTCGGCTACCCCGTGCTCTCGGTGGACAGGCCGTACACCATAGCCGGCTCCGGCCAGATGCGCACGCGCGTGCAGGCGTTTGTGGAGAGCATCGAGATCAAAAAGATACAGGGAGGCGCGTCCAATGGCTAAACAGATAGGTGCCGACAGGTTCGGTGATTTCTATACCGACGGCAAGGTCCGCAAACGCCGCGAGTGGCGCGGCGTGAGCGACACGCTGTACGATTACGGCCGCTGGCTGGGCATTCTGATGACCCTCGGCAAGTTCATCGTCAAGCCCAGGAACATCAAGGCCATGTTCCGCTACCGCTGGATGGCGAACTACCTCGCCGTGCCCATGATGGTCGACCGCCACACCCAGGGCCTGAGGGGCGAGTACCTGCGCATCTGCCACATAGAGCAGGACCTCATCATCGAGGACGTCGCCAAGCTGCTCGACGGCCTCTTCCGCGGTGACCGGCGCATCGGCAACGACAAGGAGTTCTCCAAGAAGGTCGTCCTCGTGGACGAGAACGAGATGACCGCCGTCATGATGGGCTTCCCGACGCTCAAGGGCCTCAGCCGCGAGACGGTCTCCACCTATATCCCCGTGCTGCTCAACCAGCACGCCGTCGAGCACTACATCGACGTGGCGCAGCAGTTCGGCCTCGCGGGCGACGTGTGCCCGATGCCGGAGGCCGAGGTCGGCGTCTCCATCGACGACGACGCCCCCGTGCTCGGCGCCTGCGCGGTGCAGTGCAACACCACCTGCGACGGCTCGCTCCTCGGCAACGGCGTCATCTCCAAGCGCCTCGAGCTCGAGGACGGCGTCCCCGTGTTCCAGCTCGCCACCCCGCTGCGCCACCGCGAGGACGACGTGCAGGAGTACGCCGCCCAGGAGGTGCGCAACGCCATCGCCTTCATCGAGAAGCACACCGGAGAGAAGTGGAACTGGGACTACTACTTCGAGTGCGCCAAGCGCGTGAACTACGCCACCGAGTGCCGCCTCGGCTGGCTGGAGATGAACAAGACCAACTACCCGCAGGTGTTCGGCTCCAACCTCGCGCTCTATACCGAGACCAACTACATGGCCATCTGCGGCAAGGTCCCCGCCTTTGAAAAGGCCGACCGCGACATAACCCGCCTCGCCGAGCGCGCGTACAAGAAAAAGAAGCGCATGGCCAAGGAATACCGCCACCGCGCCATAGTCTGGGGCGTGCAGTCGCACTTCTACTTCGACTTCCTGCTCTGGCTGCTCAACTGCTGGGGCATAGTCCCGCTGACGGACATGCTCTCCATGGTCTCCACCCGCACCCTCGCCACCGAGGACACCCCCGAGGGCAGGGAGCAGGCCATCTACGACATGGCCTGGCTGACCGAGAACATGATAATGCGCAACCGCACCCACGGCGGCTATAAGGTCCTGCTCGACGAGCTCTGGGAGTTCTGCGAGGAGTTCAACGCCGACATGGTCATCCTCTGGGAGCACATGAGCTGCAAAGCGCTCGACGGCATGCACGGCCAGTTCGAGGAGAAGGCCCGCGAGCGCGGCATCCACCTCATCTGGGTCACGCACGACCTCTTCGACCCGCGCATAATCTCCCGCCAGGGCGTCCGCGAGCAGGTCAACAGCTATATGCGCACCGTCATGGGCGAGGAGCCGATAGACCCCAGCCTCGAGGTGCTCAACGACGAAGCATCGTGGTAATTTCAAAGGAGGAACCGTATGAGCAAGCTGACCAAGGCGCTTCTCGCGCTGGTTATAGCCGCCGCGTCACTTTTCGCGGTGACGTTCACCGTCTATTTCTTCAACCTGGACATGAAGCTGACGGCCGCCATAGAGCCGCTGCTGCTAAAGCACTACGACAAGGTAAAGCGCGACACGCACCTGTGAGCCCGCCCTTGATGCCGGGCCGCGCCCGTGCTATCATGTGCTCATGACAAACAGGAGGTGCGTTATGAGACAGTATGTTGTGGACGCCTTCACGGACAGGGTGTTCGGCGGAAATCCCGCCGCCGTGTGCATCCTTGAGAGCTGGCTGCCGGACGAGCTGATGATGGACATCACGCGGGAGAACAACCTCTCCGAGACCGCCTTCGCTGCGCGCGAGGGCGAGGTCTGGCGCCTGCGGTGGTTCACGCCGGGCGGGGAGATAGACCTCTGCGGCCACGCCACGCTGGCGACGGCCTATGTGCTGATGAACCACGTCGAGCCCGGGCTGGAGCGCGTGCGCTTCGCCACGCTCAGCGGCGAGCTGACCGTCAGCAGGGCAGGGGACATGTACGAGCTGGATTTCCCGGCCTATGAGCTGCGCCCCACGCCCGTGACGCCGGAGATGACCGCCGCCTTCGGCGCGGAGCCCTCCGAGGCCTGGATGGGCCGTGACCTCCTCTGCGTGTTCGACAGCGAGGACACCGTCCGCAGCATGGTCCCGGACATGGAAAAGCTCGCCGCCCTCGACGGCCTATTGCAGCACGCCACGAGCACAGGACGTGAGTTCGACTGCGTCTCACGCAGCTTTGCGCCCAAGCTCAGCGTGCCCGAGGACCCCGTCTGCGGCTCCGGCCACTGCCACATCGTGCCGTACTGGCTCAAGTCCCTGGGCCGCGAAAAGCTCACCGCCTATCAGGCCTCCCGCCGCGGCGGCACGCTCTGGTGCCGCATGGAAAACGGCCGCGTCTACATGAGCGGCAAGGCCGCTCTCTACTCCATAGCGGAGCTTTACGTCTGAAACAGCGCCAAAACCGAACACACCCAGCGCCCCGGCTGCCGGTTCGACAGCCGGGGCGTTCTTCTTGAAATGGGACAACGAAATTGACAAAATTTTTCCGGCTTACCCCTTGTGTTTTGTGTTTGTTTATAGTATGATTATCTAAAAGAATTTGTACCCAAATGAAAATATTTAAGCTAACGCGGAAGGGGCGACTGACTATGGCGCAGAAGGCAGGAAAATACGCTGCGGCTGTCGGCTGCTCCGGCGGCGAGCTCGCGCGCAGGAAGATACCGCGCGAGGCGCTGACCGGGGACTGCAGGCAGGCGCTTGCCGAGCATCCCGAGGGGATACTGGAGTGCCGCTGGGGCTGCCTGGGACTGGGCAGCTGTGCCGCGGTGTGTAAGCTGGGGGCCATAAAGGTCGGCGCGCGCGGCGTCGCCGAGGTGGACAGAGACAAGTGCGTCGGCTGCGGTCTGTGCGTGAAGGCCTGCCCGCAGGGCATCATCCGGCTCGTGCCGAGGGAGCAGAATATCGTCGTCGGCTGCTCCAGCCGCGACAGCGGCCCCGAGACGCGCAAGGCCTGCGACGCGGGCTGCATCGCCTGCGGCATCTGCGTCAAGAACTGCCCCATGGGCGCCATCAGGCTCGAGGACAACCACCCCGTCATTGATGAGAGCCTCTGCGTCTCCTGCGGCATGTGCGCCTCGAAGTGTCCGCGCGGCGTCATCAAGGACGTCTACGGCATCCTCGGGCCCCAGGCCTGACTAATGGAGGTGGGCAATATGGCTGAGTATGTATTCAAGGTAAACGGCATAACCCGCAGCACGACGGAGGACAAGCCGCTGCTGCGCTATCTGCGCGACGACCTGCACCTTAAGTCCGTCAAGGACGGCTGCAGCGAGGGCGCCTGCGGCACCTGCACCATAATCGTGGACGGCCGGGCCGTCAAGTCCTGCGTGCTCACGACGAAAAAGGCCGTGGGACGCGAGATAGTCACCGTCGAGGGCCTGACGTATGACGAGCAGGAGGCGTTTGTCTACGCCTTCGGCAAGGTCGGCGCCGTGCAGTGCGGCTTTTGCATCCCCGGCATGGTCATGGCCGGCAAGGCGCTCATCGACAAGGTCCCGGACCCGACGGAGGAGCAGATAAAGGTCGCCCTCCGCGGCAACATCTGCCGCTGCACGGGCTATAAGAAGATAATCGAGGGCATAACCCTCGCCGCCGCCATCCTCCGCGGCGACGCCGAGATAGACCCGACGCTCGAGAAGGGCGACGAGTTCGGCGTCGGCCAGAGGGCCTTCCGCACCGACGTGCGTCCCAAGGTTCTCGGCTACGGCGAGTACTGCGACGACATCGAGATGGAGGGCATGGTCTACGGCGGCGCGGTGCGCTCCAAATACGCCCGGGCCCGCGTGCTGGACATCGACACCTCCAAGGCCGAGGCAATGCCCGGCGTCCTCGCCGTACTGACCGCCGAGGACGTGCCGCACAACAAGGTCGGCCACCTCCAGCAGGACTGGGACGTCATGATCGCCAAGGGCGACATCACCCGCTTCGTGGGCGACGCCATCTGCCTCGTCGTGGGCGAGACGCAGGAGATAGTCGACAAGGCGCGCAAGCTCGTGAAGGTCGAGTACGAGGTGCTCGAGCCCGTGCACAACGTCAAGGAGGCCATGGCCCCCGACGCGCCCAAACTCCACCCCAACGGCAACCTCTGCCAGCAGCGCCACGTCGTCCGCGGCGACGCGAAAAAGGCGCTGGCCGAGTCCAAATACGTCGTCACCAAGAGCTTCGTCACCCCCTTCACCGAGCACGCCTTCCTCGAGCCCGAGTGCGCCGTCGCCTTCCCGTATAAGGACGGCGTGAAGGTCTACACCTCCGACCAGGGCGTCTACGACACCCGCAAGGAGATAGCCATCATGCTCGGCTGGGAGCAGCGCCGGGTAGTCGTCGAGAACAAGTACGTCGGCGGCGGCTTCGGCGGCAAGGAGGACGTCTCCGCCCAGCACGTGGCCGTGCTCTGCGCGCTCAAGGTCGGCCGCCCCGTGAAGTTCCGCTTCTCCCGTCAGGAGTCCATCAACTTCCACCCGAAGCGCCACTACATGGAGGCCACCTTCACCCTCGGCTGCGACGAAAACGGCATCTTCACCGGCCTCGACTGCGAGATATACTTCGACACCGGCGCCTATGCCTCGCTCTCCGGCCCCGTGCTCGAGCGTGCCTGCACCCACTCGGTCGGCCCGTACTGCTATCAGAACACGGACATAAGGGGATTCAGCTACTACACGAACAACCCGCCCGCGGGCGCTTTCCGCGGCTTCGGCGTCACTCAGAGCGAGTTCGCGCTCGAGTGCATAATCAACCTCCTGGCCGAGCAGGTCGGCATCTCGCCCTGGGAGATACGCTACCGCAACGCCATCGAGCCCGGCAAGGTCCTGCCGAACGGCCAGATAGCCGACGTCTCCACCGCGCTCAAGGAGTGCCTGCTCGCGGTCAAGGACGCCTACGAGGCCAACGAGGGCCATGCGGGCATCGCCTGCGCAATGAAGAACTCCGGCGTAGGCGTCGGCCTTCCTGACAAGGGCCGCTGCCGCCTCGAGGTGCACGGCGGCGTCGTCCAGCTCTACTCCGCGGCCTCCGACATCGGCCAGGGCTGCGCCACCATCTTCCTGCAGGAGCTCTCGCAGACCACGGGCCTGCCGCTCTCGAAGATGAAGAACATGGGCAGCAACTCCGAGCTCTCGCCCGACTCCGGCACCACCTCCGGCTCCCGCCAGACCCTCATCACCGGCGAGGCCGTGCGCATGGCCGCCGTGGACCTCAAGCGCGACCTGGACGAGGCCGGCGGCGACCTCTCCAAGCTCGAGGGCAAGGAGTATTTCGCCGAGTTCTTCGACCCCACCGACAAGCTCGGCGCGGACGTGCCCTTCCCGAAGAGCCACGTTGCCTACGGCTTTGCCGCGCACGTCGTCGTGCTCGACGACGAGGGCAGGGTCAAGGAGGTCTATGCGGCGCACGACTCCGGCAAGGTGGTCAACCCGACCTCCATCCAGGGCCAGATCGAGGGCGGCGTGCTCATGGGCATGGGCTATGCCCTAACCGAGCACTTCCCGCTCGAGGACTGCGTGCCTCAGGTGAAATACGGCACCCTCGGCCTGCTGCACTCGACGCAGATACCGGACATCCACGCCATCTACGTGGAGAAGAACGAGCTGCTGCCCTTCGCCTACGGCTCCAAGGGCATAGGCGAGATCTCCGCCATACCCACCGCCCCGGCGGTCGAGGGTGCGTACTACGCCATGGACCACAAGTTCCGCAACACCCTCCCGCTGGAGGACACCTGGTACAGCAGAAAGCACTGAGTCATAAGCAGATGAGAAGGGAGGACCCCATCGGGGTCCTCCCTTGATTTATTATATCGAGCCGCGGCTCAGCGCCTGCCGCCGCCACCGCCGCCGGAGAAGCCGCCTCCCCCGAAGCCGCCGCCGTGGAAGCCGCCTCCGCCGGAGAAACCGCCGCCTCCAAAGCCGCCGCCGCGGAAGCCTCCGCCTCCGCCGAAACCGCCGGGGCCGGGTCCGTGAGGCGGGCGCGGCCCCCTCGGCCCGCGCGGGCCGGGACCGCCGCAGAAGAAGAACGTGGGCCAGACGCCGTAGCTGCGGTAATACCGCCTGCGCCCGGTGGAATTCACCAGCACGAGCACGATGATAAAGACAACAAACAGCACCGAGACGATGGAGCCGAGGCTCGGCCCGCGGTCATAGTAGTAGTCGTTGTAGTAGCCGTCGTTATAGTACCCGCCGCCGTTGTACTCGGGCGCGCTGCCGCCGTTGGAGACGGTGCCGGTGCCGCCGTAGAGCTGGTTCGTGCCGTAGAGCTGGGCAAAAAAGTCCACAAGGTGGGGGAAGAGCGTCGCCACCGCCTCGTCGTACTCCCCGGCGTCGGAATACGGCCAGAAGTACTCGTCCATGAGCGAGTTTGCATAGCTGCTGGTCATCTGTTTCGAGATGCCCGCGCCGACGGCCAGCCAGCCGCGGTCCTCCTTGACTACGTGCAGCAGAAGCAGGCCGTTGTTGGCGCTGGAGCTGCCGACGCCCCAGCTGTTGAAGAGCAGGTTCGCGTACTGCTCGGAGTCATAGCCCGAGGGCAGGTAGTCGATGGTGACGACCACTATCTGCGCCCCGTCGCAGTACTGCTCCAGCGGGCCGCTGGCGTTGAGGATCAGGTCCTTGGTGGACTCGCTCAGCGTCCCAGCGCCGTCGTAGACGTAGAAGTCCGAGCTCGGCTCCGGCACATCCGCGGCAAGGGTGCCGAGGGCCATGACGGGCAGGAGCAGCAGGGCAAATACAAGGGAAAAGATACGTTTCATCCGTCAAATCTCCTGGTTACTCAAAGCTCACCGGCGGCTCAACGCCGGTGAAGGATGCAAGCTCCGACGTGGGGAACTTGTTGAAGGTGGAGCGCATGAACTCCAGCACGCTGCTGTTGTAGCTGTTCTGCTCTATCATCTTCTGCGCGCCCTCGTAGTTGGTGGTGTAGCTGTCGAGCGCATTCTGCATGCTCTCGCCGAGCTCCGCGCCGTCCAGGGCCTTTACCGCGTCGGCATAGACCTTGTCCAGCTCGGAGTTAGCGTCGTACATCGCGGAGATGTCGCGGCTCTCATAGGCCGTGAGCAGGCCGCTGCGCGCGTCGGAGAGCGACTGCGCCGCATTGGCGTCCACGCCCTCGAGCACGGTCCAGAGCCCGTTTGCCGCGTCCAGCTTCTCCTCCAGCCGGGAGTATATGCTCCGCTCTCCGGCCACGGAGGTGAAAAAGCCGTCTTCGACAGCCTGAACGCGCTCGCCGAGCTTCATCTGCGTGTTCATGACCAGCGCGAACCCGCAGGCGAGAATGGCGATGATGAGCGCGGTTATCGGATGCTTCAGCGATCTGTTGTACATATCAGCCTCTCAGTTCAAGCAGCTTCTGCTTCAGCTCGCCCTCGATGCGGCCGAGCTCGACCTCAGCCTCCGCGCGCTTCTTCGCGCCGTCGGCCTGGATCTGCCGGACCTCCTCCAGCGTGCTGATGAGCTCCTGGTTGGTCTTTTGCAGCGTCTCGATGTCCACGATGCCGCGCTCGGACTCCTTGGCTATCTCCACGCTGCCCTGGTGCAGCTTTTCGGCGTTGGCCTGGAGCAGACGGTTCGTCATCTCGTTCACGTCGCGCTGGGCCTCCATGGCCTGCTGCGAGTGGTGCAGCGTGAGCGCGAGGGTCATCTGGCTCTTCCAGAGCGGGATGGTGTTCACGATGGAGGAGCGTATCTTCTCGGCCATGACCGAGTCGTTGGACTGTATCATCCTTATCTGCGGCGACATCTGGACGGAGACCATGCGCGTCAGCTCCAGGTCGTGCAGCTTCTTCTCAAAGCGGCCGAGCATGTTGGCGTAGTCGTTCGCGGCCTGGGCGTCCTCGGTCTTGCCGGACTCCTGCGCCGCCTGCTGCAAGCGGGGCAGCTCCGTCTCGCGCAGCTCCTTGCAGCGGAGCTTGCCGGCGATGATGTACATGGTCAGCTCCTTGTGGTACTGCTGGTTCATCTCGTACATCTTGTCCATCATCGCGATGTCCTTCATCAGCGTGCGCTCGTGCTTCTCCAGCTCGGCGGATATCTTGTCCACGTTGACCTCGGCCTTGTCGTACTGGGCCTTGAGCGCCGCGATGCTCTGGCGCTGCTTCTTGAAGAAGCCGAGGAAGCCCTTCTTCTCGCTCTCGTCAAAGTCCAGGCCCTGCAGCTGCACAACGAGGTCGGAGAGCTCGTCGCCCACCTCGCCGAGGTCCTTGGTGCGGACCTTGCTGAGCGCGGCGTCGGAGAAATCCGCGATGTTCTTCTGCGCGGCGGAGCCGTAGTTGAGCACCTGCTCGGAGTTCGTGACGTCTATCTGCTTTGCAAACTCCTTGACCGCGGCCTGCTCGGCAGGGGAGAGACGCTCGAGCTCGAGCTTTTCAACGGGCACGTCCTTCTTCTGCTCCATGACGGGCGCGGCCGGCTCCTCCGGCATCTGCACCGCGGCGGCGGAGGCCGCGTTGGGGTCGAGCGTGAGGGAGGGGATGAATTCCTTGTTTTCGTCCATCTTTAACAACTGTCCTTTCTCAATCCGAATTGCCGGAGCGCGCGGTCTTGATTATCACGTCCGCGTCGTCGTCGGAGAGGCCCTCACGGGCCAGCATCTGGTTCATGACGCTGATGTCCGTCTCAATGTCCAGCGCCTGGTTGGCAAAGAGCGAGTCGAGCTGCTTTTTGAAGGCGTCTATCGCCGTGTCGAGCATGTCCTCAATGCTGGACATGGACTTCGAGAGGTTCTCGCCCTCGATGCCCTGGTCGCTCATGCGGTCGTAGGCGTTGAGCAGCTTTATCGTGGTGGGGAGGTAGTAGTCGAGGAACTTGCGTATCTGCGGCACGTCCGAGGGGTCGCTGACGGCGTCCTGGACTATTTTATCCGAAATACGCATGAGTTCATTGATGCGGCGGCGAATATCGTTATTTTTGATGGAGGTGTAGAGCCTGCCCATCTCCTTTATGGCGCGCTTGCCGTCGTCAATTATGGCCTGCACCTCGGGACTGAGAGCGGGCTCCTCCTTCTTGACCGGCTCCGGTTCCGGCTCAGGCTCGGCAGGCTTCCGGGCAAGTATCATCTTGGCCGTGTACCAGGCCACGACCGCCACCGCAGCAGAAATGGCGACGCTGCCCACGAGCCCGCCGAGAGTGTACATCGGTATGAAAAACGCGCAGGCTATCCAGCCCAGCGCAAAGGCGTATATGGGGATAAACGCCCTGGGTTTTCTCTTCTTCAAAGCTTTTCCTCCAATGCGCTCAACTTGAGATACTATATTCTATAACCAATACCCACGCGCGTCAAGGAAAACAGCCGCCCGTCACATGCTTGCACGCGCTCGAGCAGGGCGCGGCAGCCGAGGGTGACGTCGTCCCAGCAGGCGTCGAAGTCGCGAGTGTACCAGGGGTCGGCGACATCGCGCTTGAGGGGCGTGAGGTCGAGCAGGCGGATGAGCTTGCGCTCCGGGTCGCCGCCGAAGATGCGGTTCATGTTGCGGATGTTGGCGCTGTCCATGCCGACGATGAGGTCCCAGTCGCCGTACTCGGAGCGCCTGAGCTGCCTCGCCGTCTTGCCCGAGGGGTCGAGCCCATGCTCCAAGAGCAGCCTCCGCACCGGCGGATATACGGGGTTCCCGATCTCCTCCGCACTGGTAGCCGCCGAAGCCACCTCCACCTCAACCCCCGCCTTCGCCGCCATATCCCGAAACACAAACTCCGCCATCGGACTGCGGCAAATATTGCCGTGGCAGACCATCAGTATTTTAGTCATATTCTTGCTCCATCAAATATAAACGGCCCCAGCTAGCATCAATGGCCGGAGGGTTTTTGTTCGAAGAGTTCCTTTTCCGTGGTGAGGTCGGCGTGCAGGAGGGTGACGAAGATGACTGCGAGGGGGAGGATGGTCACCCAGATGGCCTTGCCGGCTATGAGGTGGCAGAACACCGTGCCCACCACCGCGCCGACGGCGAAGAAGAACAGCATGCCCGCGTGGCGCGCCCACTTTTCGCGGTGGGACTTGTCAGAGCTTCTGCGGTGGTGCAGCTCCTTGGCGAGGCCGATGCCGACCTGGCGGATGTGGTTGGTGACAAAGGTCGTGGCCACGGCGACGCCCTCGGCCTGGCGGAAGGTGTTATACTGCATGGAGGCGAGGAAGTTTATGATGACCTGCGATATCTGCACCGGCGCGGAATCGGGGATGCAGCCCAGTATCAGCACCGCGGCCATTTCAATGAATATGAGCACGGTGTCCCAGCGTACAAAAAAGCGGTGCTTTATCGGATTGGGGAGCAGCTCGGAGACAAATGAGCCGAGGATATAGGCCGAGATGGGCACGAGATAGTACAGCGCCTTGCCCCACTCCGCGGAGCCGAGCGCGAGGCCCATGAGCACGACGTTGCCGGTCTGCGCGTTGCAGAAGATGTTTCCGCGCAGCAGATAGGTGTACGCGCCCCAAAAGCCGGCCACGCAGATCAGCGTGAAGTAGACCCAGTTCCTCTCGCAGGTCAGGTAGTATTTGTCGTTCGCTTTGCAGGATTTCAAGATGGTCCCCTCTTTGGAGTTATTCTCTATCTATGCTGTCGGCCTCGCCGATCTCGCGAAGCACGCGGCAGGGGTTGCCGACGGCGATGACCCCAGCGGGGATATCGCGCGTGACCACGCTGCCCGCGCCGATGACGGAGCCCGCGCCTATGGTCACGCCGGGCAGTATCGTGACGTTGCCGCCTATCCAGACGTTGTCGCCGATGACGATGGGCGCGCACTTTTCAAGCCCGGTGTTGCGCTCGGCGGAAAGCAGGGGATGGATGGCTGTGTACATACCGCAGCTGGGACCGACAAAGCAGTGCGAGCCGAGGCGTATCGGCGCGCAGTCCATGAGATACGCGCCGTGATTTATAAAGCTGTGGTCGCCGATGAAGCAGTTGAAGCCGTAATCGACAATGAAGGGCGCGAGTATGCTGACATCCCGGCCCATGTTCGGCAGCAGCTTGCGCAGTATGCGCTCGCACTCAGCGGTATCCGTCGGAGGCGTGAGGCCGAGCTGACGGCACAGCTCCTTTGCCTCGGCGCGTATCTCGCCGAGCTGCACGTCGTAGTTCGCATCGTACCACAGGCCCATTTCCATCTTTTCGCGTTCAGTCAACCAAACTCGCCCTCCCAAAATACGTAGTGTAAAGAAATATTAGCACACCTTTTCCAAATTGCCAAGCGCCTGCGGCGAAAGGGGCAAAAATAGCCGCCGGGGCTTTTCAAGGCGGGGGCGGATGTGGTAAAATATCCTGAATAAGTTTGAGCAAAAAAGGAGAAACCATGCCGGATTTTCATGTTGTCAGCAAGTATGTGCCATCCGGAGATCAGCCGGAGGCCATTGACACGCTGGCCAGGGGTCTGGAGCAGGGGATAGCCGAGCAGACGCTGCTCGGCGTCACCGGTTCCGGCAAGACCTATACCATGGCCAAGGTCATAGAGCGCGTGCAGCGGCCCACGCTCGTCCTGGCGCACAACAAGACCCTCGCGGCCCAGCTTTGCAGCGAGTTCCGTGAGTTCTTCCCGGACAACGCCGTGGAGTATTTCGTATCCTACTACGACTACTACCAGCCCGAGGCCTACATCCCCACGACCGACACCTACATCGAGAAGGACGCCGCCACCAACGAGGAGATCGACCGCCTGCGCCTCTCGGCCACGGCCTCGCTGCTGGAGCGGCGGGACGTCATCGTCGTCGCGTCCGTGAGCTGCATATACGGCCTGGGCGAGCCGGAGGACTTTGAAAAGATGATGGTCCCCATCCGCGTGGGGCTGGAGATACCGCGCGACGAGATGATAAAGCGCCTCATCGAGATACGCTATGAGCGCAACGACATCGCCTTCGAGCGCAACATGATCCGCGTCCGGGGCGACACTGTGGAGGTCTGGCCCGCGTATTACAAGGACAGCGCCATCCGCGTCGAGTTCTTCGGCGACGAGATAGACCGCGTGAGCGAGATAAACCCCGTCACCGGCGAGGTCATCCGCCGCCTGACGAACATCCCCATCTTCCCGGCGAGCCACTATATCACGCCGAAGGAAAAGCTCCAGCGCGCGGTGAAGGAGATACGCCGCGAGTGCGACGAGCGCGTGGCGTTTTTCAAGAGCCAGGACAAGTACCTCGAGGCCCAGCGCATAGAGCAGCGCACGAACTTCGACATCGAGATGATACAGGAGCTCGGCTACTGCTCCGGCATCGAGAATTACAGCCGCATAATCTCCGGTCGCGCCCCCGGCAGCGCGCCGATGACGCTGCTAGACTACTTCCCGAAGGACTTTGTCCTCTTCGTGGACGAGTCCCACGTCACGCTCCCGCAGGTGCGCGCCATGTACCGCGGCGACCGGGCGAGGAAGGAGGCCCTGGTGAACTACGGCTTCCGCCTGCCCTCGGCCTTCGACAACCGGCCGCTCAAGTTTGAGGAGTTCCAGCAGCGTATCGGCCAGGCGGTGTACGTCTCCGCCACGCCGGGCCAGTACGAGCGGGAGCGCTCAGGCCAGATAGCGGAGCAGATAATCCGCCCGACCGGCCTGCTCGACCCCGAGATCTCAGTCCGCCCCGTGGAGGGTCAGATAGACGACCTCATGGACGAGATAAAGGCCCGCATCGCCAAAAACCAGCGCACGCTGGTGACGACGCTCACCAAGAAGATGGCCGAGGACCTCTCTGCCTACCTCACCGGAGCGGGGATAAGGTGCCGCTACATGCACCACGACATCGGCGCCATCGAGCGCATGGAGATAATCCGCGACCTGCGCCTCGGCGAGTTCGACGTGCTCGTGGGCATAAACCTCCTGCGCGAGGGCCTGGACCTGCCCGAGGTCAGCCTGGTCGCCATCCTCGACGCGGACAAGGAGGGCTTCCTCCGCAGCGAGACGAGCCTCATCCAGACCATAGGCCGTGCCGCGCGCAACGCCGAGGGCCTGGTCATAATGTACGCCGACACCGAGACGCCCTCCATGAAGGCGGCCATAACCGAGACGGAGCGCCGCCGCAAAAAGCAGGACGCATACAACAAGGCCCACGGCATCGTGCCGCAGACTATAATCAAGAGCGTGCACGACATAATAGAACTGTCCCCCGAGACCGACAAGGCTGCCCGCCGCCGCGACGGATTGAAGATGACCGAGTCCGAGCGGCGCGAGGAGATCGCCAAGCTCGAGAAGAAGATGCGCGAGGCGGCGAAGATGCTCGAGTTCGAGTACGCCGCCGTGCTGCGTGACCAGCTCATCAAGCTGAGGGGTGAAAAATAATGAAACGTGCCGCCGCGGCGCTGCTTTGCGCCGCACTGCTCCTGACCCTCGCCGCCTGCGGCGAGGCGCCTGCCCCCGCCGAACTGCCAGAGCCCGTAAGCGCCGCGACGCCCGCGCCCGTGTCCACGCCCGAACCTACGCCTGAGCCGACACCTGAGCCGACGCCGAGCAGCGTGACGCTCACGCTCGCGGGCGACCTCGTCATGCACACCCCGCTCAACGACGAGGCGCTGACGCCCGAGGGCGAATACGACTATGCGCCCATCTTCGAGGACGTAGCCCACTATGTCGCGGACGCGGACTGGGCCCTCTGCTGCTTTGAGGGCGCCTTCACCGGCG
This sequence comes from uncultured Eubacteriales bacterium, assembly GCA_900545405.1. Classification (GTDB taxonomy): domain Bacteria; phylum Bacillota; class Clostridia; order Oscillospirales; family Oscillospiraceae; genus Scatomorpha. The sequence continues at coordinate 28,136 of UQYT01000004.1, read as the reverse complement.
ACGGCAAGTGGACGGGCTATCCGCTTTTCCACGTCCCGGACGGCCTTGCGTATTCTCTCAAGGAGATAGGCTTCGACCAGGTGAACATGGCCAGCAACCACGCCATGGACGCCTGGCACGAGGGCATAGTCCGCACGCTGGATGTCCTCGACGACGCGGGGCTCGAGCACGTGGGCGCTTACCGCACGCAGGCGGAGCGTGACGAGAATAACGGCATCCTCGTCGAGGAGCTGAACGGCATAAGCATAGCCTTCCTAAACTACACCTACGGTACCAACGGCATACCCGTGGACGGCGTGGAGTACGGGCTGAACGTCTACACTACGGACTACATGACCTACTGCTCCAAGGTCGACTACGACATGCTCGACGCCGACATGGCCGCGGCCCGGGCGCTCGACACCGACATCATCGCCGTCAGCGTCCACTGGGGCGGGGAGTACGTCACCGGCGCTACGCAGAGGCAGCAGGAGCTGGCGGACTACTTCTTTGCCGAGGGCGCGGACCTCATCATCGGCGGCCACCCGCACGTGCCGGAGCCGATGGAGCTGCGAGAGATAACAAACGCGGACGGCAGCACCCGCACGGGCTTCGTCTGCTACTGCCTGGGCAACCTGCTCTCGGCCCAGACAAAGCCGTACACCGACCTCACGGCCATGGTGCAGCTTGAGCTCACCAAGGACCCGGCGACGGGGGAGACGGAGATAAGCGGCTGCGAATACATACCCATGATAATGCTGAACCTGGCCGACTACGGCGTGACCAGGGGCCGCAGGCTCTGGGACATCCGCGCCGCCATGGCCGACTACGAGGCCGGGGACGACCGCGGCGGGGTCATAACGCCCGCGCTGTACGCCGCGCTCGGCGAGGCGCTTGCGGACTGCGAGCGTATTTTTGGAACTTTGGAGATGCCCGACAATGAATAAGCTGATGATACTCGACGGCAACAGCATAGTGAACCGCGCCTTTTACGGCGTCCGGCCCCTCAACGCGCCGGACGGCACGCCGACGAACGCGGTCTACGGCTTCCTTGCCATACTGCAAAAGCTCCTGGACGGCGAGGCGCCGGACTCGCTCTGCGTGGCCTTCGACCTGCCAGCGCCGACCTTCCGGCACGACATGTTCGAGGGCTACAAGGCCCAGCGCAAGCCGATGCCGGACGACCTCGCGGTGCAGATGCCGCTCTTGAAGGAGACGCTCGACGCGATGCACATCCGCCGGCTCGAGGCCGAGGGCTGGGAGGCGGACGACGTGCTCGGCTCCGTCGCGGCAAAGTGCGAAAAGTCCGGCTGGGAGTGCGAGATAGTCACCGGCGACAAGGACAGCTTCCAGCTCATCACCGACACGACCAGCGTGCTGCACGTCAAGACCCGCATGGGCCAGACGGAGACGATACTCTACGACAAGGCGCGCTTTACCGAGGAATACGGCTTCGCCCCGCCGCTCATGGTGGACCTCAAGGCCCTGATGGGCGACGCCTCGGACAACATCCCCGGCGTGCCCGGCATAGGCGAAAAGACCGCCCTCGACCTCGTGCGCCGCTTCGGCACCGTGGAGAACATTTACGCGAATCTCGAGACGCTGGACATCAAGGACAGCGTCCGCAAGAAGCTCGACGCGGGACGGGACAGCGCAAAGATGTCCTACACCCTCGCCACCATCAGCCGTGACGCCCCCGTGGAGCTCGACCCCGCCGAGGCGGCGTGGAAAGCCGACTTCGGCCCGGAGCTCTATGAGGTGCTAAATCGCCTCGGCTTCAGGAAATTCATCGAAAAGTGGGGCCTCGCCCCCGCGCCGGAGGCCGCCGCCGAGGCCGTCAGCCGCGCCCTGCCTGAAATCGCGCCCATCAGCGCCGAGGAGGCCGAGCACCGCATCCGCGCCGCCGAGACCGTCGGCATCTTCTGCCCGGAGGGGAACCTCGACAGCATCATGGTCTGCGACGGGGAGAGCATCTTCACGCTCAACTGGGCCGAGCTCGGCGAGGACTACAACCGCCTGCTCCGGCTGCTGTTCTCTGGCGAGGTCAAAAAATCCGCGCACGGCGTGAAGGACCTCATGGGCCTAGTGCTGGCCGAGGGGCTCGGCACGGAGGGCTTCGTGTTCGACACGGAGCTCGCCGCCTACGTCCTGGACCCGACAGAGAGCTCCTATGACCTTCCCAAGCTCACGCAGCGCCACCTCGGCGCGGAGCTGCCCGCCGCCCAGGCGGTGCTGGAGCTCATCGCCCCCATGCGCGCCAAAATTGAGGCAAACGGCGCGGCTAGGCTCTACGACGAGATCGAGCTCCCGCTCTGCGAGGTGCTGGCCGAGATGGAGCGCGCGGGCTTCCTCGTGGACCGCAAGGCGCTCTCCGACTTCGGCGAGAGCCTGACCGCGGGCATAGACGCGCTCCAGCGCGGCATCTGGGACATGGCCGGGCACGAGTTCAACATAAACTCGCCCAAGCAGCTCGGCGAGGTGCTCTTCGAGGAGCTGATGCTCCCGGCGGGCAAAAAGACCAAGACCGGCTGGAGCACCAACGCCGACGTCCTCGAAAAGCTCATCGGCAAGCACCCGATAATCGGCGATATCCTCGAATACCGCATGCTCACGAAGCTCAAGAGCACCTACGCGGACGGCCTGCTCAAGGTCATCTCCGCCGACGGGCGCATACACACCTGCTTCAAGATGACCGTAACCGCCACGGGCCGCCTCTCGAGCACGGAGCCCAATCTGCAAAACATCCCCGTCCGGCGCGAGCTGGGCGCGCAGATACGCCGCATGTTCGTCGCCGCTCCCGGCTGCCTGCTCGTGGACGCGGATTACAGCCAGATAGAGCTCCGCCTGCTCGCCCACATCTCGGGCGACGAGACGATGCGCGAGGCGTTCAGGAGCGGGGAGGACATCCACGCCGTCACGGCCTCTCAGGTGTTCGGCGTGCCGCTCTCCGAGGTCACGGCGCAGCAGCGCAGCAGCGCCAAGGCCGTCAACTTCGGCATCGTGTACGGCATATCCGCCTTCTCTCTGGCGCAGGACATCAAGGTCAGCCCCGCCGAGGCGAGGGCGTATATCGAGGCGTATCTGCAAAAGTACCACGGCGTGCGCGAGTATATGGAGCGCGTCATAGCCGAGGCCAAGGAAAAGGGCTATGTCGAGACCATCTTCGGCCGCCGCCGCCCGGTGCCGGAGCTCAAGGCCTCGAACTTCAACACCCGCAGCTTCGGCGAGCGCGTGGCGCGGAACATGCCCATCCAGGGTGCCGCCGCGGACATCATAAAGCTCGCCATGGTCAACGTCCGCCGCCGCCTGCGCGCCGAGGGCCTGGAGGCCCGGCTGCTTTTGCAGGTGCACGACGAGCTTATCGCAGAGTGCCCGGAGGCCGAGGCGGAGCGGGTCGCCGCGCTGCTTGAGGAGGAGATGGAGCGCGCGGTGCAGCTCACGGTGCCGCTCATAGCCGAGGCGCACAGCGGACATTCCTGGGCGGAGGCGCATTGACATGGTGACGTTTGAAGAAGCCGCCGCCATGCTGGACGAGGCGGCCGACAGCCTCCCGGAGGAGATATTCGACAAGCTCAACGGCGGCGTGAACCTCCTGCCCGCCCGGCGCACGGACGAGCACGGGCTGCTGGTCATGGGCATGTACTTCGTGGACCAGATGGGCCGCCACATCGAGATATACTACGGCTCATTCAAGGAGCGCTTTGCCGCCGCGCCGCCCGAGCGCTGGAAGCGCGAGCTTGCAAAGACGCTCAAGCACGAACTGACGCACCACCTCGAGAACCTGGCCTACGACCGGAGCCTGGAGCGCTGGGACGCCGAACACGTGGCCTGGCTGCTCTCGGGCTTGGAGGACGAGCCTCTGGAGGCGGAGAGCGTGCTCTTTGTGGACGCGGACGGCTCGGGCCTCGCGGCCATGGCCGCGGCGATGTTCGCCCAGGCCGCAAAGGACGCGAACTGCCCGGAGCTGCGCGGCGCCGCCGCCTCGGCGGGGGAGTGCGTCTCCGGCCCGGACGCAAAGGCCGTCCGCGCCGCGGAGAGGTACGGCCTCGACATCTCCACCGCCGTGCCCCGCCGGGCCGACCGAGCCCTGCTCGAGAGCTATGACGCCGCGCTCTGCATGACAGAGGAGCAGGGCGACGCCCTGGCCGCACTCTGGCCGGACCTGGACGAGCGCATCCTCTGCCTGGGCGAGACGGACATCAGGCCGCCCAAACTCGCCACCCAGGGCGCGTGGAACCGCCTCGCGGACCGCCTGGCGGAGGAGATACGCTATCTCATGGACGAGCTGACGGGGGAGGACGAGGATGAAGATTCGTGACGCCGTCCCCGCCGACGTGCCCGGCATCGCCGCGCTCGAGCGCGAGTGCTTCTCCCTGCCCTGGTCGGAGGAGATAGTCGCCTCCCAGCTCACGGGCGCGGGCAAGATAATGCTCGCCGCGGAGATCGAGGGCGAGCTCGCCGGATATATGGGCCTGCAATACGTGCTCGACGAGGGCTACATCTCCAACGTCTGCACAGCTCCCGCTTTCCGCCGCCGCGGCGTGGCAAGCGCGCTGATAGACGAGATGATAAGCCGCGCCCGCGCGCTGGGGCTCTCGTTCCTGAGCCTCGAGGTGCGCGTGTCGAATGACCCTGCCATAAGCCTCTACGCCGGAAAGGGCTTTGTGAGCGTCGGTGTGAGGCCGAAATATTACGAGAAGCCGACCGAGGACGCTATGATAATGAACCTCGCCCTCGCGTGACGATATATAAATAAGGAAGGTAGCAAAAATGCTGATACTCGCTGTTGAATCCTCCTGCGACGAGACCGCCGTCGCGCTTGTCCGGGACGGGAGAGAGCTGGTCACGGACCAGGTGTTCTCCCAGGCCGACCTGCACGCCGTATACGGCGGCGTGGTGCCGGAGATAGCCTCGCGCAGCCATGTGGAGGTCATATACCAGCTCGCGGAGCGCGCGCTCCAGGTCGCGGGGCTGGAGAGGAAGGACATAGACGCCGTGGCCGTGACTTACGCGCCGGGGCTCATAGGCGCGCTGCTGGTGGGCGTGAACTTCGCCAAGGCCGCCGCGCTGGCGCTGGACGTGCCGCTGATACCCGTCCACCACATCCGGGGCCACATCGCGGCAAACTACCTGGCGTTCCCTGAGCTGGAGCCGCCGTTCCTCTGCCTGGCCATCTCGGGCGGCAACACGCTCATCGCCGACGTGCGCGACTACACCGACATCCGCATCCTCGGCTCCACGCGCGACGACGCGGCGGGCGAGTGCTTCGACAAGACCGCCCGCGTGCTGGGCCTGCCCTATCCCGGCGGCAAGCCGCTTGACGAGCTCTCCCAGAAGGGCGACGACACGCGCTACGTGATGCCCCAGTCGCACATCGAGGGCAGCCCCTACGACATGAGCTTCTCCGGCCTCAAGACCGCCGTCATAAACCTCGTGCACGGCGCGGAGCAGAGGGGAGAGGAGATAGACCGCCCGGGCCTCGCCGCCTCGTTCTGCAAGGCGGTGAGCGACAGCCTCGTGCCGCGCACCATGGCCGCCGCACGCGAGCTGGGCTATAAGAAGATAGTCGTCGCCGGCGGCGTCGCGGCCAACTCCCGCATAAGGCGTGACTTCTCCGCCGCGGCTGAGCGCGAGGGCGCCCAGCTCTACATCCCGCCGCTGAAGCTCTGCGGCGACAACGCCGCCATGATCGGCGCGCAGGCCTACTACGAATATCTCGCCGGCAACACCGCCGGCAGCGAGCTCAACGCATACGCCACGAAGGAGCTGTGACAATGGGCACACACGACGGACACAGGCAGCGAATGAAAAAGAGCTTTGCGGAGCATGGCCTTGAGGGCTTTGACGACGTCAACGCCCTCGAGCTTCTGCTGTTCTATGTCCGTGCCCGCTGCAACACCAACGAGATAGCCCACGAGCTGCTCGACCGCTTCGGCACGCTTGACGGCGTTCTGGAGGCCTCGGTCGAGGAGCTCGAGAGCGTGGAAGGCGTGGGCCGGGAGACGGCCGTCTTCCTGCGCCTCATCCCGGAGATGAGCCGCCGCTACATGATGAGCAAGCGCCGCGTCACCGTGGTCAGGAACACGGACGACGCCTGCGAGTATTTCCGCCCGCTCTTCATGTTCGCGCGCACGGAGCGGGTGTACGCGCTGCTGCTGGACAACATGCTGCGCGTCATCTCGTGCCGCGAGCTCGGCAGCGGCAGCCTGGATGGCGTGAGCATGAACATACGCAGCGTGGTGGAGCTGGTGGTGAACTACCGCGCCAGCCGCATCGTCCTCGCGCACAACCACCCCCACGGCAGCATCGAGCCCTCGCACGAGGACTACACCTCCACGGACATGCTCTCCAAGGCGCTGGGCAGCTTCGGCGTGTACGTCCTCGACCACATAATCGTCAGCGGCACCGAATCGGGCAGCATATACAAGTGCAACCGGGACTACCGCAAGATCGTATGAACGGAAACTTTCAAAATTGAAAACGGCATCTCGCGTAAACCGGCGGCTCGGGTTATTATGTAAAGGATTTTTAAAATCCCCCGAGGCCGCCGGTTTCGTTGCAGCCGATGACATATGCTGGTAATTATCGCTGAAAACCCCGCCGCACAAGGGATTCGCGATGTTGATAAGCCTGTTGAAAATGTCTATAACTCTGAGAATAACTTTTCTGTGTAACTTTTATGTAAACTTTTCATCAAATTATGGCGCCGGGGCCGCAACGGTCGCGAGAGCCCGAAAGGGCGGGATTTTTAGGGCAGAGAGCCAAAAATCGCCCCCGCTACCGGAGTCGTATTTTGGCGTCCAAAGTCGGGCCTGGGCGCAACTTGTCGCAAAACCGTCACAATTTTTGATTCATCTATACTAGCTGTAATCACGTGAATCGCGACAATAGAGCTTGACTTTGCCCGGCGCCTGTGCTAAACTCTTTAAGCGCGTAAGCGTGCTGGCATAGCTCAGTCGGTAGAGCAGCTGATTCGTAATCAGCAGGTCGTGTGTTCGAGTCACATTGCCAGCTCCAAACTCCGTCAGGTAACTGGCGGAGTTTTGTTTTAGAGGTGAGAACGTGCTTGCAGATGAGATAAAGGCATATATGGCGGAGCGCGGCAGCGCCTTTTTGCCGCGCGTGTACGAGAGCGTGGACTCCACGAACACCGTGCTCGCCGCGCTGGCCCGGGAGGGTGCGCCGGAGTTCACCGCGGTCATCGCGGGCGCGCAGACGGCGGGCCGGGGCAGGGGAGAGCACCGCTTTTTCTCGCCCGCGGGCTGCGGCGTGTACTTCTCGCTGCTTCTCCGCCCCAGGTTCCCGGCGGAGACGGCGGCAAAGCTCATCACCCCGGCGTCAGCCGTCGCGGCGGCACAGGCCATAGAGCGCGTCTCCGGCGAGACGGCGGGCATAAAGTGGGTGAACGACATCTTCGTCCGCGGCCGCAAGGTCTGCGGCATCCTGACCGAGGCCGCGACCGACGGCTCGGGCGGCCTCGCCTGGGTCATACCGGGCATAGGCATCAACGTCCGCGCCCCCGAGGGCGGCTACCCAGCCGAGATAAGCGCCACCGCGGGCGCCGTCTATCCCGGCGAGGCCCCGGAGGACGCCGCCGCAAGGCTGGCCGTCGAGACCATTGACCGCCTCATAGAGCTCTGCCGCGCCATGCCCGCTTGCGGCTTCCGGGCCGAGTACGACCGCCGCCTGACCCTGAAGGGCCGTCGCGTGAGCTATGGCAGCGGCAGACACGGCACCGTGCTCGGCGTGGACAGCGACTTCCGCCTCCTCATCCGCACAGAGCAGGGGAGCACGGAGGCCCTGGACTCCGGCGAGGTGCGCTGCACGGATACAATATAATAAAAGCCCGGCTTCAGCTGAAGCCGGGCTTCGTTTTCATGTATGCTCTCACGCGCCGAGCAGGACGCGGTCGTTGGAGAACTCGCGGCCGGAGGCGGCGGAGAAGCGGGAGATGAGCTGCTCTACGGTGAGGCGCTTTTTCTCCTCGCCGCTGATGTCGAGCACTATGCGGCCCTCGCTCATCATGATGAGACGGTTGCCGAGGTTTATAGCGTCGCGCATGTTGTGCGTCACCATGAGCGTGGTGAGGTGGTTCTCGCTGACTATCTGCTCCGAGAGCTCGAGCACCTTGGCGGCGGTCTTGGGGTCGAGCGCGGCGGTGTGCTCGTCGAGCAGCAGCAGCTTGGGCTGCACCAGCGCGGCCATGAGCAGGGTCAGCGCCTGGCGCTGGCCGCCGGAGAGCAGGCCCGCCTTGGCGGTGAGCCGGTTTTCAAGCCCGAGGTCGAGCGAGCGCAGCAGCTCGCGGTAGTCCTCGCGCTCCACCTTTTTGATGCCCCAGCGGAGCGTGCGCCGCTTGCCGCGCCTCGCGGCGAGGGCGAGGTTCTCCTCGATGCCCATCGTCGGCGCGGTGCCCATCATCGGGTCCTGGAACACGCGGCCGATGAAGGCGGCGCGCTTGTATTCGGGCAGCTTGGTGACGTTCTTGCCGTCGATTATGATGCTGCCGGAGTCCACGGAGAAGGCGCCGGCTATGGCGTTGAGCATAGTACTCTTGCCCGCGCCGTTGCCGCCGATGACCGTGACGAAGTCGCCGTCGTTGAGCGTGAGGTTCAGGTCGAAGAGCGCGGTCTTGGCGTTCACCGTCCCGGGGTAGAAGGTCTTGCTGATGTGTTTGAGTTCAAGCATCGTTATTCCCCTTTCCTGCGACCGCGCGGCGGCCGGACATGAGCTTATCCTTCCAATACGGTATTGCGAGGAACAGCGCGACGATGAGCGCCGTGAGCAGCTTGAGGTCGTTGGTGTTGAGCCCGAGGCGAAGCACCACCTGGATGACAACGTAATAGAGTATCGCGCCGATAATGCAGCTGGCCAGCTTCCCGGCAAAGTTGCTGAGCCTGTGACCGAGTATGACCTCACCGATGATGACGGCCGCAAGGCCGATGACGATAGCGCCGCGGCCCATGTCCACGGTGGAGCTGCCCTGGTACTGGGCGATGAGCGCACCGGCGAGGGCGACGATGCCGTTGGAGATCATGAGCCCGATGACGGCGTTGCGCTCGGTGTTGATGCCCTGGGACCTGGCCATGTTCCGGTTGGCGCCTGTTGCGCGGATGCCGCAGCCTATCTCGGTGCCGAAGAACCAGTAGAGAAGGGCAACCACCACGGCGGCGATTACCACCAGCAGCAGTATCGGGTTCCTCAGCGCCAGCTCTCGGACGAAGCGGGAGGAGACGAGCAGGCCGTATTTGTCCACGCTGACGGCGAGGGTGGACTGCGTCCCGGCCGTGGTGCCCCAGCCCATGATGCGCAGGTTCACGGAATAGAGCGCGAGCTGGGTGAGTATGCCGGAGAGTATGGCCGGTATGCCGCATTTGGTGTGGAACAGTCCGGTGACAAGTCCGGCGAGCATGCCGACCAGCATTGCTATTATGGTGGCCAGCCAGACGTTCACTCCGCTGACCGTGAGCAGCACACAAACGGCTCCGCCCGTTGCGAGCGAGCCGTCGACCGTCAGGTCGGCAATATCGAGCACTCGGTAGGTTATATAAACGCCAATGGCCATGATGCCCCACATGAGGCCCTGGCCTACGGAACCGGGCAGTCCGTTCAGCAGCGAAAGTATGAAATCCATCACTTATCCTCCATGCGCGGTGGTGCCCGGAGGGGGCTTTAAGGATTGCCCCCTCCGGGAAGAATCAGAGCTCAGCCCTCGATAGCGGTGTAGTCATCGGGGACGGTGATGCCCAGCGCCTCGCAGTTGGCGGCGTTGTACATCTTGGTGACGTTCGGGGCGTACTCGATGGGCATGGTGGAGATGTCGGCCTCGCCCTTGAGGATCTGCGCGGCCATCTCGCCGGTGGTGTAGCCAAGGTCGTAGTAGCTGATGGAGAGGGTGGCCACGCCGCAGCCGGAGCAGATGCCGCTCTCACCGGCGACGACGGGGACGCCCGCGGCGAGGACGACGTTGGCTATCGTCTCGGTGTTGCCGGCGGCAGTGTTGTCGGTGGGGATGTAGATGACGTCGGAGTTGTCGCAGGCGGTCTGGGTGACGGAGCTGAGGTCGTTGACGTCAGTGAAGGCGTAGGCTTCGCAGGTGTAGCCCATGTCCTCGAGGTAGCCGCGGATGGTCTCTATCTGGTAGACGCTGTTGGGCTCGCCGGAGCAGTAAAGCAGGCCGACGTTCTTGGCATCGGGGAAGAGCTCCTGGATCATGGCGGCCTGCTGATCGAGCGGGGCGAGGTCGCTGGTGCCGGAGATGTTGCCGCCGACGGTGCCGGTCCAGTCGTCGATGTTCAGCGCGGTGGCGTAGTCGGTGACGGAGGTGCCGAGCACGGGGATCTCAGAGGTGGCGGAGTAGGCAGCCTGCAGCGGCCAGGTGGCGTTGGCGAGGATGAGGTCGACGTTCTCGGAGACGAGGCCGTCGATTATGGTCACGCAGTTGGGCTGCTCGCCGCCGGCGTTGCCCTCGCTGTACTCAACGGCGCCTTCACCGAGAATGTCGGCCAGAGCGTCCTTGAAGCCCTGAGTGGCGGAGTCGAGAGCGTCGTGGGTCATCTGCTGGCAGATGCCGACGAGATACTGGGCCTCGGCGGGTTCGCTGGGAGCTTCGCTCTCTTCTGCCGGGGCGTCGGACACGGCGGCGTCGTCAGAGGGAGGGGCGGAGGTCTCGTCAGCGGTGGTTCCGCAGGCGGCGAGGGCGAGCAGCATCATTGCTGCGAGAATCATTGCGAGGATCTTTTTCATTTCAGTCTCTCCTTTTCCATTTTGGCTGGCAGCAAAAAAACAGCCCCGCCTGTTAAGACGGGGCTGCATTCACCGCAAATTATTTACTCGGCAAACCGCTCTATCCCATACAGGCTCGTGAATTGTCCATGCCAAAAAAGTAAAAATAGGCATAGCCAAAAAAGCCCGCAAAGGAGAAGCGAGCCTGACGGTAGGAAACGACAGTATTCAGATTCATGGCGTTGACGAGGTTCTTCATGCTGTGCGATCTCCTTCCCGGCCCAGGCCGAATTTGCTTTGCTGCATCTAAAATACCGCTAGAAATCACTAAAGTCAATCGGGTGATATTATAAATCGCCCGGGCTGACGGCCCGGGCGATTTATAAGTGTTGCACAAAGTGTCCGCGGCTCAGGGAACAATGACTTCCTTGACAAGAAAGTCCCTGCCGCTGATGACGTCGGCGTTGCGCTTTCCGCAGCGGGGGCAATAGCCCTCGTTTTTGACGATGGGGAAGGCGCGCTTGCAGTCGCGGCAGATGCCCTGGCCCTCCACGACCTCGATTTTCAGCTTTGTAAATTCAAAGGGCGTGCCCTTGATTATGACATTGTATATGTCCTCAACATACTTTGGTATGACCAGCGAGAGGTCGCCGATCTCAAGGACAATTGTGTCGATTTTCTCAAGGCCGTTTTCTTCGGCAAAGTTTTCAACAGTCTTGAGGACCTGCCTGACAACTCCTATCTCGTGCATAGACCAGACCTCCGGGAGCATATTTTTAGTGCAAAACGATGATATCACGCACATCGCCCCGGGTCAAGCATTCTCGGGGGAAAAGGTGGAATTTGACCATTTGTGGCCATACCAGCCTCAGAATTAGTGGTCTGACCTTGACCAGTTGTGACAATTGACAGTTTTTTGACTTTTTAATCTGTAAAGGTGTGAATTGAATGAGGGGGAGATGAAGTTTATAATGATAAAAGAAACGCTTGTGTTGAAAAACCAAATTTTTTAATACGAAAAGAGGGGGATTTATGGCCTTCAGAAAAAAGATTCTTCTGCTCGCGTCCAAGATCAGCCTTGAGTCCGGCACCTACACTGGCGTCACTCCTTCGGACCCCGAATATATGATATTCGATCCTGTCGTGACGGACGAGATGGCGGATGTCGGCATGCACGTCAAGGTCCGCAAGCCGAGGCGCATCGAGGTCATCGCCAAAAAGGCCGGCACCACCGTGGAGCATGCCCAGGCCATGGTCGACGAGCTCGTCAAGTGCGGCATCGTCCGCTGCGTTTACGAGGGTGAGGACCACGATGTCGAGACCTACTATTACCCCATCTGGGTGCCCGGCATCATGGAAGGCATGCTCTCCGTCAAGGAGCAGGTCGAAAAGTACCCCGTCATCGCCGAGTGCTTCGAGCGCTACACCCGCTACCGCACCCCCATCCTGGTCCCGAACTTCCCGGCCGGCATGGGCCCCATGCGTGCGATGCCCGTCGGCAGCGCGATAAAGAACGACTCGCACGCCGCGACCTATGACGAGGTCGAGCACATCATCGAGAGAGCCTGGGCCGTCTCCGTCGGCCCCTGCTCCTGCCGCCGCACGAGGCGCCTCATGGGCGAGGGCTGCGGCCACCTCGAGGACGACATGTGCATGTACATAGACGACAACGCCAAGTTCTTCTCCGAGCAGGGCAGCCACAGGCTGGTCAGCAAGGAAGAGGCGCTGGAGATCCTCAAGCGCGCCGAGGACAACGGCCTTGTCCACGAGATAAACGCCGCCGAGGGCTATGACGGCCCCACCGCCATCTGCAACTGCTGCGGCTGCTCCTGCCTCGCGCTGCGCCTGGGCGAGTACTTCAACGCCCCGGACATGCTGAGGACCAACTACGTCGCCAAGGTCGACCGCGACAAGTGCGTGGCCTGCGGCCTCTGCGTGGACAACTGCCAGATGGGCGCCCTCAAGCTGGGCACCAAGCTCTGCGCCAAGAACGAGGAAAAGCCCGCCGAGCCTCAGCTCACCCCGATGGACAGCCTCTGGGGCAAGGACAAGTACAACGTCGACTACCGCACCAACCGCAGCAAGGTCGCCGACGAGGGCACCGCGCCATGTAAGACCCAGTGCCCGGCGCACATCCCCGTCCAGGGCTACATCAAGCTCGCCTCCCAGGGCCGCTATCTCGAGGCTCTGGAGCTCATAAAGAACGAGAACCCCTTCCCGGCGGTCTGCGGCCGTATCTGCAACCGCGCCTGCGAGGACGCCTGCACCCGCGGCGACATCGACGACCCCATCGCCATCGACGATATCAAGAAGTTCATCGCGGACAAGGAGCTCTCCGCCGAGACGCGCTTCGTGCCGAAGATGCTCAACCAGACCGGCAAGCCCTTCACCAACAAGATCGCCGTCATCGGCGGCGGCCCGTCCGGCCTCTCCTGCGCCTACTACCTCGCGGTCAAGGGCTATCCCGTCACCGTGTTCGAGAAGGGCGACAAGGTCGGCGGCATGCTGACCCGCATCCTCCCGTCCTTCCGCCTTGAGAAGGACGTCGTCGAGGCCGAGATCGAGGTCCTGCGTGACCTGGGCGTCGAGTTCCGCTGCGGCGTGGACGTGGGCAAGGACGTCACCATCGCCCAGCTGCGCGAGCAGGGCTACGAGGCGTTCTACCTCGCGGCCGGCGCCTGGAAGAGCGCCCCCGTTGGCTGCGCCGGCGACGACAAGGCCGGAGTCTGGGGCGGCATCGAGTTCCTCAAGGCCGTCAACGCCGGTGAGGACGTCAAGGTCGGCAAGAACGTCGCCGTCATCGGCGGCGGCAACACCGCCATGGACGTTGCGCGCACCGCCATAAGGCTGGGCGCCGAGAATGTCTACGTCATCTACCGCCGCACCGCGGAGGAGATGCCCGCCGCCGCGGACGAGGTCGCTGAGGCCGAGGCCGAGGGCGTGCAGTTCAAGTACCTGGTCAAGCCCGCGGAGATCCTGGGCGACGAGTCCGTCACCGGCATCCGCCTCCAGTGCATGGAGCTGTCCGCGGTGTCCGACGCCTCCGGCAGGAGGCAGCCCATCGAGCGCAAGGGCGTCTTCGAGGAGCTGGCCGTCGACAGCGTCATCGCCGCCACCGGCCAGAAGGTCGACCTCGGCAATATGCTCGACGGCACCAAGGTCGAGCGCGGCAAGAACGGCACCGTGGTCGTCGATCCCATCACTCTCCAGACCGGCGAGCCCGACATCTTCGCCGGCGGCGACGTCGTCACCGGACCGAGGTTTGCCATCGACGCCATCGCGGCAGGCAAGGAGGGCTCCATCTCCATCCACCGCTTCGTGCACGAGGGCCAGAGCCTGGTGCTCGGCCGCGTCGTCAAGGAGTATCTCTCCCTCGACAAGGACAACGTGGTCGTTCCCATCCGGAGCCTGCACTCCATCCCCAGGCAGAAGGCCGCCGACGGCTCGCCCGAGGAGGCCAAGAAGACCTTCCACGACCTGCGCGGCACCTTCACGGAGGAGCAGCTCAAGAAGGAGACGGAGCGCTGCCTCGGCTGCGGCGCCGTCGTGCTCGACGAGTACATGTGCATCGGCTGCGGCATCTGCACCACCAAGTGCAAGTTCGACGCCATCCATCTCGAGCGCGTGCGCGACGTCGAGGGCCTCGACTACGACAAGCTGGTCCCGAGCGTTGCCCCGCACGTTGCTAAGCGCTACGGCACGATAGCCATCAAGTCTCTCTCCAAGCCCTTCGCGAGGAAATAAGGCGGAATTTTATGCGAATACCAAAAACGCGCCCTTCCCGGGCGCGTTTTTTGGCGCTCTGGGCCCTTTGATGAAACAAAACAATCGTTGCAAGGCGGGTAAAAGTCGTATATAATGTGCATATAAGTCCATAGATTGGGAGTGACAGCATGAAGTTTACAAAAATGCACGGCTGCGGCAACGACTATGTGTATGTAAACTGCTTTGAAGAGACGGTCGATGACCGCCCCGCGCTGGCCCGCCTCGTGTCCGACAGGCACTTCGGCGTGGGCGGCGACGGGCTCATCTGCATCTGCCCGTCCGACAAGGCCGACTTTGCAATGGATATGTATAACGCTGACGGCTCCTGCGCCCAGATGTGCGGCAACGGCATCCGCTGCGTGGCGAAGTACGTCTACGAGCGCGGCATGACCGACAAGACCGTCATAGACGTCGAGACCGGCGCGGGCGTCAAGACCCTCTGGCTGAACGTCGAAAACGGCGTCGTGGAGAGCGTGCGCGTCTGCATGGGACAGCCGGAGTTCAAGGCGGAGAAGATACCCGTCCTGACCGACGGCGAGAGCTTCATAAACCAGCCAATGGAGGTCGGCGGCATGCAGTGGAACGTCACGGCCGTGTCCGTCGGCAACCCGCACGCCGTAGTGTTTGTCGACAATGTCGACTGGCTGGACCTGCCCACGATAGGCCCGCTCTTTGAGAACTGCCCGCTGTTCCCGGAGAGGATAAACACCGAGTTCGTGCAGGTCATAGACCGCACCACGCTGAAGATGCGCGTCTGGGAGCGCGGCAGCGGCGAGACCCTCGCCTGCGGCACCGGCTCCACCGCGGCCCTGGCCGCCGCCGTCGTAAACGGCAAGTGCGAGCCCTATGCCAAGCTGCTCCTGCGCGGCGGCGAGCTGAACATCGAATGGAATCGCGACGAGAACCTCATCTACATGACCGGTCCCGCCGTCACCGTCTTTGACGGCGAACTTCTCCTGTGAGGTGCTCCAAGTGATCAAGCTCAACGAAAACTACGGAAAACTCCCCGGCAGCTACCTTTTCGCCGAGATCGCCCGCCGTACCGCCACCTATTCCGAGCTCAACCCGGATAAGCGGCTCATAAAGCTCGGCATAGGCGACGTGACTCTGCCCCTGCCCGCCGCCTGCGTGGAGGCCCTCAAGGCCGCCGCGGATGAGATGGGCCGCAAGGAGAGCTTCATGGGCTACGGCCCCTACGAGGGCTATGACTTCCTGCGCGAGGCCATAGTGAAGAACGACTACGCCCCCCGCGGCGCCAGGATAACGGCCGACGAGATCTTCGTCTCGGACGGCGCGAAGTCCGACTGCGGCAACATAGGCGACATCTTCTCCGAGGACAACATCGTCGCCGTCTGCGACCCCGTGTACCCCGTGTACATCGACGCCAACGCAATGAGCGGCAGGGCAGGGGACTGGGACGGCGGCAAGTGGACGAAGATCGTCTACATGCCCTGCACGGCGGAAAACGGCTTCTTCCCGGAGCTGCCCAAGACCGTGCCCGACATGATCTACCTCTGCTTCCCGAACAACCCGACCGGCATGGCCGCGACGAAGGAGCAGCTCAAGCCCTGGGTGGACTACGCCTACGAGCACGGCAGCATCATCCTCTACGACGCGGCCTACCGCGCGTACATGTCGGACCCGGAGCTGCCCCGCACCATCTACGAGATCCCCGGCGCCGAGGAGTGCGCCATCGAGTTCTGCAGCTACTCCAAGACCGCGGGCTTCACCGGCACGCGCTGCGGCTGGACGGTCATCCCGCGCGCGCTCAAGCGCGGAGGCGAGAGCCTCTACGACCTCTGGATGCGCCGCCAGAGCACCAAGTTCAACGGCACGGCCTACGTCATCCAGAAGGCCGCCGAGGCCACTTACAGCGAGGCCGGCAAGGCCCAGATAGCCGAGATGATAGGTTACTACATGAATAACGCCAAGGTCATCCGCGCGGGCCTCACCGAGGCTGGGCTCGAGGTCTACGGCGGCACGGATTCGCCGTATATCTGGTTCCGCGCCCCCGGCGGCATGGGCTCCTGGGAGTTCTTCGACCGCCTGCTCACGGAGGCCAACGTGGTCACCACCCCCGGCGCGGGCTTCGGCCCCTCGGGCGAGGGCTTCATACGCCTGACCGCCTTTGGCGACGCGGCAAACACCGCCGAGGCTGTCGAGAGGATAAAGAGGATCATATAAGACAGGAGGAAAACTGTTTTGAAACTCATAATCGGCACCCAGGAAGAAGTAATCAAAAAGGCAGCACAGAGATATGTAAAGCTCCTCAATGAGAAGCCGGAGGCCGTCCTCGGCCTCGCCACCGGCTCGACCCCGCTGGGACTCTATGCCGAGCTCGCAAAGCTCTGCGCGGAAGGCAAGCTCTCCTTCGCAAAGTGCACCACCTTCAATCTCGACGAGTATATCGGCCTCGACGGGACGCATGACCAGAGCTACCGCTATTTCATGAACAAGAACCTCTTTGAGAAGGTCGACATCCGCATGGAGGCCACACACGTCCCCTCCGGCGCCGTGAAGAGCGACGAGGAGGCCGAGCAGTACGACGCCGAGATAAAGGCCGCGGGCGGCATCGACCTGCAGCTCCTCGGCATCGGCAATAACGGCCACATCGGCTTCAACGAGCCGCTTACGCCCTTCACCTCCATGACCCACATCGTGAAGCTCACGGACTCCACCCGCGAGGCCAACAAGCGCTTCTTCGCCTCCATAGACGATGTCCCGACCCACGCCGTCACCATGGGTGTCCACACCGTCATGCAGGCTAAGAGCATCATCCTCATGGCCTTCGGCGAGGGCAAGGCGGAGATAATCAAGAAGACGGTCGAGGGCCGCCCCGAGATCGCAGTCCCCGCGTCCCTGCTCCAGCTGCACGAAGATGTCGAGCTCTACCTGGACGAGGCCGCCGCAAGCAAGCTGTCATAACCCAAGTTCAATCCGGGCCGCGGGATACGTTGCGCTCCCGCGGCTCTTCGTATGGAGGAAAAGATGTCAAAATATTTCGGAACCGACGGTTTCCGCGGCGAGGCCAACGTCGACCTCACGGCGGAGCACGCATTCAAGATCGGCCGCTTCATCGGCTGGTACTACGGCCGAGACCATAAGGCCAAGATAGTCATCGGCAAGGACACCCGCCGCTCCAGCTATATGTATGAGTGCGCCCTCTCCGCGGGCCTCACGTCCTCGGGCGCGGACGCCTATCTGCTGCACGTCACCACCACGCCCAGCGTCTCCTACATCGCGCGCGTGGACGACTTCGACTGCGGCGTAATGATCAGCGCCAGCCACAACCCCTACCACGACAACGGCATAAAGCTCCTGAACGGCCAGGGCGAGAAGATGGAGGAGAGCGTCCTCGACGAGATAGAGGCGTATCTCGACGGCGTCGCCCCCGAGCCGCCGCACGCCACCGGCGCGGACATCGGCCGCACCGTGGACTACTCTGCGGGCCGCAACAGGTACATAGGCTACCTCATCAGCCTCTCGACCCACTCCTACAAGGGCGTGAAGGTAGGTCTCGACTGCGCCAACGGCAGCACCTGGATGATAGCCAAGAGCGTGTTCGACGCCCTGGGCGCGGACACCTGCGTCATCGGCAACAAGCCCGACGGCCTCAACATCAACGTCGACTGCGGCTCCACCCACATCGGCGCGCTGCAAAAGCTGGTGTGCGAAAACGGCCTCGACGTCGGCTTCGCCTTCGACGGCGACGCGGACCGCTGCCTCGCCGTGGACGAAAACGGCGCTTACGTCTCCGGCGACGAGATAATGTACATGTGCGCCAAGCACATGAAGGAGCGCGGCAGGCTGGACACCAACACGGTCGTCACCACCGTCATGAGCAACTTCGGCCTCTACAAGGCGCTTGACGAGGCTGGCATAGGCTACGAAAAGACCGCCGTGGGCGACAAGTACGTCTGGGAGAACATGCGCGCCAACGGCCACCTCATCGGCGGCGAGCAGTCCGGCCACATCATCTTCTCCAAGTACGCCACCACCGGTGACGGCTTGATAACCGCCATAAAGGTCATGCAGGTCATGCTGGACTCCAAGCTGCCCCTCTCGAAGCTGGCCGCCCCCGTGACCATCTACCCGCAGGTGCTCAAGAACGTCATCGTGGACGACAAGGACGGCACGATGGCCGATGCCGCCGTGCAGGCGAGCGTGAAGAAGGTGGAGGAGCGCCTCGGCGACAGCGGCCGCGTGCTGCTGCGCAAGAGCGGCACGGAGCCCGTGCTCCGCGTCATGGCCGAGGCCGAGACCGACGAGGTCTGCGAGGCCGCCGTTGACGAGATAATCGACTCCATGCGCGAGAGCGGACATCTGGTGAGGGTGAAATGATGTATAAGATAAGCGACCTGCTCGACCTTGAGCATACCATAGCGGCGGAGCTCTTTGAGGGGAAGGAATACCCCTGGGAGGTCCTGCCCGAGATAAAGGGCTTCATCCTCAAACTCGGCGCGACCCTGCCCGAGAGCGAGTTCGACCACCCGGCGGAGGACGTCTGGATAGCCAAGGACGCCAAGGTTTTCCCCAGCGCCTATATCGGCGGGCCCTGCATAATCGACCACGAGGCCGAGGTGCGCCACTGCGCCTTTATCCGCGGCAGCGCCATAGTCGGCAAGGGCTGCGTCGTGGGCAATTCCGTGGAGCTGAAAAACGTCGTGCTGTTTGATAAAGTACAGGTGCCGCACTACAACTATGTAGGCGACTCCGTGCTGGGCTACCGCGCGCACATGGGCGCGGGCAGCATCACGTCCAACGTCAAGAGCGACAAGACCCTGGTCGTCGTCAAGGGCGGCGACGAACGCATCGAGACCGGCCTGAAGAAGTTCGGCGCCATGCTCGGCGACTGCGTGGAGGTAGGCTGCAACAGCGTGCTGAACCCCGGCAGCGTCATCGGCCGCCGGGCGAGCATCTACCCGACCTCGTCCGTCCGCGGCGTGGTGCCGGCGGACTGCATCTTCAAGTCCGCAGAGGAGATAGTAAAGCGGGACTGAGCCCGCAAAGCGGCAAAAAAGCGGGGTTTACCCCCGCTTTTTTGCGCCTTTCCGGCGTGTGTATAACAAAAACTGTTGCGCCGGGATGTATAAACGTAGTATAATGTTATGATGTGTGTTGCGACCGGGAGCACGGGGCGGATGAGCCCCGCACCCCCTATATAAAAGCGAAGGCCGGCGCGCCGTTCCGCTGAGATATTTTATGCCCGCGGCATGTACCGCGTTACGTGGAGGTAGAATATGGACATCAAGATAGCTCCCTCGATACTCTCGGCGGACTTTGTCCGGCTGGCGGACGAGGTAGAGGAGATAAAGGCAGGCGGCGCGGACTATGTCCACGTCGACGTCATGGACGGCCTCTTCGTGCCGAACATCTCCATCGGCATCCCGGTGGTGCAGTCGCTCCGCAAGGCGACGGACATGTTCTTGGACGTGCACCTCATGATAGACAGGCCGCACCGCTACGTCGGCAGGTTCTGCGACGCGGGCGCGGACCTCGTCTGCTTCCACGTCGAGGCCGACGAGCCGCAGGATATACTCGCGGCGCTCGACGAGATAAAATCCAAGGGCAAGCTGGCGGCCCTCGCGATAAAGCCCAGGACGCCGGCCTCCGTCGTGCTGCCTTATCTCGACAAGCTCGACATGGTGCTCGTGATGACGGTGGAGCCCGGCTTCGGCGGCCAGAGCTTCATGTCGGACATGCTGCCCAAGATCCGCGGCATCCGCGCGCTCATAGAGCAGTATTGCCCCGGCCGCGATGTCGAGGTGGACGGCGGCATAGACGAAAAGACCGCCCCGCTCGTGGTGGATGCGGGCGCCAACGTCCTCGTTGCGGGCAGCGCCGTATTCGGAAAGCCCGACCGCGCGGCGGCCATCGCCGGCATACGCATGGCGGCGGATGTCATAGCCTGAATTTTTCACAAGAGGTAGAAATATATGTCCTTTTTCCCGGCGGCGCTTGAAAACCTTATAGACAAGTTTGCCATGCTCCCCGGCATCGGCAAAAAGAGCGCGCAGCGCCTCGCGTTTTTCACACTCTCCCTGTCCGATGCGGAGGCGGAGGCCTTCGCCGCGGCGATAACCGAGGCCAAGCGCAGCGTCCGCTACTGCTCCGTGTGCCAGAACCTGACGGACGCGGAGATCTGCCCCATCTGCTCCTCGAGCAAGCGCGACCAGAGCGTCATCTGCGTCGTCGCCGAGCCCCGCGACGTGCTCAGCATCGAGCGCGGCAGGGAGTATAACGGGGTCTATCACGTCCTGCACGGCGTGCTCTCGCCTCTGAGCCACGTCGGCCCGGACGACCTCAAGATATCCGAGCTCGTCTCCCGCGTCGCCGCCGGCGGCGTTGAGGAGGTCATCATGGCCCTGAACCCCGACACGGAAGGGGAGACCACGGCCATGTACATTTCGCGCCTGCTCAAGCCCTTCGGGGTGAAGGTGACGCGCCTCGCCTACGGCATCCCCGTCGGCTCGAACCTCGAGTTCGCGGACGATGCCACGCTCCAGCGCGCGCTCGAAGGCCGCGTGGAGATGTAGGCGAATCGATTTGCGCCTTAGCGGTTATAATGCTGGATAACCGTTGTACATAAGACAATTTTAGATTTAAGGAGAATAATATGGCAAAACTGAAAATAATCCCGCTCGGCGGCCTCGGTGAGATCGGCAAGAACCTCACCGTGTACGAATACGGGCAGGACATTATTGTCGTGGACTGCGGTCTGGGCTTTCCGGACGAGGAGCTCTACGGCATTGACGCCGTCATACCCGATATCACCTACCTTCGGCAGAACAAGGACCGCATCCGCGGCATAGTCATCACCCACGGCCACGAGGACCACATCGGCGCGCTGCCCTACGTCATGCGCGAGCTGGACGTGCCCATCTACGCCACCAGCCTCACCGCGGGCATAATCGAGCTCAAGCTCGAGGAGTTCGACCTCCTCTATAACACGCAGATCTTCACGAAAAAGGCCGGCGACCGTTTCCGCCTCGGCTGCTTCGAGGTGGAGATGATCCACGTCAACCACTCCATCGCGGACTCCGTGGCTCTCGCCATCAGGACGCCCATCGGCATGGTCATCCACACCGGCGACTTCAAGATAGACGTCACGCCCATCCAGGGCGAGATGATAGACATCGCGCGCCTCGGCCAGCTCGGCAAGCAGGGCGTACTGGCGCTGCTCTCGGACTCCACCAACGTGGAGCGCCCGGGCCACACGGACTCGGAGCGCAAGGTCGCCGAGAAGTTCGACGAGCTCTTCAAGGGTTGCGAAAAGCGCATAATCGTCACCACCTTCGCCTCCAACGTCCAGCGCATCCAGCAGATCGTGAACGTCGCGGCCAAGTATAAGCGCAAGGTCGCCGTCACGGGCCGGAGCATGGAGAACATGATAAAGGTCGCGCGCGAGCTGGGCTATATGGACATCCCGGACGGCGTGCTCATGGACCTCAACCAGATAAAGAGCCAGCCCAAGGACCGGACGGTCATAATCTCCACCGGCAGCCAGGGCGAGAGCATGTCCGCGCTCTACCGCATGGCCTTCTCCGAGCACAAGCAGATAAACATCGACGCGGGCGACCGCATCATAATCTCCGCCTCCGCCATCCCGGGCAACGAGACGACCATTTCCCGGGTCATCGACGAGCTCTTCCACAAGGGCGCGGAGGTCATCTATGACCGCCACACCGACCTGCACGTCTCCGGTCACGCCTCCCAGGAGGACCAGAAGATGATGCTGGCGCTGACTAAGCCCAAGTTCTTCATCCCGGTCCACGGCGAATACCGCATGCTCTGCAAGCACGCGGAGCTCGGCCGCATGATGGGCGTCGCGCCGAACAACATCGTCATCGCCGAAAACGGCAGTGTCATAGAGCTCAGCCGCAAGAGCATAAAGTCCGTGGACATCGTCCCCGCGGGCCGCGTGTTCGTGGACGGCAGCGGCGTGGGCGACGTCGGCAGCGTCGTGCTCCGCGACAGGAAGCACCTCGCGCAGGACGGCATGATAGTCGTCGTCCTGGCCCTCTCGGGCGAGGACAGCTCGCTCGTGTCCGGGCCGGAGATCGTCACGCGCGGCTTCATATACGAGAAGGAGTCCGAGGACCTCATCGAGGAGATGAAGCGCGTCATTTTCGAGAGCCTCGAGAGCTGCCGCCACCAGCATATCACCGACTGGGCGGGCATCAAGAACAAGGTCCGCACCAACCTGACGGGCTACCTCTACAAGACGACCAAGCGCAGTCCCATGATACTGCCGGTCATCACCGAGATATAAAAATACGAATAGGGGAGACGGGTATGGCATACGATTTTACGACCCTGCACCCCGCATTTGGCAGCGGCGCTCCCATGTGGGGGCGCCTTGCTGAATTTGGGGAGTGCACGCCGGACGCCATAGACTTCGGCGTCGCGGAGATGAAGTTCACCCTCGCGCCCGAGATAGCCGCAGCGCTCGAGCGCCACGTCACCGCGGGCACCTTCGGCTACGCCGGAGCGCCCGAGAGCCTCAAGCGCGAGATAGTCTCGTGGATGGAGCGCCGCCACGGCTGGCACATCGAGCCGGAGTGGCTGTTCCAGACCTATGGCCTCGTGCTCGCCGTCGGCTGCTGCGTGCGCGCGCTGACGGAGCCGGGGGACGGCATACTGCTCAACTTCCCCTCGTACCCGCCGTTTTACCGCGCCATAGAGCAAAACGGCCGCCGCCTGGTGCGCAGCGAGCTCGTGGAGCGCGGCGGCAAGTACGTCTTCGACTTCGAGGACATGGAGCGGAAGATAGAGCAGGAGCAGGTCAAGCTCTACATACTGTGCAGCCCGCAGAACCCCACGGGCCGCGTATGGACGCGCGAAGAGCTCTCCCGCGTGGGCGAGATGTGCCTCCGCCACGGCGTCAAGGTAGTGTCGGACGAGATACACTTCGACATAACCTACCCCGGGCACGAGCACAGCGTCTTTGCCTCCATCTCCGAGGAGCTGGCCGCAAACAGCGTGGTTCTCACCGCGCCGAGCAAGACCTTCAACATCGCGGGCATGACCATCTCCAATGTGGTGATATCGAACCCGGAGCTGCGCGAGCGCGTGAAGGCCACCGTGGCGCGCGACATGGGCGGCTACTTCAACAGCTTCGGCTACGCCGCCTGCGAGGCCGCCTACAAGAGCGCCGGGCCCTGGCTCGACGAGTGCCTGAAGGTGCTCGAGGGCAACTGCCGCCTCTTCACGGACTTCCTCGCCGGGCGCGTGCCGGTGTTCTCCTGCCACATGCCGGAGGGCACCTACCTCGCCTGGATGGACTGCCGCCGCGCCGGGCTGAGCCCGGAGGAACTCACGGCCTTCCTGCACAAGGACGCCCGGTTCTACACCGAGGGCGGGGACGTGTTCGGCTCGGGCTATGAGCTCTTCCACCGCGTGAACCTCGCCTGTCCGCGCGAGTATATCGAAAAGGCGCTGCTGCGGCTCGAGGCCGCGGCCAAAGCGCGCGGTTTGATATGACGATACCTTATTTTGACGCGCACTGCGACACCGTGACCTCCGTACTCAAGTACGGCGGGAGCCTCGAAAAAAACGAATACCAGCTCGACCTCACCCGCCTCGCGGCCTACGCCCCCGCGGCGCAGTTCTTCGCCGTCTGGGGCGGGCAGTACGAGGAAAAGACCGCGCTGCTGCGCTCGGAGCTGCAAAAAAGCGGCCGCGGCGTCCTCTGCCGGAGCGTCGCCGAGGCAAAGACCGCGGCGGAGCGGGGCCAGATAGCGGCCTTCCTCTCGCTTGAGGGCATGGAGCAGCTGGACTGCTCCACAGAGCGCCTGCGCGAGGCGCACGAGCGCGACGGCCTAATCATGGTGAACCTCTGCTGGAACTCGGACAACGAGCTCTGCGGCTCGGCCATGGACGGCGGGGGAGGACTCACGGACAAGGGCCGCGCCTTCGTCCGCGCGGCGCAGGACATGGGCGTCGCCATCGACCTCTCCCACGCCTCGGAGCGCACGTTTTGGGACGTGCTGGAGGTCGGCACCCGGCCCGTCCTCGCCAGCCACTCGAACGCGGCGGTGCTCTGCTCGGACTTCCCGCGCAACCTCACGGACGCCCAGTTCGAGGCGCTGGTGAAGCGCGGCGGCGGGGCCGGATTGAATCTCTGCCCGGACTTCCTAGGCCTCACGCGGGACGTCGAAGCCTGCTGCGCGCACATCGAGCACTTCCTCGCCCTCGGCGGCGAGAGGGCCGTGTTCATCGGCGCGGACCTCGACGGCATAGACGACACGCCGCGCGGCATAGCGGGCGTGCAGGACGTGGGCAGGATATACGAGGCCCTGCTGCGCCGCAACCACCCCGAGAGCCTCGTGCGCGGCATCTTTTACAACAATCTCATGGACATATTGGAGCGGTCGACATGAACATTCAGATATTCGGACGCAGCAAATGCTTCGACACCAAGAAGGCGGAGCGCTATTTCAAGGAGCGGAGGATCAAATTCCAGTCCATCGACCTCCCACGCTACGGCATGAGCAAGAAGGAGTTCGAGTCCGTCCGCGCGGCGGTGGGGCTGGAGAACCTCATAGACACCAAGGCCCCGGACGCGGACCTCATAAAGTACATGGCAAACGACGCGGCGCGCATTGAGCGGCTGCTGGAGTACCCGGACAACATCAAGACCCCGGTGGTGCGAAACGGCAAACAGGCCACCGTCGGCTACTGCCCCGAGGTCTGGAAGACCTGGGAATGAAAAAAGACACGGTGCAAAAAGCGCCGTGTCTTTTGCTTTATCCGCGGCTGTACTCCGCAGCGATGACGTCCGCCATCTCCTCGGGCGTCTCGCGGCAGCCGTTTTTCAGCCAGAGCTTGATTATCGCGTTCAGGCCGTTGCGGAAGAACTCGAGGTGATATTCGAGGTGTCGCTCCATGCGCTCGCCGAGGTAGTACTCGGCGGTACTCTTCAGGTCGTGCTCGGTAAGCTCATAGCGGCCGTCGAGCCCGAGCTTGAAGTAGGTCTTGTAGAAGAGCTGGTTGTCCCGGATGTGCTCAAAGAGCTTTTTAAAGCCCTGCTCGCTCATGCCCATGGAGCCCTCGCCGCCGTATATCTCGCTTACTTCCTCCTCCAGCCGCTTCTGCACCGCTTCGGCCAGGTCATAGATGTCCAGATAGTTCGCGTAGAACGTCGTCCGGTTCACGTCGGCCTCCTGACATATCGCCGTCACGCTCAGCTGGCTCAGCTCCCGGTCCTGCAAAAGGCGCACAAACGCCGTCTCTATCCTGTCCCGCGACGCCTTTCGCCGTCTGTTGTTCGGTGTGTTCATGCGAAGCTCCTTTATATCAACAAATGTTGAGTTATTGGTGATTGATATATGCCTTTGCCACCATTATACTATGAACCGTAAAAACCAACAAGTGTTGGATTAAAGGAGCAACGAAAAAATGTCTACCATAAGCAAAGCCAACAAGAAGATAGAACAGGCCGTTACAACGGGCTATAAGAACATCGAAAACGGGGTCGTCTCCGGATACAAGAGCGTCGAAAGCGGCGTAGTCGGCGGCTTCCGCAAGATCGAGGACGCCTTCATCGACAGCTTCCTCGCCGAGGACGGGGAGACCACCGAGCAGGCTCGCGAGCGGCTGCGCAAAAAGGCCGAAGGAGGGGAGAGCAAATGAAAAAGGCAGATTTCGTGACGCTGATACTCAGCACGATAGGCGGAGTGCTCTTCGCGCTCGGCATGTGCATGTGCCTCGTGACGGAGTGGGGCTCGTTCGACGCAGGCGTGATATTGGGCGCGGCGGGGCTCGTTGTGCTGCTCGCCATGGTCATCATCCGCCGCAAAATGCTCGGCAAGCCGCCCGTTAAGCTGACTGCCCGCGCCGTCGGCATAGCGGCCCTCGCCGCCGCCGGTGCGCTGGCGCTGGGCGTCGGCATGTGCATGGTCATGGTCTGGGAGAACATGCTCATAGCTGGCGTGGTGGTCGGCCTCGTCGGCATAGTGCTGCTGCTCTCGCTGCTGCCGGTCTGCAAGGGCCTGAAATAAGCGGGAATGGAGCGTCTGCTGCACATCACGAACAAGCTGCTGCGCCCGCGCCTTGTACTCCTGGCGCCGCTGGCGGTCATCTCCGCCGCGGCGCTTGCGGCGGTGTTCACGCTCGGGTGGGAGGACACGGCCATAGCGTATGCGAGCTATGTCCTCTCCGCGTACAGCCTCGCGGCGGTGACGCTGCGCCTCATAACGGACGCGCGGCGCTGGCGTGAGCGGGCAATGGAGAACCGGCACGTCCGGCGGTACAGGACGGACCTAGACTTCCGCCTGCGCCTGAGACTGACCGTCTCCTTCGGCGTGAACCTGTGCTACTCGGTTTACAAGGCGGCGCTGGGCCTGCTGCTCGGCTCGGTCTGGTTCGGCGCCATGGCGGCGTATTACCTGGTGCTGAGCGCGGCGCGCTTCCTGCTGCTGCGCGGCGGTACGGGCAGCCTGCTCGCGGGCTACAAAAAGCGCCGCTTCTGCGGCTGGCTGCTGGCGGTGATGACCGTGCCCATCGCGGTTATAGGGGCCGTGTCGGTCTACACCGGCGGCGCGACGGAGTATCCCGGGCACCTCATCTTCGCCGCCGCGGCGTATACGTTTTACAGCCTCACGATGGCGATAGTGAATATCTGCCGCTTCCGCGGCGCGGGCTCGCCCGTCTATTCCGCGGCTAACGCTCTGGCGCTGATGACGGCTCTGGTGTCGATGTTCTTCCTCCAGGGCGCGATGTTCCTGGCCTTCGGCGACGGCTCTAGCATGGAGCGGGACATGAACTTGATCTTCGCCGCCGTCCTCGCGGCCATGGCCGTGGGCGGCTCGGTGTATCTGGTGGCAGACTCTGGCATCAGGATAAGGGCACTAAAAGACCCGGACACGGTGTGAACCGCGCCCGGGTCAAATTTATTTACGCTTTCTCGCCCGCAGATACCTGAGCCCCACCGTGACGAGCACAGTGAACATGACATAGCGGACGAACGGGAAAACGAGCAGCACAAAACGAGGCAGCCCTCCCAGGAGCCCTAACAAAAACGTAGCGGCAAATACCAGCGCCGCCGCCAGGGCCAGCCGTGCCTCCCGCTTCGGCGAAAGGACCGGCCGCCCGGCAAAGTAAAGCGCCGTCCCGGCCAGCAGACCGGCATAGATGACAGCCCATATGGCCAGCAGCATGTAGTGCGACGACGCGACCGGCACGAGCAGTATCACCCTCAGCACAGCGAAGGGGCTGGAGTAGCCGGTGGCATAGCAGATATAGCTCTCGAAGCCGACGAACAGCAGCCACGCGCACCAGAGCCCGGCCCCGCGCCGGACCGCAAGGCAGATGACGCCGCAGAGCAGAAAGGGCAGGGCCAAAACCAGCCCCGTGAGCACTCCGCCGAGCAGGGTCACGAGGATAAAGGCCAGAGCCCCCACGGCCAGGAGCACCGCGCCGACAACGGTCTGGATCAGGGACCTGCCGCGCTCCGCCGGCTTTGCCTCCGGCTCCGGAGCCTTTACGCCCTCAGCGCCGTCCGATTGAACCCCGCCGAGCACCAGCTCGTCGAGCGTCACGCCGAAGAGCCGGCTCATCGCCACGAGCTTATCCAGCTCCGGCACCGAGCTTCCGGTATCACATAGTTAAAGATATTGGTGTCATTTAATCAATTTTGCCGATAAAGCGGTAGAAGATTTCTACCTCCT
>UQYT01000003.1 GCA_900545405.1 uncultured Eubacteriales bacterium | reverse complement strand
GCGGGCAAGGGCTCTGCCCCTGCACCCCGCCGCCTTTGAAAAGGCGGGCGAAACTTTCAGACGCGCTTCGCGCAGCGCGGGGAGGTATTTATGAAGATCATCTGTTTTGGGGACTCGAACACCTGGGGCTACGACCCGCGCTCATATCTCGGCGAGCGCTATCCCAAGGACGTGCGCTGGACGAGCCTGCTCTCGGCCTTGCCGGGGCTTGAGGTCGTCAACTGCGGCGTCAACGGCCGCACCATTCCCAACACACCCGCTCGCGTCAGCGCCGCCTGCGCCGAGCTGGGCCGATACCTCCCAGCCGACGTCCTCCTCGTCATGCTAGGCGGCAACGACCTCCTCTGCAGCCCCGACTTCCGCGCCGAGAACGTCGCAGAGCGCATGGAGCGCTTCCTGAGAGACGCCCTGCCGCGCCTCGAGCCGGGGCGAACGCTGCTCGTCTCGCCCCCGCCCATGCGGCCCGGGGCCTGGGTCGATGAGGAGCGGCTCATCACGGAGTCTGCGCGCCTCGGGGAGTGCCTCGCGCGGACGGCGGAGGTGCTCGGCCTGGAGTTTGCGGACGCCGCGGCCTGGGCGCCGGGGCTCTGCTTTGACGGCGTGCACCTCGATGAGGCGGGGCACCGGGCCGTTTTCGAGGGCGTCCGGCGCGCGCTGGGGCTTTGAGGACGGGAGTGCGACAAATCCGCTCTTTATTTTCGCCGCCGGGCGTGGTATACTATATTGCCATTATCTTAAGGAGGTAAGCGCATGGGCGAGAACTATATAACCTGCAAGGATGAAAAGGGCAGCATCAACATCTCCGAGGATGTCCTCGTTTCGATGGTGCGCGCTGCCGTGAATGAGATAGACGGCGTGGCTTCCCTGGTGAACAACGCCGGGGCGGAGCTTGCCGAGCTGCTGGGCATCAAGTCCCCCGGCAAGGGCGTCAAGGTACAGATAAACGACGGCGTCATCACCGTCGACGTCATCATCATGGTCCGCTACGGCTCCAACGTCGTCAGCGTCGCCAAGCAGGTGCAGGACACCGTCACCGGCGCCGTTGAGTCCATGACCGGCATGGGCGCCCCGGTCGTGAACGTCCACGTCTCGGGCGTGGCCTTTGACAAATGACCAGGACGAAGGCCAGAGAACTGGCGATACGGCTAATATACGCCCAGGGCGCCTCGGGCGAGCAGCCCGAGGACCTGCTCGGCGGATTTTTTGAGGACGAGCACTTTGCGACGCTCGCGGGCGAGGACGAGCTCTTCGGCAAGAAGCCGGACGAGGAGAGCCTCGGCTACATACGCACGCTCGTCTCCCTCTGCGCGGCCAACCGCGAGGAGATAGACTCATACATCGAGAAATATGCCATCGGCTGGCGGCCGGAGCGCATAACGCGCACCGCGGCGGCCGTGCTCCGCTGCGCCCTGGCGGAGCTGCTGTACGTGGAGGACGTCCCGCCCTCCGCCGTCATAAACGAGGCCGTGGAGCTTGCCAAGAACTATGAGGAGCCGGAGACGGTCGCCTTCATAAACGGCGTCCTCGGCGGCTTCATGCGCGGTGAGCGCGCCGCCGCGCCGGAGGAGTCATGACCGAACGCGAGCCGCTGAGCGTATCGGAGCTCAACGCCCGCATAAAGGGCCTAATCGAGTCCGATCCCGTGCTCGGCTCCGTCTATGTCCGGGGCGAGCTCTCAAACTACAAGGTCTACCCCTCGGGCCACCACTATTTCACGCTCAAGGACGCGGAATCCAGCCTGCGCTGCGTGATGTTCCGCTCGGCGGCCTCGAAGCTCCGCTTCAGGCCCGAGAGCGGCATGCGCGTCACGGCCTGGGGCCGCGTCGCCGTCTATCCGCGCGACGGGGCCTATCAGCTCTACTGCGAGGGCCTGATGCCCGAGGGCGCGGGCGATCTGCAGGTGGCCTATGAGCAGCTCAAGGCCAAGCTGGCCGCCGAGGGGCTATTCGACCCCGCGCACAAAAAGCCCATCCCGCGCTATCCGGAGCGCATCGCCGTCATCACGTCCTCGGCGGGCGCCGCGGTGCACGACATCATCCGCGTGCTGCGAAAGCGCTGGCCCGTGGCGAAGGTGGTGCTCCTGCCCGTGCGCGTGCAGGGCGTGGAGGCCCCGCCGGAGATCGCCGGCGCGCTGCGCTATGCCAACAAATACCGCGTCGCGGACGTCATCATAACCGGCCGCGGCGGCGGCTCCATAGAGGACCTCTGGGCCTTCAATGACGAGCGCGTCGCCCGCGCGATATATGCGAGCGAGCTGCCCGTCATCTCCGCCGTGGGCCACGAGCCGGACGTCACAATAGCCGACTTTGTCGCGGACCTGCGCGCTGCCACGCCGTCGAACGCGGCGGAGCTCGTCGCGCCCGACGTCTTGGAGCTGCGGGACGCCATCCGCTCGGCCGCGGCGCGGCTGGACCAGGCGATAGACCGCGGCCTCTCGCAGAGGCGCACCGCGCTGACGGAGCTCGCCTCCCGCCGGGTCATGCAGAGCCCGACGGGCTTCATAGACCAGCGCCGCCTGGAGCTCGACTCCATCCGCCTGCGCCTGGACGCGGCGGCGACAGGGCGCTTGCACCGCGAGCGGCAGGAGTTCGCCCGCCTCGCGGCGAAGCTGGACGCGCTCAGCCCGCTGAAGGTGCTGGGCCGCGGCTATTCGATAGCCCTGGACGCCGAGGGCCGCGCCGTGCGCGAGGCCGGGCAGCTCAAGGCCGGGGACAAACTGGATCTGTGCCTCTCCCGTGGCGGAGCAAAGTGCCTCGTGGAGAGCGTTTACGGAGGAGAAGACAATGGCTGTAAAGAAAAAGACCTTTGAGGAGTCCCTCTCCCGCCTGGGCGAGATAGTCCGCACTCTGGAGCGGGGCGACGCGCCGCTGGCCGATTCGCTCAAGCTCTTTGAGGAGGGCGCGGCGCTCATCACGGCCTGCACCAAGCAGCTCGACGAGGCCGAGCAGAAGGTGGTCAAGCTCCGCAAGGGCGCGGACGGCGAGCCGGAGGAGCTGCCCTTTGAGGAGGCCGGGGAATGACCTTTGACGAGAGATACGCCGAGTATCTGGGCATGATAGAGCCCGCGCTCGCGGGATATTTCGGCCGGAAGGAGGGCCTGCCCTTCGACGGGCTGCTGGAGTCGATGGATTACAGCCTCACTGCCGGCGGCAAGCGCCTGCGCCCGACGCTGGTGCTGGAGTTCTGCCGCATCTGCGGCGGCGACGTGGAGGCGGCCCTGCCGGTGGCCTGCGCCGTTGAGATGCTGCACACCTACAGCCTCATCCACGACGACCTGCCCTGCATGGACAACGACGACCTGCGCCGCGGCAAGCCGACGAACCACAAGGTCTACGGCGAGTGCACCGCCGTCCTCGCGGGCGACGCGCTGCAGGCCGAGGCCTTCGGTACCATCCTCCGCTGCGGCCTGCCCGCCGAGCGGCGCGCTGAGTGCGCGGAATATCTCGCCGGCGCCGCCGGGGTGGACGGCATCTGCGGCGGCCAGTTCATGGACATGCGCGCCGACCCGCCGCAGGACGAGGCCTGGCTCACGGACCTGCAGGGCCGCAAGACGGGCAGCCTGCTCTCAGCCGCCTGCGCCATGGGCGCGGCCGCCGCGGGGGCGGGGGAGGACAAGACGGACCTCGCGCTGCAATACGGCGCGGCGCTCGGCGCAGCCTTCCAGATACGCGACGACATGCTCGACGTGCTCAGCACCGAGGCCGAGCTCGGCAAGCCCATCGGCTCCGACGAGGCGGAGGGCAAGGTCACGTTCATGTCCCTCTACGGCGAGGAAAAGTGCGCCGCGATGGTCTCGCGCCTCACGGAGCGCGCCGTGGAGCTGGCCGGAGAGCTCGGCTCGGACTTCCTGGCGCAGCTGGCCGCGCGCCTCTCATACAGAAGAAGTTGATATTGATTATGCAAGGTGCATGAATATACAGCTTACCGCCCGGAGTCTATTGAAAATCCGGGCGGTTTTTGTTACATTATTATAAAGGGCGTCCCTGCCCTGCACGGGGAAATACTTGTCATAAGAGGAATAAACCTTGTCCATACTTGAGAACGTAAACAATATAGCGGAGCTCCGTGCCCTGCCGGAGGAGCAGCTCCCGGAGCTGTGTTCGGAGATCCGCACATTCCTGATAGAGAGCCTTTCCAAGACCGGCGGCCACCTTGCCTCGAACCTCGGCACCGTGGAGCTCACCGTGGCGCTCGACCGGGTTTACGACCCGTATCGCGACCGCATAGTCTTTGACGTGGGCCACCAGTGCTATACGCACAAGCTGCTGACCGGGCGGCGGGAGGGCTTTGAAAAGCTGCGCAAATACGGCGGCATCTCGGGCTTCCCGAAGCCCTCGGAGAGCGAGGCGGACGCCTTCATCGCGGGCCACGCCTCCAACAGCGTCTCCGTGGCCCTGGGCATGACCCGCGCGCGGACCCGCCTCGGGGGGGACTACGACGTAGTCGCTGTCATCGGCGACGGCGCGCTCACCGGCGGCCTCGCCTACGAGGGCCTCTCCAACGCCGGGCAGAGCGGGGAGCCGCTGGTGGTCATCCTCAACGACAACGCCATGAGCATAGGCTCCAACGTCGGCGGCATGGCCCGGCTGCTCAGCCGCATGCGCGTCAAGCCAGGCTACTTCGCCTTCAAGCGCTGGTACCGCAGCACCGTCGGCCAGGTGAAGCCGGTGTACGACATTGCCCACCGGGTCAAGGAGGGCGTCAAGGGCGCGATTTTGCCCGAGAACATGTTCGACGACCTCGGCTTCTACTACCTCGGCCCCATCGACGGGCACGACGTCGCCGCGCTCGAGAGCGCCATCGCCTGGGCGCGGGACATGCGCGTGCCCGTGCTGCTGCATGTGATAACCCAGAAGGGCCGAGGCTGCTCCTTTGCGGAGGCGGACCCGGAGAAATACCACGGCGTCGGCCCCTTCGACCCCGTCACCGGCGCCATAAAAAAGGGCGCGGAGAGCTTTTCCGCCGCCGTCGGCGCGGCGCTCTGCCGCGAGGCGGAGCGGGATGAGCGCGTCGCCGCGCTCACGGCCGCGATGGCTGAGGGCGCGGGCCTTGCACGGTTCGCCCGGCGCTTCCCGGAGCGGTTTTTCGACACCGGCATAGCCGAGGGCCACACCGTCTCCATGGCGGCCGGCATGGCCAAGCAGGGCATGCTGCCCGTGGCCTGCGTGTACTCCAGCTTCCTGCAGCGCGGCTTCGACATGCTGATACACGACGTGGCGCTGCTGCACCTGCACGTCGTCTTCGGAGTGGACCGGGCCGGGCTCGTCGGCGAGGACGGCGAGACGCACCACGGCGTTTTCGACATAGCCTATCTCGGCGCGGTGCCGGGTATGACGGTATGGTGCCCCGCCTCGCTCCGCGAGGCCGCGGATATGCTCCACCAGGCGCTGTACGGCGAGACCGGCCCAGTTGCCCTGCGCTACCCGCGCGGCGGCGAGGGCGAATATACGGACGGCGGCGCGGACGCCTTCAAAGTGCTCCGCGAGGGCACGGACGTCACCATCGCCGCCTACGGCACCATGATAAACGAGGCCGTCAAGGCCGCGGAGAGCCTCGCGAACGAGGGCGTCTCGGCCAAGGTGGTCAAACTGGGCCGCGTCCTGCCTTTGGACGCGGAGCCGGTGCTCGCCGCGGCGAGGGAGACCGGCAGGCTCGTCGTGGCCGAGGAGGTCTGCGCCTCCGGCTGCATCGGCGGGCGCATCCTGGCCTCCGCCGGGGGCGAGGCGGGCTTCAAATGCCGCCTGCTGAACCTGGGCGAGGGCATAGTCGGCCAGGGCGGGACGGACAAGCTCCGCTCCCTGGCGGGCATAGACGCCGCGGGCATCGCGGCTGCGGCGAAGGAGCTGATGGCATGAGCGGCGTGAGACTTGACCAGAAGCTGGTGGAGCTCGGCGACTTTGAGAGCAGGGAAAAGGCCCGGGCCACCATCATGAGCGGCCTGGTGTTTGTAAACGGCCAGCGCGCGGACAAGCCCGGCATGGCCGTCAAGGACGACGCAAAGGTCGAAGTCCGCGGCGCGGCCTGCCCCTATGTCTCGCGCGGGGGCTTCAAGCTGGAGAAGGCGCTGCGCGTGTTCCCCGTGTCGCCGGAGGGCCTCACCTGCATAGACTGCGGCGCCTCCACCGGCGGCTTCACGGACGTGCTGCTCAAAAACGGCGCGGCCAAGGTCTACGCCGTGGACGTGGGCTACGGCCAGCTCGCCTGGAGCCTGAGGAGCGACAGCCGCGTCGTGGTCATGGAGCGCACCAACGCCCGCGCGCTGACGCCGGACATGTTCCCGGAGCTGATGGACATGGCGGTCATGGACCTCTCGTTCATCTCCGTGCGCCTGGTGCTCCCGGCGGTGTGTACGCTGCTCAAGGACGGCGCCCCGGTCGTGTGCCTCATAAAGCCCCAGTTCGAGGCCGGGCGCGAGGACGTGGGCAAAAAGGGCGTCGTGCGCGACGCCGCGGTCCACGAGCGCGTGCTGCGCGACTTCCTGGAGGCAGCGCCGACCCTGGGCTACACGGTCATGGGCCT
The DNA here is from genome assembly GCA_900545405.1 of uncultured Eubacteriales bacterium. Lineage (GTDB taxonomy): Bacteria > Bacillota > Clostridia > Oscillospirales > Oscillospiraceae > Scatomorpha. Next base: position 86,801 of record UQYT01000003.1, on the reverse strand, counting down.
CGACTTCTCGCCCGTGCGCGGGCCGGAGGGCAACATAGAATATCTCGCATATCTCAAAAAGGGCAGCTATGAAGCGCCCATCCCGGATGCGGCGGAGATAGTCGCCGCGTCCCACAGAGAGCTGGCGAAGTGATGAAAAAAATAGTCCTGTCACCGAACCCCTACCGCGACCGCGGCCTGGTGCTCACAAACCGCGCGCGGGAGCTGCTCGAGCGCGACGGCCGGGAGACGGTGATCGCCCCGGTGTTCGTGGACGTGCCCGGGGATTCGAACATGGTCCCGCTGCGCCGCGCGGCGGAGGACGCGGAGCTCATAATCTCCTTCGGCGGGGACGGCACCTTCCTCCACGTCGCGAGGCAGATCCTGGGCATGCGCATCCCGCTGCTGGGCGTGAACGTCGGCACCAAGGGCTTCATGGCCGGGCTGGAGCCCGAGGATATCGAGCTCGTCCGCCGCGCCGCCGCGGGCGACTACCGCGAGAGCCTGCGCATGATGCTCGACATTGAGCTCCACCGGGCCGACGGCGAGGTCATATACGACTGCGCCCTGAACGACGCCGTGGTCAAGAGCGACGTCAACTGCATAAATCTCGCCGTCCACGCGGACGGGACGGAGATAACCAACTTCGCCGGCGACGGCGTGATAATCGCGACGCCCACGGGCTCCACGGCGTATTCGATGTCCGCGGGCGGCCCGATAGTGGAGCCGGAGGCCGCAAACATCATCATAACGCCCATCTGCGCCCACATCATGGCGGCGAAGTCCTTCGTGCTCTCGCCGGAGCGGACGGTCACGGTCATACCGGAGCGGCTGCGCGGCCGCCGCGCGGTGCTCTCCGTGGACGGCTCTGAGGGCATCCAGCTGGCGAGCGGGGACGAGGTCCGCGCGCGCTGGTCCGGAAACACGGTAATAATGGCGGACATGGAAGTCCGGAGTTTTTACGATACCGCACTTAACAAGCTCACGCAGTCCTGAAAAAGCGGGCCCGCAGGGCGCCGCCCAGGCCGGGAGGCCGGAGATTAGGAGGGTTTGGAATGAAAAGCGCTAGGCAGAACACCATCCTTGAGATCATCGCGTCCAAGGACATCGAGACACAGAACCAGCTCATGCAGGCGCTCTCTGAGCGCGGAGTAAAGAGCACCCAGGCGACGCTCTCGCGGGACATCAAGGAGCTCCGCCTTGTCAAGGAGCTGTCCCCGAGCGGACGCTACCGCTACGCCCAGCCCGCCCACGACGAGACGGCGGGCCACAACGAAAAACTCCGCAAGATATTCCGCGAGGGCGTGGTTTCCTGCGACACGGCCATGAACCTCATCGTGCTCAAGACCCTGCCGGGCCTGGCCTCGGCGGCGAGCTCCGCGATGGACGGCATGGAGCTGCCCTCTCTGGTGGGCACCGTCGCGGGCGACGACACGGTGTTCATCGCCATGCGCGACGTGAAGAGCGCGGAGCACTTCTGCGAGGAGATAAGAAAGCTGTTCTGAGGGGAAAAGAGGCTGAAAGCCCATGCTGACGGAGCTGCACATCGAGAATATCGCCGTCATAGAGCGCGCGGACATAGAGCCCGGCCCGGGCCTGAACGTCCTGACGGGCGAGACCGGCGCGGGCAAGAGCATAGTCATAGACTCGCTCGAGGCCGTGCTCGGCGCGCGGGCCAGCCGTGAGCTGGTGCGCACGGGGGCGGAGCGCGCCTCGGTGACGGCGGCCTTCACGACCGACGGCGCGGAGGACTGGCTCAGTGAAAACGAGCTCGACGAGGACGAGAACCTCGTCATCCGCCGCCGCGTGAACGCGGACGGCAAGAGCTCCGCCCAGGTGAACGGCACGCCCGTCTCCGCCGCGGAGCTGCGCACGCTCGGCTCGCGGCTGCTGGACATCCACGGCCAGAACGACGGACGCCAGCTCATGGACGAGACGCGCCACCGCGACTACCTCGACTCCTTCGCCGGCCTCGCGCCGGAGCTGGAGCGCCACCGGGAGCTGTACGCCGCCTACCGCGAGGCCGCCTCGGCGCTCAAGAAGCTGGAGATAAGCGAGGCCGAGCGCGAGCGGCGCGAGCGCGAGTTCCGCATGACCGCGGACGAGCTGACGGCGGCGAACATCCGCCCCGGCGAGGAGGAGCAGCTGACCGCGCGGCGGGAGCTGCTGCGCAACTCCGAAAAGCTCACCGAGGCGCTGGACGCGGCCTACGCCGCGCTCTACGGCGAGGACGGCAGCGCGTCGGAGCTCGCGGGCGAGGCCTCCGGCTGGGCCCAGCGGGCGGCGGACATGGCCCCGGAGCTGGACGAGGCGGTCGCGGAGATAGAGTCCGCCCGCGCCTCCATAGAGGACGCGGCGGAGCGGCTGCGCGACTTTCGGGAGAGCCTCGACTTCTCCCCCGGGGAGTACGACGCGCTGGAGACGCGGCTCAGCCAGCTCCGGCGGCTGGAGAAGAAATACGGCACGGACGAATCCGGGCTCGCGGATTTGCTCGAGAGGGCGAAACAGGGCCTGGAGGAGCTCGATTCCTCGGACGAAAAGCGCTGCGAGCTCGAGGCAGAGCTTGCAAAAAGGAAAAAAGCGGCGTATAATTCCGCAAAAGAGCTCTCAAAGCTCAGAAAGGCCGCGGGCGAGGAGCTCCGGCAGCGCATAGAGGCGGGCTTGAAGGAGCTATCCATGCCCTCCGTGCGCTTTGAGACGGAGCTGACGCCCCTCGGCGGCGAGCCGGGCTTTGACGAGACCGGCATGGACGAGGTGCGCTTCCTCATATCGGCCAACGCGGGAGAGACCCCAGGGCGCATATCGAAGATAGCCTCCGGCGGCGAGCTGGCTAGGATAATGCTGGTCATGAAGGACGTGCTCTCGGAGCGGGACGGCGTGCCCGCGATGGTGTTCGACGAGATAGACGAGGGCGTCTCCGGAATAGCGGCGCAGCGCGTCGCGGAGAAGCTGGCGCGGCTGGCGCGGAAAAAGCAGGTCATCTGCGTGACGCACCTGCCCCAGATCGCGGCGATGGCGGACACGCACTTCCGCATCGCAAAGACGGAGCGGGACGGGCGGACGTATACGCAGGTCACGCCGCTGGACCGCGAGGGCCGGATAAGGGAGCTGGCGCGGCTCCACGGCGGAGAGAACGTGACGGAAACAACGCTCGCAAGCGCGGCCGAGCAGCTCGACGCGGCGAGCAACTATAAAGGGGGATTATGATATGATATACGGCGAAAAAGCAAGGGAACTCAAGGACACCCTCAACTGCGGCCAGAGCGTGGTAGTGGCGCTCGACGAGCTGACCGGCCTGGACGAGAGCACTGCCAAGGCCCTGAGCACCGGCCTGGGCGGCGGACTGCGCTGCGGTGAGGCCTGCGGCGCGTATTGCGGCGCGGTGCTGGCGATAGGCCTCACCGTCGGCAAGGACGGCATGGGCAAGCCCGGCGGCCCTGTGGCCGAGGCGGTCAAGGCGTTCTCGGACGAGTTCAAGGAGAAATTCGGCGCCATTCGCTGCGAGGACCTGCTCGGCAAGAGCGGCGGCGACCACAGCGTATGTTACGATTTCTGCGCCTGGTGCGCGGACAAGGCCGCAGAGGTTATAGGCAAGTAAGCATTTCACAAGGCATAAAATTTATTGCGAAGGGGAAAGATCGATGCAGATTTACGAGGAACTCAGGGCGCGCGGACTCATCGCGCAGGTCACGGACGAGGAGGAGATCCGCGAGCTTGTGAACGCGGGCAAGGCCACGTTCTATATAGGCTTTGACGCCACGGCGGACAGCCTGCACATCGGCCACTTCATGGCCCTGAACCTCATGCGCCGGCTCCAGCTCGCGGGCAACAGGCCCATAGCGCTGCTGGGCGGCGGCACGACGATGGTCGGCGACCCCTCGGGCCGCACCGACATGCGCCAGATGCTGACGCAGGAGAAGATACAGGAGAACGCGGCGAAGTTCAAGGTCCAGATGGCGAAGTTCATAGACTTCTCCGAGGGCAAGGCCCTGATGCTGGACAATGCCGACTGGCTGCTGAAGCTCAACTACATCGAGCTGCTGCGCGACGTGGGCGCCTGCTTCTCTGTCAACAACATGCTCCGCGCGGAGTGCTACAAGCAGAGGATGGAGCGCGGCCTCAGCTTCCTGGAGTTCAACTACATGATAATGCAGTCCTACGACTTCTACCACATGTTCAAGGAGTACAACTGCGTCATGCAGTGCGGCGGCGACGACCAGTGGTCTAACATCCTGGGCGGAACGGAGCTGATCCGCCGCAAGCTGGGCAAGAACGCCTACGGCATGACCATCACGCTGCTGCTCACGAGCGAAGGCAAGAAGATGGGCAAGACGCAGTCGGGCGCGGTGTGGCTGGACCCGAACAAGACCAGCCCCTACGAGTTCTACCAGTATTGGCGCAACATCGACGACGCGGACGTCATAAACTGCCTGCGCAAGATGACCTTCCTGCCGCTTGAGCAGATCGACGAGATGGCGAAGTGGAAGGACGCGCAGCTCAACGAGGCGAAGGAGATCCTGGCCACGGAGCTTACGGCTCTGGTGCACGGCGAGGAGGAGGCCCAGAAGGCGAAGGAGGGCGCGCGCGCCATCTTCGGCGGCGGCGGCGTAGAGCACATGCCCGAGACCGAGATAAGCGCCGACGACCTCACCGACGGTGCGATAGACATCCTGACCCTGCTCGTCAAGACCGGCCTGTGCTCCTCCAAGAGCGACGCCAGGCGCAACGTCCAGCAGGGCGGCGTCACCGCCGGCGACGAGAAGGTCGACGACATAGCCAAGACCTTCACCGAAGCCGACCTCAAAGCCGGCGTAGTCCTCAAGCGCGGCAAGAAGAACTTCAACAAGGCGATAATGAAATAAAGAGCCATAGAAAAGCGCCCCCGGACCTCCGGGGGCGGTTTTTTGCCGCACGCTCCGCCCTTAGCTGCGCGAAGCTCGAATGAAAGTTTCGCCCGCCTTTTCAAAGGCGGCAGGGTCCAGGGACAGAGTCCCTGGCCGCGCTCCGCAGAGCGCGGAACCCCCTATTGCTCATAAAAGATCAGGAAGTGGGTTCAAGGGGGAAACCCTATCAAGGGGTTTCCCCCTTTTATTTATTCTTGCACTTTCTACGTGTGCGCCTATACGCTGGGTGGTGGTCGTTAGCCTGCCCTGCCATTCGACCCCATTTCTTTGGTGCTTGCCCAAAGAAACGGTGTCGAGCCGCCAAAGAAAAGCGCTTTTTTACCCCGGCGGCTCCACCATTCGCGTGAGCGCTGCCGGTCGGTGGACGGGACGTTCCTCGCCCGACTTGAGGAGGGGGTTGGTGGTTGTCTGAGCCCTTACCTTCGCCGGGGCGAACGGGATTGGTTATGGCCGCTTTGCGCGGTCGGTCAAGCTCACGGGCGTCACTGTCGTTATCAGGTTCCGCCTTGCTCCAAAAGCGCGTTTCTTTGGGGCTCCACCCCGTTTCTTTGCGCAAGAGCAAAGAAATGGGGTGGAACGGGCAGGACCAGCGCGGTCTATTGCACGGGGAACGGCGCACACGCAAAAACTGCCGCCCAAACCGGGCGGCGGTTTTTTATCACTCAGGGAGCTTGCAGACGTCTATCCACTCGAGAGCGTTGGAGTATTTCCACAGCTCGTCCAGGTTGAGCTCTATGGCGCTGGAGGGGCTGCCGACGGCGGGGAAGACGGTCTCGAAGCGCTTCAGGCTGTTGTCGAGATACACGTCTACGCCCTCGTTTATGCCGAAGGGGCAGACGCCGCCGACCGGGTGGCCGACCAGCTCGAGCACCTCCTCGGGGGTCAGCATCTTGGCCTTGAAGTGGAACTTCTCCTTGAACTTGTGGTTGTCTATCCTCGCGTCTCCGGCGGCGAGGATGAGCAGCGCGCCGCCCTCAGGCTTCTTGAACGACAGCGTCTTGGCTATCCTCGCGCCCTCGACGCCGAGCGCCTTGGCCGCAAGCTCCACCGTCGCGCTGGAGACCGTGAACTCTATGACGCGGTCCTCCATGCCGAACTGCCTGAAATACGCGCGCCCTCTCTCAATGGACATCTCTCTTTTGCCTCTCTTTCAAATTATTTGCAGAACCATTCCAGCAGGTCGAGCGTCCCGCCGCCCTGAGCCATAGCCAGGCTCTCGGTGAGCAGCACGTCGTCTATGTCGTAATACTGCACGAAGTAGCTGAGCGTCATCGCGCTGTACTTGCGGTAGTCTATGACGTAGACGTTGTGGTAGTGCTGCGTCAGATAGGGCGCGAAGGGATTCCCGAAGGAGTCCTTGATGACGACGCAGTTGGGGCCGTCCGGAAGGTCGTTGTTGGTGATGGTGACAAGCGGGTGGTCGCCGCCGAGGAAGGTCATATACTTCGAGTATATGCTCGACTTGGACATGTCCGTCAGCACCGGCCACTCGAAGGAGCTGCCGTTGTCCTTCGTGATGGTCATGGTGATGTCGCCCGGCGGGTTATAGGCCGTGACGTTGTCCTCCCGCAGCTTGGAGCTCTGCGAGCAGCTGCCGTAGAACGAGCCGAGGAAGGGGCCCATGTCCCGCGCCTCAAAGTCCTCCAGCGGCACCGGCTCAAAGCCCGCCGAGGCGCAGAACTCCTCGTAGGCGTAGTAGGCGCCGAGCGCCGTCCAGTGGTGGTCGGTGCGGAAGTAGAGGTACTCGTCGTTGTGCTCGATGAGGCGGTTGAAGACGTTCACGCGACCGACGTCCTCGCTCTCGCGCGAGAAGATGTAGCTTATCGTCTGGCCCTGGTCAGTGCACTTGAGCTGCTCCATGTAGTCCGAGGACACCACGACGCCGACGCTGGTCGGGATGAGGATGTCGTAGAGCTTCACGTTGTACTGCTTGAGCAACTCGGCGCAGGAGTTCACGAGCTCGATGTGCCGGTCGGAGCCGCTCTGGGAGAAGCCGTAGTAGGCAAAGGCCGCGTCGCCTATCTGGAGGACGTTGCCGTAGATGACCTCGGTCTCGCCGTCCACCTGGAGGCCTCCCCAGTGCTCGACGGATTCCTCCGGCGGGGAGGTCAGCACGACCTCGGGCGTCGGCGGGGGAGTGGGGGTCGGCGTGGGCTCGGGCGTCGGCGTCGGCTCGGGGGTGGGCGTGGGCTCCGGCGTCTCGTCCGCGGGCGGCAGCTCATCCGCCTCGCCTATGTCGCCGTAGATGACCACGTCGTTTATGCCGTGCAGCTCGCCCAGGCGGGCCGAGACGGAGAGCCAGTAGTCGCGGAAGGGGAAGGTGTCCGAAAACCACAGCCCGATGCCGTCAAAGTACTCGCCCGAGAGCAGCGTGTCCACGGAAAAGGCGGGGAATTCCGTCAGCTTTCGCTTTTCGCTGGCGGACTCCGTGGGCCGCAGCGGGAGGATGAAGGCGACTATGGTAAGCGCAAAGAGCATGGCGAAGAAGGGCACGGCGATGCGCGTGCGGCGCCTTGCCTCTTCGCGGCGCCTGGCGCGGGGCGATATGTGTTTGTGTTCGTGTTCGTGGCTCATGCGCGCACCTCAGAACTGGAAGTAGATGAATGGGTTGTAGCTGTCGCCCACGAGCGAGGCCGTGGAGAGCAGCAGCAGAACAATCGGGATCACGATGTAGGCCATGAGGTTGAAGAGCCTCTCCCCGGAGCGGCTGCGCCGGAGCCGGGTGCCCGCGCCGTTGGCCATGGTCTTTACAAGCGGGGTGCAGGCGATGGCGGAGACGGCGAGGAGGAAGACGTTGTTCTTGAGCAGCGTTATCGACACAAAGTCCGACGCCGCGTTGCCGTTGGCGCCGAAGAGGCCGAGGAACACCGTCCAGCCCAGGCGCACGTCCGTGAAGTGGAAGAGTATCCAGCCCACGAAGACGACAAAGAGCAGATAGATGTGCGGCAGGATGTGCAGCTTTGCAAAGAGCCGCTTGAGGAAGAGCCGCTCTATGAGGATGAACACGAAGAAGTACAGCCCCCAGAGCACGAAATTCCAGTGCGCCCCGTGCCAGAGACCGGTCAGCGCCCAGACGATGAAGAGGTTGAGCACCGAGCGCGCCTTGGAGCACTGCCGCCCGCCGAGCGGGATGTAGACGTAGTCGCGGAAGAAGGTGCCGAGCGAGATGTGCCAGCGCCGCCAGAACTCCGTGACGGTCTTGGAGAGGTAGGGGTAGTCGAAGTTCTCAAGGTAGTGCAGCCCCAGCATCCGGCCCATGCCTATGGCCATGTCGGAGTAGGCCGAGAAGTCGAGGTAGATCTGCATCATGAAGGCCGCGACGCCCACCCAGGCGCCCAGGGCCGAGAGGCCGGAGAGCGTGGAGAGGTTCTCCGCAAAGAGCGAGGCGTTGGAGGCCGCGTCGGTGGAGAGCAGGAGCTGGTCGGCCAGCGCGCCGCAGGGATTTGCGAGCAGCGTCTTTTTCGCAAGGCCGACGGTGAAGCGGGAGATGCCGCTGAGCAGGTCGCGGCTGTCGCGCTGGACAAAGAGCTCGTGCGCGATGGTCTTGTAGCGCACGATGGGCCCCGCCACGCACTGGTGGAAGAGCGAGGCGTAGAGCAGGACGTTCAGGTAGCTCGGCTGCGCCTCGGCGTCGCCGCGGTAGACGTCCACGACGTAGGTCAGCAGCTGGAAGGTGTAAAACGAGATGCCTATCGGCAGCGCAATGTTCGCGATGAACCCCGGCACCTCGCCGAAGACGGAGCAGATGAGCCCCGCGTACTTGAAAAAGCCGATGAGCGCGATGTCTATGGCGCAGGAGACGGCCACCCAGGCGCGTTTCCCCTTGCGCGAGGCCGCCCTCTCCACGCGCAGCGCGCAGAACCAGGAGCAGAGCGACATGAACATCAGCAGCAGGACGTATTTCGGTTCTCCCCAGGCGTAGAAGATGAGGGAAAAGACCAGCAGGGACATATTTTTTGCCTCCCTGCCCTTGCACAGCACGTACACAAGGAGCGAGAGGGGCAAAAAGGCGTATAGGAATATGAGACTAGAAAAAACCATATACCGCACCAAACCCGTTGATTTTAAGCTTCTGCGCTAAGCATAGCCAATACGCTAAACATGCTAAACATTATATACCAGCCACCGCACCCAGCGCAAGGCAGAATTCGACAAACGCAAAAAAGGCCGCGCCGCAAACTGCGGCGCGGCCCGGTGGGCTGCGGCTTATTCGCTGAGCAGCAGGGAGCCGTCCTTGCCGCTCTGGAATATCTGGAGCACCGTGCCGTCCGAGAGGACAAGGCAGAACTGCGGCGTGTCCATGAACACGGAACTTATGGCAAGCGCCTCGCCCGCGTCGAGCTTGTTTATCCAGGCGTACTCGTCGCCCGTGTCGTAGATGACGGTGGGCTCCTCCTCGTCGTAGACGGTGATGGTGTCGCCCGCGGCTATCGAGCTGCCGTGCAGGGCGATGGGGCCCATGTCGGCGGCGGCGACTATGCGGTAGTCGACGAGGTACTCCTCCTCACCCTCGGAGCGTAGCACCCGTACCGAACCCGCGACGGGCACGTCGGCGGCGTCCTCGGCAAAGGCGATGGAGAGGTCGGCGGCCGTGCCGGAGGCCTCGGAGGGCTCGGGGATATACTCGGCCTTGATAAGGCCCTCGAGCTCGGAATAGGGCACGGCAAACTCGACCTTGCCGCGCGCCCCGGCGGCGATCTCACCCACCTGGGCGACGATGACCAGCGCGTCGTCCGTGAGATACCAGGCGTCGGTGTCGTACACGCGCTCGGTGAAGCCCTCGACGTCGAAGAGCTCCTCGGCGTCCTCCTTGGCCGCGGCGAGGATGTGCTCCGTGAGCGCCGCGCGCAGGGCCTCGGGGTCGTCCGTGAGGTCGTCGATCGAGAGGGCCTTGCCGGTGACGGTGCTGAAGTTCTGGCCAAAGTAGTCGTAGCTCCCGTGGGCGCCGCCGGTGTAGGCGTAGGTGTAGCAGAGCAGGCTGAGCACCGCGCCGTCGCCGCGCTCCACCTCGGCGCTGCTGCTCCAGCCGTAGGCGAGCCAGATCTCGCGCCCGGCGTCGTCCAGCGCGTCAAAGGCCTCGCAGGCGGCGTCGTAGGCGTCCTTGGTGTTGTCCTCGCTGGCGGCGAGTTTTTCCTGCAGGGCCTTGGTTATCGCGGCGGCGGCCTCGTCGCGGCCCTCGATGGTGACGGTGGGCAGCAGGGCGTCGGCCTTGAGGACGATGTAGCCCTCATAGGTGCTCGCAAGGCCGTCAAACTCGCTGGAAACGAGGATGGTGCTGTCGAATTTCTCGGGCTCCGCGCTCGGCTCCGGTGTGGGGCTGGCTTCCGGCTCACCCGAGACCGTGGGCGCGGGCGTGGGCGTGACCTCCGCCGCCGGCGCGCCGCAGGCGGCCAGGGAGAGGATGAGCGCTGAGATGAGCGCAAGGGAAATGAGCTTCTTTTTCAAATCATAACACCTCCGGTGCTGTGGGTGATGTAAGTATGCGCGCCTCGGCGCATTTTTACGATGCTTGGACTGCAAAAGGCGCGGACTTGTTCCCGGAGCGCGCGAAAAGTTCGCTCAACCGAGCCCCGCGGCCTCCGAGAGGTACTTTATGACGGCCTTACGTGTGAGTATGCCGCAGAGCGTGCCGCGGCCGTCGACTATGGGCACAAAGTTCTGGTCCAGCGTGGCAGCGACGACGTCGGCGCCTTCGGCGTCGATGGGCAGGGCAGGGCAGAAGTCGCGGCGGACGATGCTCTTGATCCGGTACTGCTCCTGGGCCTTGAGGTCGGTGGTGCCGGTGGCCAGGACGTGGCGGAGAAAGTCGCCCTCGGTGACGCTGCCTATGTACTGCTCGTGTTCGTTGAGCACGGGAATGGCCGTGTAGCCGTGGTGGGTGAAGCACTCGAGCCCCTGGCGGATGGTGTCGTTCTCGTGCAGGAATGCGGTGTAGAGCTTGGGTATCATCAGTTTCGCAATGTTCATTACAGACCTCCGGAAGATGCACTGCCGCCCGCGAGGCGGCTATATTATGATTATATCAGACCCGAAGCGCCCGTCCAAGTGCCCAGATGTTAAATTTCACCGCCGACACCTTGAAAGTGCGCGGCGGAGCCGGTATATTATAGTCAGGAAGGAGAGAGAACAATGGCAAAAAAGAAAATGACCGTCCCCGACTTCAAGAAGTTCAAGCAGGAGGGGCGCAAGTTCACCTACGTCACCGCCTATGACTACACCACCGCCTCCATCGTCAACGAGAGCGAGACGGAGGTCATCCTCGTCGGCGACTCGCTGGGCATGGTCATGCTCGGGTACGATACCACCGTCGGCGTCACGCTCGACGACATGATCCACCACATCCGCCCGGTGGTGAAGGGCGCGCCGGACACCTTCATCGTGGGCGACATGCCCTTCGGGAGCTATCAGCAGAGCCCGGAGCAGGCCATAGCGAGCGCCTGCCGCATCCTCATGGAGACGCACTGCGACTGCGTCAAGCTCGAGGGCGGGGCCGCGATGGCGGAGACCATCCGGCGCATGGTCGAGGTCGGCATCCCCGTCATGGGCCACATCGGGCTGACGCCGCAGTCGGCCTCGAGCTTCGGCGGCTTCAAGATGCAGGGCGGCACGCCGGAGGGCGCGGCCAAGCTCATCGCGGACGCCAAGGCGCTGGAGGCGGCGGGCGTGTTCTCCATCGTGCTCGAGTGCGTGCCGAGCGGCGTGGCCAAGGCCGTGACCGAGGCGGTGAGTGTGCCCATACTCGGCATAGGCGCCGGCCCGTACGTCGACTGCCAGGTGCTGCTCACGCACGACCTGCTCGACATGTACGGCGACTTCAAGCCCCGCTTTGTCAAGCACTTCGCCCACATCCGCAAGGAGATGGTGGACGGCCTGAACGCCTTCCACGCCGAGGCCCTCTCCGGCGAGTTCCCCACGCCCGAGTACAGCTTCAACCGCGTCGTCGAGGGCTACGAGCTGTAAGATGGCGGCGCTGAGAAATTTCGTCTCCGCAGCCTTTGCAGGCATGAGCATAGGCCTCGGCGGTCTGGTGTACCTCTCGGTGGAGAGCCGCGTCGTCGGCTCGGCGCTCTTCACCATAGGGCTCTACACAATCTGCACCTTCGGCCTCTGCCTCTATACGGGCCGCATCTGCTACGCCTTTGAGAACGACGGCAAATACGCCCTGACGCTGCCGGTCATCTGGCTGGGCAACCTCGTCGGCACGGGCGTCACCGCCGTGTTCGCGCGCATGACGCGCATCTCCGGCCTCATGGAGGGCGCGGCGGCGCTCTGCGAGGTGAAGCTCGGCGACGGGCTCGTCAGCCTCTTTTTCCTCGGCGTGCTGTGCAACATCTTCATCTACATAGCGGTCGAGGGCTACAAGAGCTGCCCGCACGAGCTGGGGAAGTACCTCGTACTCTTCTTCGGCGTGATGGGCTTCATCCTCGCCGGAACGGAGCACTGCGTGGCGGACATGTTCTACTTCTGGCTCTCCGGGCTGTGGAGCGGCCCGGCCGTGCTGAGAGTGCTCATTATCACCCTCGGCAACAGCGCCGGCGGCCTCCTCGCCCGCACCCTCCATCGCTGCGCCCTGCAGCAGATATGAAAAAAGGCCGGGAAACCTTGAGTTTCCCGGCCTTTTGCCGTTTTTTCAGCTTTCGAGGTAGCGCATGATGAGGGCCGCAGCCTGGGCGCGGGTCGCGGTGGCGGTCGGCGTGACCGCGCCGTTCTCATCGCCCTCGACGAGGCCGATGTTCATCGCCCAGGTCATGGCGTTGGTTGCCCAAGTGCTCACGCTCGCCGCGTCGGGCGCGGTGATCGTTCCGCTCACCGCGGGCTCACCGGCCAGGCGATAGAGCATCGTCACGAGCTCCTGACGGGTGATGGCCGCGTTCGGGTTCTCGCCGTCGGAGATGCCCTTCGCCGTGACCCACTCCTGGGCCTTGGCATACCAGGTCGCGCCGCCGGTGGTGTCCACGCCCTCGGCGCGGGCGATGATGGTCCAGACCATAGCGCGGGTAAGCGTGTCGTTCGGCGCGAACACGCCCACATCAACGCCGTCCATGAGGCCCTTCCCATAGACGTAGGCCACGGCGTCATAATACCAGTCGCGGGCAGTCACGTCATAGAACGGGAACACCGGGGTCTCCGGAGTCTCCGGCTCGCTGGGCTTCACATCCGGAAGGTTGCCCCACACGGCCACGAAGGTGGTGCCGGAAGTTATGTCAACCTTGTCGCCGGCACTGTACGTCGCATCCCCGCTGCGCCAGCCGAGGAAGATGTACCCGCTGTTCTGCGGCGCCTCCGGGAGGGTGAAGCCCTCGCCCTTTACGACGCGATAGACCACATCCGCCGCGCCGTTGCCGGACTTGACGGTGACGAACCAGTTGTTGGGGAAGCTGCCGCTGCCCTCGATAACGTTGACAGTGTTGAAATCGTCATCGATAGTCTTGCCGTAGTCAACGTAAGAGCCGTTGTTGATGAAACGGCCGCCGAAAAGCTGAATGGTGCCGTAGTTCGTCAGCGTCACACCCTCGGGTATGGTGAGACTTTCGCCCTCGTTCAGGACAAGGACATAGTCCTTGGGGAGCGTCACATCCCCGGGCAAAACAGCGTCGCCGTAGGCTTGCCCGGAGCTGCCTTCGAATACGACTGAGTTTAAAAGAGTGCCACTTTTTTCGAGACCATTATCCGTCACGACCCAGGAGCCGTCAATGTAAACCAAATCTCCGGCGTTTATGGCTCCCCAGTCTGGGGTGTTGGATAGGGCGGTCACGATGCTGTTGGATATCGTCACAGCGTCTTGCCATGAATAGATAGCATGATAGCCATTGTTCTCGGACAATACTTCGCTGTTCGTTATTGAAATAGGGCCATTTTCGCAGTAAATTGGCACCGGGATGGTGCTGGTGTATACCTTAACAGTTGAGTCGTTGAATATAATCTCATACCACGCCAAAATGGCAGGTGCGTCAGTGTCAGAGACAACTGTCAAGGATGAGCTGTCAACACGCAAATTACAAGTTTCTGCGCAGGAGAAAATGCCGCAGCTATTCAGAGTCACAGTGGAGCCGTCAGTTATTGAAATGCTGGTGGGAACAAAATCAGTTCTTTCCGAATACTCCGTTTGAAGCGCACAAGATGCTGTTGATACTGCTTTTACATTGCTTCCAGAAATAGCAATGTTCCCATGCGCGGATTGTATAGTCCCCCCACTGCTGGAGCAGTCTACTGTTGAGCCTTTGATCTCAATATCATTCAATGAATAAATGGAGGTTGAATTGCTTGTTGCCGGGGGAAAAGCTGTCACGTTGCTGTTCTCTATTGTGACCTCAGACCCCCAGATTGCGGATTGACCGCAGGTGCAGCTGACATCTGCTCCGTTTTGCAAGGAAACAGAGCCTGAATTGGACTGTATGCCTATGCCGTTATTGCCCTCGGAGTGAATGTCCAGCTTGACCCCGTCGATGATAATATCTCCGCCGTTGGAAGCCGAATATATTCCGCACTTGCCTTTGTTGCAGGTTATGCTGAGGCTGCCTTCGCCGCTGATCGTGAGGCTATTGTTGCCCCCTGCAACAAATATCCCGTTTGAAAGGGTGTTGTTCGTGATGATTTTGTTTTCGCCAACGAGGACGATGTTGAGGTCAAGATTAAGGCTTGAGCCAACGGAAATGGCGCTCTGACAATAACTGCTGACATTTGGCTCGTCGTGCACAGTTATCGTGGCGTCTGTGAGCGTCAGGGTCTGAGTACTGCTGTCGTACACCGCCGTACCGTCGCCGCACTGTACGGTGTTGTTTGCCGCAGTGATTATGTCTGTGTCGTTTACCAAAAGTTTGCCGGACAATGAATCGTAAGCCCCTGCGCCGACGCAAAGGAGCAGGGCAAATACCGCGGTGAGGAGTGCGAGCATCAAAATCTTTCGTTTCATGATATCCCTCCCTGAGTAGTCACAAGTTTAATAAGCCGTTGAGCGGCTCCGCTCAACGCAGACAGCCCATGGGCTGTCTGATTATTTTTATTTACTTTATCATAAATCCCGCGGCTTTACAAGCTATTCCCAGCACTACTTCCCCTGCGAGCCGAGATAGCGGCGTATCTCCTCCTCGACGGCGCGGACCTCCTCTTCGAAGTTCTGCGAGCTCACGCGCATCGCGCCGTTGCCGAGGATTATCAGCTGCTCCGTCGTGTCCGAGGTCACGACGCGGGTGGTGTATTTTTTTGCTATCTCGTGCGTCGCCTTTTCGATGTACATGTCCGCCGTCTCGGCCTCCTTGGTGTACACGACGTAGAGATTGTGGTATTTCTCCACCTCCCGCTCGCCGCCCTTGACCTTGTAGGCGTCGAAAACCAGTATCGGCACGATCTGCCGGTAGCCCGCGTAGTTGCAGAGGATGTCCATCAGCCGCTGGCGCGCCGCGTCGAGGTTGCCCTCGGCTATCTCACGCAGGCTGTCCCAGGCGAAGATGACGTTGTAGCCGTCCACCAGCAGATGCTCCGGGCCGTCCGGGGAGCGCTTTGCCGGGGCGCGGTGCAGGTTCGGGCTCTCAGGACGCCGCGCCGGGCGCATGGCCTGCACCGGGTCGCGCCGGACCGGGCCGTAGGTGCGCTCGAAGATGGCCATGAGCTCCTTGTCCGTGGCCAGCATGTTCCGGTACGCCGCCGCGCGCTCGATGCGCGCTTCCTCCGGTTCCCGGGAAATGCGCCGCTCGCGCTCGAGCACGCTGGGCAGGTGCATGTGCTCCGGCACCTCGTCCCAGTGCACCACAAAGCCCGCTCCGTGCGCGCAGAACACGGAGTCCGCCGTGTTCGCCGTGTCCGCGTCCGCGTCGTAGCCCGCCGCGGCGATTACCGCCTCGGCGTTGTGGCACTTCGCGTAGCCGCCGGGGAGGCAGGAGAGCTGGCCGCGGCCTTTGGTGTACGCCGCGAGCTCCCGCGCATAGCCCCGCAGCTCCGAGACCGGCGCGCGGCCCCGGATGACCGCCGTCTCGCCCTCCGTCTCCGGCGGCGCGAACTCCGCCGAGAGCCGCGGCATATCCGCAAGCGCCCGGCCCACCGCCTCCTGAGGCAGGCGCAGCGTGAACTCATACCAGGGCTCAAGCAGCACGGCCCCGCCCGAGGCCGCCGCCGTGCGCAGGCCCTGACGCACCGCGCGGTAAGTTGCCTGGCGGAAGTCCCCGCCCTCGGTGTGCTTCGGGTGCGCGCGGCCGGAGCGGAGCGTTATCCTCACGTCCGTGAGCGGCGAGCCGGTCAGCGGGCCGAGGTGCGACTTCTCCGCGAGGTGCGTGAGTATGAGCCGCTGCCAGTTTGTCGCGAGCTCGTCTTCCCGGCAGTCCGAGGCGAGGACCACGCCGCTCCCCGGCTCACCCGGCTCGAGCAGCAGGTGCACCTCCGCATAGTGCCGCAGCGGCTCGTAGTGGCCCACGCCCTCGACCCGGGCGCTTATCGTCTCCTTATAGAGGATGCCGCCCTCATCGAACGTGACCTTGAGGCCGAAGCGGCGCTCGATGACGCTCTGGAGTATCTCGAGCTGCACCTCGCCCATGAGCTGCAAAAATGCCTCGCCCAGGCGCTCGTCCCAGACAACGTGCAGCGCGGGGTCCTCCTGCTCCAGCTCCCGCAGCTGGCGGAGCGCCGTCGCCGCGTCCGAGCCCGCGGGGAGGATGACCCGGTAGCGCAGCACCGGCTCGAGCACCGGGGAGGCCGCGTCCGGCTCAAAGCCCAGCCCCTCGCCGGGATAGCTGTCGGCAAGCCCCGTCACGGCGCAGACCGTCCCCGCCTCCGCGGAGCCGATGAGCCGGAACTTCGCGCCCGAGTAGAGCCTGAGCTGGTCGGCCTTTGCGCGCCATTCCCGGCGTGCGTCGCTCCTGGAGGCGAGCTCGTCCTTGACGCGCAGCTCCCCGCCCGTGACCTTGAGCCAGGTGAGGCGCTGCCCGTCCTCGGACTTTGTTATCTTGAATATCCGCGCGCCGAAGTCCGCGCGCTCCGGCAGCGGCAGCGTATAGCGCTCCAGCGCCTCCAGCAGCGCGTCCACGCCCTCGAGCCTGAGCGCCGCGCCGAAAAAGCAGGGGAAGAGCTCCCGCCGCGATACCGCCCGCGCGAGCTGTTCGTCGGTGGGGGAGAGGCCCTCCGTGACCGTCTCTAGCAGCTCCTCGCTGCACAGCGCGAGGTCCTCGGCCTCGGCGGGGTTCGTCACGTCCACGCAGCCGGAGCCGAAGCGGCGGCGCAGCTCCGTGAGCCTCTCGCCCCGGTCCGCGCCCGCGAGGTCCATTTTGTTTATGAAGATGAACACCGGCACCTGATAGCGCTCCAGCAGCCGCCAGAGCGTCTCCGTGTGGCTCTGCACGCCGTCCGTGCCGCTGACGACCAGGACGGCGTAGTCGAGCACCTGCAGCGCGCGCTCGGCCTCGGCGGAGAAGTCCACGTGGCCCGGCGTGTCGAGCAGCGTCAGCTCCGCCTCCGGCAGGGAGAGCAACGCCTGCTTTGAAAATATGGTGATGCCCCGCGCGCGCTCGAGCGCGTCGGTGTCGAGAAAGGCGTCCCGATGATCTACCCGCCCGAGCTTCCTGAGCGCGCCCGCGCGATAGAGCATCGCCTCGCTGAGCGTGGTCTTGCCCGAGTCCACATGAGCCAGTATTCCGATGACCAGCCGTTTCATTTAGTCGTTCCTTCCTGCGTGATTCTGACACATTATACCGCATCCCGCCGCCACTTGTACAGATATGAGAAAATATTGAGAAACACTTGCCTTTAAGGAAAATATAGGCTATAATTTTCTCACCAATTGAGACGGAGGCGCGATATGGCCCTGCACTATCTTGAGACGGGCAGCACTGACCCGGCTTTTAACCTGGCTTTTGAGGAGTTCGTGCTGGAAAACCGGCGCGAGGGCGACTGGCTGATGCTCTGGCAGAACGCGAATTCGGTCATCGTCGGGCTGAACCAGAACGCCGCGGAGGAGGTGGACCCGGCCTATGTCCGCGCGCACGGCATCCGCGTCGTGCGGCGCATGACCGGGGGCGGGGCGGTGTATCACGACCTCGGGAACCTCAACTACTCCTTCATAACCGACGCGCTGGACACGGCCTCGCTGAGCATGGAGGCGCTGGCCCGGCCCGTGTGCCGCGCGCTCTCCGCGCTTGGCGTCGCGGCGGAGCTCTCGGGCCGGAACGACATCTGCGTCGAGGGCCGTAAGGTCTCCGGCACGGCGCAGCGGCTCAGCCGCGGCCGGGTGCTGCACCACGGCACGCTGCTCTTCGACACGGACGCGGAGGCGCTCTCGGGGGCGCTCCGGGCGGACCCGAAGAAGTTCAGCTCCAAGGCCGCGCGCTCCGTGCGCAGCCGGGTGGGTAACATCCGGGACTTCCTCCCGGCGGACATGGACCTCGGAGAGTTCCGGCGCGCAATCCTCGCCGAGCTGACGCGCGGCGGCCTCGTCCGGGAGAGCCTGACGGAGACCGAGCTAGAGCGCGTGCGCGCCCTGGCGGCGGAGAAGTACGAGAGCTGGGAGTGGAACTGGGGCCGGGCGCCGGATTTCGGCTTCCGTTCGCGGCGGCGTTTCCCGGGCGGGAGCATGGAGGTCCGGCTGGACATCCACGCCGGGCACATCCGTGACGCGGCCTTCGCCGGGGACTTCATGGCGATGACCGGCTGGGACCGGGCGCGCGAGGCGCTCTCCGGCCGCCGCTTCGAGCGCGGCGACGTGCGCGCGGCGCTGGAGGGCCTGCCGCTGCGGGAGATGTTCGGCGGCATAACGCTGGGGGAGATACTGACTTTGATGTTCGGGGAGGACGCGGAAGATGAAGGACTTTAAAAAGCTCGAGGAGATCTGGGCCGCATACGTCTACGAGGGCCGCATGGACCCCTCCGTGCAGCCCGCCGTGGCCGAGTGCTGGAAGAAGTGCCGCGACGCGGGGATGGACCCCAACGGCGGCCTGGGCAGGAGGGTGGACGACGCCGTGTTCCAGTCCATCCGCGAGGCCAACAGCACGCTCATAGACACGGCGCTGCCCATAATGCAGAGCATCTTCGACATCGTCCGGCGCACGGGCTTTCTCATGGTGCTCACGGACAGCGCGGGCTATGTGCTCGAGACGATGGGCGACGAGTCCATCAAGGAGCGCACGGAGGACCTGCGTTTCGTGCCGGGGGCGCTCTGGTCGAACCTCAGCGTCGGCACTAACGCCATAAGCGTCGCGCTCGACTGTGACACGCCAATACAGATGGTCGGCCCGGAGCACTACTGCCGCACGCACCACGGCTGGACCTGCTCCGCCTCGCCCATCCACGGCCTGAACGGGGAGGTCATCGGCTGCTTCAACATGTCCGGCGACGCCTCCGGAGTCCACGACCACACCCTCGCCGTCGTGCTCGCGGCGGTGTACGGCATAGAGGGCAAGCTCTCGCTGCTGCACAACGCGGAGATCATGCACTCCGCCCTCGAGAGCAGCGCGGACGGCATAGTCCTGCTCAGCCAGGACGACTACCGCGCCATCTGGATGAACAGCGCCGCGCGGCGGCTGCTCGGCCTGGGCCTGGAGGAGCTGCAGGGCCGCGACTTCCGCCGCCTCATGCCCGACATCGGCTGGGACGCCATGGACTGGCGCCGCGGCAGCCGCTGCTTTGCGGACGACTCGCGCCTCATCACCGGTGACGGGATGCTGCACTGCTCCGTCGCTGTCACGCCCTCGATGGAGTACGACGCGCGCACCCTCTGCGTCACGCTCAAAAAGCAGACCCACCTCATAGACTCCGTCAACAAGGTCAGCGGCAACCGCGCCATATACACCTTCCAGGATATCTATACCTGCGACCCCGGCATGAAAAAGACCATCGCCCTCGCCCGGCGCTATGCGCGCTACGACGGCAACATCCTCATCGAGGGCGAGAGCGGCACGGGCAAGGAGCTCTTCGCCCAGGCCATGCACAACGAGGGCAGCCACGCCGAAGGCCCCTTCGTGGCCATAAACTGCGCCTCTATCCCCCGCGACCTGCTCGAGCGCGAGCTCTTCGGCTACGAGGCGGGGGCCTTCCCCGGGGCGCAGTCCTCGGGCGGCAACCCGGGGCGCTTTGAGCTCGCCAACCACGGCACGCTCTTCATCGACGAGATCGCGGAGCTGCCCATCGAGTTCCAGCCCAAGCTCCTGCGCGCCGTGGAGACCCACCGCATAACCCGCGTCGGCAGCAGCCAGGAGATAGAGCTCGACATCCGCATCATCGCCTCCACGAACCGCCGCCTGGAGCAGCTGGCCGCCGAGGGCGCCTTCCGCCAGGACCTCTTTTACCGGCTGAACGTGCTCAAGCTGGAGATACCGCCCCTGCGCGCCCGGCCTGGGGACATAGGTCTCTGCGCCGAGCAGTTCCTCGCGCGGCTGAACGGCATGTCGGGCGAGGCGGAGCGGCACATGACGCCGGAATTTCTCACAGGGCTCACGGAGTACGACTGGCCCGGCAACGTGCGCGAGCTGCAAAACACCATAGAGCGCACCTTCTACTCCTCCGCAGGGGAGGAGCTCGACGCCCAGAGCCTGCGCTCCGCGCTGGGCCCCGCGCCGGAGAGCGCCCCGACTTCTCACGCCCACGGCGGCGAGACCGGCGAGCTGCTCTCCGCGCTCACCCTCTGCGGCGGCGACGTGGGCGAGGCCGCCAAGAGGCTCGGCGTCAGCCGCGCCACCCTCTACCGCCACATCAAGCGCTGCGGCATAGACGTCAAGAGCCTGCGATAGTTTTTCTCATTTTCTCAATATTCTCACTTTAGTGAGAAAAGTTGATACTTTTCTCAAAAAACCGAGACAAAGCGCCCTGCTTTGTCTCGGTTTTTCTGTTAAACGTCTCACAATTTATGAAATTGGCCCTAAAATCAGGCCCATAAATTGTCTTTAGCGCCGAAAATTGTTAAAGCAATTGATTCGGCTTGAGAATATTGAGACGAGAGTGTATACTCAAGGAGGAAATGAAAATTGAGTATCACGGAGGTGAGAATTTGAAGAAATTCATCGTTGAATTCGGCATGGGGACGGATTTTCACGGCCAGGACGTCACCAAGGCGGCGAAGAAGGCGGTGAAAGACGCGGTATCCCGCAGCTGCCTGTGCGGATTGGAGGACGTGCTGGGACTGACGGACTTCAAGCGCCAGGTGCGGATACTCGCAACGGTCGCGGTCTCGCGGCCGGAGGAAGTGGACTGTGCCGCGGTGGCGGAGGCGCTGCCGGTGGGCACGGTAGAGGTGAAAGCGGTAAAGGGCGGACTCGTGGTCGACGGGCTGTGCATCGCGGCCTTCGGCGACAGGGATTGCAGCATTGAGGCGGCTCTGGCCGCCGTGGAAGTTTTCATCACGGAATGAAGGAGGTCAACAAATGGCGATCAGCAAAGAGCAAATGAAGGACATGTATGTGAAGATGCGGCGCATACGCGACTTCGAGAGCACGGCTGCGCGGCTGTTTGCAGAGGGCAAGATACCCGGCTTCGTCCACCTGTACCTGGGAGAGGAAGCCATAGCGCCCGCCGTCTGCGAATGCCTGCGCGACGACGACTTCATCACCAGCACGCACCGCGGCCACGGCCACATCATAGCCAAGGGCGGCGACCTGAACCTGATGATGGCGGAGCTCTTCGGGCGTGCTACGGGCTACTGCAAGGGCAAGGGCGGCTCCATGCACATTGCCGACAGGGACAAGGGCATCCTCGGCGCCAACGGCATAGTCGGCGCGGGCCACTGCATCTCCTGCGGCGCGGGCCTCTCGGCGAAAATACGCGGCACGGACCAGGTCTGCGTCTGCTTCTTCGGCGACGGCTCCACCAACCAGGGCACCTTCCACGAGTCGCTGAACATGGCGTCCATCTGGAAGCTGCCGATAATCTTTGTGTGCGAGAACAACCACTACGGCATCTCGATGAGCCAGGACAGACACCAGGCCATAAAGGACGTGGCCGACCGCGGCGCAGCCTACAACATCCCCGGCATCGCCGTCGACGGCAACGACCCGCTGGCCGTGTATGAGGCGGCGTCCGAGGCCGTCTCCCGCGCCAGGGCGGGCAAGGGCCCGACGCTGCTCGAGTGCAAGACCTACCGCCAGCACGGCCACTTCGAGGGCGACCCCGCCATCTACAAGCCCAAGGAGGAGCAGGAGGCCTGGCTGGCGAAGGACCCGCTGCCGCGCTTTGCTCAGTTCCTGGCCGAGAACGGCGTGCTCACGGCCGAGGAGCTTGCGGAGATAGACGCGCAGGTGGCCAAGGAGGTCGAGGACGCCATCGTCTTCGCGGACGCCCAGCCGATACCGACCCTGGAGAGCGCCGTCGTGGACGTCTATTCCGACATAGTTGAGGAGGTGCGCGAGAGATGACGATGATGACTTATGCAGAGGGCATCCGCGAGGGCATGAGTATCCGGATGCGTGAGAACCCCAACGTAGTGCTCTTCGGCGAGGACGTCGGCGCGTTCGGCGGCTGCTTCGGTGTGTCCGCGGGCATGCTTGCCGAGTTCGGACCGGAGAGGGTGCGCGATACGCCCATATCCGAGGGCGCGATAATAGGCTGCGCGGTCGGCGCGGCGGCGACGGGGCTCAGGCCCATAGCCGAGCTCATGTTCTGCGACTTTCTGACGGTCGGCATGGACCAGCTCGTGAACCAGGCGGCGAAGATGCGCTATATGTTCGGCGGCAAGATCTCGATGCCGATGGTCGTCCGGCTCCCCGCCGGCGCGGGCACGGGCGCCGCGGCGCAGCACTCCCAGAGCCTCGAAGCCTGGCTGACCCACGTCCCCGGATTGAAGGTCGTCTACCCCTCCTGCGCCCAGGACGCGCTGGGGCTGATGCTCTCGGCCATAGACGACGACAACCCGGTCATGTACTTTGAGCAGAAGGTGCTGCTTAGCATGAAGAGCGAGGTCACGAGCCTCGAGCCCATCCCCCTGGGCAAGGGCCGCATAGTCCGCGAGGGCGGCGACCTCTCCATAATCACCTACGGCCGCCAGGTGTACGACGCGCTGGAGGCGGCGGAAAAGCTCGCGGCGGACGGCATCGGCGTCGAGGTCATAGACCTGCGCAGCCTCTATCCGCTGGACAAGGAGCTCATCGGCGAGAGCATCGCCAAGACGCACAAGGCCATCGTCATAACCGAGGAGGTCAAGCGCGGCGGCTTCGGCGGCGAGATAAGCGCCATCATCGGCGAGGAATTCTTCGACTACCTTGACGCCCCCGTCATCCGCATAGGCGCGCTGGACACGCCCGTGCCCTTTGCCCCGAATCTTGAGCAGTATTACATACCCAACGCTCAGGACATCCTGGTCGCGGCAAAGAAGATGTTCTAAACCACGTCAAGGGGAGGCCCGCAGGCGCTCACGGGTACCTGCGGGCTGTTTTTTGGGAGGTGCTGCGGATGAACAGGACCATAGGCGTCATAGCCAACCCGGCGTCGGGCAAGGATATCCGGCGCCTCGTCTCCTATGCGACTACGATCGACAACAACGAGAAGGTGAACATCTGCAAGCGCATCGTGCTCGCCGCCCAGGGCCTGGGGGTCGAGAGCGTTGTGTTCATGCCGGAGACCTTCATGATAGGCTGGGCCGTGCGCGAGGGCCTCGAGAGCGACGGCGTGCTCCGCGCAAACGTGGAGCTGCTGGACTTCGAGATAGAGGCCGCGCAGGAGGACACCACCCGCGCCGCGCGCATGTTCGAGGAGCTGGGCGTGGGCTGCGTGGTGGTCCTCGGCGGCGACGGCACCAGCCGGGCCGCGGCCAAGGGCCTCGCCGAGGTGCCGCTGCTCTCGGTCTCCACGGGCACAAACAACGTCTACCCCACGCTCATGGAGGGCACGGTCGCCGGCATGGCCGCCGCGGCCGCCGCGCTGATGCCGGAGCCGAGGCGCTGCTGCATCCACGACAAGCGCATCGAGGTCCGCGTGAACGGCGAGCTGCGCGACATCGCGCTCATCGACGCCGTCGTCTCCGACGACTACTTCGCCGGGGCCCGGGCCATCTGGGACGCGGAGCGGATGCGGCTCATCGTAGCCTCCCGCTGCCACCCGGCGACCATAGGCTTTTCGGCCGTCGCGGGCGTCTGCGGCATAGTCGAGGACAGCGACGACTGCGCCCTCGCGGTCGAGCTCGGCCGCGGCGGCAGGCGGGTCATAGCCCCCATCGCCGCCGGCGTGCTCACGGAGGTGGGCGTCAGGGGCGTGTACCGGCTGGAGCTGGGACAGGAGTTCCGCTTCCTCTCCGAGGCGCGGCACATGATAGCCCTGGACGGCGAGCGTGAGGTGCGCGTGGACCCCGGCGACGAGGTGACGTTCACCGTGCTCAGAAACGGACCCTGGCGCGTCCTGCCCCGCGCCGCGCTCAGCGAAGCGGCGAGGCTGGGAATGTTCAGGCCAGATAAGGAGGAATTTTAAATGGCAAAACTGGTAGTGATGCCGAAGCTGGGCCTCACGATGACCGAGGGCCTGGTCAGCCGCTGGCTGAAGGCCGAGGGCGACGCCGTCAAGGAGGGCGAGCCCCTCTTCGAGGTCGAGACCGACAAGCTCACGAATACGATAGAGGCCACGGCGTCCGGCACGCTTTTGAAGATACTCGCCAAGGAGGGCGACACCCTGCCCTGCCTGGCCGGGGTGGCCGTGATAGGCGAGCCGAACGAGGACATCTCCGAGCTCGTGCCCGGCGCGGCGCCCAAGGCCGAGGCCCCGGCCCCGGCGGCGGCCCCCGCCGCCCCAGCCGCGCCCGCAAAGGCCCCGGGCGGAAGGGTAGTGGCCTCGCCCGCGGCCAAGAAGCTGGCAAAGGAGCTGGGGCTCGATATAGCCCTCGTCCCCGGTACCGGCCCGGGAGGCCGCATAACCGAGGAGGACGTCAAAAAGTTCAAGGCCGCCCCGCCCCCGCCGCCGGAGCCGCCCAAACCGGCCCCCGAGCCCGGGCCCAAGGCCTCGCCGCTCGCGGCAAAGGCCGCCGCCGAGCTGGGCATAGACCTCAAGGACGTGCCGCACAAGGGCGGGCGCATACTCGCGGCCGACATCCTCGCCGCCGTCTCCGCCCCCGCGGCCCAGGAGGGGCCGAGGGAGGAGGTCAAGCGCATGAACGGCATGCGCAAGGCCATCGCCCGCAACATGCAAAACAGCCACATGACCAGCCCCACCGTCACCTTCAACCTCGGCTGCGACGTGACCGAGCTTGCCAAGCTCCGCGCGCGGCTCAAGGCCGAGGACATCAAGGTCAGCTACACGGACATCCTGGTCAAGCTCGTGGCCGTGGCGCTCCGGGAGTTCCCGCTGCTCAACTGCTCCGTGGACGGGGACAATATAATCTACAAGAACTACGTCAACATGGGCGTGGCCGTGGCGCTGGACAACGGCCTCGTCGTGCCGAACGTCCGCGACGCCGACAAAAAGGGCCTGCGTGAGATCTCCGCCGAGGTCAAGGAGCTGGCGAACCTCGCGAGGACGGGCGGCCTGCCCATGGACCGCCTCAGCGGCGGTACCTTCACCATCACGAACCTCGGCATGTACGGCATAGAGAGCTTCTCGCCGATCATAAACCAGCCCGAGGTGGCGATACTCGGCGTGAACACCATCGTGGAAAAGCCCGTGGTCATAGACGGCGAGATCTGCGTGCGGCCAATCTTGAACCTCTCGCTGACCGCCGACCACCGCGTGGTGGACGGCTCCGTGGCGGCGCAGTTTCTGCAGCGCGTGAAGAAGCTCATCGAGTGCCCCGCGCTGGTGCTGGCATAGGAGGTGCGGCATGGCAAAGGAAGTCGTAATGCCCAAACTCGGCCTCACAATGACCGAGGGCACGATTGAAAACTGGCTCAAGGCCGAGGGCGACGCCGTCAAGGAGGGCGAGGTGCTCTTCTCCGTCTCGACGGATAAGCTGACCAACGACGTGGAGGCCATGACCTCTGGCAAGCTGCTGAAGATACTCGTCCCCGCGGGTGAGACCGTGGCCTGCCTGACCCCCGTGGCCGTCATAGGCGCGGAGGGCGAGAGCTATACCACCTCCGCCCCGGCCGTGGCCCCGGACAAGGCGGAGGAAAAGCCCGCCGAGGGCGGCGGAGTGCTCGTCATCGGCGGCGGGCCGGGCGGCTACGTCGCGGCAATAAGGGCGGCGCAGCTCGGCGCGAAGGTCACGCTCGCAGAGCGCGCCCAGATAGGCGGCACCTGCCTGAACCGCGGCTGCATGCCCACAAAGGCCCTGCTGCACAGCTCCGAGGTCTACGAGCTCGCTACGAAGTCCGAGAGCATAGGCATAATAGGCCGCGACGTGGCCGTGGACTGGGCGCGCGTGCAGCAAAACCGTCAGAGCGTCTCCGACAAGCTGACCGGCGGCGTCCGGGCCCTCATGCGCGCGAACAAGGTGACGGTGCTCGAGGGCGAGGCCAGCTTCACCGGGCCGATGACTGTCCGCGTGGGCGACAAGACCCTGAACCCTGAGAAGATAATCATCGCCGCGGGCTCAAAGCCCATCATGCCCGGCATCCCCGGACTGCGCGAGTGCCCGGCCTGCATAGATTCCACGGCCTGCCTAACGCTCGACCACATCCCCGAGAGCCTCGTCGTCATCGGCGGCGGCGTCATCGGCATGGAGCTCGGCAGCGTCTACCGCCGCTTCGGCGCAAAGGTCACGGTGCTGGAGCTTCAGCCGCGCATACTCCCGCAGATGGACGGCGAATTGGCCGAGCTCGCAAAGGCGCAGCTCATCTCCGAGGGCGTGGACGTGCGCACCGGCGCGCGGGTCACGAGCGTGGACACCACGGCAAAGGGCGCGGCGGTGCACGCGGAGATAGATGGCCGCGACAACGTGTTCGAGGCCGAGAAGGTCCTCGTCTGCGTCGGCAGGAGCCCGAACCTAGAGCCGCTGTGCCTCGAAAAGGCCGGGATAGCCGTGGAGGACGGCTTCATAAAGGTGGACGCGCACCTCGAGACCAGCGTCAAGGGCGTTTACGCCGTCGGCGACTGCTCCGGCAGGCTCAT
Source organism: uncultured Eubacteriales bacterium (assembly GCA_900545405.1). Lineage (GTDB taxonomy): Bacteria > Bacillota > Clostridia > Oscillospirales > Oscillospiraceae > Scatomorpha. The sequence goes on along the minus strand of UQYT01000003.1, from coordinate 59,982 downwards.
GCTGGCCCATGCGGCCATGGCGATGGGCGAGGCCGCGGCGGAGAACGCCATGGGCGGCGATGCGGGCTTTGACGCGGACATGAGCCCCGCCTGCGCCTATGTCGGCCCCGAGATAGCGGGCGTCGGCTACACCGAGGAGCGCGCCAAGGAGCTGGGCATAGAGTACATCGTCGGCCGCTTCCCGACCAGCGCCAACGGCCGCAGCCTGGTCGCCGGCTGCACGGGCGGCATGATAAAGGTCCTGGCCGGGCCGAAATTCGGCGAGATACTGGGCGTGCACATCCTGGCCCCGAGCGCCACGGAGCTGATAGAGGAGGCCGCGCTGGCGATAAGGCTGGAGGCGACGCTCGACGAGCTGACGGACACCATCCACTGCCACCCGACGGTGGCCGAGGCCCTGCGCGAGGCCGCGCTCGCCGCGCGCAAGCGGGCGATACATATCCCGAACAAAAAGTGAGGAGGCGGAGACATGCTCAATGCTGCGTTCATATTCATAGCCCCCGGCGCGGACCCCAAGCGCGACCGCGGCGTGGTGGAGACCCCGAGCGTGCGCCTGACTTCGATAGGCGTCTCGACCTATGAGGAGGGAGCGGCCGCGGCGGCCGAGATGGCCGAGGCGGGCTGCGGAGCCATCGAGCTCTGCGGCGGCTTCGGTATCCGCGGCACGTATCTGGTGGAGCAGGCGGTAAACGGCAAGGCCCGAGTGGGCGCCGTGCGCTTCGACCTCCACCCCGGCCTTGACAACAAGAGCGGCGACGAGCTGTTCTGATCCTTCCCCCCAGGCCCCGCCCCTCCGGGCGGGGCCCTTTTGCGCACACATATAATATAAAAGACCGGAAAACACGGAGTTTTCCGGTCTTTTTCTCATATCAGCTCCGAGACGAAGGCAAAGGGCGTGAGGCGCAGGGCAAAGCGCAGGGCGTCCTCTATCACGGATGCGGGCTGCTCAGCGGGGCAGTCGGCAGCCGTCTCCGGCGGCTCGGGCTCCACGTGCTCGCGCGTCTGCTCATACTCGGCAAAGGCGTCGCAGAGCTCGCCCATCAGCACCTCGGCCCAGCCGACGCCGCGCGTGAGCACCGTTATCAAAAACGGCTCATCCGTGTACACGATGCCCGCAATGCAGATGTTGAGCACCCCGTCGTAGTGCTCGTAGCCGTACTTCTGCGCGATCTCGAGGCCGCAGTCGCCGCTCTTGAGATACTCGCCCGGGTTGGCCTGCTTGAGATATTCTATCTCCTGCCCGAAGGTCTCCGGGTTGTCCCAGAGCGTCTGCAGCATGCCGACCATCATCCGCGCGGTGAAGCCGCCGCTGGCGTAGTAGTCAAAGCTGCGCTCGCTCTCGTCCAGCCCCGTGTAGCCGAAGGCGATGTCCTTGAACTGCCGGTAGGAGCCTATCCAGTCTATCATGAGCTGCGAGAGCTCGTTGTTCGAGTACACCAGGCTCTGTTCGTGGCAGTAATCGAGCGGCACGCCGTATATGGGCTCGTCAGAGGCTATCTCGCCCGCGGCCTCCAGCTCGTAGAAGTACATGTTCAGCGGCAGTTTGTAGAGGCTCGCCGTCTCGAAGAGCTTGTCGGCGTTGTACCAGTACTCCGTCCCGTCCGAGAGCGCGCGGAAACCGAGGGCGAAGTTTTTCTCCGTCAGGCGGTAGCGCTCAAAGAGCTCCTCTATCGTCTCGTCGAGCGTCTCCTGTGCCCCGTCCGCGTATGCGGAGCAGGGGAGGAGCAGCAGCGCGGCAATAAGAAGGGACGCGAGAAGCCTGAGCCGCCCGCGTCCCGGCCTTTTCAGACTCATTTGTCTATGTAGACCTTCTCCTCGGTTATCTCGTCGAGCGTGTGCGCGCCGCACATGGTCATGGTGTCCACCAGCTCGGCCTTCAGCTTGGCGAAGAGCAGCTTTGCGCCCTCGGCCTCACCGCCGTACACCGCCGGGACGAAGGGGCGGCCAACGAGCACCGCGTCCGCGCCCAGGGCCAGGGCCTTGAACACGTCCACGCCGGTCCTGATGCCGCCGTCCACGAACACGACGCACTTGCCGCCGACAGCCTTGGCGATGTCGGGCAGGACGTCCGCAGTGGCGCGGGTCTGGCCCAGCACGCGGCCGCCGTGGTTGGAGACGACGATGCCGGCGGCGCCCGCCTCGACCGCCTTCTCGGCGCCCGCGACGGTCATAATGCCCTTGACGATGAACGGCATCTTGGCGTAGTCGATGACGGCCTTGAGATCGGCCACGGGCTTGCTGCCCGCGTTCGGGTTCATGGCCTTGAGGAAGGGCAGGCCCGCGCCGTCGATGTCCATGGCGGCGGCGAAGATGCCCTGCTCGTTGAGGATGTCGAGCTTCTCAAACACGGCCTCGTTGTTCCAGGGCTTGATGGTGGGCACGCCGACGCCGCCGACCTTGACCATGGCCGCGACGGAGCGCTTCATGATCTCGGGGTCCACGCCGTCGCCGGTGAAGGAGGCGGAGCCGCACTCCACAGCCGTGGGGATGAGGATGTCGTTGTAGGCAAAGTCGTCGTAGGCGTCGCTGTAGTGCATGGGCAGCGCGCCGATGGGGGCGGTGAAGATGGGCAGACCGAACTCCCGGCCGAAGAGCTTGAAGCTCGTGTCCGGAGTCGCGTTGGAGCAGATGGTGTCCATGTTCACGAAGATCTTCTGCCAGGCGTCGTAGTTGCGGGCGGCGCCGTTGCCGGGACCCTTGGAGCCGGGGCCGGGCATGGAATTACCGCAGGCCTTGCCGTTGCACACCGCGCAGGCCTTGCAGTAGGGGCCAATATTTCCGCGCGCTTTTTCGAGTACGTCCTTGTAATCCATGACATTTCCTCCAATATATATGTAATTGTGCCATTGATGAACATTAAAACCTGTTTTCAGCTTTTGTCAATCCAAACCCGTGCCGTCGAAGGCGGGGATCATGTCCTCGCCGGAGGAGTCAGGCTCCTGCCAGTAGCCGTCCTCGATGCCGGCGGCTATCAAATAGTCGTAGAGCTCCGCGGCCTCGGCCTCGGTGACACAGCGGCCCAGCTCCGGGAAGCGCTCCGCAATGCCCGGCATGGGCGTGTACTGCGCCATGAGCGAGAAGAGCACCCCGCCCATGGGGAAGTGCTCCGCCACCCAGTCAATGACCCCGCGCGAGTTTTCCAGCTGCCCGGGCAATATGAGGTGGCGTATGAGCACGCCGGAGCGGAGGATGTCGTCCTCGTCCATGCAATATACGCCCACCTGGCGGAACATCTCGAGTATCGCCGCCGCGGCGGCCTCCGGGTAATCCGGCGCGTCGGAATACCTCGCCGCGGGGGCGGCAAGGGAATATTTGAAGTCCGGCATGTATATCTGCACCAGTCCCTCGAGCATGCGCAGGGACTCCACGCTCTCGTAGCCGGAGCTGTTCCAGACCACGGGTATTCCGAGGTCGAGGCCGGAGAGCGCCTCGGCCACGGGCCGGGTAAAGTGCGAGGCGGTGACGAGGCTGATGTTGTGCACGCCCGTGTCCCGCAGCCGGAGCATGACCTCGCGCAGCTTCGGCACGGTGAGCTCCACACCGCCGCCGGAGGCTATCTCTCGGTTCTGGCAGTAGACGCAGCCGAGGCCGCAGCCGGTGAAGAAGATGGTGCCGCTCCCTCGCGTGCCGCTTATGCAGGGCTCCTCGCCGTAGTGCGCCGCCGCCCTCGCGGCGCGGGGGAGATAGGGCGAGCGGCAGCGGCCGAACACGCCGTTTTCGCGCACGGCTCCGCAGTTTCTCGGGCAGTCATGGCAGCCGCTCAAAAGGGGAGCGCCTCCCTCGTGTGGCCGTAGGGCTCGCGCGGGACGCTCATGGGCTGCATACGCCCGCTCTCCGCGCCCTTGAGGGCCAGCTTGAGCATCTTCTTGAGCGTGTACTTGCTCTCACCGGCAAAGCGCTCGGCGCGGTCGTAACTTACCGTCTCGCACTTGTAGCCGAGGCGGGTGATGAGCCCGCGCAGAAAGAGGTCGTCGCCGTGGTAGAGGGCAAGCTTGTCCAGCGCCTCGGGCCCCATGAGGCGGAAGTCCGCGTGGTCGTATATGAGGTCGGAGCCGAAAAAGCGCATGATGCGGTAATACGCCCGCGCGGTGAAGCGCTTCATAAAGGTGTCCGTCTGGCGGCTGGCGCGGACGCCGCAGACTATGTGCGCGCCCTCCTCGCGCTTTTCGCACATGGCGTCGATGGCGTTCACGTCGTCCTGCAGGTCGGCGTCTATCGAGATGGCCACGGCGCGCTCGGCGCGGGCGGCCATGAGCCCCTCGGTCAGCGCGGTCTGGTGGCCGCGGTTGCGGTCCAGAGAGAGGCCGGTGAACACGGTGGGATACGCCTCGTGCGCCTGCTTTATCATCTCCCAGGTGCGGTCCGCCGAGCCGTCGTCCACAAAGAGGACGCGGCTGGCCCCGGAAGCTATGCCGCGCTCGACAAGGGAGGAGAGCTTCTCACCCAGGCGCTTCATCGTCTCGGGCAGGACCTCCTCCTCGTTATAACAGGGTACTACAATAAAGTATTTCTCCATAAAGTCCTCCGAAAGAGGCCGCGCCGGAAACTCCGCGGCCTTTTTTACGCCCACATTATAAGCCATTTTGCGCCCGGATTCAATATCGCACACTTTATATGACGGATTTTACAAAAAATTAAATAAAAAATATTGTTTTACGGCATTATTGGTATTGTAAAATCATAGACAAGGTAGTAAAATGTCTCTGGCCCAAAATTATGGGTAATGATACAAACGTATGTAACAAGCTGGAGGGCGGCCGGATGGTCGATATCGTACTCGTAGAACCTGAGATCCCGAACAATACCGGGGCGATAGCCCGGACCTGCGCCTGCACGGGCGCGAGGCTGCATCTCATAAAGCCGCTGGGCTTCGACATCTCGGACAGCGCAGTCAAGCGCGCGGGACTGGACTACTGGTACCTCGTGGACATCCGGGTGTACGACAACATCGAGCAGTACTTCAAGATGAACGGCGACGAGAACCTCTGGCTCACCACCACGAAAGCCCCCAAAAGCTACGTCGACTGCGACTGGAGCGGCGACGTGACGCTCATGTTCGGGAAGGAGACCGCGGGCCTGCCCGAATGGCTCAGGGAAAAATACCGCGACAAATGTATACGCATCCCCATGATCTCCGAGGCGAGGAGCCTCAATCTGTCGAACGCCGCTGCCATACTCACCTATGAAGCGCTCAGGCAGCAGGGGTTCAAGGGCTTAAAAGACTATGGAATTATGAAACAGGAGGAATCGGTATGAATTACAACAAGAAAACTGTCCGCGACTTCGACCCCCACGGCAAGAAGGTGCTCCTGCGCTGCGATTTCAACGTACCCCAGAACAAGGAGACGGGCGAGATAACCAGCGACAAGCGCATCGTCGCGGCTCTGCCCACCATTAAATACCTGCTCGAGAACGGCGCTGCCGTCATCGCCTGCTCCCACCTGGGCAAGCCCAAGGGCGAGTGGAAGGAGAGCCTGAGCCTGGCCCCCGTGGCCAAGAGGCTGAGCGAGCTGCTCGGCATGGACGTCATCTTCGCCAAGGACATCATCGGCGAGGACGCCAAGGCCAAGGCCGCGGCCCTGCAGCCGGGCCAGCTGCTGCTGCTTGAGAACCTCCGCTTCGACAAGCGCGAGGAGAAGAACGACCCCGAGTTCGCCAAGGAGCTCGCCTCCATGGCCGACGTCTATGTGTCCGACGCCTTCGGCACCGTGCACCGCGCCCACGCCTCCACCGCCGGTGTCGCGGCCTTCCTGCCCGCCTACGCCGGCCTGCTGGTAGAGAAGGAGATCTCCGTCATGGGCAAGGCCCTCAGCGACCCCGCCCGTCCCTTCGTCGCCATCCTCGGCGGCGCCAAGGTAAGCGACAAGATCGGCGTCATCAATAACCTCCTTGAGAAGGCCGACACCATCATCGTCGGCGGCGGCATGGCCTACACCTTCAAGAAGGCCCAGGGCCACACCATCGGCAAGAGCCTGCTCGAGGCCGACCGCGTCGACTACGCTAAGGAAATGATGGACAAGGCCGCGGCCAAGGGCGTAAAGCTGCTCCTGCCCGTGGACCACGTCTGCGCCAAGGAGTTTGCCGCCGACGCCGAGCCCGTCGTCACCGGTGAGGACATCCCCGACGACCTCATGGGCATGGACATCGGCCCCAAGACCGTTGAGATGTACAAGGACGCCGTCAAGGGCGCCGGCACCGTTGTCTGGAACGGCCCCATGGGCGTTTTCGAGTTCGCCAGCTTCAACAAGGGCACCTTCGCCATGGCCGAGGCCGTTGCCAACTGCGGCGGCGTGACCATCATCGGCGGCGGCGACAGTGCCTCCGCGGTCGAGAAGAGCGGCTATGCCGACAAGATCACCCACATCAGCACCGGCGGCGGCGCTTCTCTCGAGTTCCTCGAGGGCCTGGAGCTGCCCGGCGTCGCCTGCCTGCTTGATAAATAAGGAGCGTTTGCCATGAACAGAAAGTATCGCAAGACCGTTATAGCCGGCAACTGGAAGATGAACAAGCTCGCCTCCGAGGCCAAGCCCTTCGTCGAGGAGCTGCGCGCGGCTATGCCCAAGACCAAGACCTGCGAGAGCGTGCTCTGCGTGCCCTTCCCGATCATCCCCGCCATGGCCAAGGTCATGCGCGACAGCCGCCTCGCCTTCGGCGCGCAGGACGTTTCCGCGCACGAGTCCGGCGCCTACACCGGCGAGGTCAGCGCCGCCATGCTGGCCGATCTGGGCGTAAAGTACTGCATCGTCGGCCACAGTGAGCGCCGCCAGTACCACGCCGAGAGCGACTCCCTCGTGAACACCAAGGCCAAGGCCCTGCTCGCCGCCGGCATCACCCCCATCATCTGCGTGGGCGAGAGCCTCGAGCAGCGCGAGAACGAGCTCACCATGGAGTACGTCGCCTACCAGGTCAAGGCCGCCCTTGCTGGAATGGACGCCCGCGAGGTCAAGAAGTGCATCATAGCCTATGAGCCCATCTGGGCCATCGGCACCGGCCGCACCGCTACCGCCGACCAGGCGGAGGAGGTCTGCCGCGAGATCCGCACCGTCATCCGCGGCATGTTCGACGCCCGCACCGCCCGCGCCGTCAGCATCCTCTACGGCGGCAGCATGAACGCCAAGAACTGCGACGAGCTGCTCGCCCAGCCCGACATCGACGGCGGCCTCATCGGCGGCGCCTCCCTCAAGCCGCAGGACTTCGCCCGCATCATCGCCGGCACCGCCGCGGAGTGAGCCATGGAAAAAGTGAATCCCACCGCTCTCATAATCCTTGACGGCTACGGCATCGGCGAACCCGGACCCGGCAACGCCATCTGGGAGGCCAACACCCCCGTCATGGACAAGCTGCTCGCCTGCTGCCCGAACACTCAGCTCTCCGCCTCCGGCCTCGACGTGGGCCTGCCCGAGGGCCAGATGGGCAACAGCGAGGTCGGACACACTAACATCGGCGCCGGCCGCGTGGTGTATCAGGACCTGCCCCGCATCACCAACGCCGTGAAGGACGGCAGCTTCTTTGAAAACCCCGTGTACGTCAAGGCCATGGACGACGCCGCAAAGAGCGGCGGCGCGCTCCATGTGCTCGGCCTCCTCTCCGACGGCGGCGTGCACAGCCATATCACCCACATCTTCGCGATACTCGAGATGGCCAAGCGACGCGGCCTGCCGCGCGTGTACGTCCACTGCTTCCTCGACGGGCGTGACGTCGGCCCCAAGACCGGCGCAAGCTATGTCCAGAAGCTCGCCGACGAGTGCGCCAAGCTCGGCAACTGCAAGATAGCCACCATCCAGGGCCGCTTCTGGGGCATGGACCGCGACAAGCGCTGGGAGCGCCTGCAAAAGGGCTATGACGCCATAGTCCGCGGCGTGGGCGTGGAGAACGCCGACCCCGTCGCCGCCGTCGAGGCGAGCTACGCCCAGGGCGTCACCGACGAGTTCGTCGAGCCCGTCGTCTGCGACAAGGACGGCATGATCCACTCCGGCGACAGCGTCATCTTCATGAACTTCCGCCCCGACCGCGCGCGTGAGATGACCTGGGCCCTCACCGGCAACCTGCCCGCCGACACGCCCATGAGCTGTGAGAAGCTCACGCTCTCCTACGTCTGCACCGCGCAGTACGACGCGGCGCTGACTCTGCCCATCGCCTTCCCGCCCGAGCACCTCGCCGGCACCATCGGCGAGTATGTCTCCAGCCTCGGCATAAAGCAATTCCGCATCGCCGAGACCGAGAAATACGCCCACGTCACCTTCTTCCTCAACGGCGGCGTTGAGAAGCAGTACGAGGGCGAGGAGCGCGTGCTCGTGCCGTCGCCGAAGGAGTATCCGACCTACGACCTCATCCCGCAGATGAGCGCCGAGGAGGTCAAGGACAAGCTCGTCGCGCGCATGGACCAGGGCGGCTGCGGCCTCTACGTCTGCAACTTCGCAAACTGCGACATGGTCGGCCACACCGGCGTGACCGAGGCTGCGATAAAGGCCGTCGAGACCGTTGACAAGTGCCTCGGCGAGGTCGTCGAGTGCGCCAAGCGCAACGGCATCCGCCTCGCCGTCACTGCCGACCACGGCAACGCCGACAGGATGGTCGAGCCCGACGGCAGCCCCAACACCGCGCACACCACCAACCCCGTCCCCTTCGTGATAGTGGGCACCGGCGAGCTCAAGCTCCGCTCCGGCGGCAAGCTGGCCGACATAGCGCCCACGCTGCTCGAGCTGATGGGCCTTCCCGCCCCGGCCGAGATGACAGGCAAGTCCCTCATTGAAAAGTGATTCCAATAAAACATTTTGAAGGAGAATTACAATGAAAGAGTACTTCGAGATCGTTGACGTGACCGCGCGCGAGATACTTGACTCCCGCGGCAACCCGACCGTTGAGGTCGAGGTCACCCTGGACGACGGCACCGTCGGCCGCGCCGCTGTTCCCTCCGGCGCCTCCACCGGCGTTTACGAGGCCTGCGAGCTCCGCGACGGCGACAAGAGCCGCTACCTGGGCAAGGGTGTCAGCAAGGCCGTTGAGAACGTCAACACCGAGATCGCCGAGGCCATGCTGGGCCTGAACGCCCTCGACCAGACCTCGATAGACAAGCTGCTCATCGAGCTCGACGGCACCCCGAACAAGACCCGCCTCGGCGCCAACGCCATGCTCGGCGTGTCCCTGGCCTGCGCCCGCGCCGCTGCCAACGCCCTGAACCTGCCCCTGTACAACTACATCGGCGGCGTGAACGCCAAGACCCTGCCCGTGCCGATGATGAACATCCTCAACGGCGGCGCCCATGCCACCAACAACGTCGACATCCAGGAGTTCATGATCATGCCTGTCGGCGCCCCCAGCTGGAAGGAAGCCCTGCGCATGTGCGCCGAGGTGTTCCACACCCTCAAGACCGTCCTCAAGGAGAACGGCACCCCCGCCGCCGGCGTGGGCGATGAGGGCGGCTACGCTCCCAACCTGAAGAAGGACGAGGACGCCTTCAAGTGCATCGTCGCCGCCATCGAGAAGGCCGGCTACAAGCCCGGCGAGGACTTCATGCTCGCCATCGACGCCGCCGTGTCGGATTGGTACAACCACGAGGACGGCACCTACACCCTGCCGAAGGCCAAGAAGACCATGACCCGCAGCCAGATGGTCAACATGTGGAAGAAGTTCGCCGACACCTATCCCATCATCTCCATGGAGGACTGCATGGGCGAGGACGACTGGGAAGGCTGGGCCATGCTGACCAAGGCTCTCGGCGACCGCGTCCAGCTCGTCGGCGACGACCTGTTCGTCACCAACGTCGAGCGCGTGAAGATGGGCCTCGAGAAGCACGTCGCCAACGCCGTCCTGATCAAGGTCAACCAGATCGGCACCCTGACCGAGACCCTGGACACCATGCAGCTCGCCAACCGCGCCGGCTACACCACCATCGTGTCCCACCGCTCCGGCGAGACCGAGGACACCACCATCGCCGACCTCGTCGTGGGCCTGAACGCCGGACAGATCAAGACCGGCGCCCCCAGCCGCACCGACCGCGTCTGCAAGTACAACCAGCTGCTGCGCATCGAGGAGGAGCTCTTCGACGTCGCCCAGTACGCCGGCAAGGACGCCTTCTTCAACCTCAAGAAGTAAGCGAACAAGCCCACCAGCACCCCCGCCCCGGCGGGGGTGCTTTTTTGCTTTGCTGACGAAAAATAAATTGTATAAGACCCTCCCGCCCTGTCAATAATAGCCTCCGAAGACACCATTTGCTTCAGGAGGTAACAAGATGGAAGACAAGAAAAACGACTCCGGCCAGAACCGGTTGGAGAAATTTTTCGGCGGGAAGGGCTTTTACATAGTCCTCTTCCTGTGCGTCGCCGTGATAGGCGTGTCGGCGTGGACGCTGCTGTCGTCCGGGAAGAGTGCTATGCAGAACGTTTCCACCGGAGATATAGAACTGCCGCAGCCCACGGCTGCGACGCCCGCGCCCACCGAGGCGGCGGAGACGGTGTGGGAGATCCCTGAGGACGCCGTAGAGGTCGTGGCGGAGCCCGAGGCCCCGGAGGTACAGGCGGAAGCCCCGGCCGTCCAGGAGCAGCCTGAGCCCGTCTCAGAGCCCCAGGAGGCCGATGTGGCCCCGGCCTCGTACGTCTGGCCGGTGTACGGTCAGATAGAGCGCCCCTACGCGATGACAGAGCTGGTGTACGACAAGACCATGGCCGACTGGCGCACGCACGACGGCATAGATATCGAGTCCACGCTGGGCACGCAGGTCCTCGCCGCGGCGGACGGCACGGTGACGGAGGTCTACGCCGACGACCTGTACGGCACGACGGTGGTGATCTCCCACGGCGGCGGCATCGAGAGCGTGTACTCTAATCTCGCCGAGCTGCCGACCGTAGAGGTGGGGCAGAGCGTGAGCAAGGGCGACACCATCGGCTCCGTGGGCACCACGGCCCTCTGCGAGGCGGGCGAGGTCTACCACCTGCACTTCGCCATGCGCGCCGACGGCCAGAGCGTCGACCCCGGTGAATATTTGCCGCAATTTTAAGAAAAAAGGTGTTGACATTTTCGCAGGCATGAGTTAAAATAACGCTTGCTTGCGAAACGGACGATTAGCTCAGCTGGTATGAGCATCCGCTTGACGTGCGGAGGGTCACAGGTTCGAGTCCTGTATCGTCCACCAACTCCCGACCGTAAAAACGGCCGGGAGTTTTTTATTTTAGGAATTTTTTAGTTGACAATGTTGGATATATGTGCTAGTTTTAATTGAGTAATTTCCAAAAGGCCATGGCCCTTTCTTGAGGCGGAAATTTCCGCCTCATGCTCTTTTGGATAACAAAATCAAAAAGGGGAGAATACAGATGAAGAAATCAGTGCTGGCACTGCTTTTGGCTGTGCTGATGACGGTGTCGCTCCTGACTGTCGGCGCGTTTGCGGATGACAAGGGTAGTACGCCCGACAACCCGTTCACCTCGGTCAGTGAATATAACAATGCTGTAAACGGCGGCGATTGGGACGGCAAGGACATTTATCTGACCATTAATGGTGCAACTTTCGACACGCAGGATTCGTTCGACCTCAGGAATGTACAGAAGAGTACCAACCCGCCGCAACTGCATCTTACCCTGACAGGCTGCACGTTTAAGGGCAGCACTTCTGGTGAAGCCCCCATCTCGAGCATAACAGACTCAGGAAATCCTTCGTTCATGTATCTGTCAAATTGCAAGTCGCTTGTAATTGACAATTGCCATTTCTACACGGATGGCGAAGGACTCAGGTATGGAATCAACTGGAACCTGATTCAGATTACAGGTGCAACAGTATCAATTACCAACTGCGATTTCCATGGCGAGTTCTTTGAGAATGCTATAAAGCTGAACCAGCGAAATGGCGACGGGGATACTGCACCAGATGTCCAGCCTTCTAGCGGTATATTTGCAGCTTCCATAGCAAATGCGATGATATCCAACTGCACCTTTGATAGTGAAAAGGCTGTCATCCTTCTCGGCAGCGCGGGTAAGGGCGACAACGGCGCGGCGGCTCCGTCCACCGGCGAGTTCCCTGTGACCATCAGCAACTGCACTGGCGGCAATGGCGAGCCTGTCAATGTATTCCTCGCCTACAATGCGAGCAATCAGCAGGCTGCTGAAGCTCTTGCGGCAATTCAGACGGGTACAATATCTGACGAAATAGCCGATCTCGTTGTGCAGCTTGCGCCTACTGATACAGCATCCAAGACCGCTACCGGCGAATTCGCCAACGAAGATGCCTTCGTGGCTGAGATAAATGGCGATAAGTATACCAGCCTAGCCGACGCTATCAACACAGTGGGAAGTACCGGTGGCACGATAACTCTCCTCAACGATGCCGACCTTGGCACAACCGGTGCGCCTACATATGTTATTACCGGCGATGTTACGATACTCGGCACCAACAAGGTGACAGTCGGAGTTGACAGGGATCGCGCCTTCACGATTTATGGCTCTCTTACGCTTGACGGTGTTGAAATGGTCTTCAATAAGGTTTATGCAACGGAAGGCAGCGATTCAAGCACAGCTTTCTGCGTGGAAAACGGCTCAGAAACCGTCGAGCCCGGTTCTCTGAAACTCATTAATGGAGCCAGAGTTGAAATCAACGGTCTGTCCCGTGGATTCGTGTTTGAATCCGAGTCTGGAAAAAATGCAGTTAAGGCCAAGGTAATAGTAGAAAATTCCAGCATTATTGCAGAGAATATAAGCGCAAACTTTTCCAATGGCGGTATCTGGAGCATTGAGAATGAGTCTAATCTGAGTGTTTCCAACGTTGGCTATCACGGCCTCAGCTGCGACGCCGTTACCGTTAACGGCTCCACAGTAGATATATCCGACTGCGGCTACAGAGGAATAAGCGTCAACAAGGGCGGTGAGGCTCTGGAACTCATAAACGGCAGCGTGGTTAATGTCACGAACTGTGCAACTGAAAGCAGCTACCCCATTCAGCTTGGTACGTCGAATAATACAGTTTCCATTCTTGTAAGCGCCGACTCGAAACTAAACCTGAGCGCCAATGGCGAAAACGGTAGGCTTAATACAATCAGCATGCCTGGCGGCGGCGCGGTTGAACTAGACGGAAAAGTCAATGCAGATATCGAATACGCTTATAATGACGACTACTATTTTATAACCGTGATTGCTACCAGCGGAGATTATATGGTGGCAACTGTGCCGGTAAGTGAGCCTTATTACACCCTCCCCGAGGCTCCCACCAACAGCGGCTACATATTCCTCGGCTGGCGCAGCGGCGATACCACCTACAAGGCTGGGGAATCGGTTTACATAACTTCCGACACCACCTTCACCGCCGTGTGGGGCAACCTGCCGGATGTGAAGCCCAGCGCGCCGGAGACTCCGGAGACGCCGGTGTTCCCGTTCTATGACGTGACTGCCCGCGACTGGTATTACAGCGCGGTGAAGTACGTCTACGAGAAGGGCCTGATGGACGGCGTTGACGTGGGTGTGTTCGCTCCTAACGACACGCTGACACGCGCGATGGTGTGGACGATCATCGCCCGCGCCGAGGGCGTGGATACCACCGGCGGCGCGACCTGGTATGCCAAGGCTCAGGAGTGGGTCACGGCGAAGGGCATCTCCGACGGCGAGAACCCGAACGCGGCCATCACCCGTCAGGAGCTGGTGACGATGCTCTACCGCCTTGCCGGTGAACCCGCGGTGAGCGGCACGATCACAGCACCGGATGCCTCCAGCGTGAGCACTTGGGCAACCAACGCCATGACCTGGGCGATGAACATCAGCCTTGTCGAGGGCGACGAGAACGGCGCGGTCACGCCGACTGCCACCGCGACCCGCGCCCAGGCTGCGGCCCTCATCATGCGCTATCTCGAGGCGTAAAACCCAAACCCAAAGCCGCCCCAAAACGGGGCGGCTTTTTTATATGACACGCGCGTGCCGAAACCGGGTTTTTAAACACTTTTACAGCAAATGTATGTAATCTTTCCACACTCTTGTAATAGAACGCGGCGTTGTGTTATTATATTGAACTGTAATCGACAACACGGTGCTTAATAAGCCGCAGGGCGGCTTGGGGGGTGTGGGCCAGTCATGGAGAGAGCTGAGAACAAGAAAAAACCATGGATGAAGTATCGTCACCGCGTAGTGCGAGATATCGCATATGCGGTGATGTATCCTTATACAAGGCTGAAATATAACATAAAGATAGATAAATTCAAGGAACAGGGCAATCGGCCCTACCTGATACTCATGAACCACCAGACGGCCTTCGACCAGTTTTTCGTCGGCATGGCCTTCCGCGGACCGGTGTACTACGTCGCGAGCGAGGACCTCTTTTCAAACGGCTGGATATCGTCGCTGCTGCGCTGGCTGGTCGCGCCGATACCCATAAAAAAGCAGACCTCCGACGTAGGAGCCGTCAAAAACTGCATCCGCGTCGCGCGGGAGGGCGGCACGATTGCCATCGCCCCGGAGGGCAACCGTACATACAGCGGCCGCACCGGCTACATGAACCCCGCCATCGCCGGGCTGGCCAGGATGCTGAAGCTGCCGATAGCCCTCTTCCGCATCGAGGGCGGCTACGGCGTGCACCCGCGCTGGAGCGACGTCGTGAGGCGCGGCAGGATGCACGCCTACGTCTCCCGCGTTATAGAGCCGGAGGAGTTCGCCGGGCTCTCCAAGGCGGAGCTGGAGTCCGTCATAGAGCACGGCCTCTACGTGGACGAGGGCGTCGCCGACGGCACATTCGAATCCGACCGCCGCGCCGAATACCTCGAGCGGGCGATGTACGTCTGCCCCTGGTGCGGCCTCTCCGAGTTCGAGAGCCATGGCAACGAGATTGAGTGTCTGCGCTGCCGCAGAAAGATAAACTACGGCGCAGACAAGCGCCTCACCGGCGTGGGCTTTGACTTTCCCTTCGAGTTCGTCACCGGCTGGTACGACTACCAGGAGGACTTCGTCCGCGCCCTGGACCTTGACAAGTATACGCAGGAGCCCATGTACCGCGACACGGCGAACCTCTCCGAGGTCATCGTCTACAAGCGCAAGCGCCTGCTGCGTAAGGACGCCGCGATAAGCCTCTACGGCAACCGCATAGTCATCGACGAGGGCCGCCCGGATGAGCTGGCGCTGCTCTTCGACAGCATAGACGCGCTCTCGGTCCTGGGGCGGAACAAGCTCAACATCTACCACGGGGAAAAGCTGTATCAGCTAAAGAGCGGCAAAAGGTTCAACGCGCTCAAGTACGTGAACATCTACTACCGCCATAAAAATGTCAGCAGGGGGGACAACGATGGAAAATTTTTGGGACTATAGTGTGTGGAGCGGCTTTAATTTGGTCGCGGTGCTGTTGGTGAGCCTGCTGGCGGCAAATGTTTTGAAGAAATCCATACATTTTCTTCAGGCCTCGCTGATACCGGCCTCGGTGCTCGGCGGCGGCATACTGATAGTCGTCGCGGGCATATACAAGTTCGCGACGGGGGAACATATGTTCGACACCGCGTTTTTCGGCGGAGACGGGACGAACACGCTCGAGCTCATAACCTACCACACGCTGGCCCTCGGCTTCATCGCCTCGGCCTTCAAGCCCGCGAAGGGCAAGCTGACGAAAAAGCGCACGGTCGAGATCTTCAACACGGGCGTGACCACCGTCTCGACCTATCTGCTCCAGGGCGTGTTCGGGCTCGCGATATCCATAGTCGCGGCGCTGGTCGTGACGGACTTCTTCCCGGCGGCGGGCATACTGCTGCCCTTCGGCTACGGCCAGGGCACGGGCCAGGCGCTCAACTACGGCGGCATCTTTGAAAATGACTTCGGCTTCGTCGGCGGCAAGAGCTTCGGCCTCACCATAGCTGCCCTGGGCTTTTTGAGCGCCAGCATCGGCGGCGTCATCCACCTGAACATCCAGAAAAAGCTGGGCCGCATCAAGATAACCCACCCGGAGGAGAAGGCGCTGCGCTCCGAGCAGATACAGTCCGACAACGAGATCCCGATGCAGGAGAGCATCGACAAGCTGACCATCCAGATAGCGCTCATCGCCGTGGCCTATCTGCTGGCGTATCTGCTGATGGTAGCGCTCGGCGAGCTGCTGCCCAGCATGAAGTCGGTCATCTTCGGCTTCAACTTCCTGCTCGGCGTGCTGACGGCGACGCTGGTGAAGCTCGTGATGGGCTGGCTCAAGAAGAAGGGCGTCATAAAAAAGGAGTACACAAACAGCTTCCTCATGACCCGCGCGAGCAACTTCTTCTTCGACATCATGGTCGTGGCCGGCATCGCGGCGATAAGGTTCAGCGTGCTGAAAAACTACTGGGGCATCATCCTGATCATGGGCGTCGTGGGCCTGGTCATAACCTATGTGTACAACTACATAGTCGCAAAGAAGCTGTTTCCTGAGTATACAGAGGAGCAGTTCCTCACCATGTACGGCATGCTGACGGGCACGGCGAGCACGGGCGTCATCCTCCTGCGCGAGATAGACGGCGAGTTCAAGACCCCGGCGCTGGACAACATGGTGTATCAAAACTTCCCGGCCATAGTGTTCGGCTTCCCGATGATGCTGCTGGCGACGTTTGCGCCGGTAAAGCCGGTGCTGACGCTGCTGATACTGATAGTTTTCTTTGCGGCGATGAACGTGATACTGTTCCGAAGCCTGATTTTCAGAAGAAAAAGCAAAAATAAATAACAAAACGCTCCTGGCGGATATCCCTGTGTGCGGCGACAAAAATTGCATAAAACCAGCCTGCATATAAGCGGGCCGAGCGGCAAGAATATTAGCGAGCCAAAGCTCAAAAGAAAGAAAAGGAGATGCAATTCGATGTCCACCAGGAGCAACAACCTTGTCAACCCCAACGCCCGCGAGGCCATGAACCGCTTCAAGATGGAGGCGGCCGGTGAAGTCGGCGTTTATTGACCTCAAAAAATGCCCTAATAGTTTCCATTCTTGTTGAAATTTGAGCAGTTATTACTGCTCATCCGGCTCATCGCCCCGCGAGCGCTGCGATTAGAAATTACTTACATATTCAGATGCTGTTTCAGAAAGTGCCGGCAGTTCGCCAATGAAACGGTAATATATACGAATACTTTGACTGAAGCTCGTGTTTCTGTGGCTTGCTACCTTGCGGCCGTCGGGGAGAACCTTCCTGCCTATCTCTATCCGCTCTACAAAGGTGTGAAGGACGTTCCTGTCAAGCTCGTCGATGTGCTTGTACTTGCGAGCCAGATTGAAAAACTCGTCATAGTTGTCTTTGACCTTTGCAGATTCGGACTCACTGCTCTGGAGGGATAGCCGGCGTTTCTCAAGCGTCTGAATTTCGGCAGTGAACTTAGTAACCATCAGCTCGAGCTGGGCATCACCCAAAAGCCCGGATATGTTGTCTCTATAGGCTCGCTCAATCATACGCTGTAGGTTTTCAAGCTGCTTCTCAACACGCTTCAATTCTCCCGCAATATCGTCCTCCCCGGATTCTTCGCGGGCTTTTTTGACGGCCGCCTCAGTAATCTCTACGATTTCCACGTCAGAGAATCCTATGAGGCGGTTCAAGTCACGCCGCACAATCTCAAGAAGGTCATAGTAATGAATCCGAGCGCCCTTTTCGCAGTGGTTTGTGCTTCTGGAAGTGAGGTTGTTGCATACAAGATACCAATACTTCTCACGTTCTCCCTTGTATACAGAGCCTCCGGAACACATAGCTGCACCGCAGTTGGCACAGTAGGCAATGCCGCCGAATATGCTGTGTCTAAACGCTGGATTCTTGCCATTGGCCTTTGTGTTCTCGCTGAGGAAATGCTCGGCCAAATCAAACTGCTCCTGTGTCACAAGCGGCTCATGGGTGTTCAGCGTAACGCACCACTCATCCTCTGGTACCGGCAGCTTGACCTTGGATTTCACGCTCGCTTTGCGCGATTTTCCAAGTATGGTGTGTCCAAGGTAGACTTTGTTGCGCAGTATGCGCTTGACTGTGGTGTAGTTCCATATATCTGAAGCATGGGATGCGCCGCGCTCGGAGAATTTGTCGCGGCATTCGACCCTGTACTTTAGAGGAGGGATTACACCGTCATGGTTCAATGCCTTTGCTATTGACCTCGTGGATTCTCCTTCTGAAGCAAGCGCAAATATGCGTCTTACGACCGGCGCCGTGTTTTCGTCAGGTACGAGCTGGTCTGTGGTGCCTACTGCTTTCTTATATCCGTAGGGAGGGCAGCAGGCATACTTTCCGTTTTTACGCTTCATGTCCAGAACACTCTTAACCTTCCGGGAAGTGTCGCGTAAATATACGTCATTCATTGCGAACTGGAATGGAGCCATCATATTTACGCTCTCTGAGTCAAAGTTGTCCTCCGGCGCAATGTAATGTATGGAGTGCTCCGGGAAAAAGCGTTCTGCATAGTAGCTTGATTCAGACATATCCCTTCCGAGCCGAGATAGATCTTTGGTAATGACCATGTTGGCCTTGCCCTGCTCCAGGCACTTGAGCATTTTCTGAAAGCCGGGGCGATCGAAGTTGCCTCCGGAATATCCGTCATCGACAAATTCCTGGACAATTATTATGCCATGACGGTTGCAGTATGCTTCTACGATTTGCCTCTGGTTTGAAATGCTCGAGGATTCACCGCGCTTTCTTTCCTCATCGGAAAGTCGATAGTAGCCAATTGCCAGTTTTACTGGGTTCTTCATAGTTCCTCCTTCCCTGAAGAACCACTCATTACGCATATACTATATCATGGCACGTGCTGAGTGGTCAAATGTGGGGACGGATTTAGCGCAGGAAACTATTTCATCTACGACTACCTGCTTCAACGTCCGATGACCTGAAAACACTCGTTCTACCGTGTATTCTACATTTCCAATTGAATGGACATACACTTGCTCGGAGAAAGTTTTTTCCGGGAGAGCATTACTTTCCTTCTTCAAGGTATTCACCTCCGTGGATATTTTCCCCATGTTGGAAGGGTTTATTACCGGTGATGAATATCTTTATCCCTATATCTTTGCCCGCCGTATTTGCCACGCGCCCCGGCGGTATGGGGGTTACAGGAGCTGCTTTTGGCAAAGCTGTCTCAACTCCGCAATGCCGTCCTCACGAGCACCGCAGGGCTGCCCCCAAGTCTACGGGAGCGCTTGCGCGAGAATTTATTGTCTGCCCGCGCTTTCATTGCGAAGCGGCTTGCCAAAGCCGTTTTAGGGCCGGCGTCTATCGCTCCGGTCAAAACCATCATTGCGCCGCCTCCCAAGTCGCTGAGCCTCTCAGCCCACGCGGACAGTTAACTCCTGCACCGTGTATTCAGTTGTGAAAATCCATCTTCAATGAGGCCGTTAAAAAACATGCCTCTATATATCCCGATTTTAAGGCCGTTTTTTCAACGGTCTTTTTTGTCGAATAATATTATTCACAGATTGTTTACAATTAGAGGGCGCATAAAGATACCCCCAAGGGGGCTGCTCGGTATCCTTGCCCTTTATTCGACGCGCGGGTAGAATGTAGTCATAAAGAGCTGGGAGGTATCTCTATGATAGTATTAAGAAAAATTCTGGCTGCGCCTATACTGATTGTGCTGGCGCTCCTGTCGGCATTCGTGAGCTTCCTCGTTTGCGTTGTGGCTGCTGTAGGTTTCACAGCGTGTGTTATCCTCGTTCTCCTGGCGCTGGTGCTGCTTGTCACAGGGCAAGCGGTGGGTGCGGCGGTGCTTTTGGTGCTGGCGTTCCTTGCCTCGCCGTTTGGATTGCCGGCAATTGCTGCTTGGCTGGCTGATGGACTTGACTCGCTCAGGGACGCTATAAGGCAACGGATTTGAAAAAGTGAGAGCCGTGGGAAATTTCCACGGCTCTTTCGTTGACATTGCACCCCTCTCATGATAGCCTATTAATAAGCAAGTTTTACCATGGCGCTGCAATTTTCGTTGAAAGGAGGGAGAAGAATGGATACAACCGCAGCAGTTAAAAGCGACAGAAACTTATATCATGACAGTACATACGAGATAGTATCAATAGCGGCATATTTGATTGGCGTACCTGAGCGTATATTTCTAAACGACCACGAGCCACCGAAAATAGAGGTTTACAGGAGACTCGACTTAAACAAAAACGCGCGCATTATACGGCACCTTTGCCTTTTGCGCACGGCGATAGAACATAATTATAAATTCATAAACGAGCTGATGAAGTTTGAATTTAAGAGCATCATCAACATGCCCGAATATGTGCCGTATGAGAGCATACGGCAGCTCGCCGAGGACGGGGTCAGCGTAGCCAGAAAGTCATGTCAGAAACCGAGCGATTACATAGTGGAGATCAACCGCGTTATTTCAGACCGTATTAATAACTGCAAATCCCTGTTTCCAATGTGGCTCAATTGGGAGTATATGCGGGATATTTTCATCATGCCAGACGGCCTCACTAACGAGGGAACGAAGGCCGCAGCAGACATCTATTACGAGAGCAAGCCGTTTTATCCGTATCAGGTGTATATGAACTGGCCGCCGAGCGACGAGGGCAATATATTCTACAACGACAAGAAGTTTATAACGCTGCTATACGCATGGCACAATGATTACTTCGCAGACATCAGCAAGGTCACGGATGCCGGGGTTTACGTCAAAGGCGGCATTTACGATTTCATAGACGACAGCGGAACGCTGGTCATTATCGTGGACTGCGAAAACTCCGACCCTTACAAGCTGTGCTCGGTGTTGAAGAACCTTGACTGGTCGTACACCTCCAAGGTGCAGAGCATCATACTCTTTGACGACGTACACGCAGCAAGCGCGTGGAGCATCCTCAAGCGCTTCACGGACATACCCGTAGATCACATCACAGTTGAACGGATAAAGAGTACCAAGTCGCTCGTAGATGTCATGCTGACTGCAAGAGCATGTCAGGAGCACTACGAAAAGGGCGTGGATTCGTTCATCATTGTTTCGAGCGATTCGGATTACTGGGGGCTCATAAGCTCGCTGCCAAGGGCGAGATTTCTCGTGATGGCCGAGCGTGAGAAGTGCGGTGCGGACATGAAGAACGCCATGATGAATTCGGGAATCTTCTACTGCTACATAGACGACTTTTACTCCGGAAACACCGACGACATGAAAACCGGCGCTCTGTTCCGCGAGCTGCACCGCTACCTAGACACCGCAGTACACTTGAACGCAAACGATATGCTCGACGCAGCCCTCGAAGCCACGAGGATTAGCATGACCGCCGTTGAGCGCAAACAGTTCTACGACAGGCACATAAAGCAGATGAAGCTGGAGATAGATGAAAATGGTGACGTGAGTATTGAGCTAAAGCGATGAAAACTCTAATCATAGACAGAGCCGCCTGGGACTAATCCCAGGCGGCTCCGCTTATGGAGAATGGGTATATGAAATCTTGTTGTTACGCGATGTTCTCGATGAACCGCATCAGCATCGCGGCGCACTGCGCGCGGGTCGCCGTGCCCTGAGGCTCAATGGTCGTGTCGGTCATGCCGGTGATGATGCCGTGCTCGACCGCCCATGCCATCGCTGTCTCGGCGTAATCGCTGACACTGTCCGCGTCAGTGAACGCGCTCAGCGAGTAGTCGCTGTCCGGCTCCCCGGCGTAGCGCCAGAGCATGGTGGCAAACTGCTCGCGGGTGACATAGCCGTTGGCGTTCTCGCCATCGCTCACACCGTTCGCCATTGCCCAGGTGCGAGCGGTTTCGAGCCAGTTCGTGCCGGTGACGGTCTCGCCGTCGATGCGGGCGAGGATGGCCCAGACCATTGCGCGGGTCATGTTCGCGTTCGGCTCGAAGGTCGTCGCGGAGGTGCCGTCCATCAGGCCGTTGGAGTAGACATAGGCAACGTAGTCATAGAACCAAAGATTCTCAGAAACGTCGGTGAAGGGCAGCTCCTCCGGCTCGGGAGTGGGAGTTGGCGTCACGGTTACGCTGCCGATGGGCTTCACCGTAAGCACTCCGTTGGCTGCCTTCGTAGCGGTACGCCCTGCAGGAACAGTAAGTGTCGGCGTATTCTTGCTGGTATTGTCACTGTCGGTATCTACGGTATTCAAGTAAGGCGTCCGAACCACCACTGCAGTGGCATTCCCGCTGATAGTCGCCGGGAAGTTGCCGGTAAGATTTTCGGCAGTCGCATTTATGTCCTTCTTTGCGGTGCCGAGGTTCACGTCCGCCTCCGCCGTGGTATCGGCAAATGTACAGCCGCTCAGATTGAAATTGGCAATCGAGGCCATAGCGCCGGTGATATCCGTAGCGCCAGTACCGTCGTTAGCGCCGCGCTGCACCACTTTCACCACAGCTTTTTTGCCGCATTCACCCTTGAACGTGGTGTTGGTGATGGATATGTCCGCGCCCTGAATAGCCACCAGATTCAGGTCAATGGTGTAGTCTCCCCGGCTATTGGGACTGTTCATTTCTACGGTGGCGTTGTTCTCGAAGGTGCAGCTGTTTACACGCAGCGTCTTGGCGTTAGTGAGGTACATTCCCTTATTGGCGTAATTCTTTACAGTGCAGTTTTTCAGCGTCAGGTTCAGCGCATTGACGGTCTCGGTGCTCTGATTGGCCGAGGAAATTGCCCAGTCTATGTCGTTGGTTCCGTCTCCGTCCGCATCCCCGTCCATAGTCAGGTTTTTCAGGGTCAGGTTGGTTACATCAGCCGCATTTGTAGAGGTAGTACAAGTTATTTTGCCGGCAATTCTATACTGATTTCCGCCATCAATGACCACGTTGGAGCCAATGGGGATGGAAAGGTCGCCGGTAATGTCTCCCGTAAGAGTGATGACGACCGCCTCAGTTTTGCCAACAGAAGTATTTATCATCTTCTGAACGGCATCTTTGGTGGAAACCTGGATGCTGTCGCCATCCTGGATGATGCCGCCGTTGTTGGTGGTTCCTTCACCAGTGACAGCACCCTGAATAATGCCGTTATTTGTGGTGGTGCCGGCATTCTGAATATCGCCCACGATAGTGCCGTCGTTGGTCACAGCACCCTGCTGAGCAACAGTAATGATACCATTATTGGTAAGTGTGGCGCCTTCAGGGACAACGAGGGTCTTGTTGGCAGGAATGTTCAGAGTCTTGCCCTCAGGGACCTCCACGTCGCCGGGAACGGTAGCGTCACCGTAGACCTGGCCGGTTGCGCCCTCAAACAATACACTGTCGGAGATACTGATATTAGAGTGCTGCTCTGTAGCATCTACCCATGAACCGGTGATTGTAATTCCGTTTGCTGCATAAATACCATTCTGGTTAGAATTCAGCTTTACCTGCACGGTGCTTCCAGAAATAGAAACCACGTCCCCAGATTCAGTAGAAGTGGTATAGATACCCGAACCCGCGCCGGAAGCGCTGACATCGGCGCCGTCAGTGATTTGTATATTTCCCTGACCGATGATCGCAGCACCGTTTTCCGCGCCGTTGGAGGCCGTAACACTTGTATTCGTGCCAGAGATAACAATATCCCCATATCCGTCAACTCCGGAACTCTGGGTACCGGTTGCGGTCACCTGAGCGCCATTAGAAATTGTCAGAGTATCCGTGCTCCTTATGGCTGAATAACCACTGGCATTGGATGTCGCATTTACCACCGTATCCTCACCGGAGATCGTAAGGGTCGTCTGGGCGCTTATGGCACTGGAATTGCTGGAGACGGCAGTAACCGTTCCGCCGGTGATGCTCACAGCGCTGTTGTATCCCCAAATTGCCGTATCTTCAGCCTCGGCATAAACATTACCGCCGGTAATGGAGACGCCGTTGTAAGCAACTATAGCCTGATACATTCTGGCTTTAGCTTCAACATTTGCATTATCAGATATCTTAACCATATTCCCTCGCACAGCTCCATATCCATGAGCCGGATCACTGGCAGAGGTCGTCGCCGTCAGTTTTGCTGTATCGGAAACAGACACCACAGCATTGCTGTAAACAGCCCATTCATTGATGGACGTAGAAGTAACATCAGCGGTGCCAGAGATGATAACATTGCCAGCAGCCGGGAAGATACCCGTATTGTTTTCCGAAACTGCTTTTACGGTTCCGCCGGTGATGTCAATATCACCGCCTTTGCTGTAGATGCCGCAGTCGTCCACGGAGGTGGCCTCTACCGTGCCACCAGTGATCTCCACCTTTGTATCTCCCCGGAGCGCGGCATAATAGCCATTAGCCGTCACATCAGCGTTTCCAGAAATAGTCACCGTGCCCGCCGTATAAATTCCGCAGTCGGCGGTTGAGGTGGTATCAACCTTGGTATTGTCTGAAATAGCTACATTACTGCCTACGATTCCATAGTGGCCTTTCGCCGTCACATTCGCCGTGCCGGTGATAGTCACATCTCCGTAGCTGGAATAAATAGGGTTGTTTTTTGGCGCTTCAACAATGACCGTACCGCCGCTTATCTCAACTCCGTCCTCACCATAAATCGCCGTATAATTGGCAGAGTAGAGATTCAGATTGGCCGCGTCCTTAATGATGGTCTTTCCGCCCACGAAAAACACATTTCCGCCGTTGGCGTTTGTCACATCCGCTTCGAGCGTCAGCTTCTCCACAGTAATATCGGTCGTGGCGGAAACGGCACTTCCGTTTCCCGTCACGTAAATGTCCAGCTTGGCGGAGCCTGTCAAAAGGAGGGAATACTGCGGATAGGGATTTTCCGTTGTAGAGACTGTTCCCAGATAAATCCCGTTCACATTATCTCCAGCCGCTGTGATCTGGCTGTCGCCCACCACATTGATGGTAAGCATACCGGTGCCTTTAGCATAAATCACGCCGGTATCGTACGCCTTGTCCAGCACCGCCCCATTCAACGTCAGGGTATTGGTCGCCGCGTCATAGGATACGGTAGCGCCTTCATCGGCGTCTCCCAGAACGTCGGTGGCGTTTGCATCCGTGACCTGAACGCCGTTGACCCACAAGTTGTAGGTCTCGTCCGCCGCCAGTGCGCTCACGGACAGCAGCGTCAGGCATAGAGCCAGAACCAAAGCCAATCCGAAAAGCCGTTTTTTCATATACATTTTCCTCCTTTGTGTAGCAGATAAAGCAGTATTCTTGCGAGAAAGCTTCACTTTCTCACGCAAGGGGGGTACCCCCTTTGCGACAATGTTCTGTTTACTTCATGCCGTGCGCCGACCTGGGCAATCAGTGGTTGCTTTTCCGTTCCGCGAAAAGCAGCCACAATACCGCTTTTATTGGAATATTATATTATGCTTTTCACGGCATTCTCCAGTACCAAACTTGCTGTGCCCTGCGGCATAATTGGTACTTGACAAATTGACAATTTTATGCTTCTGCCGTATCATAAAGAAAAACCGCAAAGGAGGGGCCGCATGGAACCACTGACCCTCGCCATCTGCGACGATCTGCCGGAGGAGCGCGAAAAGCTGCTCCGGCTGCTGGAGCTCTCGCCCATCCCGGCCGTCTGCGCCCAATTCGGGAGCAGCGAAGAACTGCTGGAGGCCTTTCGCCCCGGCAAATTCGACCTGCTGCTGATGGACATCTACATGGACGGCATGACCGGCGTGGAGGCGGTGCAGCGCATCCGCGAGCTGGACGAGCGCATCCCCATCGCCTTCACCACCACCAGCACCGAGCACGCGCTGGAGGGCTACCGGTTGTCGGTGCTGAAATACCTGGAAAAGCCCGTGCGTCAAAAGGACGTAAACGACCTGCTGCGGCTGGTGCAGCTGCAAAGAGACAGCGCGCCGCGGCTCGCCATACAGCAAAGCGGCGAGGTGCAGAGGCTCCCGCTCTCCGAGCTGGTATGTCTGGAGCAGCGCGGGCATCACGTCCTGATCTCCACGCGCGACGGCGTCATCGAGCTCTACGGCAAGCTCTCCGATCTGCTGCCGCAGCTGGACGGGCAAGACTTTTTCTGCCCGCACAAGAGCTACTGCGCGAATCTGGCCTTCGTCCGGGGCATCAATGAGGAATACCAGTGCTACGTCATGGCGGACGGCAAAAACGTCCCCATAAGCCGCCCAAACCGCGCGAAGGCGAAGCGGGCCTATGAGGACTATTTATTTGCCCGGACAAGAGGTAATGCGTGATGGAGCAGCTCTTCTACATATTCTGCACGACGCTGCCGAGCCACATAATCCCCTTCGCCCTGTTCTGGAACTTCCGCTGGCGCTCGCGCACGGCGGCGCTCGTGCTCGTCGCCGCCAACGTGCTGTGCAAGATGGCGGCCGCCGCCTATTGCCTGGCCAACGGGCTGTATTTTCGCAATCTGGAGCTGCTTTTTGCGGTCGTCGGGTTTCTGATCTACTGCGCCTTCCTGCGCCTGAGCCCGTTCAAGATGCTCTTCACCTATCTGCTGATAGTGGACTACCTGCTGATAATCCGCGGCATCGCGGCCTTCCTGGCCGTGCAGGCCTTTGACATCCCCATCCAGGGCTGGGGCAGCAGCTTCATCTGCATATTGCTCTACGGCGTCACTCTGCCGCTGCTGCTGCGCTTTTCCCGGCGCGTGGCTGATCTCGTCTACCGCACCGACGCGCCGCAGCTGTGGCGCATAATCTGGCTAATCCCGGCGTTCGTGACCGTCCTGACGCTCGTCTTCACGAACTCCTACCTTGAGAGCAGCGCGGGCAGCGCCTTCTTCCTCTTCTGCCGCGTCGGGCTGCTGGTCTGCGTCTTTGCCATCTACTATGTGCTGTTGCAATCGCTCGAGGGCGTGGAGCAGCAGGCCGCGCTGCGCCAGCGGCTGATCTTCGAGTCGCGTTTGATGGAGACGCAGATCGCCGAGCAGAAAAAGCACAGCGCGCTGATGCTGGAGCACATGTCGGAGCTGCGGCGGCAGCGGCACGACCTACGCCACCAGCTCGCCGCCATCCGCGGCCTGGCGGGCAAGGACGACGCGCGGCTAAAGCAGTACATCGATGAGCTGCTCGACGCCATCCCCGCCGCGCCTCAGGCGTACTGCGAGAATCAGGCGGTGAACGCCATCGTCTCCCACTACGCCGCGCTGTGCCGCGAGCGCGGCGTGGAGGCGGATATCCGGCTGGTCGTTCCGGCAAAAACGGAGCAGGTCACCGACGCGGAGCTGTGCGTCATCTTCGGCAACCTGCTCGAAAACGCCCTCGAGGCCTGCGCGCGCATGACCGAGGGGCGCAGGTTCCTGCGCCTCGTCAGCGCGGTGCACCTTGACACGCTCACCGTCACCATGGACAACAGCTTCGACGGGCATGCGGACTTCGACGGCGAGCGTTTCCGTTCCAGCAAGCGGGACGACTTCGGCGTGGGGCTCGGCTCCATCCGGGCCGTGGCGCGCAAGCGCGGCGGCGACGCGCGCTTTGAACCGGACGGGCGCGTGTTCCGCTCGTCGGTGTATTTGCGCGTGTAATAGTTGGATATATGGCAAAAAGGCCGCGTTTGCGGCCTTTTTTGCTTTGTGTTTTGGTTTTACAGTTCCACGAACCGCATCAGCATCGCGGCGCACTGGGCGCGGGTGGCGGTGTCCTGTGGGACGAGCGTGGACTCGGTCACGCCGGTGACGATGCCGGAACCGCAGGCCCACTGCATCGCCGGGATGGCGTACTCGCTTATCTGGCCGAAGTCGGCGTAGCTGAGGATGTTAGTGCTCTCGCCGATGCTGACATCATAGCCCTGCGCGACCGCGTAGCGCCAGAGCATCGTCGCAAGCTGTTCACGGGTGACATAGCCGCTGGCGTTCTCGCCATCGCTCACACCGTTCGCCATTGCCCAGCTGCGGGCAGTTTCGATCCAGTTCGTGCCGGTGACTGTCTCACCATCAACGCGGGCGAGGATAGCCCACACCATTGCGCGGGTCATAGTGCCGTTCGGCTCAAACGTGGTGGCGCTTGTGCCGTCCATCAGGCCGTTGGCGTAGACGTACTCGACATACTCATATAACCAATCGCCGCTGTTTACATCAACGAACGGCATATCAACGGAGCCGTCGGTGAAGTACACGCGCACGGTCACATCGTGAGCCGGCATCGTAAACGTTGTGCCGTCGATGCGCTCGCCGTCAACGGTGATGTAGTCGAGCTCGTAGCCCTCGTCAGGCGTCACGGTCACGGTAATCGTGCTGCCCGCCGAAGCGTTAGTCAAGTTTGTCTTGGCTTCGCCGCCCTCGCCGACTATAAGCTCGATGTCGTAGGTGTCGGGGATGTTGGGAACATCCGGGCGTTCTACAACACGCAAAGTAGCGGTGACATAATTAATCAAGTAGTTATCTCCGGCGTCTGCGCCGCTTGCATTAATTGTGTATGTACCGGGTTTGCTAGTGTCTACAGTTCCATCAATAGAGAACGTAGGTGCGGTAGTAAGCTTATCGTCTCCGCACAAACCGTCTACTGTGTAGGTAAAGCTGGTCGGTACACGGTCACCTAGGTATCATAAAGAGGAGACTGCTGCGCATCGCTCTCAACATAGCAATTTGCATAATGCTGGAATGTCGAGTGTAGGTAGTCACTGAAGATTACCATACGAGTATAAACGAGCGTATAAACCGGCTCACAGTTGATCAGATTGCAGGAATCGTCTCCAATATCAGAGATAAATGCATGAAGAGCACCACCGTTAACTTCCAAGGTGCTGTTGTTATTCAAATCAATATCAGGGAAAGTAGCATTCTCGCTGAGCTGCTTCGGCATTCCCTGGCAATAAAGGTTTGTAGCCGTAACAGAAACGGAGGTGTTGGACATACCCAACTGCATCAGCGTTTTCGGAGACCCGGTCACATAAACATCTTCGAGTTTAATGCCTGTCCCCTCATTGAAACGAATTACAACAAAGTCCGTAGAAGATGTAATAGTTTCGCCGTAGGCAGAACCATCAATGGTCATACCCTTAACAGTGACATCGTCGGCGGCAATGGTCAGAAGAGCCTTGAGGTTGGTAGCGCTGGCATTCTGGAAGCTGTCAGACGTCACCAAGAAGGTTTTATCGAGTCCAGCTCCTTCAACCGTCACACCAGCCTTGGATATGGTTTGACACCCATTTACGGCCAGAGTCCCTTCGGAAATTACAACTCGGCTATTCTCACCAGCAGCATTAACTGCGGCGTCGATAGTGGTGTAGGTACCAGCCACCGCTGTTCCATGCGACGTGTAGGCAGTTATGGTAGCGGCTTGACCGTCAACTGCAAAAGCAGCCTGTGCCATTGCAATAATAAGAGCCAGCACCATAAATACGGATAACAAACGTTTGCGCATATGGGTTCCTCCTTAATAAAGATTAGCCCCTCACCACCGAAAAACCGCGCGCAACGGGACATTGCCGTTCCACTCCCTCCCGTGGAACGGCATCAGCGGGTACCCGCTGATGATGAGCTTTAACCAAATTATAGTTGTTAAACTCTTCCTTGTTAATATAAAACTGCCATTTTGTCGCATTGCCGGGTAAAATTAAGAGAAGTGTTTATGTATGGCAAACAAAATCGTGCTTGCTGTAGGCGTGCAATGGATAAGGCTTTGCTGTAATGGGATTATATTACACCTACATTATCACAGCAAACCATGACGCCTGAGCTGACTCAGCTTCTTTACTGCGCGCTCTATCGAGCTGGCAACCGCAGTAATGCTAACACCCTCAGTGCCGGCAATGTCAGCAAGCTCCAACCCTAACGCGAAGCGCTGCCAGATTCGCTTGAACTGTATGTCTGTGAGGAAACCCCTCATGCGCTCTATGAGCTGCGTGTGTTGGCTCTGCTCCGCAGCCTTCAGCTCCATGGTCAGCCAGTCGGTGTCCTGCGCTTCAATATAACGTGCTATTGCAAACTCCGTTTTGCGGTCGCTGTATGCCCGATCGCTGAGCTCTGTTTCGTGGTAGTCAGCGTCAGACCACGATTTCCACTTTTCAAATTCTTCATCGCTGTTAAAGTCCTCACGCGTTATGCGCAGCAGCTGCCCGGTTACGCTACGGCACACGATGGCCTCTGTGTCCAGCTTGTTTATGGCGTAGTCGCTGTTTGTGTTGAACATAAGTAAATACCTCCTGAGCTTTTTGAACTTCTTATGAGCCAAAGCTAAGGAGGCGGTCGCGCAATATAAATAGCGCAGGCAACTACAGAGCTGCCTGCGCTTATTTCCATTACCATAATATCATTCCTCGCATATCGTGATGAATTCAGGGACATTCGGGGACATGTTGTAATAAGCCGTCACATTTTGTGATATGGTGGAAATTTAACCATAGACCAAATGCGTATTATGTCATATTGCGCGTTGAACATAACTTTTGTGAATGTTGACTAATCATCAAATAGCAATGTGCTGCAAATGAAAAGCAGCCCGAAAGCGTTGCTTTCAGGCTGCTTGACAGAAATATGAACTTGTGAGAATCAATGAGTGCTTGGTTCAATAAAAGCTTCAGATTTTCGCCCCCACGAACCACTTGCTGCCCTCGCTGAACAGGTAACACTCCTGCCCGTTTATCTGCACGGTGTAGCGTATCCCGCCGCCTCCGACCTTGTTCGAGGACGCGCGACACTTGTACAGCACGCGCTCGATGGGGAACGCGCGGCCGCCGCGCCAGCGTATGACGCGCGGCTGCACGGAGCCTTCTTCATCTATGTCCACGTTGACCGAAACATAAGCCTTGCGGCACTGAGCGTCCACGTCAATCCCTCCCAACAAAGAGTTGACACACACAATTTCAAGTGATAATATGTACTCACGAACAAATATTCGCTTGAGTGAGGCAAGTATAGCACGAACTTAATTGCGTGTCAATAGTGAATCCGTAATTTCTGTTCGTGCTAAGATGTAGAGAGAAAGAGGTGTCGTATGGCATTCAGTGAGAAGCTAAAAGAAAAGCGCGCGGCGTCAGGGCTGACGCAGACGGAGCTTGCAAAGAGAACGGGCGTGACTGCGCGCACCATACAGAACTACGAGCTGGGGACGCGCAGGCCGGGGAACATGGTTATAGTCCAGCGCATCGCCGAAGCGCTTGGCACGACTACGGAGTACCTGCTCAGCAGCGGTGAGACGCTGGTAGTCGAGGCGCATGAGCGAGGCGGTGCGAGAGCCGCGCGGGACATCAACGAGCTGGTCGGCGAGGTCACGGGTATGTTTGCGGGAGGCAAGCTCAGCGACGACGCGCTCGACGGAGCCATGCGCGCGCTCAACGAGGCGTACTGGATAGCTAAGGATAAGAACAAGAAGTACGGGCGCAAAAAGAAAAAGGCTGCTGAGGAAGCATGACGGCAAGACAGCTTTCCGAGGTCGGCGAAAGGCTTGTGAGGCGCTGCGGCACACGCGACCCCTTTGAGATTGCGCGGCAGCTTGGCGTCGAAGTGCTGTTCTGCCCGGACTTCGGCAGTATGAAAGGCATGTACCGCGTTGTCAAACGCACCAGGTTCATTTTTCTCAACCGCGATCTCACACCGCAGATGCAGCACATAGTCTGCGCGCACGAGCTGGGACACGATCAGCTCCACCGGGATCTCGCCAAGACCGGCGCGCTCCAGGAGTTCATGCTCTACGACATGACGACGAAGCCGGAGTACGAGGCCAACATCGTCGCCGCCGAGATACTGCTCGACACGGACGAAGTCCTCGACTATGTCTACCACTACGGCTACACCTCCGAGCAGATAGCCAGGGCGATGGGCACGGACATAAACCTCGTCGCGCTCAAGGTGGCGCACCTCGCCGAAACAAACCGCGGATTGCGTCCTGTGGAACACAGGAGCGACTTTTTGAAATGACACCCGGAGGGGACAATGGAGAACATAGTTTTCGAGCGAAACTACGAGCTGCCAAAAGAAGAAGATACCCTCTCGTCTGCAATCTTCGAGCAGGCGTTCGCGCCGGGCGGCTTCTTTGAGGAGTATACGAAGAAAACGGACGCCATACCGAAGGTCATAGTGCCGGAGGACAAGGCCAATTACGAGTATCTGCTGGAGCGCTGTGACGGTTTTGCGAAGAAGCATCACGGCCGCATCCGCGGCGTAGTGGACTACCGGCACTGGGATTCGCACATAGAGCTGTTCCTGCCCATGCTTGAGTTTGATGACGAGGAAGACATGGAGCTGCTCAGGGACATCGGACAAAAGGCGCACTATTTAAGCGTCACGCACGAGAACGGGAAGTACCGCGTCTATATCCTCATAAACTACTTTCAGGAGCTTATGAGCGACGAGTACGGCGACTACATCAAGTACGAGACAATAATGCAGGACAGCGCGCTCGCCGCCATGCTGAATATGTCCGAGCTGTCGGAGGAGGATAAAGCCACAGCGCAGCTCATAAAGGAAATACTCGACCGCTTCGACAATGAGACAAACGTTGACCGTGCGACGGCGTTCAGGGCGGTTGTGGACTACCTGGTGAAAGAGGAATCCGCGGAGATAACCGTCGAGCGCATAGCGGCGATGCTGATGATGCTGCTCGAAAAGATATTAGACGAGGAAAAGCACGGAGAGGACGAGTAAGAAAGGAAAGGAGCTGACTGAGACGTGGAGCGGACATACATCGCAATAGACCTCAAGAGCTTTTACGCCTCGGTCGAGTGCCGGGAGCGGGGGCTTGACCCGCTGGACACGAACCTCGTCGTCGCCGATGAGAGCCGAACGGACAAGACAATCTGCCTCGCCGTGACGCCGAGCCTGAAAAGCTACGGCATTGGAGGCCGCTGCCGCCTCTTTGAGGTAAAGCAGCGCGTGCGCGAGGCGAACGCGGGCCGCCGCCACGACGCGCCGGGGCATAGGCTGGAGGGCAAGTCGCACTTCTTCTCCGAGCTTCAGGCGAACCCATCTCTCGCCGTGGACTTCCTCATAGCCCCGCCGCGCATGGCGTATTACATGGAGTACAGCACGCGCATTTACCAGGTGTACATGAAATACGTCGCCCCGGAGGACATCATCGTCTACTCGATAGACGAGGTGTTCATGGACGTGACGCGCTATCTCAAGACCTACGGCCTCACGCCGCACGACCTGGCGATGAAGATAATCCTCGACGTGCTCAAAACCACCGGCATCACGGCGACGGCGGGGATAGGGACGAACCTTTATCTCTGCAAGGTCGCCATGGACATCGTGGCCAAGCACATCCCCGCCGACGAAAACGGCGTGCGTATCGCGGAGCTGGACGAGCGCAGCTACCGCCGCGAGCTGTGGAGCCACACGCAGCTCACGGACTTCTGGCGCGTGGGCAGGGGTTACGCAAAGAAGCTCGAAGAGCACGGGATGTTCACGATGGGCGACGTGGCGCGCCGCTCGCTCACGGACGAGGAGCTTTTCTTCAAGCTCTTTGGCAAGAACGCCGAACTGCTCATTGACCATGCCTGGGGCTACGAGCCCTGCACCGTCGAAGCTGTCAAGGCGTACAAGCCCGGCAGTAACAGCCTTGGCTCTGGCCAGGTGCTTCACGAGCCGTACACCGCGGACAAGGCGCGGATAGTCCTGCGTGAGATGGCCGACGCGCTCTCGATGGACTTGTTTAGCAAAAACCTCGTCACCGACCAACTCGTCGTGACCATTGGCTACGACATTGAGAACATCAAGGACGCGAAGCGCCGCGCGCAGTACAAGGGCGAGATTGTCC
This sequence comes from uncultured Eubacteriales bacterium, assembly GCA_900545405.1. Taxonomy (GTDB): domain Bacteria; phylum Bacillota; class Clostridia; order Oscillospirales; family Oscillospiraceae; genus Scatomorpha. The sequence continues at coordinate 26,550 of UQYT01000003.1, read as the reverse complement.
GCGACGGCTACGGGCGGCTGAAACCCAAGCACTCGCACGGCACGGTCAACCTCCCGCGCTACACGTCCTCGACGAAGCAGATAATGGACGCCGCAGCAGAACTGTATGACCGCGTTGTGGACAAAACGCTGCTCATACGGCGGCTGAACATCACGGCCTGCCGCGTCATCCCGGAGGCCGACGCGCCGAAGGAGGCCGCACCCGAGCAGATGGATATGTTTACGGACTACGCAGAACTGGACGCCGAGCGTGAGCGCGAAAACGCCACCCTCGAGCGCGAGAAGCGCAAGCAGGCGGCGCTACTGAAGATAAAGCAGAAGTACGGCAAGAACTCAATCCTACGTGGGATGAACTTTGAGGACGGCGCGACGATGCGCGATCGCAACGGACAGATCGGAGGACATAAGGCGTGAGCGAATACGATGACATCATTGACCTCCCGCGCCCGAAGTCCAAGCACGAGCCGATGCCCATGAGCGACCGCGCGGCGCAGTTTTCACCGTTTGCGGCACTCACCGGCTACGGCGACGCGATAGACGAGACAGCGCGGCTTACGGATGCGCGCATAGAGCTGAGCGAGGAGGAGCGCGCCGAGCTGGACTATAAGCAGCAGTACCTCGCAACGCTCGATTCACCGACCGTGACCGTCACCTATTTCGTCCCCGACGAGCGCAAAACCGGCGGCGCATATGTGACGCACACGGGGACGCTTAAGCGCATAGACGAGATCGAGCGCACGATGGTGTTTAATGACGGAGTGAGGATGCCCATTGCTGAGATAATAAGCATAGAGCGAAACTGAAACCGCAATAAAAAACCGCTCGACGGAAGATTTCGTCGGGCGGTAATTTATTCTCCTCTAAACACAAGCAGCTTGTACGCCGGTATATCCAATACTGTAGCTATATTGAAAAGCAGCTCCAGCGAAATAGGGCGCACAATGTTTGGAGCCTCCAGTGCGCCGATATGCTGGCGGCTGATGCCAACCATCTCAGCAAGCTGTTCCTGCGTCAGTCCCGCGTGCTTGCGGTAGTAGGATATGTTGTAACCTATCTCAATATATTTCTGGGAGTTATCGAATGCAATCTCGTTTTCCATGTGCGTCACCCCATATAATTTTACCTGGAATGAGCGCAAATAAAATTAGATGCTATCTAACTATTGATAAATGACGCATAACAGAATATAATTGAGACAATACTATCAGCCTGTTCAGAGCAGTTGTCCATCATTTCTTGAGCCGTTCTAAGAGTAAAAGCTCCACAGCGAACCGTGCTGTGGAGCTGTCTGGCTTAATGTAATCTGCGGTGATGTTTTACGGCTCCAAGTTGCTCTCATCAAACAGAGGCGAATTGAAAAACTCGCTGATGCTGATGTTTAAGCCCTGACACATCTCGTGGATGATACGCAGTTTTACGGAGTCGTAGGCGCAGTTGACTACGTTGCCGATGCTTGACTTTGGCACCCCGCTTTTCATGTAAAGCTGATACTGCGTCATGTCTCTTTCCCGCAGGAGTTCGGTCAGCCGTTTGCTGACTGCTTCGTTCAACTGCATCCATTCTCACCACACGCTCCTGTAACTGTACTAATTATTATATGGGCAACGTGTGGGAAATTAGTCCTTGTACCTGTACTAAAAAGCTGATCCGTGCTATAATAGTGCAGCTACAAGGACTAATGTGAAGTTCAATATGAAAACCTGGTTTTGTCGGACGACGCTGCCGGCATTTTGACATGCTGGCGGCGCGAGGTGAGGGGGCTGTTCCGCGTTACCAACCTTGCTGACCGGATATAGGGGGAGAAGGCAACGGGAGAGATTATTTACGAGAAAACATATCCGAAAGATAATTGGGAGGAGCTAATCAAAGATTTGGAGCTGCCGCAGCCCAGCATAAGCACAGCTGAGTCATACGAAGGATTCAAGAAACTTATGAGCGAGGAATTCGTTTGTGTGCTTTTGCCGAGCCGCCAAAAAGGCGCAAAGGAATTTGTAAGGGTTGCCAGAGAGATCTCAGAATTGTACGAGCTGGATATAGCGATAACCAGGCACGTCGGGTACATTGCTGTTGACTACTATTTCAACTCTTGTTTCGGCCTGTGCTATCTGAAGGACGTTATACAACTGGCTGACGAGATTGGCTTTTACGCGAATACGCATGGCTGCGAAATTAACCTGAACCTGAATTATTTCACTCATGCAATATTCCACCACGGCCGGCAGCTGCGCCCATGACGCCGGAATGAATAACTGCTTAGGTCAAATTCTCTTTCTCCCTCAATCTCCTCACGACGGCCAAAACAGCCAGCAAATCCTCCTCGTCCATGTCCTTTATGGCGTCCATAATCTCTTTCGCAAGGACAGGATTCCTGTATTCGGCGTCCTCCAATGTGCTGTAATGCGATTTAACATTTTCGTGGGAGGGACTTCAACATGACGATATGTGCATTTCTCGGACACGACAGAGTATACGATAAAGACATACTGAGCCGTTTGCAGCAAGCTGTTTACACAGTTGTACAGAAGTACAAAGAGATTACTTTCGCTTTCTGTGGCCGTGGGGAATTTTATGATTGGTGCTACGCCGCTGCGCTGGACGCGAAGTATCACTTCCCAAAGAAAGAGATACACATATCTAATGAGATAGCGGACAGGACCACGCTCAATCAGGCTTCCGTCGTAATAACTTACATATATGACGGGTTCCACGAAAAGAGCAGCATGACGCGCCGGGCACTCAAGGCTCAGGATATTATTGATCTCACCTCGGCAGAAACTGCATCGCGCATTGAAAGGCTGATTGAAACGCTGCCGGAGCGTGAACAGCTCGTCTTGCAGAAGATTAATTCCGGGGAAACGCTCGCGCAGATAGGGACGGCTCTCGGCGTGTCGGGCAGCGCCGTCCGTGCGGTGAGGGCAAACGCCTGCCGCCGCCTGCGCAGGGCAACTCATGTGCGGCTGATGTGCGATAAACCATGCGCAGTTTTCGCGCTGGGCAAGGCGACGTATGAGAACGTCAGGGCTTTTGACCGACAGGTAGAATACGTTACTCGCGCTTATGGCGTGACAAGTTATTTGATTGCGGCAGAATATGTCGGTTCGGCGTTTATGTCCTCGCTCGAACGCTACGCCAAGCACATCACGGCGGTTGTTCACTACAGCGTCGCCGAAGATGCCCGCGACATATTTTCTCTGCGCTACTGCCCGCCGTGCGAGAGAGTTGTTTATGTGGACGTAGACTCCAAGGTCGAAAAGCAGCGGACTCTCAGCGCCGTGGACTATATGCTTGAGAGAGCCGGCTTCTGCGTCTGCAACTTGCAGTCCACCATTGGCCGCGCGCTGCGGAAAAGCATAGCCGCGTCAAACGGCGTGCCGGTGCTTGACATTGCTGGCAGCGAGGGCAGGGGATAAACGACCGGCGTCCGCGCCGCCGCTCCTTCCGCGGCGGTGTGCGGGAAGTGTTTTTGCGCCGTTCCACTCTTGTCAGGCGGGGGAAAGTCATATATAATGGGTGCAAGCGGTTTGGCCGCGAAGAATGAGGAGGGCGGGGCATGAGAATTTACAAAAACCCTCTTGACAAACGGGGGTTTAACCCCATAATTAGACAGACAGACAGACAGACAGACAGACAGACAGACAGACAGACAGACAGGATAAGTCTGTCCTTTTCTGCTGCGCGGAATTTAATAATGCCGAAATCGGGCGCGCTGCGTCCACGGTTCAGCCGTGGGTGCGGCGCGTCTTTTTGCGTTCCATCGGAAAGGGGGCGGCGGCGTGTACAGCAATGAGACGCGCGTGGCGCTCGTAAAGGAGCGGCAGCGGCAAATGCGCGTGTACGCCGCCGCGCTCGCCCTCGCCGCTCTCGCTGCCGGGATTGCGCTCGGCGCGGTGTTGCGCTCCGGCACCAAAACCAAGGAGGAGATGACATGATACGGAAACGACTGCTGAGCGCCTGCCTCGCGCTCGCCCTCTGCCTGAGCCTGCTGCCCGTTACGGCGCTGGCGGCGGGAGATGCGCCTGCTACGCTGTATGTGGGCGAGACGGATATTACTACGGGCGGCTATTGGAAAACAACTGCTGATGGAAAATTGGAATCTGGTAGTGAAAGTGACTACAATGTCTACTACGACGGCAGCGGTACCCTGACACTGAAGAATGCGACGATCCAGGGTAGGGGTAATTCAAGCAATGCGGAACCTCAAGACTACGGAATTTATGCTACGACCACAAGCGATCAATCGGTTTCTCTAACAATCAAATTGATTGGTAGCAATACAGTCAGTGGGTACAGTGGGATTTGTGTTGACGCATCCAATGGTAATGGTAACTCAACTCTGGTCATTCAATCCGACGGGAATGATCCGAAGGGTAGCCTTGAAGCTATTGGCAGCGGCTGGAACGGAATTACCATCTCAAGCCAGTCAGGCAATGCCTCTCTGACGATCAACAATGCTTCTGTTGTAGCAAATATTGAAGGCCAGAGTTATCACGGCGTTAGTATAAAGTCCAATAGCCAAGGTTCTCCTGCACTTTCTCTTTCGGTAGACGGTGGAAGTTTGACCGCTCAAAGTACAAAAGGATACGGAATCGTTTTTTCTGTGTCATATGGAACTACCGACCCAAGCACTTCCATGACGGTCCAAAACAACGCATTGGTCAAAGCCACAAGTATCAATGCATCCCAGGTAAGTGAACCAACCCCGCAAGGCACCGGCATCGTCTTTAACGGCAATACCGGCACCGTGTACGGCGATGTGACCCTGGATGAAAGCCTCACCATTGGCGAGGGCGAAACCCTGACCATCCCGGAGGGGTCTTCCCTCAACACCAACGGCAACCTGACCAACAACGGCACCATCGTCAACAAGGGCACCATGAATGGCGACCCCACCGGCGGTAGCGGCACAGTCGTGAACGCCCCCGCCATCACCGACCAGCCCGATAACGCAACTGTGACCGTGGGCCAGACCGCCACCTTTACCGTTGCGGCCAGCGGCGAAAACCTGTCCTATCAATGGCAGCAAAGTACCGACAACGGCCAAAACTGGAAGGATATTGGTGATGCCACCGATGCTACCTATACCGAAGAGGCTACCACTACCATCATGAACGGCTATCAATACCGCTGTGTGGTGAGCAACAGCGCAGGCAGCGTCACAAGTGAAGCGGCTACCTTGACAGTCAATGAGCCTGCACCAACCACCTACACCATCACCGCCGATGTTGACCCCGTGGAGGCAGGCACCGTGACGGTGAATGGCAGCGGCACCTCGGCTACCGTAACGGCGGGCGATGAAGTCACCCTTGCCGCCACGGCCAACAGCGGCTACCGCTTTGTGGGCTGGATGGAAGGCGACCAGACCGTGAGTACCGATACCACCTATGCCTTCCAAGCCAGCAGCAATCGCAGCCTTACCGCAAAGTTTGAAAAGGTCTATACGGTTACTGTCAATGCGTCGGGAGGCGGTACGGCCACCGCCGACAAAAACACGGCGGCAGAGGGCGAATCCGTCACCCTCACCGCTACCCCCAACAGCGGGTATCACTTTACCGGTTGGACTTCTTCTGATGGTGTCACCTTTGCCAATGCGTCCAGCGAAAGCACCACTTTCACCATGCCTGCCGGTGATGTGACCGTGACCGCCGGGTTTACCAGAATTTCCTCCGGCTCCACCACCTACGCCGTCACCGCTCCCGATGCGGAAAACGGCACTGTGCGCGTCAGCCCCAGCCGGGCCTCCCGCGGCACCACCGTGACCATCACTGTCACCCCGGACGAGGGGTATGAGCTGGAGAGCCTGACCGTCCTGGACAGCCGGGACAACGAGATCGCCCTCACGGACAAGGGCGACGGCAAGTACACGTTCACCATGCCCTCTGGCCGTGTGACGGTGGAGGCGTCCTTTGCCGAGATCGCTCCGGAGCCGCTGCCCTTTGGCGACGTGGATGACGGCGACTGGTTCGCCGACGCGGTGCGGTTCGTCTATGAAAGCGGCATGATGAACGGCGTCAGCAAAACCGACTTTGCCCCCCATGCCACCACCAGCCGGAGCATGATCGTGACCATCCTCTACCGTCTGGAGGGCGAGCCGGTGGTGGACTACGCGATGGACTTTACCGATGTGGCCGGGGATGCGTACTACGCCGAGGCCGTCCGCTGGGCGGCCAGCGAGGGCATTGTGGGCGGCTACGGCGGCGGGCTGTTCGGCGCGGATGATGCCGTAACGCGGGAGCAGCTTGCGGTGATCCTCTACCGCTACGCGGTTTACAAGGGCTATGACGTGTCCATTGGCGAGGACACCAACATCCTCAGCTACGCCGACTTCGCGGATTTGAGCGAATACGCCATTCCCGCCATGCAGTGGGCCTGCGGCGCGGGGATCGTGAACGGCACCAGCGAAAGCACCCTCGCGCCCCAGGGCGAGGCCACAAGAGCGCAGGTGGCCGCCATGCTGATGCGGTTTTGCGAGAGCATTGTACAATAAGAAATGACATTGGCGGGAGAGGGAGGCAACAGCCTCCCTCTTTTGCTTTTGCGACCCGCCGAAATGTGTCTCAAATTGAGACGCATTTCGACAAGTGGAGGAACAACGGCAATATGGAGAATCAAGTCCTCATGGTGGGAATCTCCCTACAACTGTTTGAACGCCTGCAAACGCTGTTTTTGGAGGAGGGCATACTATCCGCATATACGGCCAGCATCCAAGATGGTACACGCCGCTTTGCAGAAAAGCCCTGTCACCTGTTGATACTGGCGCTGCCGGAGGAGAACAAAGAAACATGGCTGAAGATACTGGCCGCCCTGCGCAAGTCCCGTCCGACCCCTATCATGCTGCTTGCCGACGAGTGGGACGAGGACACGAGAACGAAAATGCTCAAAGGCGGCGCGGATATGTGCTTTTCCGCAAAGTCAGCGCCAGAGGCCATCGGCGCGCACGCGCTGGCGCTGCTGCGCCGCTATACCCTGTATAATCGCTATGATATATCCCAGCCGGACGCCTCCGTCCTGCACCGCGGCGAGCTGGTGATCGACCCGATCCGGCACCGGCTGACGCTGGCCGGAAATGAGGTGCGCCTGCGGCGGCGGGAGTTTCGGCTGCTGCTCTACTTTGCGGAAAATCCCGGCATCGTTCTGACGCCGGAGAAAATCTGCGAAACGGTTTGGATGACCGAAAGCCACTATAACCGGGACGTGTCGGCAGTGATTGCGGAACTGCGGAAGAAACTCAGAGACAATTCAAAGCACCCCGTTTATATCGAGACAGTGCATGGCGTCGGGTATCGGTTTTTGCCTCATAAATAGAAAAGGCTGTAATTCCACAACCGGCAGCTCACTTCGCTCTTGCGCTTGAGACATAATTGTGGTACAATAATGTCACGAAAGGAGCTGGTCAAATGCCACGCATTATTCCGATCCGTGACCTAAAGGATACCGCCGCCATCTCCCAAATGTGCAGCGAGTCCGACGAGCCGGTGTATATCACGAAAAACGGCTACGGGGATATGGTCATTATGAGCATGAAAGCCTACGAGGAAAAAATGTATCTTCTGGACGTGTATGCAAAGCTGGCCAAGGCCGAGGATGAAATCCGCGAGGGCAAAACAACGGACGCCCGAGAGTCCTTGAAAGAACTGAGGGCGCGGCATGGGCTATAAAATAGAGAACACGCCCCTTGCAGAACAGGATTTGGACGGTATTCTGTCCTATATCGCAGAGAATTTGGGGAACAAAACGGCGGCTGTTAGTTTCCTTGATGAAGTGGATGCCTGCTACATCAATTTAGAGCGGATGCCGTTCATGTATGAACAGTGCAGAGACCCGCAGCTGCGTGCGCTGGGCTATGTGGAGGACTACGAGGACTACTATGACGGGCCGGTTTACACCCCGGCGGGCCGTCCCGTCCTCCTGACGATTGAGGACGCCTGCCCGGAGGCAGACATGGTGGACGACGACCCGGCCAGCATCGACTGCGGCTCCTGCCGCCACTACCACCAGTTTCCCAGCTCCCTGCTGGGGGGTTGTCAAAACGAGAAACTTAAGAAAAAACGGCGTGGCCGCAGGAGCGGCCAGAGCACCAAAACCAAGGAGGAGATGACATGATACGGAAACGACTGCTGAGCGCCTGCCTCGCGCTCGCCCTCTGCCTGGGCCTGCTGCCCGTCACGGCGCTGGCGGCAGGGCCGAATACCGTTTATGTGGGAGGCGAGGCGCTTGCCGGAAGTTCTGACAGTATCGTTTACGCCATCACAAACGAAAGCGGAGAAGTGGTGAAAGATGGCGCTAATGCCAACAACTACAACATCAAGTGGGACGGTAGCACTCTGACCTTGCGCAACGCCACAATTAAAGAGAGCGTGTCTACGGATACCAGCACTTTTATCGCTGGCGCGGCCATCGGCGTACTCAATCAGAACGGCGATGCAAACTTGACTATCACATTGGAGGGCACCAATACAATAGCAGAGGTCGGCAATGGAATCTGTGTGTTGGCGCACAACGAATCTACCGGCAATGCCAGCCTGACCATCATGGGCAACGGCAGTCTGACTGCCAGCGTCTCCGTTAATTCAGGAATCTTGGTCCAGAGCAACGGCGGCAATGCCACCCTGACTATCCAGAACGCCGATGTCACAGCTGAAAATAGTAGTTCCTCCGGCGATGGTGTAACAGTGCGGGCCGGCAGTAGTTCGTCCGCCTCTCTGTCTGTGAATGGCGGTAGCCTGACCGCGACGGGCAGCGGAACGCATGGTGCCGGGATAAGATTTCTGTTTGGCTCCAGCGACTCCAGCTCCAGGACGCCCAGCCTGAACGTCAGCAACAGCGCCATTGTGAAAGCCAGCGGCGACACTGGAGGGATTACATCGAATTCCAGTCCTGTGACTCCTTCCGGTACAGGTATCGTCTTTAATAACGGCACCGGCACCGTGTACGGCAGTGTGACCTTGCAGGAGAATTTGACCATCGGCGAGGGCGAGAGCCTGACGATCCCGGAGGGGTCCAGCCTCACCGTGCCGGAGGACAAGACCATCACGGTAGAGAGCGGCGGCAAGCTGGAGGGTACGCCCATCGGCAACGGTACGGTAAAAATTGCCCCCACCATCACCACCACCGAAAGCCTGCCTGACGGCGAGGTGGGTACTGTATACAGCCAGACCCTTACCGCCACCGGCGACCCCACCATTACATGGAATGTCACCAGCGGCACCCTGCCTGCGGGGTTGACACTGGATACCTACACCGGCACAATCTCCGGTACACCCACCACAGCGAACACCTACAGCTTCACCGTGACCGCCACCAATGCCAGCGGTAGCGATAGCAAGGATTTAAGCATTACCATCAGTGCACCTGCCTCGGTTTCGGTTACTGGTGTTTCGTTGAATAAAGATAGTCTCAACCTCTATGTAGGAGATAACGAGACCCTCACCGCTACGGTGGAACCGGCCAACGCCACCAACAAAGGCGTGACTTGGAGCAGTGATAAGCCCGATGTCGCCACCGTGGATGCCAACGGCAAAGTCACCGCCGTTGGCGAAGGAAACACAACTATCACCGTCACCACAGAGGACGGCAGCAAGACCGCCACTTGTGAAGTCACCGTGACCGCCGCCACGGTTCCCGTCACCGGCGTAACGCTGAACAAGACCAGCACCAGCCTCTATGTGGGCGACACCGAGACCCTCACGGCCACGGTGGCTCCCGACAACGCCACCAACAAAAACGTGACGTGGAGCACCAGCGATGCCAACGTCGCCACAGTTGAAAATGGCGTTGTCACCGCCGTGAGTGCGGGCACCGCCACCATCACTGTCACCACGGAGGACGGCGCAAAGACCGCCACCTGCACCGTCACCGTCTCCCGGTACAGCTCCGGCGGCGGCCCCACCACCTACGCCGTCACCGCTCCCGATGCGGAAAACGGCACTGTGCGCGTCAGCCCCAGCCGGGCCTCCCGCGGAACCACCGTGACCATCACTGTCACCCCGGACGAGGGGTATGAGCTGGAGAGCCTGACCGTCCTCGACAGCCGGGACAACGAAAGCACCCTCACGGACAAGGGCGACGGCAAGTACACGTTCACCATGCCCGCCGGACGGGTAACGGTGGAGGCGTCCTTTGCCGAGATCGCCCCGGAGCCGCTGCCCTTTGGCGACGTGGATGACGGCGACTGGTTTGCCGGCGCGGTGCGGTTCGTCTATGAAAACGGCATGATGAACGGCGTCAGCGAAACCGACTTTGCACCCCATGCCACCACCAGCCGGAGTATGATCGTGACCATCCTCTACCGGCTGGAGGGCGAGCCGGTTGTGGACGACGCGATGGACTTTACCGATGTGGCCGGGGATGCGTACTACGCCGAGGCCGTCCGCTGGGCGGCCAGCGAGGGCATTGTGGGCGGCTACGGCGGCGGGCTGTTCGGCGCGGATGATGCCGTAACGCGGGAGCAGCTTGCGGTGATCCTCTACCGCTACGCGGTTTACAAGGGCTATGACGTGTCCGTTGGCGAGGACACCAACATCCTCAGCTACGCCGACTTCGCAGATTTGAGCGAATACGCCATCCCCGCCATGCAGTGGGCCTGCGGCTCAGGCATCGTGAACGGCACCAGCGAAAGCACCCTCACACCGCAGGGCGAGGCCACAAGAGCGCAGGTGGCCGCGATGCTGATGCGGTTCTGCGAGGCGATAGGTTAAAAGTCAAGGCTCCCCGGAAGAATCCGGGGAGCCTTTGTGTGCAAACTCGTGGACATTTTACCAAATAGCGATATTTGAGGTTCGGGAAACAGCAAGCAATGAGTGCGTATATACACACTCAAAAATGCCTGTTGAGGGCTAACGCCCCCAAACCCCAAAAGCTCAAAAAGCTCCAGGCACTTGCCTGGAGCTTTTTTCGGCGGCGCACCCTCGCGGGTGCTTATCTTTCTCCGCGATCCTGATAGGACGCGGCTGGTTTTTCTTCGCCAAGGAACACCTCGACGTTGTGGCGATGGACGAGCAGCTCGCGGTGCTCGTCGCGGATTGCCCTGTACTCGGCGTATGCCGCGCGCTTCTCCGCAACGAGTTTATCGAACAGCTCGTTGATGTCTTTGACCTTTGGCAGCTTCCCGAAACAGTGCTCTGTGAAGTATCGCTTCGCCGCGCGGTGCTGCTCGATGGCATCCTCATGCGCGTCGTAGAACTTGCGTGAGTAATGCGCCGCCTTATACTCGTCGAAGATTTTGCGCGTTTTGGCATAGGTCACGATCTGCCCGCGCAGCTCGGCGAACTCCTTGATCTGTGCGTCAATCGCTTTGATGCGCTCGTTCACGGCAGCGAGCTTTTCACTCGCGGCGTCGGCGCGGGCATTGAGTTCTTCGCGTCCCTTGATACCGTGTTCCTGCAAATACAGCAAGGTTTTCGCCATCTGCTTTACGTTGAAAACCTTCGCCCATTGTGCGTAGCCACCGCCTTTGCCCGCTGCGAGCCTGGCCTCGATGTCTATGAGTAGATTCACGCGCTCGCGTTTGCCGCGCGGATTGTGCGCCGCTTTACCCTCAATGACCGCGCGCAACTCGGCCTCGGAGTAGCCAGCGCCGAGTGTATGGAGCTTGATGCCCTTCTGCCTGGGCTTGTAAAAAGTAACGCTCTTGCCCTCGCTCACACGGTAACCACTTTCACGCACAAGCCGTATTAGCTCGTCAAAAGTTTTAGGTTTCCGCGCGAGTGCGTCGTCGATGGCAGCGCGCAGCACGTCACGGTGCGAGAGCTGCTTTTTGTCACCAAGCCACTTATCGTAGGTAATCCCGCTGTAACGTTGAGGATTATTAATTACGGACAGGCTGTGTTCGAGGCAAATGAGGTCGGAGAGCCGGGATACGACACGAGACGAGTTAAAAATATTCTGAAATTTCGCCGTGCCGTCGAGAGTGGTCGAGTTGAAAATGATGTGCGAGTGGATGTGCTTCCTATCCACATGGGTGCAGACAATGTAGGCGTGCTTGCCCTTGAGGAAGCGCTCGGCCAGCTCGCGCCCTACGATGTTTGCTTCCTCAGGCGTAATCTCACCGGGCTTGAACGATTGGCGTATGTGGTAGGCAATCACGCCCGGAGCCTTGCGCCCAGTGTGTTGCGCGTACTGACGTTTTGAGAGTGCGAACTCTGCCGCGACGAGCTGTGGTGTACATCCGTAGGCATAGACCAATGAGCCATTTTCAGTTTTCTCCGGAGCCTTGACGTAGTCTGTTCGCTCGGTGAGCGAGCGTATAACGCTCTGGCCTTTTGAGCCGCGGATAGGGATGATGCGAGTGACGGCCATTACTCAATGACCGCCAGTTTTCGCAGCACGCCGTCCAGTGCAGCCCACACCTCGCCGAGACGGTTTTGAATCTCCGAGAGGTCGTTCTCATAAACTCGACCGGTGGAATTGACGCGTTTCGCAATCTGGTTAACATTTGCGCTGGTGCGCCGCAGGAGGCTCACCAGCGTCTTTATTTCATCCATGTCCAGCAGAATGATTCGCCCGTCGAGCGCCATTTTGCGAATAAAGGCGCTCATGTTCTTCGTCCCGGCGAGTGCCATCCGAGTCTGAATTTGCGCGCGTTCCTCGTCATTTATTCGGACAAGCAGGAACGTATTGCGCGTGTTTTTCACCGCTCCGCACCCCTCTCACGTTTGCGCTCGCTCTCGCGCAGGCGCGTAGCGAAAATGTCCAGCAGGCCGGAGTGTGTACGATCCGTGGAGAGCTTTTTCGTGGTGGCGTTTTTCTCAGCCCATTTCATATTCTCCGGACTGATGCGTCCATCGTGCGGCCTGTTGACTATAAGCGACGCCGCCACACGCACCAAGCGCTTGTCGCCAAACTGCTCCCGCACCTCTTGTATGGCGGCGTTGGTAATCAGCCGAGAGCCATCGTAGTTGCGGGCAATAGCGTTCTCTATGGCTGTTTTGCAATTCTCATCGGCCTTAGCTGAGGCTTCAAACGCGCCCAGCTCGTTACGCTCGCGGGCATCGTTAAGCGTACTGGTGTATATGGGAATAGCGCGCTGATGCTTCATAACATCATCGGCCCGCATCGTGATGAACTCCCTGAAGTCCCACACGGGGTCTGAGAAAAAGTCCATCTGCTGGTAATCCTTGAACACGTCCTCCAGCGGGCAGGGCGAGCGCAGCAGAGTTTCAATTTGTGCAGGTGAAAGGTCTGCATCAGACAGGGCTGCCATTATTTCCTGCTTTGCGTTGTACTCATTTGCATGATTCAAAATTTCCTCTGGCGGCTGTGTGAGCAGCCAGTCACGGTAAGTGTCAAACTCTGTGTTCATCTTTGCTTCAAGCTGTTCGTATTGGTTCATTTGCAAGCCTCCTTAACTTGGTTATGTAGTTTCGGGTCGTAAAGCGGTATTGGTTCTTTGAGTTTTGCAAGTAGTGACGGTCGCTTATCTTCTTTTTCCTAGCTGACAGGCTCAGACGGCGCTTTGCTCTCAATGTCCAGCTCGGTGTTAAGCTCTCTATATAGACTAACGAGCCATTTTCAGTTTTCTCCGGGGCCTTGACGTAGTCTGTTCGCTCGGTGAGCGAGCGTATAACGCTCTGGCCTTTTGAGCCGCGGATAGGGATGATGCGAGTGACGGCCATTACTCAATGACCGCCAGCTTACGCAGTACATCATCCAGCGCGACCCACACTTCGTCGAGACAGTTTTGAATCTCGGCGCGTTCCTCGGCGTTTATGCGGACGAGCAGGAACGCGTTGCGCGTTTTACTCACCGTTCTGCCTCCCTGGCGCGTTTGCGTTCACTCTCACGCAACCGAGTGGCGAAGATGTCCAGAAGCCCGGAATGGGTGCGGTCAGTGAACACGTTTTTCGTCGTGGCGTTCTTCTCAGCCCATTTCATATTCTCCGGACTGATACGGGCATCAGATTGCCTGTTGACTACGAGCGATGCAGTAACGCGGGTGAGCCGCTTGTCGCCAAACTGCTCGCGCACCTCGCGTATCGCGGCGCTGGTGTTCAGACGCGAGCCGTCATAGTTACGGGCGATGGCGTTTTCAATGGCGGTTTTGCAATTCTCGTCGGCCTCAGCCGAAGCCTTGAACTTGTCCAGCTCACCTTGCTCTTTTGCCTCCCGCGCCGTGCCATTGTAGATGGGTATGGCGCGCTGCTTCTCCATCTCCATGTCGGCGCGCTGATCTATGAGGACTTTGAGGGTGTAGTTGTAGTCAGCCTGGTCAATGTGGAAGCAGTCCCGCAACACGTCCTCCAGCGGACAAGGTGAACGCAGCATCGTCTCAATCTGCGCCGGCGAAAGGTCGGTATCCTCCAGGTTCATCAAAATATCTTGCTTCGTGAGGTAATCGTATGCGAGATCCAGGACTTCCTCCGGCGGCTGTTCCAGCAGCCACGAGTGAAAATGCTCAAACTCGGCCTCCATTTTCTCAATTAACTGTTCTTTCAGGTTCATCTGCAAGCCTCCATAACTTGGTGTTGTGGTTTCGGTTCATAAAGCGGTATGGGTTCCTTAAGTTTTGCGAGCAGCGACGGGCGCTCATCCTCATTTTCCTCGGCAACCGGCTCAGGCGGTGCGTTATTCTCCATATCTAATTCTGCGTTCAATTGTATAAGCCGCGCACTCTTTTCAGCGAGCTCGGCCTCCTGTGGGAATGGCTTTTCAAGCTCCTCGCGTGCGTTCTCGACCTGACGCTCCAAGTCTACAAGCCGAACGCGGTTCGTATCTAGCTTTTTGTCCAATGAAGCAAGCGCGTTCTCGACACGCAGGATATTGCCGAGCGCGTCGGCTCCCAGCTTGACATGGTGCTCAGCCGCGCCTTTGAGCGTGAGGCCGTGCTTTCCGAATTGTTCAAGCGAAACTTCCACGTCGAAGCCGCGAAAGCTGCCGACGTGAACAGGCCTCGTGTCCTGTACCGTGCGCAATAAATTTAAAAGCGCCTCGCCAGCAGCGACGCGCTCCGTGTAACGGACGCCATCCATCTCGATTCCTGCAAAACTGTCCGATGGCACGGGATGCGCTTCTCTGGTCTGTATGTCCGACTCGAGCGCGACAATTCGCGCCTTAGTCTCCGCAATCTCGCGCGGGAAGTACCGTGCGATGTTGTCCTCAAGCGTGTACTTCTGGCTCTGGAAGCTGGACTTGAGCAGCCGCAGCTTCGAGACTTCGACGTCTAAATTCATTTTTTCTTTTATCCTCGGGTCGCCCGCGCACAGAGCTTTAATCTCCGCGAATGAGAGCGTTGTTTCGTCCACATCCTCGCATGAGCGCACCGGGCTTTTAGAGGTCATAATCTGCGAAATAAACTTCTGTTTGTTCTCCAAAGTCTGCCAGAGGTACGAATCGAAGGAATTTTCAGTGACGTACCTGTACACATGGACAGTCTCGTTCATATTGCCCTGCCTTTCAATGCGCCCCTTGCGCTGTTCGAGGTCACCGGGACGCCAGGGAGCATCGAGATCGTGGAGAGCTATAAGCCTGTCCTGAACGTTTGTCCCCGCGCCCATCTTAGCGGTGCTGCCCATGAGGACGCGGACTTGTCCGGAGCGTACTTTGGCAAACAGTGCTTTCTTTTTCTCATCGGTGTTGGCGTCGTGGATGAAAGCTATCTCGTTCTCAGGCACACCACGAGCAATAAGTTTAGAGCGTATGTCGTCATAAACGCTGAAACCTTTGCCGGGAGTCGAAAGGTCGCAAAACAAAATTTGGGTCAGGCGGTCAGATTTTGTGTCCTCCCAAATCTTAAACACGTTGTCCACACAGCGGTTGACCTTTGCCCCCGGCTCGTCGGGCAGAAGTGGATTCACCACGCGTTGGTCGAGTCCGAGCTTACGGCCGTCGTTGGTGATAGCGAGCATATTGTCCACGCTTGGGTCAACTTGCCGGGAATGGACTTTCGTAGCGCGCTCGGAAAGTTCTTTTACGAGCGCCTTCTGTATCTCCGTGGGTTGAGACACCTCGTTGTGGTACACAACCTCGGGTTTCGGTAAATTCAGCTCATCGGAAGTTTTAATGTCTGCGACCTCCTTGAATATGCTCATAAGCTCCGGGAGGTTGAAAAACTTAGAAAATCGTGTACGCGCGCGATACCCTGAGCCTTCCGGAGCTAACTCCATCGCCGTGACCGTCTCACCGAAGTTCGCCGCCCAGGCGTCGAAGTGGCTCATGCCGAGGTTTTCGAGCGTATCATGCTGTAAGTAACGCTGCATGGTGTACAGCTCGACCATCGTGTTCGAGACGGGAGTGCCGGTGGCGAACACGACGCCCTTGCTGCCGGTTTTCTCGTCAAGGTAGCGGCACTTCATGTACATATCTGAGGACTTTTGGGCTTCCGAGCTGGACAAGCCCGCTACATTCTGCATTTTTGTTTGGTAGTAGAGGTTTTTATGCGAATGTGCCTCGTCCACGAACAGGCGGTCAACTCCCAATTCTTCAAACGTGACCACATCGTCGCGCGGTGAATCCAATAGCTTCTTGAGCTTGGCCTCAAGCCCCTTTTTCGTGCGTTCCATGGCCTTGATGCTGAAGCGCTCACCGTTGGAGCTTTTCAGCTCGCGTATGCCCTCAGTTATCTCGTCAATCTGGTCCTGCAAAAGCTGCTCTTGCCGCTCTTGGGACACGGGGATCTTCTCAAACTGGCTGTGACCGATGATTACAGCGTCGTAGTTGCCGGTGGCTATGCGGGCGCAGAATTTCTGACGGTTGGCCTTCTCGAAGTCTTTCTTCGTCGTGACGAGGATATTCGCGGAGGGATAAAGCCTCAAAAACTCGCTTGCCCACTGGCCTGTCAGGTGGTTAGGCGTCACAAACATGGGCTTGCTGCACAATCCCAGCCGTTTGGCCTCCATCGCCGCCGCGGCCATTGTAAACGTCTTGCCCGCGCCCACTTCGTGGGCGAGCAGCGTGTTGCCGCCGTAGAGGATGCGCGCAATCGCGTCGCGCTGGTGTTGGCGCAGCTCAATCTCCGGGTTCATTCCGGGGAAGGTCAGGTGTGAGCCGTCGTACTCGCGCGGCTTTATGCTGTTGAAAAGCTCATTGTACTTGGCCACCAGCGTTTCACGTCGCTGCTGGTCTTTCCACAGCCAGTCCTTGAAGGCGTCCTTTATGACCTGCTGCTTCTGCTGGGCAAGGGTAGTCTCCTTGGAATTGAGAACGCGGCGCTCCGTGCCGTCAACGTCTACGACCTTGTCATAAACGCGCACGTCTCGAAGGTTCAGCGTGTTTTCGAGTATCTTATACGCGTTCATGCGCTGCGTGCCATAGGTGTTATAGGCGTTGACGTCGTTCGCACCCGTGGCACTTTTACCCTCGACGCGCCACTCGCCGGTGACGGGCGAATAGTGCACCTTAATACTCTGCGAGGCCCAAAACGAGGGCTTAAACGTCTCATTTATGAACTGCCGAATGTACCTCGGCTCAATCCACGTAGCACCAAGACGCACGTCAATCTCGCTGGCGGTCAGGTCGTGAGGCTGTGCGGCGCGGAGGGCATCGACGTTGACGCTGTACGATTGGTCGCTCTCGGCGGCGGCTTCGGCTTCACGCAATTTCTCGCGCACGTTGCCCGAGAGGTATTCATCCGCTGTAATATAGTGGTCTGTGCCTGGTACGCGGAAGATAACGCCTTGCAGTTCGGCGGCTACTTCGTCCTCACTTTTGCCGCAAAGTTTCGCCATATATGGCAAGTCCACGCGAGCCTTTTCATTCATGGAAACCGCCAGCGATTCAACCTCCGTCTCCGTGTGCTCGACCGGTCGGTGCGGCTGGATAGTGCGCTTGGTGAACATGTCCGACTTGCGCTCCAGATTTCCGTCGTCGTCCAGTATCTCAAGTGAGCACAGCAGATAATACGAGCTGTCGTCCTCGAACGCCCGCTTGCTCTCGCGGCTAGAAATGAGTCCATGCTTGGCATTGAAAGCGTCGTACAGCTCGTTCAGACGCCGCTGCTCGGCGGCTATAACACCGTCGCCCGCGTCTATGGTTTGCAGCTCAATGAGCCGCCGTGTACAGTCCCGCAGCTCCACCAGGCCCTTGATGCGCTCGGACATAGTGGCGCTTACGTCCTGCTTGACCATGATGCCTCCCTCGCGGTAGAACACGTCGCCGTCCACAAGCGTAAAGCTGTAGTTGCGCACATCAGGCTCGGCTGGAATTATGTCCGGGACTTCGGCCTGCTCTATTTCACGCTCCGCGTACTCGCCGTGGATGTGCTGGATGGCCTCGTGTAGCTGCTCGGCCAGGTCCGCGCCCTCGATGGGGGCGACTGTGTAATCCTGCCGCCCGTATTGCGTGCTCTCGTCAGTGGGCGTTCCCAGCACCATCTCCGGGTGCTGCAAAAAGTATTTGTTTATCTTGAAGCCCTCCGGCGTCTCGCCGACGTGTACCCACTCTGGCAGCTCAGTTAAGGGCAGCTCGCGGCGCTGTAGGAAGATGATGTCCGTGACAACCTCCGTACCGGCATTGGCGAGAAAGGCGTTGTTCGGCAAGCGGATAGCGCCCAGCAGCTCGCCGCGCTCTGCAAGATAGCACCTTACGCTCTCGTCCCTCGCGTCCATCGTGTAGCGCGATGTCACGAACGCGACGATGCCGCCCGGACGCACCTGGTCGAGCATTTTGGCGGCGAAATAGTTGTGTATGCTGAAGCCGAGGCGGTTGTACTCCGGGTCAAACACCTGGTAGTTGCCGAACGGCACGTTGCCGACGGCAAGGTCGTAGAAGCCGGGCCGGTTGGTCGTCTCGAAGCCCGCGACGGTAATCTCAGCTTCCGGATAGAGTTGCCTGGCAATGCGCCCGGTGATGCTGTCCAACTCCACGCCGTGAAGCTCACTGTGCGCCATGCTCTCAGGCAGCAGACCGAAGAAGTTACCTACGCCCATGGCCGGCTCCAAAATGCGCCCGCTCTCGAAGCCCATGTTGCCAAGTGCGTCGTAGATTGCGCGGATGACCGTGGGCGAGGTGTAGTGCGCGTTGAGTGTGGAGCCGCGCGCGGCCTCGTATTCTTCGGGCGTCAGCGCGGCTTTGAGCTCTTCAAACTCTCGCCGCCATTCCGGTTTGCTATCATCGAACGCTTCTGGTATAGCGCCCCAGCCGGTGTAACGTGAAAGCGTCTCCTGCTCGCCAGCAGTCGCGGCCAGCCCATTAGCTTCAAGCTGCTTCAATAGATGAATCGCGTCCATGTTGGTGCGAAACCTTGACTTGGCCCCGCCCTCGCCGAGGTGGTCGTCCGTGATGCGGAAGTTGTTCGGCGTGTTCGGCGCAGGCGGTTCTGGTTCTGGTTCAGGCGCGGAGCCTATGGTCTGGAAAACAACATCGTAGGGCAGGTGTGTTTTTTCGGCGTCATAGTAGGCGACGGTTTTCGTAAGCTGCTCACGCGCGTCGTTGTCTGTCTCGGTAGTGAGGTAATCCGTGATGTACCTGTTGCGCTCGTCTGCGAGCAGCCCGCGCTCGAAGTCTGCGCGGCTCTCGGTGCGGTAAACAGGGATGGGTAACTCTGGCGGCAGAAGCTCAACGTAGCCGCGCTGGAGGTCGGTAATCTGGTACTCACGTCCCTCGTACCACACGAAGTCCCCGACGCCGTAGGCCGACGCCATCGGTTCGCGCGGCTGGATGTTGACCGGGGTGTCGTCAAACTCTGGTTCGTCCTCAGCAGGCGTCTCCTTGAGGTCAAGGTAAGTAATATCCGGCGCACCGGCTTCATTCTCAATGCCCCGCGCCATATCCCTTTTATACATCCCACGCAAGGCCTCGGCGAGCTGCTCCCACGGCAGGAAACCAGCGGCAACGATGTTCCCGTTATCTCCCGTTATGCTGTAGTGCAGCCCGTCAGGCTCTATGCCGTCACGCCCATCCAGCAGCACTTCAAGGCGCTCGCTAATCTGCGTATTGCCCTCGCCATCGCGCAGCCAGTGTGCTATCTGCGCCCTGTCCTCATCGGTCAGCAGCCTATTTACAAGCTGACCGCTCTCGTCATCAAGGTCAGCGGTCAGAAAATCTGTAATCTGTCTGTTGCGCGTGTCCTGCTTGAGATATAGCTCGAAGTATTCCTTGCTCTCAGAACGGTATATGGGGATGTCCAGACCACTTTGCAGCAGCTCTACATGGTCGCCCAAGATATCTGTTATTTCAAACTGGCGACGTTCAATCCACACGAAGTCTCCGACGTTGTATGCGGGAGCCATCGGGTCGCGCGGCCTTATAACTGGCTCGTCCTCGGAAGGCGGCTCGCTCAGGTCGTGGTACGCGGCGTCCAGAGCCGCGCGGTTTAGCTCGTCGCGCAGTCTTGGGTTGTCGTAGTAGGTACGCTGGAAGTCCCTGTCGTCAGAATCTGCGGCATATTCCCGGAGCACGCGCTCGCCGGTCAGCGTCGCATTTTCCTCGTCGGAGTTCATCACTGCGTCCGCGTAGTAGTCGCTCGCTATGAGCGCTTCATATAGCCTCTGCTCGTATTGTTCCCGCAGATCGTCGGGAAGATGAAAGTCCACCGTGAGCTCCGTACCGTTCTCATAATTGAGCGTCACGGGCTTGTACGCGCGCAGGGAGTCCAGCGCCGGCTCGATCTGTTCTTCCATAATCTCGACATAATCCAAGCCACCGGCCTGACGGGTGCGCTGCCCAAGCGCGTGTGCGGCGGTTTCGGCGTCGGCGCCGTAGGTGTAGAACGCGCCTCCATATTGGACGAGTACAATGTCGCCGTCGTGGTAGGGCTTTGCGCGGTTGTACTGCGCGTAAGCTGCCGTGTGCGTGTCGTATACAGCAAGCTCGAGGGCTGTCATAAAGCGGTCTGAGGTAATGAGCTCGTCAATGCGCCTGGCTATCTGCCGCCATGTCAGGCTGACATTCTCGCAGCCGCCCTTGCTGAGCGTCATGCCCTTGGCGTCGTGGCTCTCATCGCTGCCGGGTGCATCGGACAGCGCGTGTGAACGCCCACCTATGCCGTATTCACGCTTGAGGAAGTCTGCCTTGTCCTCGGTGGAATGTTCCTCTGTGAAGTAACGGAAGATGCGCCACTTGCCGCCTGAGGTACTGCCGCCGTCTCGGAGCAGCTTGTCTATCTCGTCCTTAGTTATAAACTGATGGGGAGACGGGATAATCTCAGCGTCAGAGTGGAACTGTACCCTCGGCAGGAGCTGGCTTTCGAGCGAGTTGAGCATCTCATTGGTCCTGTGGTAGTGGAAGCGCAGGACACTTCGGTCGGCTCTGTATGCCGCGAGGAAATCCCGGTACTCGTTCAGCAGCGTTTCGCACTGCTCATGGTCAGCGAGCATTGCAGCGACGCGCTCGGTAACATCGGGAAACAGGCCGTTTTTTATGCCGTTGAGGCTCGGAAAAAGGCTGTTTTCCTGCCCGTCTACCAAGTCGCGGTAGAGGTAAACTATTTGTTGTGCCAGCAGCTCGCGCTCAGTCGCGGCGCTGCGCTCCAACTCCCAACTGCCAGCGTACTGACCTGTGTTCAAAAGCTCGGATATGCGCTCGGCTGCGGATTCCCACGAAATTATCTGTGCGTTGTGCTCATAGCGCGCCGCATCACCCTGCGCTATGCGTATCCCATCCGAGCCCATCCATGCCGCGTAGCGCTCGCCGTTCACGCTGACGCCCACACCGCCGTGGTAGACCGTGGGCAGAAATGCGGCAATTTCATCTAATGTGCGTTGCTTCTCAAACTCCGCGACCACGCGCTCGCGCAAATAACTCGTATTCTCGCCCTCGCGGAGTAAAGCGTCAATGACATCCTGCGGACAAACGAAAGCGGAGGGCGCATCCACGTCCTCCGCTTCGTCGAACAGGTTCAGTTGTAGATTAACTCGTTCAGAACTACTTCCTCGGCCTGTGCTTTGCAGGCGTTCATAAGGCCCGTCCATTTCATCGGGTCGGCGGCTTTCAGCGCTTCCGTCGCGCCCGCCGCCTCCGCGAGCTTCGGCAGTATCAGGTCTATGCGGCTCTGCGCCGCTGTTTCTATCTCGTGCAGGTGCTCGTACAGCGTCCCCGTCAGCACGAGGTGATTCCACAGCACCGGCCGGTGCTCCTTGAGATAGCGCTGGCGCATCCTCCCGTACCGGCCTATTGGCGCCGTCTCGGGAATGGTCAGGTTCGGGATTTGCACGTCGTTCACTGTTCTGTAGGTTATTTCTGTCATTGTGCAGGCTCCTTTCATAGCTTCGTATGCTTCTTTCAATCTCACGCAAAACGGTCTGGTTGATACTGCTGACCGCCGTGCCGAGGGCGCTCGCGGTCTCAGGCGTGTTCCACTCAAAAACATCCTCAAAGTTTTCGGGCGTCAGGTAATTCTCAGGCTCAAAGCCGCAGCGCGTCAGCAGCGAGTGCGTCAGGCTCACGACGGCGGCGTTGCGGAACTTGACGCCTATCGTGAACTCATCGTACCCCTCCAGGAACGATCCGTCAACGATGCCGAGTATGTCCCCGCTGTTGTCCAGCCAGTATTCGTCCGCGAGCTGCGCCGCCACGACTTCAAGCTGTTCGGCGAGGCTGACGCGCGGCTCGACGCTGAAACAAGCCTCGAGTGCAGAGGCGACAGCGCTGGTGTTTTCACTGTTCACCTGCCATGGCTCAAACGGGCGCGAGTTCTTCCGCGCGCCGGTATCTGAGACGTCGAAAACATAGCGCAGTTTTGGTGAATCGCCGCTATTGTCCACGAGCGCGATGCCCTTGGCACCGCGACGCACATACCGCCCCATGCGCCCAGTCCACACGTCGTACCCAGCACAAGCACTCGCGTCTGGCCGCTGGGCGTGAATGAGCAGCTGGTCGGCGAAGCCGTACTTGTAGTTGCGGGACATGGTATTAATAAACGCCGCCCACGGCTCGTAGCCGTCTGTGATGCTGCCGAGCGTATCATGGGCAAGCACGGTGATGCTGGTTAGTTTATCTGGCGTAGGTTTTTCCTCCCTTCGTGCAAAAATAATGGAGCAGCCCGAAGGCTGCTCCTTAACGTGTGAGCTTATTCAGCCCAATTTTCAATTCTCAATTCCGGAACGCGCTCAAACTCGCGCACATTGTTGGTTACTAGCGTCAGCCCCTCGGCCTTCGCATGACCAGCTATGAGCATATCCATCGTGCCGATGGGTTTACCGAGCCTCTGAAGATGCGCGCATATCCTGCCGTACTCCACCGCCGCAAGGTCGTCAAAGGGCAGCACGTCCAGTATGGACAGGAATTGCAGCAGCGCCGCCGCGTTCCTGTCTGGACGCGAGCTCTTTTCCACACCGTGCTCAAGCTCGGCGAGCGTTATGGCTGAAATACACAGCCCCTTGCTCAGATTGGCCTCCAGCCGTTCCAACACCT
Source organism: uncultured Eubacteriales bacterium (assembly GCA_900545405.1). GTDB lineage: Bacteria > Bacillota > Clostridia > Oscillospirales > Oscillospiraceae > Scatomorpha. The sequence goes on along the minus strand of UQYT01000003.1, from coordinate 3,271 downwards.
GTTCGGGCTTGTTCTTGATGGCGTAGATGCAGATGTTGGTGTCCAGCATATACGTCATAGGCTGTCCCTCGCGGTGGGGATTTCAGCCTCGCGCCCGCTGGCCATGAAGTCGTCCGTAAAGCTGTTCAGGCCGCTGAGAAACGTCTGCCACGCGTCGGCTTTCGGCGTAAGCAGCACGGCGTCGCCCAGGCGCTGGACGAACACCTCGTCGCCGTCAAAGCGGTATTTCTTTGGCAGGCGCACAGCCTGGCTGCGTCCGTTTTCAAAGATTCTTGCTGTCTCCACGGCAATCGCCTCCTTCTACTTAGTATATACCACAGTATATACTAAGTGTCAATGAGATATTACTTCTTCCCACCCCCGAAGCTCAGAAAATACCTGGCGTGTTCGCCGTCGTCGTGGAGGATGAGGTCGCCGGGGTAATACTTGTCCATGCGTGGGGAGTAGATTTCGTCGAGGTGCGCGCGGCCATTTTCGAGAAGCTCAGTTGCCAGCGAGCGCGTTAGCGAGATACGTTTGGCGGCGAGGTATTTGTTGTCGCGCCACAGGCCAAACTTGCAGTCAAGTGATTCACAGAAGTAGCCGTTCTTGGCCTCGGATACTACCCCTCCGCAGCGCGGGCACTTGCCCACAACGGTGCGCCCGGTCGGGAACAGGACGCTGGCCTCCGCGACGGGCTTGTATTCTGCGACGAGGCCGCTGACCATACCTTCAATCTCCGCGAGGAAGCTGCCCGCGTCCAGCTCGCCGCGCTCTATTTGCTTCAAGCGGTTCTCCCACTCGGCGGTGAGCAGCGGCGAGCGCAGGGCTTCGGGCAGCACGGTCACGAGCGACGCGCCGGTGTCTGTCGGCACAAGTTTGCCTTTGACGCGCTCGGCGAAGCCGCCTTTGACGAGCTTTTCAATCGTTGCGGCTCGCGTCGCGGGCGTGCCGAGGCCGCGATGTTCGGCGTCGGAAGGCGCATCCTTTGCGCCAGCGCGCTCCATAGCGGCGAGCAGCGTGTCCTCGGTGTACGCGGCCGGCGGCGTGGTTTTGCCCTCCCTGACGGTTGCGCTTGTGATGGCGACGCTTACGCCCTCGGAAAGCTCAGGCAGCGGTGCCCAATCGGGCGCACCCCTGTACGCCCGCCAGCCGAGGTCGATGACGGCCTTGCCCTTGGCCTTGGCCTTGAATGCGTGACCGGCGCACTCGGCTTCAACCGTGGTTTCAGCGTAGATGAACGGCACGGCCACGGCGCAGAGCAGTTGGCAGCACACCAGCCGCAGCACCGCCGCTTCTCCATCGGGGAGCGCGGCGAGGTTGGCGCTCGCGGCGCTCGGCGTCGGAATTATTGCGTGGTGGTCGGTGACCTTGGAGCTGTCACAGACCTGTGCAGCGTTGACGCTCGTTGGCGCGTCTACGCCCATCAGCTTCGCCGCAACCCTCACCAGCTCCGGCACCGTCGCCGCCATGCCGTCGGTGAGATAGCGGCTGTCCGTGCGCGGGTAGGTTACGAGCCGCTTTTCGTACAGCGCCTGCAAATAGTCCAGCGCCTGCTGCGCGGTGAATCCCAGCTCGCGGTTGGCTTCGCGCTGGAGCGTCGTCAGGTCGTAGAGCGCGGGCGGGTTCTCGCACTTCTCGTGGCGCTCGACTTTGGTAATATGCACCTCGCCCGTGCAAGCGTCTGCGAGCGCGTCGGCGTCGGCTTTGTCTGTAATTCGCTCGCTGGACAGTGAAACACCGCTGCAGTCCAGTGCGACGGTATAGAAGGTTTTGGGCGTGAAGTCTTCAATCTCGCGCTCACGCTCGACCAACAGCGCGAGCGTCGGCGACACGACGCGGCCTACGTTGAGCGTCCGATGGTACACCAGCGACATGAGCCGCGTGGCGTTCATACCGACGAGCCAGTCTGCCTTTGCCCGGAACAGCGCGGCGGCGTAGAGGTTGTCATATTCAGCACCCGGGCGCATATTTGCATACGCGCGGCGTATCTCGTCAGGCTCCATGGAGCTGAGCCAGAGCCGCTTCATGGGCTTAGTACAACCGGCTTTTTCGTAGACGAGTCGGAAAATTAGCTCGCCCTCGCGTCCCGCGTCGCAGGCGTTGATGACCTCACCAACGTCCTTGCGCTGCATCAGGCCGCGCAGAATTTCAAACTGCGTCCGCTTGTCCCGCATGACGCTTATTTTCCACGGCTCGGGCAGAATCGGCAGATCTTCGCGTCGCCACTTGCCGAGCTTTTCATCGTAGGCCGTGGGCGTCGCCAGCTCTATGAGGTGGCCATAGCACCACGAGACTATGAGGCTATTCCCGTGTATGCAGCCGTCGCCGCGCACGTTCGCCCCCAGCGCGGCGGCAATCGCGCGGGCAACGGAGGGCTTTTCGGTTATGATTAGAGTTTGTGTATTCAATAGTCATTGCTCCTTTGTTAACAGAATTTCCTTGAATTTTTCGCACCTCCAGCATATAATACAGGTAGGGTAATCCCTACTTTCTATACCGAGGTGATACAGATGGATGTGTTCATGGACAATGCCAAAGTGATGTCCAAGGGTCAGATAACGATTCCCAAGGACGTGCGCGACGCTCTGGGTGTATCCAGCGGTGACCGCGTGACCTTCATAGTTGAGGGTCAGAGTGTCCGCATGGTCAACTCGGCTGTCTACGCAATGCAGATGCTCCAGCGAGAAATGATGGACGAGGCCGAACGCAGCGGACTTACAAGCGAGGATGACGTGAACGCGCTCATTGCAGATATGCGCAGCGAGGGCGCAAACGAATGAAGGTTCTCATAGATACGAACATTCTCATCTCTGCCGCGCTCAGCTCCGGCGGGACACCTTTTCTGGCATACGCCAAGGCGGTAACGCACCCGAATCACGCCGTAGTCTGCGAGCAGAACATAGACGAGTTGCGGCGCGTATTTAACCGGAAGTTCCCGACAAAACTGTATGCAATGGAACGCTTTCTTGCGACCGCGCTCATGTCTATTGAGGTTGTACCAGTTCCAGAGCCGGAGACGGACGCCGAGCAGAGTGTGCGCGACGTGGCAGACAGACCCATACTCCGCGCTGCCATAGCAAGTGGTGTGGATGTGCTCTTGACAGGCGACAAGGACTTCCTCGAATCGGGCATCAAGCACCCGAAAATAATAACCGCCGCCGAGTTCCTGGCTATGAAGTGAATAGAAGTGGCGCCCCCGAGGGCGGCGCGGTTGTGAATTTTTTATATAGTACCGGGAAAAAAGCCCCCCCCCACCCCCGCCCGAGCACGCGGCGCCCAGGGAGAAGTG
>UQYT01000002.1 GCA_900545405.1 uncultured Eubacteriales bacterium | reverse complement strand
TTTGGGCAAGCACCAAAGAAATGGGGTCGAATCGCAGGACAAGCCATCAACCACCGCCCAACGTATCGGCGCACACGCACAAACCCAAAGAAAAAAAGGGGGAACCCCCGGCGAGGGTTCCCCCTTAGACCCCCTCCTGCGCTTATGAGAGCACAAGGAGAGTTCCGCCCGCTGCGGCGGGCGGCCAGGGACGCTGTCCCTGGACCCTGCCACCTTTGAAAAGGTGGACGAAACTTTCAAACGCGCGCGAAGCGCGCAGCGCGATTAATTCATTATGTCGCGGGTGAGGGCCTCGATGCGCTCGGTCCACTTTTTGAGCTCCTTGTTCGGCCGGCCCTCGGCGCCCTTTACCGCGCGCAGCAGCGCCTCCGCCGCGGCCACGAGCGCGGCAAAGTACTTGTTCATGGGCCTGCGCTCCGGCGCGGGCTGTTTCTGCGGCACCGGCACGCCCTCGGTCACGGTCACGAACTCGCCCTTCGCGAGGTCGTACGACGTCCCGCTGTACGGGGCGAAGGCGTCGAAGCCGTGCTCCTCCTTCAGGCAGCGCGTGAACTCCGTGCACGCGCCGTCGTCGCCGTGGTTCACGAACACCTTCGCCGGCTTCTTCTCAAAGCCGGATATCCAGTGCAGCAGCCCGTTCTTGTCCGCGTGGCCCGATACACCCGGCAGCCAGGTGACCTCGGCGCGCACCGCTATCGTCTCGCCGAAGAGCTTTACCTCCTTGGCCCCGTCGTACAGCATCCGGCCCAGCGTGCCCTCCGACTGGTAGCCGACGAAGAGGATCAGGCTCTCAGGCCGCCAGAGGTTGTGCTTGAGGTGGTGCCTGATGCGGCCCGCATCGCACATGCCGGAGGCCGAGATGATGACCTTCGGCTCGCGGTTCTCGTTTATCGCCTTGGACTCCTCCGAGCTCACGGAGACCTCCAGCCCGTCGAAGACCAGCGGGTTGACGCCCCGCGCCAGCAGCGCGCGGGTCTCGTCGTCCAGAAAGCTCGTGTCGCACTGCAGGAATACGCTCGTGGCCTCGATAGCCAGCGGGCTGTCCACATACACCTTGAAGCCGTCGTGCCCGTGCACCAGGCCGCGCTCCTTTATCTCGCGGATGAAGTACAGCATCTCCTGCGTCCTGCCCACGGCGAAGGCGGGGATTACCACGTTGCCGCCGCGGTCGAGCGTGCGCTGTATCATCTGCGAGAGCGCGCCGATGTAGTCCGGCCGCTCCGCGCCGTGGGTGCGGTCGCCGTAGGTGGACTCGATGACCACATAGTCGGCCTCGGCCACGGTGTCCGGGTCGCGCAGTATGGGCTGGTTGGTGTTGCCCACGTCTCCGGAGAAGACGATCTTCTTCGTCACGCCGTCCTCCGTCAGCCAGACCTCGATGCAGGCCGAGCCCAGCAGGTGGCCTATGTCCGTGAAGCGGATGGCCACGCCCTCCGCAACGTGGATGGGCTCGCCGTAGGCGCAGGGGCGCAGGTGCTTGACCAGGGCCTCGACGTCGTTGACGTCGTACAGCGGCTCCACCGGCGGCTCGCCCGCGCGCTTGGCCTTGCGGGTCTTGTACTCGGCCTCGCTCATCTGGATGTGCGCCGAGTCGCGCAGCATGATGTCCGCCAGCGAGCAGGTCGCCGCCGTGGCGTACACCGGGCCGGCAAAGCCGTTTTTCGCCAGCAGCGGCAGGTTGCCGGAGTGGTCGATGTGCGCGTGCGTCAGCAGCGCGAAGTCCACCTCCGCAGGCGAGACCGGCAGGGTCTGGTTTACGAACATGTCGCGCCCCTGCTCCATGCCGCAGTCGACGATGAACCGCGTCTTGCCGACCTCCACCAGCGTGCAGCTGCCCGTGACCTCATGCGCGGCGCCGAGGAATGTTATCTTCAATGTGTGCCTCCCTTCTCACTCGTCCAGCTTGAGCACGGCGAGGAATGCCTCGGTCGGTATCTGCACCGTGCCGAGCTGGCGCATCTTCTTTTTGCCCTCCTTCTGCTTCTCGAGCAGCTTTTTCTTTCGCGTGATGTCGCCGCCGTAGCACTTGGCGAGGACGTCCTTGCGCAGGGCCTTTACGGTCTCGCGCGCGATTATTTTGCCGCCTATCGCGGCCTGCACCGGCACCTCGAAGAGCTGGCGCGGGATGTTCTCCTTGAGCTTCTCGCATAGCTTGCGCGCCCGGGGATACGCCTTGTCCTTGTGCGCGATGAAGCTCAGCGCGTCCACCTGCTCGCCGTTCAGGAGCATGTCCACCTTCACGAGCTCCGAGGGCTTGTAGTCCGCGAGCTCGTAGTCGAGGGAGGCGTAGCCCTTCGTGCGGGCCTTCAGGGTGTCGAAAAAGTCGTAGATTATCTCGTTGAGCGGCATCACATAGTGCAGCTCCACCAGCCTGGCGTCGAGATACTGCATGTTCTTGTACTCTCCGCGGCGGTCCTGGCAGAGGGGCATGATGTTGCCCACGAACTCCTGCGGCGTGATGATGGTGACGTTGACATAGGGCTCCCTGGCCTCGGCGATGGAGGCAGGGTCCGGGTAGTTGTGCGGGTTATCGACGCGCACCATCGTGCCGTCGGTCTTTATGACCTCGTAGATGACCGAGGGCAGCGTGGTCACGAGGTCGAGGTCGAACTCGCGCTCCAGCCGCTCCTGGATGACCTCCATGTGCAGCATGCCGAGGAAGCCGCAGCGGAAGCCGAAGCCGAGAGCCACGGAGCTCTCCGGCTCGAAGGAGAGCGAGGCGTCGTTGAGCTTGAGCTTCTCGAGCGCGTCGCGCAGGTCCGGGTACTTGGAGCCGTCCTCGGTGTAGATGCCGCAGTAGACCATCGGCCTCGCGGGGGCGTAGCCGGGCAGGGGCTCCGCGGCGGGGCGGGCGGCCTCGGTCACGGTGTCGCCCACGCGGGTGTCCGCGACGTTCTTGATGCTGGCCGTGAGATAGCCGACGTCGCCGGCGGAGAGCTCGGCGCAGGGCTCGAGGTGCGTCGGCCGCATGTGGCCCACCTCCACGACCTTGTACACCGCGCCCGTGGCCATGAGCTTTATCTCCATGTCCTTGCGCACGCGGCCGTCCATGAGGCGCATGAGCACGATGACGCCGCGGAAGGAGTCGTACTGGCTGTCGAAGACCAGGGCCTTGAGCGGCGCGTCGGGGTCGCCCTTGGGCGCGGGCACGCCGTTTACTATCTCCTCGAGCACGGCGGGGATGTTGATGCCGTTCTTCGCGGAGATCTCCGGCGCCTCCATGGCCGGGATGCCGATGATGTCCTCTATCTCCGCCTTGGTGCGCTCCGGGTCCGCGGCGGGGAGGTCTATCTTGTTGATGACGGGCAGTATCTCGAGGTCGTGGTTCATGGCGAGATAGGTGTTCGCCAGGGTCTGGGCCTCGACGCCCTGGGAGGCGTCCACGACCAGCAGCGCGCCCTCGCAGGCCGCGAGCGAGCGGCTGACCTCGTAGTTGAAGTCCACGTGTCCCGGCGTGTCTATGAGGTTGAGCGTGTACTCCTCGCCGTCCGCGGCCTTGTAGGTGAGGCCGACGGCGCGGGCCTTGATGGTGATGCCGCGCTCGCGCTCGAGGTCCATGTTGTCGAGTATCTGGCTCTCCATCTCGCGGCTCTCAACTGCGCCGCAGAGCTCGATGAGCCTGTCCGAGAGGGTGGATTTGCCGTGGTCTATGTGCGCTATTATCGAAAAATTCCTGATGTGGTCCTGTCTCATATCTTGCCGTCCTCCGCTATGCTTTCAACGCTGTCCGCCATGGCCCGCAGCTCCTTGGAGAGGCTGCGCAGCCGCTCCTTGAGCGCGGCGCCGCCGGGCTCGTCGGTCCTGCCGAGCAGGTAGTCCGCCGAGACGCCGTAGTAGTCGCAGGCCCGGACTACGAATTCGAGTCCCGGCTCCCGCGCGCCGTTTTCGTAGTGGCTGAGCAGCGCCTGACTTATGTGCAGCTCGGAGGCGGCCTTGCGCTGGCTGAGCCCCTGTTCGCGGCGCAGCGCGCTCATCGCCTCGCTGAATGTCCTTGGCATGTGTTACCTCCGCCCCAAAATTTCATATTTGATTACAATTAGTATTATAACTGCCCTTTGCCCCCTTGTAAAGACCCTGCCGGGGCTTGAAAAGCTGTGTATTGGGTGGTAAAATTGAGTGTCTGAAAACCGGCGGAGCGTCCGCCAAATCAATATGGAGGCTGTTGCAAAATGTTTGAGAACCTTGTTGAAATACTCAAAAAGAATCCCCGCAAGATAGTCTACACCGAGGGCACGGACGCCCGCATCCTCGAGAGCGCCGCGAGGCTGAAGGCCGGCGGCTTCCTCACCCCCGTCCTCGTCGGCAACGTCGATGAGGTCAAGGCCGCTGCCGCCAAGGGCGGCTTCGACATCGAGGGCCTCGAGATAATCGACCCCGAGACCTACGAGGGCTTCGGCGAGATGGTGGACACCATGGTCGCCCTCCGCAAGGGCAAGATGAGCGCCGAGGACTGCGCCGCCGCCCTGAAGAAGAGCAACTACTTCGGCACCATGCTGGTCAAGATGGGCAAGGCCGACGCCCTGCTGGGCGGCGCCACCTACTCCACCGCCGACACCGTCCGTCCCGCCCTGCAGCTGGTCAAGACCAAGCCCGGCGCCCACCTCGTGAGCAGCGTGTTCATCATGGTCCGCGGCGATGAGATGCTCGCCATGGGCGACTGCGCCATCAACATCGACTACACTGACACCGTCGACAAGGACGGCAACGTCACCTTCTCCGCGGCGGACAAGCTGGCCGAGACCGGCGTCGCCTGCGCCCGCACCGCCCAGGTCTTCGGCATCGAGCCGAAGGTCGCCTTCCTGAGCTACTCCACCAAGGGCTCCGGCAAGGGCCCGAACGTCGACCTCGCCCGCGAGGCCTGCGCCAAGGCCAAGGCTCTGGCCCCCGACCTCGACATCGACGGCGAGATGCAGTTCGACGCCGCCGTCTCCCCCACCGTCGGCCAGCTGAAGTTCCCCGGCAGCAAGGTCGCCGGCTACGCCAACACCTTCATCTTCCCCGAGATTCAGTCCGGCAACATCGGCTACAAGATCGCCCAGCGCCTCGGCGGCTTCGACGCCTACGGCCCCATCCTGCAGGGCCTGAACGCCCCCATCAACGACCTCTCCCGCGGCTGCAACGCCGAGGAGGTCTATCAGATGTCCATCATCACCGCCGCCCTCGCCTGAGCCCGGCACACAAGAAAAAATCAGCCGCCGCCCCTCATTGGGGCGGCGGTTTTGTTTTACCCATCAGCCTTCCAGCGCGGCATTTGCGGCCCTGGCGAGGGCCGCCATGGCCAAGGCCGGGTGTTCTCCCGCGGCGGTCTCATTCGTGAGCATCAGCGCCGAGGCTCCGTCGAGCACGGCGTTATAGATGTCGGACACCTCCGCGCGGGTGGGCACGGGGTTCGTCTGCATCGAATAGAGCAGCTGCGTCACGACCATGAAGGGCGTGCCCGATCCGCGGCACAGGCCGGCTATGCTCTTTTGCAGCCGCGGCACGGCGTAGAGCCCGCAGGCGCTCCCCAGGTCGCCGCGCGCGACGACTATCATGTCAGAGACGCCCAGCAGCTCCGGCACGGCCTCCACGCCCCCGCGGCTCTCCACCTTGGCAAAGACGCGGATGTCCTCCCCGCCGTTAGCGTCCAGCACCCCGCGCACGGCCGCTATGTCCGCCGCCGAGCGCGTGAAGGACTGCATCACCGCCGTGACGCCCCAGGAGCGCGCCGCGGCTAGGTTGAGCCGGTCGCTCTCCGTGAGCGCCGGCGCCGCAGCCTCGAGGCCGGGGAGGGTTATGCTCTTCCGGCTGCCCAGGACGCCGCCCCGCAGCACCTCCGCCCGCGCCGTATTTCCGTCGCAGCCGAGCACGCCGAGGCTCAGCCGCGCGTCGTCGAGCAGCAGCTCCGTGCCGGGCCTGAGCAGCTCCAGCACCGTCCCCGGCACGGGGATGAGCCCCTCTCCGCCCAGGGTCACCACGTCGCCCTTCGAGAGCGTCAGCGGCGAGGAGAGCGCGCCCGTGCGCAGCTCCGGGCCCTGCGTGTCTATGAGCAGCTCCGGCTCCACGCCGCGGCTCCGCCCGGCCTCGAACAGCGCCTCTATGAGCCGCGCGCCGCCCTCCAGGCCGGTGTGCGAGAGGTTCAGCCGCGCGCCCGTCATGCCCGCGTCCAGCATCAGCCCCAGCGTCTCCGCGTCCGCGCAGGCGGGGCCCAAAGTTCCGTACAGCTCCATGGTCAAAACCCGCAGAAGCCGGCGTTGGAGATCTTGATGATGAGGTCTGCTATCTCCGAGGCGGGCTTCTTCCTTCCGTCTGCCAGCCACTTGCGTATGAGTCCGACGCTGCCGAGGGCGACGAAGGTGTAGACATACTCCGCGTCCTCCTGGCTGAGCTGCCGCGCCGAGGCCCAGGAGCTCATGAACTGCCCCTCTATGACGTCCACGACCTTGGTCTGAAAGCTGTTGTCACCCTTGTCGGAGAGGAGGATGGAGCAGATGTCGGCGTTCTCGCCGATGTACTCGACCAGCCGCGTGAGCACCTCCTTGAGGTCGGTGCCCGAGGCGGTCAGCGCCGGGCGCACCCAGTGCGTCACGTCCTCGATTATCTCCGACTCGAGCCCGTGCAGCAGGTCCGAGGGGTCGGAGTAGTGGGCGTAGAAGGTGGCGCGGTTTATCCCCGCGCGCTCGCAGATCTCGGTCACCGTGATCTTCGCGATGGGCTTTGTGCTCAGCAGCTCCAACAGGCTGTTGCGAATCATCATTTTTGTATAGCGCACACGCGCATCCTGTTTCTTTTCAGGCATGTTTTACCTCTGAAAATTAAAATTTTTGTGTATTCCTATACAATTCTGCCAAAAACGTTTAATATTTTGCAGATTTTATAAAACTGTCTGTTGCTTCATTTGCAAAACGAAATATACTATAAAAATGTAAGTATGTCAACAAACCGTTCAATAGGAGGCCTGCCATGGATGGATTCACACGTGGCGTCACCCGGCACCGCCGGCCGGTGATAGCCATTTTTCTTATCTGCGCCGTCGTCTGCGCCGTGCTCTTTCTGGGAGTGGAGGTCAACTACGACCTGACCGACTACCTGCCCGAGGACGCGGAGAGCACGGTGGCGCTCGATCTCATGATGGAGGAATTCGGCTCCGGCGTGCCAAACACCCGAGTCATGGCAGTCGACCTCACCCTGGCAGAGGCCCTGGAGCTGAAGGAAGAGATCGCCCAGGTCCCCGGCGTGACCGACGTCATGTGGCTCGACGACGTGGAGGACATCACCACGCCCGTGGAGCTCATGGACGAGGCCACCGTCAGCCAGTACTGGAAGGACGGCAAGGCCCTCTACTCCGTCACCATCGAGAGCGGCCGCGAGGTCGAGGCGACGGACGCCATCTATGAGATAATCGGCGACAGCGGGGCCATCTCCGGCGAAGCGGCGAGCACCGCCAGCATGCAGAAGCTCGCCGTCAGCGAGGTCATCGGCGCCGCGGCCGTGCTCGTGCCGCTCATCATCATACTGCTGCTGCTCACCACCACCTCGTGGATAGCGCCGCTGCTCTTCCTCATCACCATCGGCGTCGCCGTGCTCATCAACATGGGCACCAACGTCGTCTTCGGGGAGATCAGCTTCGTCACGCAGTCGGTGAGCCCCATCATGCAGCTGGCCGTCTCGCTCGACTACGCCATCTTCCTGCTCAACAGCTTTGAGCGCCACCGCAGGGAGGTCCCCGACCCCGAGGAGGCCATGCGCATGGCCATCAAGGAGTCCTTCTCCTCCATCGCGGCCTCGGCGGCGACCACGGTTTTCGGCTTCCTCGCGCTCATCTTCATGCGCTTCGGCATAGGCAGCGACCTGGGCCTCAACCTGGTCAAGGGCGTCGTGCTCAGCTACATAAGCGTCATGGTGTTCCTGCCCGCGCTCTCGCTCTCCTGCATGAAGCTCATGGACAAGACGCGCCACAAGCGCATCATCCCCGAGCTCGGGAAGGTGGGCCGCATCTTCGTCAAGGTCCGCATCCCGGCGCTCATACTCGTGCTGCTGGTCGTCGTGCCCTGCTACCTCGGCCAGAGCCGCGCGGACTTCCTCTACGGCATGGGCACCCCCGACCCCGGCGTCCGCTACGGCGCGGACACCGAGCTCATAAACGACACCTTCGGCGAGAGCCAGGCCATAGTCCTGCTCGTCCCCCGCGGCGACCCCGGCGCCGAGGCCGAGCTCGCAGACGAGATCGCGGACATCGACCACGTCACCAGCGTGCTCTCCTACGCCGGCACCGTCGGCAAGGTGCCCTCCGGCTTCCTCTCCGACGACATCGTCTCGCAGTTCTACTCCGACAACTACGCGAGGATCATCGTCTACACGGACACCGGCGAGGAGGGCGACGAGGCCTTCGCCGTCGTCACCGCGGTGCGCGAGGCGGCCTCCGCGCTCTATGACGAGTCCTGGACCTGCGGCCAGAGCGCCAACCTCCTCGACATGCGCGACGTCGTGACGCACGACTCCGTCACGGTCAACCTCATCGCCATCGCCTTCATCTTCCTGACGCTGCTGGTGACCTTCCGCTCGATAACGCTGCCGTTCATCCTGCTCTTCGTCATCGAGTCGGCCATCTGGATAAACCTCTCCGTGCCGTACTTCACGGACACGCCTCTGGTCTACCTCGGCTACCTGGTCATCAACACGGTGCAGCTCGGCGCCACGATAGACTACGCCATCCTCATGACGGAGGGCTATGTCGTGAACCGCCGCACCATGGGCAAGCGCGAGGCGGTGGAGGCCACGCTCACCAAGAACTTCATCTCCGTCCTCACCAGCGGGCTCATCCTCTCCGCTGCGGGCTTCTGCCTGAACTTCTCCTCCTCGCTCAGCGTCGTGGCCGCGCTCGGCACGCTGCTGTGCCGCGGCACGCTGCTCTCCATGGCCATGGTGCTGCTGGCCCTGCCGGCCCTGCTCATGCTCTTTGACCCGCTGACGGCCAGGCTCACGCTCAAGTCCGGATTCCTGAAAAAGACCGACAAGGAGGTCGAAACGAAATGAAACACAAACTCTCAGCCGCGCTCTGCATAGCGCTCATCTTCTGCCTGTGCCTCACGTCCGTGCCCGCCGCGGCGGCCTCCGAGGCGGACTTTACGGCCGAGGAAGTCATATACGCGAGGCTCGACGCCTCCGGCGCCCCCGGCGAGGGCTACGCCGTCGTCGCGCTGAACGTCACCAGCGCCGGGACCGTCACCCACTACGGCGATTACAGCTCCGTCGTGAACCTCAGCGACACCACGCCCATCAACTACTCCGACGGCGCCGTCACCCTGGAGGCCGAGCCCGGGCGCTGGTACTACGAGGGCACCCTCAGCAGCGTGGAGCTGCCCTGGAACATCGAGATAAGCTATTATCTCGACGGCCGGGAGGTCGCGCCCGACGAGCTCGGCGGCAAATCCGGCGAGCTTGAGATAGCCATCAAGACCGCGAAGAACGACGCCGTCTCCGGCGGCTTTTACGACAACTACCTGCTCCAGTTCACTATAACGCTCGACTCCGACCTCTGCGAGAACGTCACCGTCAGGGGCGGCACCGCGGCGAACGCGGGCAGCTCCAAGACCGTGTCGCTCATGGTGCTCCCCGGCTCCGACGGCGACGTGGGCCTCACCGCCGACGTGCACGACTTCCGCATGGACGGCATGACCATCGCGGCCGTGCCCTACGACGTGGTCAGCAGCCTCGGCGACATGAGCGAGGTCACGGACGGCCTCGGCCAGCTGGTGGACGCCATCGCCCAGCTCTCCAGCGGCGCGAGCCAGCTCTCGAGCGGGGCCAGCCAGCTCTCCAGCGGCGCCTCCCAGTACGGCAGCGGCATCAAGGAGCTCTCCGCGGGCTCGGCGCAGCTCACCGCCGCCTCGGACCAGATAGCCCAGGCGCTGGCGCAGATCGGCACCATGGGCGGCCAGACGCCCTCCGGCGGCACGGTCAGCCTCTCCGCGCTCACCCAGCTGCCCTCGGCGCTCCGCCAGCTCAAGACCGGCCTCGACCAGGTCGGCGCCGGCATTGACGAGCTGAGCTCCGGCTACAGCACGGCCTACTCCGCGCTCTCCGAGGCCGTCGCCTCCATCCCGGCGGCCAGCGTGAGCGAGGAGGACATCGCAGCCCTCATGGCGGCCAACCCGGACAGCGCCGCGCTCAGCTCGCTCGTCGCGAACTACCAGGCGGCGCAGACGGTCAAGGCGGTCTGGGAGCAGACCAAGGCGGCCTTCGCCGCGGTGGAGCAGAACCTGCCCACCTTCTCGGCCTCGATAACCAAGATCTCCGAGTCGATTGAGACCATGGCGACGCAGATTGAGACTGCGCTCTCGGCCACCGGCGGCAGCATAAACCTCGGCAGCCTCGTGCAGCTCATGGGCGGCCTTGAGGAGCTGGCAACGAACTACACCGAGTTCAACGAGGCGCTCAAGACATATACCGGCGGCGTGGACGCCCTTGCATCCAGCTGGTCCGGCATCCAGAGCGGCATCAGCAGCCTCTCCAGCGGCGCCTCCAGCCTCTCCGGCGGCGTGAACACTCTCAACGAGGAGACGCAGGCAATCCCCGAGCAGCTCGACAGCCTGCTCGGCACCGGCGACGACGGCGAGAGCGAGTACGTCTACGAGTCCTTCCTCGACGAGCGCAACGGCGAGCCCGACTCCGTCCAGTTCGTCCTCTCCACCGAGTCCATAGAGGTCCCCGACAGCGGCGACACCGTCACCGAGACCCCCGCCGAGCAGGGCTTCTTCGCCCGCCTCTGGGATAAACTCGTGGCGCTGTTCACCTGAGTTGGACAAATGCATCAATGAACGAGGGAGCCCCGAAAAGGGGCTCCCTTTTAGTTTACAGGCACAGAAAACGAGGGGAAAACTTCTTGTTTTCCCCCTGTACGTGTGCGCCGTTTTATTTGGCAATAGACCGCGCTGGCCCTGCCCGTTCCACCCCATTTCTTTGCTCGCGCGCAAAGAAACGGGGTGGAGCCCCAAAGAAACGCGCTTTTGGGTGCCGCCACGGGAGATGTTCGGTCCCACCCGCCTCTCCCACGAACTCGAAGCCCCAACATCACAGCCGACTGCGTCAAGCTGACTTGAGCGCCCGGTCGACCCACCAAGCCCCTGCCCAAAGTCGGGCGAAGATGAGTAACGACAACCGAGGCAGTAGCGCTCACGCGAATGGTGGAGCCTCCGGGGTAAAAAGGCGCTTTTCTTTGGCGGCTCGACACCGTTTCTTTGGGCAAGCACCAAAGAAATGGGGTCGAATCGCAGGACGGGGTAGCGACTACCTCCCAAAGTATCGGCGCACACGTACAAAGCGAAGAAAAGAAAAAGGGGGAACCCCCGGCGAGGGTTCCCCCTTAGACCCCCTCCTGCGCTCAAATAAGCACAAGAGAGTTCCGCGCTCTGCGGAGCGCGGGCAGGGGCTCTGCCCCTGCACCCTGCCGCCTTTGAAAAGGCGGGCGAAACTTTCATTCGCGCTTCGCGCGGGTGTTTAACGGGGCGTATCTCCGGCGATAATAGGCTCGGAGGTACATAGGATGAAAACTCAACTTCTTAAAAAATGGGAAATATCCATGCTGCTCGCGCTCTGCATCACTCTCTGCGCCGGGGTCTGGGCCAGCGCGCGGAGCGCTGCGCTCTCGGGCTCGCTGGTGCGGCTCCACGTCGTCGCCGTCTCGGACGACGCGGAGGAGCAGGCCATAAAGCTCCGCGTCCGCGACAGCGTGCTCGCCTACCTCGAGCCCAGGCTCGAGGGCGTACAGGACGCCGCCGGGGCCCGGGAGCTGATCGGCTCCGAGCTCGACGGCATCCGCTCCGCTGCCGAGACCGCCGCCGAGGGGCGTGAGGTCAGTGTCACCCTCGGCCGCGAGTACTACCCCACCCGCGACTACGGCACTTTCGCCCTGCCCGCCGGCAGCTACGAGTCGCTGCGCGTCGTCCTCGGCGAGGGCCGGGGCCACAACTGGTGGTGCGTCGTCTTCCCGCCGCTCTGCCTCTCCGCCGCCGAGACGGAAAGCGCCCTCGAGACCCTCGGGGGCGACAGCGCTCAGCTGCTCTCCGGCGAGGGCGAGGGCGTGGTGTTCAAGTTCCGCCTGCTCGAGCTCTGGGGCGAGCTCATGGAGTACCTGGGTCTCGACTGAGCTCCCCGGCCCTGACGGAAAATATGGTGTGCGGCATGTCCATGCCGTAATAGTGCTTCATAAGCGCGCCGCGCGGTGTCATGCCGTTGCGGCGCGCCACGTTTTCGGAGGCTGCGTTACCCACGCGGATGATCGAGAACACCTCCGGCACGCCGAGCTTCTCAAAGGCGTAGTCCCGGCAGGCAATGGCCGCCTCCGAGGCATAGCCCCTGTGCCAGAAGTCCCGGCGGAAGATGTAGCCCACCTCGACCACCTCGCCGAATTCGTCCGCGTTCTGCATCGTCAGCCCGCACTGGCCGATGAGCTCGCCTGTCGCCTTGAGGATGACCGCCCAGAGGCCTAAGCCGTATTTCGCATAGCGGTCCAGCTGGTTTTGCAGCCAGGCGTGGGCCTCGGACTCGGAAAAGGCGTGCTCGTATGCGTACATGGTCTCCGCGTCCCGGAGCATCAGGCAGAGCGCGCCGTAGTCCTCCGGCGTGAACTCCCGCAGGCTCAGGCGAGCCGTTTCGAGTATCGTTTTCACGAGTAGTCCACCGTCCCCGTCGCCGGGCCGCCGGTCCAGATGCCGTGGTCCTCCAGCAGCCGCGACTCCGTGACCATGAAATAGTCGTTCCAGCCCTCGGAGCCGGGCTCGCCGTGCTGGTCGCACCAGGTGATGTCCACGTAATAGCTGCCGTCCTCAAGGTAGGCCATGTTCCAGCCGTGCTCCTCGCCGTTCCAGCTCGCGTAGCCGCGGATGACCGAGCAGCGCAGGTTCGCCTTTTCGCAGAGCCAGAGCATCGTGTTCGTGTAGCCCATGCAGATAGCCCGGCCCTCGATGAGCGCGCCGTAGGGCGTCTGGTTGAGCGTGTCCTCGTGCACCTCGTAGTCGTACTCGGCGCAGAGCGAGAGGACGTAGCCGAGGTAGCGGTACTGGTCGTAGGCCGAGAGGCCCTCCGGCATGGACTCGACTATGTAGTCGCCCACCGCGTCTAGGTATTCTATGTCGCCCTCGGGGATATCCATCTCGCCCGAGTATGCGTCCTCGGCCTCAAAGGGCTGCGTGACCTTGGAGAGCTCGTCGCGCCGGACGCGCTCAATGGCCTTGACGGCCTCGGAAACGATCTTGCCGAACTCGCGCTCGGCCCTGTCGCTGAGGCTCTCCTCGCCCGCGCCGCAGGCCGAGAGCAGCAGCAGGCAGAGGGCCAGAGCGGCGGAAAGTATCCTCTTCATTTCTCCACCCCCGCAATGCACAGGACTATGGTCTGCGCCATGAGCAGCCCCGCCGAGGCCGGCACCCAGACCGTGGAGCCGGGCACGCTGCGGCGCCCCGGCGGCGGCGCGTCGGGCTGGGAGGGCTCCAGGGCCTCCTCCGGGCTGTACACGACCCGGAGGTGCTCCACGCCGCGGCGGCGCAGCTCCCGGCGCATGACCCGGGCCAGCGGGCAGCCGCGCGTCTCCGCTATGTCGCAGACCTCCAGCCGGGACGCGTCCAGCTTGTTGCCCGTGCCGAGGGCCGAGATGATGGGCGTCCCGCCCTCCAGCGCGGCCTCTATGAGGTCCAGCTTGCAGGAGACGAGGTCGATGCAGTCCGCGACATAGGCGTAATCGCCGGGGAAGAAGCGGCCCCGGCTCGAGGCTTCGTAGCGCGCGGTGACGGGGATGATCTCCGCGTCCGGCGCGATGTCGCGCAGCCGCTCGGCCATGACCTCGGCCTTCGGGCGGCCTATCGTGGAGCCGAGGGCGCAGACCTGGCGGTTCAGGTTGGATTCCGCGACCGAGTCCTCGTCCACCAGCGTGAGCCTGCCCACGCCGGAGCGGGCCAGCGCCTCCGCGCACCAGGAGCCCACGCCGCCGAGGCCGAACACGATGACGTGCGCCGCGCGAAGTCTCTCCATCGCCTCCGCGCCGAGCAGCATCTCGGTGCGTTTTGTCCTCTCTCTCACGTTCTCGCCTCCAATACTCAAAATGGGCGGCCCGAAGGCCGCCCATGCAGATTTTTGTGTCCCTTACACCTTGGCAAACCAGTTGATGAAGCTGTTCACGCTCGCGGAGTAGCTGCCGACGAGCTCGTCGTGCCAGGCGTTGTAGTCCGGCTGACGCAGGCCCTCGACGGAGCCGGTGCCGTAGTCGGCCAGGCAGTCATGGTAGCTCATCTCGTCGGGGCCGACGAAGTAGATGAGGTGATAGCCGGTGTAGCTGCCCTCGTTAAGGACGATGGTGGTGTCGCCCGGCTGGGTGTTGGGGTCGAAGATGAAGTCGTTGACGACGTCGACCATGCTGTTCTTGCCGACGTGCTCATAGAGGCCGCCGTTGGTGTTGGAGCCGGAGTCCTCGCTGTTGGCGTTGGCCAGCTCGGCAAAGCTCTCCTCAGTGGCGTCGCCGTTCACCCACTCGTCGTAGATCTCGTTGATCTTGTCCTCGGCGACGGTGAGCTCCTCGGCGCTGAACTCGCCGTCCTCGTTCTCATCGGTGGCGTTGATGAGGATGTGGCGGAAGTTCACGGCGTTGTAGTCGGTGTTGTCGCTGCGGCCGTTGAAGCAGACGACGTAATAGCCGCTGTCCTCGACCTCGAGCACGGCCATGTCGCCCGCACTGCGGGAGGTGTCGGTCAGCCACTCGGAGACGGCGTCGGGCAGGTAGGTCAGGCAGTTGACGCCGAGGGTGTTGGTGTACTCGGTGGCGCTGGCGTCGGCGCCGAAGACCTCGGTGACGGCCTCGGAGAAGCTCAGGGCGGCCTCATCGGCGCCGCTCTGGGCGGCGGTGAGCAGCTTGTCCGCGTCCTCCTTGGCGGCGGCCATGGTCGCGTCGGTGACCTTCTCGCTGGTCTGCTCGGTCTCCTCGCCGGTCTCTTCGTCGGTCACGGTCTCGGTGACCTCCTCCTTGTCGGCGGCGACGAGGTAATAGTCGAAGCTGAAGGCGTCGAGCTCGTCCTTGTGCTCGTCGTAATAGGCGTTGAGCTCATCGGAGGTGTACTCGAAGGAGTTGTACTTGTCCTGCGCATAGGCGGAGGCGATGTAGCCGCGCTCCATGAGCGAGCGCACGGAGTCTATGGTGTTGCCCTTGCCGTAGTAGAAGGAGACAAAGGCCGCGCCGTCGCGCAGGCCGTAGCTGCTGGCGGCGGTGTCGAAGCTGGCGACGGCCTCTTCAACGGAGGCGGCGTCCTTCTCGGAGAGGGTGTAGCCCTCCTTCACGGCGCTGTCGTAAAGCGCGGTGACCTCGACCATGTTCTCGATGGCGACGGCCTCGAAGTAGTCCTGCCAGCTGGCGTCCTCGGCAAGGCCCTCGGGCACGGTGCCGCCGAACATGGTGATGTACGTCGGGTCAAAGGCCTGGTCGTCCAGGTCCTGAGTCGTGTCGAACATGCTGAAGTAGCTGCCGTAGCTGTTCATGAAGTTGGCATAGGCATTGGAGTAGTAGTACTGGAAGTCGGCATTCGTGTATTTGTAGTCGCCTATGGTAATCGCAGTCGTGCCGCTGTAAAACAGGTTGGTGTTCAGCAGTATGACGACCACGGCGAAGACGACGATTATCGCGCCGACGATGCCCCAGCGTGTGCGCTCCTTTTTGGCCTTCTGGGCGGCCTCGCGCTCTGCGAGGGTGCGCTTGTCGGTGCCCTCCATGCGCTCGGTCTGACGTCTCTTCTTGTCCTGCGATGCGCTCATTGGTGCTTCATCCTTTACAATTAAAAAATACCATCTTTCGCCCTTTAGGCGTATAGCCTTAGCATTATAACGCAAAGGCCCCCGGCTTTCAAGACCAAATTGTAAACACTTCCATGCAGAAAGTTCATTTGACGAGCTTTTTGGCCGCTCTGGTCAGGTACATGGCGCCGAAGCCGGTGAACACGCCGGTGATGACGCCGGCCGCGGCGAGCACGGTGCCGTAATAGAGCATGGACGCCGAGCCGGACACCCATACCGCCACGGCGAGCTGGCCCGCGTTGTGCGCCAGCGCCGCGAGGACGCTGACCACCCACATCAGCTTCTCGGGAAAGACCTTGATGAGCAGGCACATGACTATGTACGCCGCCGCGCCGCCCGCCGCGGAGAACATGAGCCCGGAAAAGCCGCCCGCGAACGCGCTGCCGAGGATGAGCCTCACGACGAGCACCGCCCCGGCCTCCCTGCGGCCGAGCAGGGCCATGGTGACCAGCGTCACGATGTTCGCGAGGCCCAGCTTCACGCCGGGCACGGGCACGACGGGCGGTATCTGCGCCTCCGCGACGAAAATCGTCAGCGCGACCGCTGTCAGCGCCGCGAGCAGGGCCAGCTTTTTTGTCTTCGTCATGGCTCAGCCTCCACTATCTCTATGACCAGCCGGTGCGGCAGGCAGGCGATGGGCACCATGGAGCCGGTTATCCTGCCCTGGTGCACGCAGACCTGGTCCGGGCAGTTCGCCTCGCTCACCGAGATGGCCCCGTGCTCCACGTGCACGATGTTGTAGCCGAGCTCCGTCTCTATGCGTATGTCGTAGGGCATGGCCACGGCGTTGAGGTCTATCTCCTCATATACCTCCCCGTCGAGCGAGATGCGCGCCGTGCGCGCGCCCGTGTCCGCGCCGCGGAGCAGCAGAAAAGCTCCGCCGCCCAGAACAACGAGCGCGGAGAACAAAACTATCCAAAACTTCGTCTTACGCCACATACCGCTATTTTAGAGTACCCGCCCCCCGTTGTCAACAGGGCGGCAAAATGATATAATTGCCCCGGTCTACACTCTTTAAGGGGGTGGCATCTTGCCCGATATCCCTGACCTCACCGCATATATAATGACAGGCACGAAGTATCTGCTGCCCATCCTCGCGCTGTGGATACTTCTTCGCTGCATACGCTCCATGCTCCGCGAAAAGTACGAGCCCGAGACCTGGGCCTGGCTGCTCGACGAGGACGGCGCGGCCCTGCCCGTCTCCCACTGGGAGAGCATAATAGGCCGCTCGCCCTCCTCCGACATCGTCATCGACATGCCCAGCGTCTCAAAGCTGCACGCCTCCCTGCAGCGCGACGGCGACGGGGACTGGACGCTCTCCGACCTCCGCTCCCGCGAGGGCACCTATATAAACGGCGACGAGATCGACATACTCGAGCCCGTGGGGGACGGGGACACCGTCGAGTTCGGCGACGCGGTAATGACCTTCCGCGAGATAGACGCGGCCGAGCGCGCGGCGCTCGAGCGGCGGCGGACGGCGCCCGGGCGCTTTGTCGGCCCCGGTGTGACGCTGCTCATACTCTCGCTCTTTCAGGCCTTTCTGACGCTGGAGTTCACCATCACGGCGGCGCAGGAATACCTCTTTCCCATCTGCCTCGCCTTCTTCGCGCTCATGGTGACGGAGTGGTTCTGCTACCTCGTGACGCGCAGCGTGCGCCGCACGGGCTTTGAGCCGGAGACGCTGGCCTTTTTCCTCACGACGCTGGGCACGGCGGTCTGCGCCACGGCCACGCCGGAGGACATGTTCCGCCAGACCATCTTCATCATCCTCGGCGTCGCGCTCTACTTCTTCCTCGGCGCCTGGCTTCGGAGCCTCGAGCGCGTCAAGTCCTCGCGCTTTATCGCCGCGGCGGCGGCACTGGGGCTGCTGGCCGTGAACGTCGTGTTCAGCGAGGCCGTGTTTGGCGCCAAGAACTGGCTGAGCATCGCGGGCGTCAGCTTCCAGCCCTCCGAGCTCGTCAAGGTGCTCTACATCTACACCGGCGCGGCGACGCTCGACCGGCTCTTTGCGCGGCGGAACCTCTTTGTGTTCATCGTGTTCTCCGCCATCTGCGTCATAGCCCTGGCGCTCATCGGCGACTTCGGCACGGCGGTCATCTTCTTTGCTACCTTCCTTGTCATCTCCTTCATGCGCTCGGGCAGCTTCGCCACCGTGTTCCTCGCGGTCTCCGGCGCGGCCATGGCGGGCTTCCTGGTGATATCCGTGAAGCCCTACATCGCCGACCGCTTCTCGGCCTGGGGCCACGTCTGGGAGGACGTCTGGGACAAGGGCTATCAGCAGACCCACGCGCTGAGTGCCGCCGCCTCCGGCGGGCTCTTCGGCAAGGGCGCGGGCAGCGGCTGGCTCAAGGACATCTTCGCCGCCGAGACCGACATGGTCTTCGGCGTGGTCAGCGAGGAGCTGGGCCTCATAATCGCCGTGCTCGCCATGTTCGCGGTCATCGCGCTGGCACTCTTCGCCGTGCGCAACGCGGCGCAGGGGCGCAGCACCTTCTACGTCATCGCCGGCTGCGCGGCGGTCAGCCTGCTCATGGTCCAGATGGGCCTGAACGTCTTCGGCTCCCTGGACATTCTGCCCTTCACGGGCGTCACCTTCCCCTTCGTCTCCAAGGGCGGCACCTCGCTCATCTCCTGCTGGATGCTGCTGGCCTTCGTCAAGGCCACGGACACGCGGCGGGACGCCAGCTTTGTCGTCAGCCGCGACAAGGCCCCGCGGCGGCGCGAAGAGGACGAGGACTATGACGACTACGAGGATTACGACGGCGAGGAGGCCAAGGCATGAAAAAAGTAAAGCGCCGCGCGGCGTCGGCCCTTCTCATAGCGGCACTGCTGGTCGTGGGCCTCGCGGTATATCTGGTCCGCCTCGCGGACGACGGCGGGGCCTGGGCCTCGTACTTCAACGGCGGCACCCCCGGCGGCACCATCCTCGACCGGAACGGCGTCGTGCTCTACACCTCGGACGACAGCGGCTTCTCCTTTGCCGAGGACTGGTCCACGCGCGTGGCCTGCTACCACCTGATCGGCGACACCGCCGGGAACATCCGCACCGGCGCGCTCCGGCAGTTCCGCGACAAGCTGGCCGGATACAGCTTCATAGAGGGCGCGACCAGCGGCCAGACCATCTCGCTCACAGTGGACTCCGCGCTCAATGTTGCGGCCTACTCCGCCCTCGCGGGGCGCAACGGGGCCGTCATTCTCATGGACTACACGACGAGCGAGATACTCTGCATGGTCTCCTCGCCCGGGGACGACCCGGCGAACCCGACCTCCACTCCCGCGGAGGGCACCTATCTCAACAAGTGCCTGAGCTCGAGCTTCACGCCCGGCTCGGTGTTCAAGCTCGTTACCCTCGCCGCGGCCATCGACAACATACCCGACCTCTTTGAGCGCAGCCTCTGGTGCGAGGGCAGCATGATAGTCGACGGGGCCCAGCTCACCTGCACGGGCAACCACGGCTCCCAGACCATAGAGCAGGCGCTCGCCAACTCCTGCAACTGCGCCTTCGGCACGCTGGCCCTTGAGCTCGGGCCGGACATCATGGCCGAATACGCCGAAAAGCTCGGCATCACCGCCCCGCTCACGCTCGACGGCATGGACGTCCTGCCCGGCAGCTTCACAAAGGGCGAGGAGGGCTCCGTGGGCCTCGCCTGGTCCGGCGTGGGCCAGTATGAGGACCTCGTCTGCCCCTACGCCATGGTGCGCTACGTCGCCGCCATAGCCAACGGCGGCTCGGTGTATGAGCCGACGCTCCTTGGCCGCGGCAAGCTCGACAAGGAGACGGAGCTGCTCTCGGCGAGCACGGCGCAGAAGATATCCGAAATGATGAACTACAACGTCCAGAACGCCTACGGCAGCTGGGTCTTCCCGGGCCTCAACGTCTCGGCCAAGACCGGTACCGCCGAGGTGGGCGACGGCACCAGCCACGCCTGGATGACGGGCTTTTTGAACGACCCGGAGCACCCCTACGCCTTCGTGGTCATCCTCGAGCACGCGGGCGGCGGCCTCGCCAACGCGGGCCCGGTGGCGAACGCCGTGCTTCAGGCGGCGGTCGCGGGCTGAGCGTCGTACACCGCGCCGACCTCCCGCCTGCGGCGGAAGATGGTGAGCCAGCAGACCGCGAGTGTGAAAAGCGCCGAGACGCTCACCGCCGCGCGCGGGCTCATCACCTCGCCCAGCGCGCCGACTATGAGGCTGAACGCGCCCATGCCGATGTAATACAGCATGCTCTCAAAGGCGTTTATCCTCGCCCTCATCTCGTCGGGGATATAGCTCTGCACGGCGGCGAGGCGCATCGTCGCGCTGCCTATGCCGAGATAGCCCGCCGCGGCCCGGTTCAAGAGCATGAGCGGGTAGGGCAGCCAGAGCAGCACCGCGTCCAGGAGCTCGTAGGCGTTGTAGACTAGAAAGGCGAATCTCCAGCGCTTCCCGCGCGGTATCTCCCGCTTGTAGCGCACCGCGCCGCCTATGCTGCGGCCCGCGAACTCGGCTACGGAAAAGAGCGAATAGAGCGCCGGGGCCGCGCTGAACCAGGCCACGAGCAGCGAGGAATAGCCGTTCCCCACGCCGTTTGTTATGGCCATGTAGGTGTAAATGGCGAGCAGGCCGCGCTCCTTTTTCAAATACGCCGCGGCGTCCCTCAAATCGCCCAGCCAGCGGCGGAGGGAGAAGCCCTCGCCGTCCAGCCGCCGCTCCTCCCTGACGCTTATCCGGCTCTCGATGGCGGCGGCGAGCAGGGAGAGTGCCCCCTGGCCTATGAGTATGGCCGCCACGCCGACGGCCTCCATGAGCCAGGCCGCGGCCGGGGCCATGACCACCTGCATGACGGGATAGACCATGGACGAGATGGTGTAGCCCCGCTCCTCCGCGCCCTCCGGTATGAGCTTCGGGAAGATGCTCTGATAGGCCAGGGAGTCGAAGGCCGAGAGGCTGGAGAGCAGCAGGGAGAAGAAGAGATAGCCGACGTAGGTGAAGTCGTGCCCCAGCAGATATAGCCCCGCCGCTGCATAGAGCGCGCCGTCGACCGCGTCCCCGCCGACGAGGAAGGGCTTGCGCGGCAGGCGGTCCATGAAGGGCGCGGCCACGACCGGCACGATGAAGCCGGGGATGACGTTTATGGCTATGAGCAGCGCCGCGGCCAGCGTGCTGCCCGTCTCCTCGTACACGAGGAAGGAGAGCGCAAAGGAACCCGCGATGCCCCCCGCCGCGCCCAGCACGGTGGCGGATATGAGCAGCGTGAAGTCCCGCGTCCAGAGCTTCGGTTTCAAGTTCATCACCTCGACCAATATTGTAGGCCGGGGCTTAAGAAAAGAAAAGACGGCTGTTTTGGGAAAATCAAGCCCAAAACAGCCGTTTAAGTTTTATTTAAGGCGCGATATCCGGGAAAATCGAGCAGCAGCTCGTATGCCTGGCGGTACATCCGCCGCGCCCGCAGCCACTCGAGCACGCGCGGGAGGTGGAAGCTCGCGTAGCCTATGGGCAGCTCGCGCCGCATCGTCTCGAAGAGCTCCATGAGCTCCGCGCCGTATTCGGGTCGCTCCAGGTAGTCCGGGTGCTCCAGCCGGAACCTCACCAGGCCGCAGATGCGCGGCGCGAGCTCGCGCGCGGGCTCCGGCGAGGGGGTCGTGGGGTCCTCCGCGCGCTCGAGGGCAGCGAGGGCCTCGTCCCGTTTGCCCAGCAGCTCGCAGGCCACGGCCAGCTTGTGCAGCTCCATCGCGCTCTCCGCGCCGAGCCTTATCAGCGCGTCGTAGGCCTCCTGCGCCCGGCCCAGCTCCAGCGCCGTGGCCGCGCGGTTATACTCGATGCTGCGCACCGTGTCGGCGTCCCCCAGCGTCCGGGCCATGCGCTCCGCCGCCGCGTAGTGCCGGAGCATGTCCTCGTACTGCATGGAGTTGCTGTAACAGTTGCCTATGGTCAGCCGCGCGTTCATGAGGATGCGCAGCCGCCCCTCGTCCGATGCAAGACGGCAGGCGCGCTCCAGCAGCTCCAGGGCAAGAGTGTTTTTCCCCGCGCAGTAGGCCTCGTAGCCGCAGAGGTAGAAGGAATAGGCCGCGCCGTCGAAACGACAGAGCGCCTCGAAGTCGCCCGAGAGCCAGTAGAGCAGCGAGCGCTGCCTCGGCTCGAGCGCCCCCTCCATGGCCCGCAGCCAGTCCGGCACGGCGCGTTCGCCGGAGAAGAGCCGTCCAAGCAGCTCCGCGTCCACGCAGTAAGGCCCGTTTTCGAGCCGCGCGGAGGCGAGCTCCGCATTCAGGGCGTCCCAGCCCTCGTAGTCGAGGGAGAAGGCCGCCTCGTAGCAGCGGTCGATGAGTCCGGCGGCCCCGGGGCGCTCCGACATGTCCATGCCGAGCCGCGCAAAGAGCGCCGCGACGAGTTCGGGGTCCGCGCCCTCGCGCCCGGCCTCTATCTTTGAGAGCCAGGAG
This sequence comes from uncultured Eubacteriales bacterium, assembly GCA_900545405.1. GTDB lineage: Bacteria > Bacillota > Clostridia > Oscillospirales > Oscillospiraceae > Scatomorpha. The sequence continues at coordinate 86,087 of UQYT01000002.1, read as the reverse complement.
ACGGAGCATATGCCGCGGCACAGTCCCTCCTGGCTCCAGTTCTTCTCAAGTCTCGCGCGCCTTATGAGCGCGCCGGCGAGCTCGGGCCTCAATCGCCCGCCTTCTTTCTGCGGCGCAGCTTGCCGAGCGGCAGGGCGCGCTTTGCCGAGGCGGCGTATTCCTTGAAGAGCAGCTCCATGGAGTCCATGAAGAGCTCGCGCTGCTCCTCGTCGCCGAAGAGGTCGCGGGCGGCGGTCAGCGCCTTGCGCACCTTCTGGTCCGTGAGGTCGGTCAGCGTCTTGGCGCCGGTGGCCTCCAGCGCGCCGAACACGGCGTCCGTCAGCTCCTGGCGCTGCTGCAGGTCCAGCCCGTCCGCCCAGCCGTGGACCGCGTCGTTGAAGACGCGCGTGCGGAAGGAGAAGTCCTCGCAGCGGACAAAGCGCGTGCCCAGCACCTCCCAGGTGTAGCCGTTGTGCGCGGATATGCCCGTCTCGTTGCTCTCGACTATCTCAAAGTCCCCGTCGTGGCTGAGCAGCACGCCGACGAGCGAGTACTGCGGCACCAGCGTGTGTATCCTCGCGGCGATGCGCTGATACTCGGGCAGGTCGCGCACGGACTCGCGGAAGCCGGGGCCGTCGTTGTTGTAGACCTCGATTATCCGCTCCTGCAGCTCCTCCGGGTTGTGCACGGCGGCGTAGACGGCGAGGTTGCCGCCCTTGGAGTGGCCGCCGACGCGCATTTTGCCGTCGAAGCGCCAGGCCGCGCGCATGAGATAGCTCGCCGCGTCCGTCTGCGCGGGCACGGCGTCGAGGCTGCCCATGTTGAAGTCCTCCTTCCAGGCGACGATGTTGTCATCCGTGCCGCGGAAGGCGATGAAGCGCGTCTCGTCCGGGAGGACTATGGTCATGGCGGAAAACTGCTTTTCCGCCGCGGGGTCCACGTGATAGACGTAGTCGCGCAGCCGCAGCTCCTGGAATCTCGGGGCCTTGAGCATCTTTTTGAGCATGGTGACGGCGCCGGGGGCCAGCAGCACGCCCCGGCGCACGTCCTCCTCGCCGAACTTGTCAAAGTAGCCCTGAGCGGCCTCCTGTATGCTCCGCTCGCCCTCGGAGGGGACTATTCCCGTGAAGTCCAGGGAGACGAGCTTGCACATGAGGAGGTTATCCACCTCGTTGAAGGGCGAGAAGGAAAAGGGGATGTCCCCCCTCCAGTCGATGTAGTCTATGGCGTTGGGCATGGCTCACATCTTCTCGAGCGCGTGGCGCACATAGGGGTTGTGCTCGCGCTCGATGGAGAGCATGGAGCTCTCCGCGTGGCCGGGATAGACCTCGTAGTCGCCCTCGAGCGAGGCTATGCGCTTGAGGGAGCGCAGCTCGGCGCGCATGTCGCCGCCGGGCAGGTCCGTGCGCCCGCAGGAGCCGCGGAAGAGCGTGTCGCCCGTGAAGAGCGCGTCGCCGCAGATGAGCGTCACGCCGCCGGGCGTGTGGCCCGGGGTCTCCATTACCTTGAAGGTCAGGCCCGCGACCTTGACCTCGTCGCCGTCCTTGTAGAAGTGGGTGTTCTCCGGCGGCGTGAAGCGGCCGGAAGCGCCGGTCTTGGCCAGCTCCAGGTCCTTCTCGCACATGTAGAGCTCCGCGCCCGTGGCCTCGAGCATGGCGTTCACCGCGCTGACGTGGTCGAAGTGCGCGTGGGTTATCAGTATGGCCTTGCAGCTGAGCTTGTTGTCCTCGATGTAGTCGAGGATGGTGTTGGACTCGTCGCCGGGGTCGATGACGGCGCACACGAGCGCGTTCTCGTCGGTGACGACGTAGCAGTTGGTCTCCAGCTGGCCTACCGGCAGGGTTTTTATAAGCATTACAGTTCCTCCGTATCAAGGATTATAGTCACGGGCCCGTCGTTCACGGAGGCCACCTGCATCTCCGCGCCGAACTCGCCCGTCTCGACCTTAAAGCCGCGGCTGCGGCACTCGGAGATGACCAGCTCGTAGAGCGGCACCGCCGTTTCCGGTCTCGCCGCCCGCGTGAAGCCGGGACGGCGGCTCTTTGCGTCCGCGTAGAGCGTGAACTGGCTGATTATCAGCAGCTCCGCGCCCGCGTCCTTGGGGTTTACGTTCATCTTGCCGTTCTCGTCCTCGAAGACGCGCAGGCCGCAGATCTTGTCCGCGACCTTCTTCGCCTCGGCCTCCGTGTCGTTCACGTTCACGCCGAGCAGCACGAGAAAGCCCTTGCCTATGCTGCCTCTGACCTCGCCGCCGATCTCCACGGAGGCGGAGGTCACCCTTGTAACGACTGCCCTCATGAGCTTGCCCTCCTGACTTCTATAACGCCGCGTATGGCGGCGATGCGGTTTATTATGCCCTTGAGCTCCTCGAGGCCGCGGACCTCGACGGTGACGGTGGCGGTGGACTGGTCGTTGCCGACGTCCCGCGCCGAGAGGCTGCGCACCTTGGCGTTGAGCGCGTTTAGCACCGTCGCGATGTCCATGATGAGGCCGGAGCGCTCCTTGGCCATTATGCGCAGGGTGGTTATATAGAGGTCCGTGGTGTTCTCCGCCCAGCTTACCTCTATCCAGCGGCCGTCCGCGCCGGTGGCGAGGCGCTGCTTGAGGTAGTTCTGGCAGTCCGTCCGGTGGATGGAGACGCCGTTGCCGCGGGTTATGAAGCCCACGATGTCGTCCCCCGGCACGGGGGTGCAGCACTTGGAGAATTTGATGAGGCAGTTGTCCAGGCCCTCGACAAGGATGCCGTGCACGGCCTTCTGCGGGCGGGACACGCGCTTTTCGGCCTGCTCGTTTATCTTGTCGAGCACGGTCTTCTTCTCTGGCCGCTTGATGTGGGAGAGCTCGTCCTTGACGCGGTTCACGCTGCGCACGGCGGTCTGGCCGCCGTAGCCTATCGCGGCGTAGAGCTCGTCCATGGAGGGCACGGAGAGCTTGCGGAGGATGTGCGGCAGGACGTCCTCGTCCAGGACGTCGGCCATGGTGAGGCCGTTGCGCTTGAGCTCGGTCTCGAACATGTCGCGGCCGCGCTGGATGTTCTCCTCGCGCTTCTCCTTTTTGAACCACTGCTTTATCTTTGTGCGCGCGCTGGAGCTCTTGGCGAGCTGCAGCCAGTCGCGGCTCGGGCCCGGCGCGCTCTTGGAGGTGCGGACCTCGACGATGTCGCCGTTTTGCAGCACGTGGTCGAAGGTGACGATGCGCCCGTTGACCGAGGCGCCGACCATGCTGTTGCCGACGCCGGAGTGTATGGCGTAGGCGAAGTCTATGGGCGTCGCGCCCGCGGGGAGGTTTATGACGTCGCCTGAGGGCGTGAACACGAAGACCTCGTCGGCGAACATGTCTATCTTCAGGTCGTGGACGAACTCCGTGGCGTCCGTCTCCTGCTGGGCCTCCAGCAGGCGGCGCACCCAGGCGAACTTCTCCTCGTCGCCCTCCTTGACGCCCTGCTCGCCGGTCTTGTACTTCCAGTGCGCGGCGACGCCGTATTCGGCGGTGAGGTGCATGTCCCAGGTGCGTATCTGCACCTCGAAGGGGATGCCCTCGGAGCCTATGACCGTGGTGTGCACGCTCTGGTAGCCGTTGGGCTTGGGCGTGGAGACGTAGTCCTTGAAACGGCCGGGCACGGGCTTGTACATGTCGTGTATCATGCCCAGTGCGTTATAGCAGTCCGGGATGCTGTCCACGATGACGCGGAAGGCGCACAGGTCGAAGATGCCGTTTATGTCCAGCTGCTGGGCGAACATCTTGCGGTAGATGCTGTAGATGTGCTTGATGCGGCCGTAGACCGTGGCGTCTATGCCCTCGTCGTTCATGCGCTTTTGTATCTGCTTTTCCACCTTGTCCATGAACACGCGCAGGGTGTCCATGCGCGTGGAGAGGGCCTCGGTTATCTCCTTGTAGCCCTCGCGGTCGAGGTAGTAGAGCGAACGGTCCTCCAGCTCCCACTTTATCTTCTGCATGCCGAGCCGGTGGGCGATGGGGGCGTAGATCTCCATCGTCTCCGCGCTCTTGATGAGCTGCTTTTCCTTGCTCTGATAGTCCATGGTGCGCATGTTGTGCAGCCGGTCGGCTATCTTGATGAGGATGACGCGGATGTCCTTCGCCATGGCGATGAGCATCTTGCGCAGGTTCTCGGCCTGCTCCTCCTCGTGGCTCGTGTACTGCACGCGCGTCAGCTTGGTGACGCCCTCGACTATGTCCGCCACGGTGGCGCCGAACTGGCGCTTCACGTCGTCATAGGTGGCGGGCGTGTCCTCGATCACATCGTGCAGCAGCGCGGCGACGATGGAGTCCTCGTCGAGGCCCTGTTCCGCGATTATCTCAGCCGTGGCCACGCAGTGCGTGACGTATGGCGAACCGTCGCGCCGCTTCTGACCCTCGTGGAGCTTCACGGCGTACTCGTATGCGTCCCTCACGCGGCCCATGTCCATCGTGATGTTGCCGGCAAGTATCTTGGCCTCGAGGCTCTTCCAGCACTCCTCGGGGTCCATTATCGGCGTTGAGGACTGGGCCCTTATTATCTCGTCCCGGTATTCGGATTTCGGATTGCTTTTCATTCCAGGCATCAACGGGCTCACCTCCCTCTGCGGAATCGTTCTCTGTATGCCCTGAGTTTTATCAAGATCGGGTGCGAGGCCAGGTCGGCCTTGCCCTGCCTCGGGCAGATGTGCACGCGGATATTGTTCCCGCTGCGCTCGGCTTTTACAAGCCCGAGGTCGCGCATGACGCGCAGGCAGATCAGCAGTTTTGCAGGGTGCATCCCGCCCGGGCGCCAGCCGGCGATGTCGGCCACCTCGCCGCCCGCGCTGCCGCCGCGCCGCTCCAGCCAGCGCCAGACGCTCACAAAGTCGCTCCTGTCCGGGCAGAGGTCGGAGCCAGCCCAGGGGTCGGGCAGCCGGTCCGCGAGTATGTCGAGGCACAGCGGCATGGTGTCAGTCTGCCTCAGCTCCGTCATCAGCAGCTGCACGGAGCGGTGGCCGTGGTATTCGTTTATCTGCGGGTAGAAGGCCGCGTCCACCCTGTCGCCCTCGCGCGCGCCGAGCTCCTCCTCGCGCCGCGAGAACATGACGCAGTCGAAGAACACCCCGCCCTTCTCGAGCCGGAGCTTGAGATGGCGGCCGCCGCCTATGGGCGTGACCTTGTCGAGCTGGGCGTCCACTATGCAGAGCGTGGGGCGCGGGTTGCCGTTGCCGTAGGGCTCGAGCTCCTCGAGCGACTCCACGCAGGCCATCGAGAGCAGCGCCGGGTCGTCCACGCGCAGGTCGCAGACGAGGCTGGGTGCCTCCGCGGGCGGCACGCTGTGGTAATACTCCGCCAGCGCGGCGCGGAAGTCGTCCACGTGCTCGCGCTTTATCGAGAGGCCCGCGGCCAGCGCGTGCCCGCCGAAGCCCTCCAGCCACTGGGAGCAGGCGGAGAGCGCGTCGAAGAGGTTGAAGCCCCCGCAGCTGCGGCAGGAGCCCTTGCCGCTCTCGCCGTCCAGGCAGATCATGATGGCCGGCAGGGAAAACTCCTCCGCCAGCTTGGAGGCCGCGATGCCGATGACGCCCTGGTGCCAGCCCTCGGCGGCGAGGACGATGGGCTCCGTGGGGCGCTCGGCGCTCAGCAGCTCGCGCGCCTCCTCGTATATGCCGTGCTCTATCTCCTGCCGCTCGCGGTTGAGGCGGCAGAGCTCGGCGGCGAGGCGGGCGGCCTCGTCCACGTCCGTGGTGAGCAGCAGCCGCGCGGCGACGTCGGCATGGCCCAGCCGCCCGGCGGCGTTGAGCCTCGGCGCGAGCGTGAAGCCCACGGTGGAGGCGCTGACTCTTTTTCCCAGCGCGCCGGACTCGGACAGCAGCGCGCGGATGCCGGGCCGGGCGGAGTGGTTGAGCATCTCCAGCCCAAGGCGGACTATGTAGCGGTTCTCGCCCGTGAGGGGCATGACGTCGGCCACCGTGCCGGTGGCGATGAGGTCGGCGTACTGCTCGAGCACGCCCGCGGCGTCGCCCTCCACGGCGCACAGCAGCTTGAAGGCCACGCCCACGCCCGCGAGGTCGGCGTTGGGATAGCGGCTGTCCGGCCGCTTGGGGTCGACCACGGCCACGGCATTGGGCAGGGGGCAAGCCCCGCACTCGTGGTGGTCGGTGACGACCATGTCCATGCCCAGCGAGGCGGCGTATTCCGCCTCCTGCGCCGCGGTTATGCCGCAGTCCACCGTTATTATGAGGCTCGCGCCCCGGGATTTTATGGTGTCCATGGCCGCGAGGTTCAGGCCGTAGCCCTCCTCCATGCGGTCCGGTATGTAGGGCTCGCACTCCAGGCCCTTGGAGCGCAGCCAGCTGGTCACGAGGCAGGCGGAGGTGATGCCGTCCACGTCGTAGTCGCCGAACACGGCGACGGTCTCGCGCTGCTCTATCGCCCGGCGCACGCGCGACGCGGCCTTGTCCATGTCCTGCAGCAGCATCGGGTCGCCCAAAAGCTCCGGCCCGCCGTGCAGGAAGCGCTCCGCCTCCTCCGGCGTCCGTATCCCCCGCCGGCACAGCAGCGCCGCGAGCAGCGGGGTATAGCCCGCCTGAGTGAGGGCCGCCGGTATCTCCGGCCCCTCCGGCGGTATATTCCAATCACTGTAATTCATAAGCCGTATGCCCCTCTCCCGGGGCCCGCTTCCCTTCCCGCGAACTATCGCATAAAATAGAATTTCATAATTATATTATTATACCACTCTGCGGCCCGAGCGCAAGAGGCATTTACTCTCTTGCCGGGCACCGCTTTATGGTGTAAAATATCTTTATGTACGCACTCTGAAAGGAGCATCCATATGTACTATAACCGCGTCGAACTCAAGGCCCGCGCGAGGGAGTCCATGCGGCACTCCGCCATGAGCCCGTATGTCACGGCGCTCATCTACTGCGCAGTGATGTACATCATAAGCCTGCTTTCCGCCAGGCTCATGCGCGTGGACGGGCTCACGCTCACTCAGCTCATGCGCACCAGCTACTTTCTGGAAGATCCTGACGCCGTGGTGCGCTGGTACCTCTCCGTGAGGCCCGGCGTATTGGCCTATGTCATCGACCTGCTGCTCAACTTCATGACCTGGCTGCTCTACGCGGGCTTCGTCGTGTTCGTGCTGCGCATGATAAGGCAGCAGCGCAACAGCCTCTGGAACCTCATGGACGGCTTCCAGAATTTCCTCAAGATAATCGGCCTGAACATCCTCACCGGCATCTTCGTCGCGCTGTGGTCACTGCTTTTCGTCATACCCGGCATCATCGCCGCCTACCGCTACCGCCAGGCGCTGTACCTGCTGCTCGACCACCCCGAGATGGGCGTCCTGGAGTGCATCCGGGAGAGCAAGCGGCTCATGCGCGGGCACAAGGCGGAGCTCTTCATCCTGGACCTGAGCTTCATCGGCTGGGCGCTGCTGTCCATCATCCCCTTCGTCTCGGTCTACACCCTGCCCTACACCGAGAGCACCTACGCGCTCTACTACTCCATGCTGAGAGAGCAGGACGCCGCCCCCGGCCCCGACCGCGGTCCCGACCCCGGAGCCTGGTACAACAACTGAAACGACGCAAAAAAACACCCGCCGTGAGGCGGGTGCTTTTTTTATCGGGTTTGCGGCCGGGCTCAGGCGGCGGCCTCCATGAGGCGGACCAGGACGGTCGCGCCCATGGCGCGGTTGGCGCTGCCGGCGGGGTCGAAGGTGGTGTCGGTCACGCCGTTCATGAGCTTGGCGTCGGTGCAGTAATCCACAGCGGCGGCGGCCCAGGAGGCGACGGCCTCGGCGTCGGCGTAGGTGAGCTCGGGCTCGGTGACCTCAGCGGCGCCCTTGAACACGGAGTAGTTGTAGAGGATGACGGCCATCTCCTGCCTCGTCATGGTGGCGAGGGGAGCGAAGGCGGACTCGCCGCGGCCGGAGACTATCTTGTTCTGGGAGGCCCAGAGCACGGCGTCGGCGTAGTAGCTGCCGTCCTTGCAGTCGGCAAAGACCTCGGAGACCTTGCCCTCGACGGCGGGGGAGCCCTCGAGACGGTAGAGCATGGTCACGAGCATGGCGCGGTTCATGGCGGTCAGGGGTTCGAAGGTCTTGTCGGTGACGCCGTTCATGAGCTCCTTCTCATAGGCGGTCATGACCGCGTCGTAGTACCACTTGCCCTCCACGACGTCGGTGAACACCGGGGCCTTGACGGTGATGCGGCCCTGGGGCTCGCCGTACTTCTCCGCGGTGATGACGCCCTTGAGCTCAGTGGTGATGTAGCTCATGAGGGCCTCGTCCATGGGCACGCCGGTGTCGACGATGTTGGCGGAGGTGGTGAAGGCGTAGTAGGTGTCGCCGCCGGCGGCGGTGAAGTCGTTAGTGACGACGACGTAGGTGGCCTTGGGGTCGAAGTCCTTGCCGTTGACGCTGGTGATGGTCACACGGTTCACGCTCTTCGGGCCGTAGTAGGTGGAGTTGGGGTACTGGTCGCCCTGGTCGTAGGCCTTGGCGGTGTCGATGGTGAACTCTATGCCGGCCACCTGCGGGAAGGCGCCGACGGCCTCGGGGGTGCAGTAGGTGGAAGCCTCAAGGGCCTCGAGCAGGGTCTCGCCGGAGACGGTGACGTAGGCGACGGTGTTGCCGAAGGGCAGGACGGTGTTGATGTCGTTCTTAGTGATGTCGCCCTTGGCGATGCTGGCGCGGATGCCGCCGCCGTTCGTGATGGCGACGACGTTCTCCTTGGCCACGGGCAGGGAGCCGTCCTTGGTGACCTCCCAGAGGAGGGCGTCGGCGATGAGGTCGCCGAGGTTGGTCTCTTCGGTGCGGTTGCCGGGGTCGCGCTCGCCGTTGAGGTCGGCCTCGGTCTTGGCGAAGACTGCGCCGTACTGGGCGTCTATCTCGGCCTTGATGGCGGCGGCGCGGTCGGCCACGGCCTTCACGGAGCCCTCGTACTTGCTGAGGTCGACGCTGGAGGCGGTGATGCCGTCCTTGGTGATGGTGACGACGCCGACGTTGGCGGCGGCGGTGCCGGTGGAGGTGAGCAGGGTGTCGCCGACCTTGCCGGTGCCGTCGGTGGCGGCCTTGACCTCGTCAAGGGTGCTGTGGCTGTGGCCGTCTATGAAGACGTCGATGCCGCTGACCTTGCCGAGCAGGTCGATGGAGCGGTTGGGCGCGCTCTCGTTGTCGATGCCCAGGTGGCCCAGGCAGATGATGTAGTCGCAGCCCGCGTCGGTGAGGGCCTTGACCTGGGCCTCGGCGCAGGCGTAGAGCTCGCTCTCCGCGAGGAAGGTGACGCCCTTTATCTTGGCGGGGTTGGCCTTGGTGGCCGTCTCAGGGGTGGCGAGGCCGAACACGCCGAGCTTGGTGCCGTCGGCGAGCTCGACTACCTTGTTGGCGTCGAAAGCGGCGGCGCCGTTGAGCTTGATGTTGGCGGCGACGACGCCGAACTCGGCCTTGGCGAAGATGGTCTTCAGGTTGTCCATGCCGTAGTCGAACTCGTGGTTGCCGAGAGTGACCAGGTCGTAGCCGGCGAGGTTCATGAGCTCGACGGCGGTGGCGCCCTGGGACACGCTGACGCTGGTGGTGCCCTGGATGAAGTCGCCGGCGTCGACGAGCAGCACTTCCGCGCCCTTGGCCTCATAATCGGCCTTGAGCGCCGCGACCTTGGCATAGCCGTCTATGGCGCCGTGCACGTCGTTGGTGTGCAGGATGACTATCTGGCCGGCCAGCTCGCCTGCGGTCTCATCCGACGGCTCTGCCGCCGTGGTCTCATCCGCCAGCACGCCCACGCACAGTGAGAATGCCAGCGCGAGGACAAGGAACAGGGATAGCAGCTTTTTCATGTGTACTCTCCTTTTTCTGACAGTATTTCGCATTATGTTCCACCTCAATGAAGGCTAAACCATTATACACCCCTTATACACAATTGAAAATATCCTTAAAGAATTTTTATTGTTAAATCCATATAAAAAACAGGGGGCCGGAAAGCCCCCTGTCTGTTATGCAGCTTTATCTCAGCACCGGCTGGAGCTGGCGGCCCTCCAGTGCGGCGGCGGCGGCCTCGCCCATGCGGGCGAAGTCGGCCTGCAGCGAGCTGGGCTTCCCCTCCGGGTCGTCCTGGCCGAAGGGCACGAAGTAGTAGTTCTTGCGGTTGAGCAGCGCGGCTATGTTCTCCGCCGAGCCCGAGAGGGCGTCGTTTGTGGAAAACGCGACGACGACCGGCCGGCCGTTGCGCAGGTGGCTCTTCGCGGCCATCGTGACCGCCGTGTCCGTCAGGCCCGTGGCCAGGCGCGCGAGCGTCGCGCCCGTGCAGGGCGCTATGAGCAGCACGTCGAAGAGCCGCTCCGGGCCCACGCGCTCCGCCGCGGTTATCGTGCGCATAACGGGTTTGCCCGTCAGCTCCTCCAGCCGGGCGATGAAGTCCTCGGCCTTGCCGAAGCGGCTGTCGGTGCAGGCGGCGGTCTCGCTCATCACGGCGGTGATGTCCCAGTCGGCGGCGAGCTTTTCGGCCTCTTTGAGCACCTTTTCGTATGTGCAGTAGGAGCCGCAGAGGGCGAGCCCCAGTCTTTTGCGTTCTTTCACGCCTTTTCATCCTCCAAAATGTTGTACACAGCGTCCCTTACCGCCTCGGCCGCCGTCTGCGGCGACCACTTCCCCGGCAGTCCGGGTGCGGTGAGGGCGCGTATGCCGAAGGCGCGCGCGGCGTCGAAGTCCGTGCCCCCGGGCGCGGAGGCCAGGTCCAGAATGAGCGTCCGGGCTCCGAGCTCCGCTATGCGCGACGCCGTGAGCGTGGGGGCGGGCACGGTGTTTATGACAATGTCGCGTCCGGCGAGGGCGGCGGAGGGCTCCGCGGCGTCGGCGCACTCTAGGCCCTCGGCCTCTATCCAGGCCCGGTTCCCCGGGCTGCGCGCCAGGACGCATACCTCGGCGCCCAGGGCCTTTAGCCTCGCGGCCAGCGTGCGGCCGACATGGCCCCAGCCGGTTATCAGCACCCGGCTGCGCCAGAGCGTGCGCTCCGTCTCGCCGAGCAGGACGCCTATGGCGCCCTCGGCCGTGGCCACGGCGTTGGTCGTAAGCAGCTCCTCGCGCGCGCCGTAGTCGCGCAGCTTCAGCCCCCGGCCCTCGGCCACGGCGTGAGCCGCCGCGCCCGGCATGCCGCCGCAGACCAGCATCCCCGGCGCCGCCGCCGCGAACACCTCGCCCAGGCAGTGGCTGGAGTCCGAGAGCGGCGCGTTCAAAAGTCCGCTCCTGGCGGACACCGGCATGGGCAGCAGCAGGCAGTCGGCGCCCTCCAGCGCCTCGGCCGCGCTCTGGCAGGGTCTGGCTCCGTCGGGCAGCTCCGCGCGCTCCAGCGCCCAGGTGCGTACCTTGTGTCCGTCCGCGAGCAGCAGTCCGGCCAGCCGGGCCTGCCTCCCGTCGCCTCCGCATAAGGCAAAAATCATAAAAGTCCACGCCCCTTTCTCAATCTATTCTATGCAATTGCCGCTTGCGGGTGCCGCCGGTATGGTTTATACTTATTTTATATAAATTTTACACATTCCGCCCCTGGCGGGAACTGGAGGCCGCTTCATGAGCTATGCCGACGAGATCTTCATAAAAAACTGCCGGGACATCCTTGAAAACGGCTATTGGGACACCGACCAGAACGTCCGTCCGCACTGGGAGGACAACGGCGCCCCGGCGCACACGGTCAAGAAGTTCGGCATAGTGAACCGCTACGACCTGCGCGGCGAGTTCCCCATCCTCACGATACGCCGCACCTACTGGAAAAGCGCCATTGACGAGCTGCTCTGGATATGGCAGAAGAAGTCCAACAACATTAAGGACCTCGGCAGCCACGTCTGGGACCAGTGGGCGGACGAGAACGGCTCCATCGGCAAGGCCTACGGCTATCAGCTGGGCGTGAAGCACAAGTACCCCGAGGGCGAGTTCGACCAGGTGGACCGCGTGCTCTACGACCTCAAGCACAACCCCGCCTCGCGGCGCATCCTGACCAACATCTACAACTTTGCAGACCTGCACGAGATGGCGCTCTACCCCTGCGCGTACTCGATGACCTTCAACGTCACGGGCAACACGCTCAACGCCATACTCAACCAGCGCAGCCAGGACATGCTCGCGGCGAACAACTGGAACGTCTGCCAGTACGCGGCGCTCACCTACATGTTCGCCCAGGTCTCGGGCCTGGAGGCCGGCGAGCTGGTGCATGTCATCGCCGACGCGCACATCTACGACCGGCACGTGCCGATCGTTGAGAAGATCATAAAGAACGAACCCAAAAAGGCCCCTAAGCTCATACTGGACGAGAGCGTGAAGGACTTTTACGCCTTCACAAAGAACAGCTTCTCCCTGCCCGGCTACGAGTACACGGAGCTGAACGAGAAAATACCCATAGCGGTGTGATCCGGCGCAGAAAAGGAGGACAAATGGACGCTATCGTAGCAGTGTATTCGGACTGGGGCATCGGCTCCGAGGGCACGCAGCCCATTGTCGTGCCAGAGGACAGGCGGCACTTCGCCAAGCTGACGAGCGGCTCGACCGTGATAGTCGGGCGCAGGACCATGGAGGACTTTCCCGGCGGCAAGCCGCTCAAAGACCGGGTCAACCTGGTCATCACACGTCAGGACTCGGACATAGAGGGCGCGCAGGTGGTGCACACGCTGCAGGAGGCCATAGACGCCTCCCGGGACGCCGAAAAGGTGTTCGTCCTCGGCGGCGCGAGCATATACATGGCGATGTTCCCCTACCTCAACCGCATCTACGTCACCAAGATAGGCGCCACGCCGAAGTCCGACGCCTATTTCCCGAATCTCGACTCCCTCCCCGACTGGAAATGCGTCGAGGTGGAGCCCTTCACCTCCGGCGAGTACGAGTGCAGCTTCTGCACCTACGAGCGGGTGGACTGAGACACATACATAATATAAAAGCTCCCGTCCGGGCATTCCGGACGGGAGTTTTTGCTTTTGTTGCGCGGGCTTATTCCGCGGGCATGGCGCCGACCATGAGGTTGTCGTACATCTCCTGGGTCAGGTCGCACTGGTAGAAGAGCTTGTAGTACTCGGTGACCTCGGTCTGGAGGTCATACTCGCAGTAGTCGGGGTAGAGCAGGGCGCCCAGCCAGAGCATGCCGAGGTAGCGCTGCACGGACGGGGGGCTGGAGAGCCAGCCGTAGGGGCCGTATGGGGTCTTGTAGTAGTTTCCGGAGCTGATGGCGGTCAGCTGCTGCCAGGCCGTGTCGGAGCTCACGGTGTCGTAGATGGTGTCGGGCGCGAAGATGATGACGTCCGGGTTCCAGACCATGATCTGCTCCAGGTCCACCTCGTTGCCGTTGCCGGAGGAGACGACCTCGGGCAGGTCGGCCAGGTTGTCGGACATGAGGTTGATGGTCTCGGCGTGGTAGGAGCCCTTGGCGATGACGTTCAGGCCCTTGTCGCCCAGGCAGTAGAGCAGGCTCTTGCGGGCGCCGTCGGCGTCGACCTTGGCCATCATGTCGGTCATCATGGCGTAGGTCTCCTCGCACCAGGTCGCGAGCTCCTCGGCCTTCTCGGTCTTGCCGGTCAGCTCGCCGAGCATGCGGTAGGCCTCAGGCGCGGTCTCGACGGTGGCGTCGATGTGGACAAAGGGGATGCCGGTCTGCTCGGTCAGGCTGTCCATGTCCTCGGCGATGCCGTCCTTGGTGTCGCCCACGTCGATAACGACGTCGGGGTCGGCGGCCAGCAGGGCCTCGAGGTCCATCTCGCCCTTGCCGCCGTAGAGCTGGCCGAGCTCGGGCAGCTCGGAGATGTAGGAGGGCAGGTAGAGCGCTATGTCCTCGGCGATGTAGTTCGACACGCCGACCATGAGGTCGCCCACCAGCGGGATGGCGTAGACCTGCGTCAGCGGGCCGGAGATGGCGACCTTGGTCACCTCATAGGGCACCGTGACCGTGCGGCCCGTGGAGTCCGTGAACTCGCGGGTCTCGGGGGTGGGAGTTTCGGCGGCGTCTCCGGACGGGGCGGCGGACTCCTCCGCGGGCGGCTCGCTGGTCTGCACGGCGGTCTGGCCGCAGCCGGAGAGCAGTCCCGCGAGCAGGCAGAGCACGAGCGCGAGCACAAGGATCTTTTTCTTCATTTTCGGGTATTCCTCCTGTTTATATGATAAAGCCAGGAAAACGCAGCTCTATTCGCCCCTCGCGATGGAGGCGGGGGTGCACACCCTCGCCCGGTCGTCGAAGAGGCTGGAGACCTCGACCTCCACGCCGTAGAGCCGGCGCATCATGTCGGAGGTCAGCACATCCCGGGGGCGGCCCTCGGTGAGCACCCGCCCGTCGCGCAGGGCGAGGATGCGGTCCGAGAACATGAAGCTCTGCTCCGGGTTGTGGGTGGTCTGGATGACGGTGTAGCCCTCGCAGGCCAGCTCGCGGGCGCAGTTCAGCACCAGCAGCTGGTTGCCGAAGTCGAGGCTCGCCGTCGGCTCGTCGAGCATGAGCACCGGCGCGCGCTGCACCAGGGCCCGGGCGATGAGCGCGAGCTGGCGCTCGCCGCCGGAGATGCGGTGGAAGCAGCGGTCCGCGAGGTGGGGTATGCCTATCTTCTCCAGTGCCTCGTCCACGCGGCGGAGGTCCTCCTTCTTCGGCGTGGAGAAGGTGCCGAGGCCGCTGGTCGTGCCCATGAGCACGATGTCGCGCACGCTGTAATTGAAGGCCGGGTGCGAACTCTGTGGGATGTAGGCGATGAGCTTGGCCGCCTCGCGGATGCTCAGCGACTTGGCGTCGCGGCCCTCGACCGTGATGCTGCCCGTGTAGTCGCGCAGCAGGCCCAGTACGCAGCGGAAGAGCGTGCTCTTGCCCACGCCGTTGGGGCCGAGTATGGAGAGGAATTCCCCGGCCTCGGCCTTGAAGCTGACGCCGTGGAGCACCTCCCGCTCGCCGTAGGCGAAGCTGAGGTCCTTAACTTCGATGCTCACAGCTTCTCCCCCCTTCCCGTGATGAGCCAGAGGAAGAACGGCGCGCCGATGAAGGCCGTGAGTATGCCTATGGGTATGCCGGAGGTGGTCACGTTCCTGGAGACGTTGTCCACGATGAGCAGGAAGGTGCCGCCGCCGAGCATGGAGCAGGGCATGAGCCAGCGGTAGTCGGAGCCGCAGATGCGCCGCACCATGTGCGGGATGACGAGGCCGACCCAGCCTATCATGCCCGAGACGGAGACGGAGGCCGCGGTCACCAGCGTCGCGGCTATTATGAGCCAGATGCGGAGCCTGCCCGCGTCCACGCCCATGGCGCGGGCCTCGTCGTCGCCCATGGCGAGGACGTTCAGCCTCCAGCGCAGCAGAAAGAGCGGCACAAGGCCCAGGAGCATGGGCCAGATGACAAAGCCCAGCTCGCTCCACTTGGCGCCCGAGAGGCTGCCCATGAGCCAGTAGGTTATCTCCGGCAGCTTGTTGGTCGGGTCCGCGGCAAGTTTGATAAAGGAGGTGCCCGCCTGGAAGAGCGAGCTCACCATGATGCCCGCGAGCACCAGGCCCAGCACCCGCTCGCCCTTGGCGTGGCGGCTCACCCAGAACACCAGCGCCACGGTGAGCAGGCTCATGCCGAAGGCGGCAAGGGTTATGTACATGCTCGAGAGCCCGACGTAGATCGCCAGCGCCGCGCCGAAGCCCGCGCCGGCCGAGGCGCCCAGCACGTCCGGGGCGGCCATCGGGTTCTGGAACACGCCCTGATACGCCGCACCGGCCGCCGAGAGGCAGGCGCCGACGAGGACGCTCATTATCACCCTCGGCAGGCGCACGTTCCAGACCGCCGCCTGCATGGCGTCCGTCCAGAAGGGCTCTATGCCGAGCCCGAATATGGAGAGGAGCTTGTTTGCCAGTATGCCGCAGAGCTCCCTGAACGGCACGGGGTAGCGCCCGAACAGGAAGGACAGCAGTATGCACGCGACCAGTATCACCGCCATCAGCAGTATCGCGCCCGGCCCGCTCAGGAGCCTGTCTCTCTTCTTAACGCTCATAAGTCCCTCCCCAGCAGAAAGGTGCGCCCGTAGGGATAGGGCGGCCCATCCAGGCACTCGGCGGCGTGCCGCCGCGCGCCGGCCTTGTCCGTCACCACCATGCCCGCCAGCCGGTCTATGCCGAAGTCCAGCAGCGCAGGACACAGCGGCACGGTCGGCCCCGTCAGGATGACGTACGCGTTTTTGCACAGCTCCAGCAGCCGCGGCAGGGTCTTGTTCACCATCGAGCTGCCCGTTATCAGCACGGTGTCGCACTCGGGCAGGAGATATTCACAGGCCGAGTCCGGGTAGTCGCCCGGCTTCGGGTGCCGCTCGAGGATATACACCCGCTTCGCCGCCTCCAGCGTCCCGGGCGGCATGCGCAGGTGGCCGATGAGCCCCACCGTCCGGCCCGCGAAGTCCAGCCCCCGGGTGCAGTAGTTGTCGTAGGGCTCGGCGCAGCCGAGCTCCGCCATGCGCTCCGGCGTGTTGTAAAACGAGTTTATCGCCGCAATGCCCAGGCCCGCCTCCATGAGGTTCCAGCTCTTCGCCGCCCCGGCCGCGACTTTTATTCGCATGCCCTCTATGCCGTTCGGGAAATGTGCGGGCACCGTGTCGCCCTCCGTGGTCATGGCGTAGCCCGAGCCGCCCAGGTCGTTTTCCACCAGCGTCCAGCGCTCGCCGGATATCGCCCGCGAGATTGTCCCGCCCCTCGGCAGGCCCGCGAGCAGCGCGTCATATAGCTCCCACATATTCGGCCTCTTTTCTTTCAGACTTAGCGTTTTGTAATGAAATACAAGTCCCCAGGGTGCAAAAAGCCCTTTTTCGTCCGCCGGGGAGGGGGTGCCTCCCCGGCAGGCGGTCACATCGCGTACTCCTCTGTCCAGTGTCTGAGCGCGCCCTCGGCGTTGAAGTCGTAGCGCCCCGTGGTCTCCAGGATAAGCGTGTCCGGGTCGGAGGCGAGCAGCCCGTGCAGCTCGTACGCCGCCTCGAGGTATTCCGGCGGCAGATCCACGCGCCGGGTGAGCTCCTCGGCGCTGGGCAGGGCCTTCAAGACGCCCACGCAGGGCGTGCCGGAGAAGAAAAAGCGCGTCAGCGCCTCGTAAAAGTCGGGGCAGAGCAGCTCAAAGCCGCCTATCTCGTCCAGGACGGCGAATTTTTTCTTCTGCGCCTCCTTGAGCAGCGCCGGGGCCGTCACCGCAAAGGGCCGCTCGTCCCTCACGGCGCCGCCCTCGCCGAAACTCAGAAAGCGCTCCCGCGGCCCGCCGCAGGCGGGGGCGAGGTCAAAGCCCGCCAGGCAGCCGTGTTCTATCATGCGCAGCGTGAGGAAGCCGCCCGCGTGCCTTATCGCGCCGCCCAGCGCGTTTGCTATCAGGGTGGATTTGCCGCAGCCTATCGGCCCCGTGAGCAGGAGCCTTCGCTTCAAACCGCGTTCCTCCCGGCCCTGATCTCTATCATCTGCGCGGCGATGGAGATGGCGATCTCCGCCGGCGTCTCGGCCTTGATGTCGAGGCCGATGGGCGTGGTGATGCGCTTGAAGTCCTCGTCGGTGAAGCCCATGGTGCGCAGCTGCTTCTGCACGCCCGCGGTCTTGGCCCGGCTGCCGATGACGCCGATGTAGCACGCGGGGGTGCGCAGCGCCTGGGCCTGCACTATGGTGTCGTAGGCGTGGCCGCGGGTCATGACGCAGATGTAGTCCTCGGGGCCGATCTTGACGCTCTGGTCGATGTGCTCAAAGTCCACGAGCATGACCTTTTCCGCGCCGTGGACGACCTGCTCGTTTGCAAACTCCGGCCGGTCGTCCAGGGCGATGCAGCGGAAGCCCACATGCGCGAGCACCGGCACCAGCTCCTGCGCCACGTGGCCGCAGCCGAAGACGTAGACCTTGCCGGAGGAGTTTATCTGCTCGGCGTAGAAGTCGCGCCCGTCCACGGCCTTGCGCGTCGGGTGGCGGGACATGATCTCCCGCGTCCACTCCGGCGCCTCGATGCCGAAGAAGCCGTCCTCGGACCAGAGACCCAGCCTGCCGCCGTCGGAGATCTCCGAGAGCAGCCAGAGGTCCTCACCCTTGGCAAAGCGGCGCTCCGCCTCCTCCGCGACGGAGAGGACGTAGGGGTCGTGCGCCGGGATATAGCTGAAGTAGACGTTGACCGCGCCGCCGCAGATCATGCCGAGGTTCTGCACGTCGTTCTTGGTGAGGGAGAAGTCGTGCTCGCCGCTGCGCTTCTCCTCCAGCACGGTCTTTGCGATCTGCTCGGAGCGGTATTCCACCGCGCCGCCGCCTATCGTGCCGCAGATGCGCCCGTCCTTTCCGACGAGCATCCTCGCGCCCGCGCCGCGCGGCGTGGCGCCCGAGGAGGCGATGACCGTCACGAGCACCAGCTCCTCGCCGGCGTTCAGGCGCTCGGCGATCGTCTTGAACATGTTCCTCATATGGGTATGACTTCCTTTCCGCAGATGTCGTTTATTGTGTGAGCGGCGGTGAGCGCCGCCTTGTATCGCCTGTCGTGCGCCGCGAGCGCCTCGGCGTCCCGGCACTTGTCAAAGCTCGCGCGGAAGCGCCCGGAGACGCTCACGCGCCTGTCGCCCCGGCAGAGCTTGTCCGCCATGTACACGACAAGGGCCTCGTCCACCCGGGCCGGGTCCTCTATGTCGTGGTGCTGGGCGATGAGCGGCGCGAGGACCGGGCAGCCCAGCTGGCTCATGAGTCCCGCCCCGGCCAGGGCGTGGTCCGGCGTGCCCTTCGACACATCGTGCAGCAGCGCCGCGGCGTACACCGGCGTCTCGTCCAGGCAGACGCCCGCCGCCGCGAGGGCGCAGACTATCTCCATCGCCGCCTCCGCCGTGGCGCGGCAGTGGGCCTCCAGCGGCTCCGGCAGCTCGGCCGCGGCCAGCAGCCGGTCCGCGAGCTCCGGCGTCAGCTCCGGCACGGGCAGGCGGCCGTACTCCTCCAGGCGGAGCTGCCCCGGCCCGTCCGACGAGAGCCGGGTCACGGAGCCGTAGGGCAGGCTGAAGTCCCGCGCGCAGTCAAAGGGCCGCCCCTCCAGCGTGCAGAGCAGCGTCTGGATGACCGAGGAGTGCGAAACCGCGACGACGTCGCCCCGCGAGAGGGCCATCGCCCTCGCCACGGCCGCCGAGAACCGGGCCTGCGCGTGCCCGAACTCCTCGCCGCCCGGCGGCGGGAGCGAGCGGTCGCGGCCCCGGCGCTCGTAATACTCCGGCCAGCGCCTTCTTATCTCGTCAAAGCTCAGCCCGTCCCAGTCGCCCGCGTCCATCTCCTCCAGGCCCGGCACGATGACGGGCGAGGCGAAGCCCATGAGCTCCGCCGTCTGGCGGCTGCGGGAGAGCGCCGAGCAAAAGCACTCAGTTATGCCGCGCGGCGCGAATTCCGCGCCCAGCAGCGCCGCCTGAAGCCTGCCCCGGAGCCCCAGGGGCAGGTCCGTCCGGCCCAGGCACATCCGCGCCCCGCCGGGAAAGTCCGGCATCCCGTGCCGGATAAGGTATATCTCTCTCATCTTCGCTCCGTCCGCGCAATACTATTTGAATAAATCGGGAAAATACTGCACAAAGAGCTCGTCAGCCATGGCGCGCAGGCGCAGGGTATAGGCCTCGTAGGCCCGGAGCAGGGCCCGGCCCTTCTCCGTGAGGCTGCTCCGCCCGCCGCGCTGCCCGCCCTGGGTGCGCGCGACCACGGGATAGCCCAGCTCGGCCTCCAGCAGGTTTATGGCGTTCCAGCCCGAGCTGTAAGAGAGCTGCATCCGCTGGCAGGCCGCGCGGACCGACTGCGTCTCGTCCGTCAGTGTGAGCAGCATGGCCACGCGCGGGTCGAGAAAGCGCTTTTCCCGGCAGATGGACACCTGCACCACCGGCCTCGTGAGCTGGCTGTTGTGCATGCGCAGCAGCTCGCGGTAGTCCTCAGGCGTGTCCGCGTCGTGAAGTATGCCGGGGTCGTCCACCTCCACCAGCGTCATGGGCACGCCGCAGCGCGAGAGCGCGCCGTCGAGCCCGCTCTCGCCGGAGTCCTCCAGCACGCGGTCTATTACGTTCGCCGACATCAGTATCGGGTGCCCGCGGGTGCCCCCGCAGACAGGGCAGGCCAGCTCCGCGCCGCTCGTGAGCAGCGCGTCCACCGTCGCCGCAGTAAAAAGTGGAATATCCACGGGCGTGAAGAGCACCTGCCGGCACTTGTCACGCAGATATCTGAGCCCGATGAGGGCGGAATCGAACATGTGCGTCGTCCGGTAGTTCTCGTTGCGCAGGAAAACCACCCCGCTCGAGGCCAGATGGCGCTCCAGCTCCTCGGCGTTGTAGCCCGTGACCACAACGACCCGAGCCGCGCCCGCCTGCTTGAGCGTGGCGACGACGCGCTGAGCCACGGAGATCGAGCCGATGCTGAGCATGGGCTTGAAATCGCCCATGCGCGAGGACATGCCGGCGGCGACGACAACGGCGCCCGTATCCATGCCGCGCGCCTCCTTTCACACCATAAAGTTGGGCCAATGCCCGGCATATGCGTAGTTTGTCGATATTATAACACATAAAAAGCGACTTGTAAACTAAAACAATTTGACGATGCCAAATGCCGGGAGTAGAATCTGTATAAAGGATTTGTTAATTTAAATCGCCGCTTCCATGGCCTCCGCAGGGGTCCTTGTCCGGCCCTCCGCCGGTGAGGTCCCGCAGGCGGCCGAGGCCGGTGTTGGAGTAGAACACCAGCTCCGAGGGCCGGCCCTCCGCGTCCTCCGCGGCGAGGCGCAGGCAGTTTGCGGTCTCGTGGAAATCAATCGGCAGCGTGCGGCGCACGGTGACTCCGGTGCGCGCGTCCGTCACCTCCACCGTCACCTCCGAGGCTGTTATCTCCCTGAGCTTCTCGTTGTCCGACATAACGCTTCTCCCTTCCAATGATTTATATCCCCCGGTTTTTGGGGCCTCATCCAATATAACACATGCAAAACCTCTTTAAAAGTGTCATTTAGGGCGCAAAGCGCTTTGAAGAATATGTTTACCGCTGGAATAAACGCAAAAACAGTAAGGAGGAAACCGCATGATCAAGAAAGTCCTAATCATCAACGGGGTCGAGCGTACCCTTGTGCTGGAGGGAACTGAGACGCTCGCCAAGGTACTGCGCGAGAGGCTGATGCTCACGGGCTGCAAAATCGGCTGCGGCGAGGGCCACTGCGGCGCGTGCAACGTCATAGTCGACGGCAAGGTCACGCGCTCCTGCATCACCAAGGTCACGAAGCTGCGCGACTACGCCGAGATCACCACCATCGAGGGCATCGGCACCGTCAACAACCTGCACCCCATCCAGGTCGCTTGGATGGCCTACGGCTGCGCCCAGTGCGGCTTCTGCAGCCCGGGCTTCATCGTCAGCGCCAAGGTCCTGCTCGAGCAGAACCCGAACCCGACCCGCGAGGAGGTCCGCGACTGGTTCAACAAGAACCGCAACCTCTGCCGCTGCACCGGCTACAAGCCCCTCATCGACGCCACGATGGCCGCCGCGGCCGTCATGCGCGGCGAGATGAGCAAGGAGGACCTGCTCTTCAAGCCCACCGACAACGTCATCACCGGCACCACCTACGCCCGCCCCTCCGCCGCCATGAAGGTCACCGGCACCTGGGACTTCGGCGCGGACCAGTCCCTGCACATGCCGGAGAGCACCCTGCGCCTGGCGCTGGTCCAGGCCGAGGTCTCCCACGCCAACATCAAGGGCGTGGACACCTCCGAGGCCGAGAAGATGCCCGGCGTCTTCAAGGTCATCACCGCCAAGGACGTCCCCGGCAAGAACCGCATAAACGGCCTTGTCATGCTCCCGCTCAACAACAAGTGCGACGGCTGGGACCGCCCCATCCTCTGCGATGAAAAGGTCTTCCAGTACGGCGACGCCATCGCCATAGTCGCGGCCGACACCGAGGCCCACGCCCGCGAGGCCGCCAAGGCCGTCAAGGTCGACCTCGAGGTCCTGCCCGCCTACATGAGCGTGCCCGAGGCCCTGGCCCCAGACGCTATCGAGATCCACCCCGGCACCCCCAACGCCTATTACGAGACCAACTGCATCAAGGGCCCCGACTTCGACTTCGACTCCGCGCCGAACGTCATCGAGGTCGAGAGCTACTGCTCGCGCCAGCCCCACCTCTACCTGGAGCCCGACAACGGCTACGCCTACATAGACGAGGACGGCATGCTGACCGTCCACTCCAAGAGCATAGGCATCCACCTGCACATGCCCATGATAGCCGACGGCATCGGCGTCACGATGGATAAGCTGCGCCTGGTGCAGAACCACGCGGGCGGCACCTTCGGCTACAAGTTCTCGCCCACGAACGAAGCCATCCTCGGCGTCGCCGCGCTGGTGTGCCAGAGGCCCGTCTCGCTCAACTTCAACATGTACCAGTCCATCACCTACACCGGCAAGCGCAGCCCGGGCTTCATGCACATCAAGCTCGCGGCCGACGACAGCGGCAAGGTGCTGGCCCTCTGGGGCGACAACTACATCGACCACGGCCCGTACTCCGAGTTCGGCGACCTGCTGACCCACCGTCTGAGCCAGTTCGTCGGCGCGGGCTTCGACATCCCGACCATCCGCAACAAGAGCACCACGGTGTTCACGAACCACGCCTGGGGCAGCGCCTTCCGCGCCTACGGCTCGCCGCAGAGCTTCATGGGCAGCGACATCGCCATGGACATCATGGCCGCGAAGCTGGGCATGGACCCCTTCGAGTTCCGCGCCATGAACTGCTACAAGGAGGCCGACGACTCCAGGACGCCCAACGGCTGCAAGCCGGACGTCTACTGCGAGGAGGACCTCTTCAACCTCGCGAGGCCCTACTACGAGGCGGCGAAGAAGCGCGTCGCGGAGAAGAACGCGGCCTCGGACGGCAAGATCAAATACGGCATCGGCGTGTCCCTCGGCGTCTACGGCTGCGGCCTTGACAACTCGGACGCCTCCGAGTGCTGGGCCGACCTGAACCCGGACGGCACGGTCACGCTGCGCAACTCCTGGGAGGACCACGGCCAGGGCGCCGACATCGCGACGCTGACCGCCGGTCACGAGACCCTGCGTCAGGCGGGCTTCACCCCCGAGATGATAAAGCTCGAGCTCTGCGACACCAAGCTCACCCCGAACTCCGGCCCCGCGGGCGGCAGCCGCTCCACGGTCATGACCGGCTCGGCCACGCGCGTCGCCTGCGAGAACCTGCTCAAGGCCATGCGCAAGCCGGACGGCACCTACCGCACCTATGACGAGATGAAGGCCGAGGGCATAGACACCCACGCCGTGGGCGTCTACACCTACACCGCCTCCGTCGCGCTCGACCAGGCCACCAGCCAGGGCGAGCCCTTCCCGACCTACATGTACACCATCTTCCTGCCCGAGGTCGCGGTCAACACCGAGACCGGCAAGGTCAAGGTCGAGAAGTTCACGGCGGTCGCGGACGTCGGCACCATCCTCAACAAGCTCGCCGTCGACGGCAACTTCTACGGCGGCCTCGTCCAGGGCATCGGCCTCGCGCTGACCGAGGACTTCGAGGACCTCAAGAAGCACACCTCGCTCGCCAAGTGCGGCATCCCGTACCCGAACGATGCTCCCGACGACATCGAGCTCGTGTACCAGCAGAACCACCCGCGTCCGAACGGCCCCTACGGCGCCTCCGGCTGCGGCGAGGCCCCGCTGGACGCCCCGCACCCGGCCATCCTGAACGCCATCTACAACGCCACCGGCGCCCGCATCACCCGCGTGCCGGCCCTGCCTCAGGTCGTCCTCGAGGCTCTGGCGAAGGTGAAGTAAGCTAGGCTTTTACAACTGTATATTTCATGGTAAAATGGGGGAGGCGGAAGCCTTCCCCATTTTGTCAAAACAGGAGTGCTGAGATATGAAACGCCTGCTCCCGCTCATCCTGGCGCTGCTGCTCCTGACCGCCTGCGCCGCCGAGGCCGCGCCTGAGGGCAGCGCAGAGCCCACGCCCGTGCCCACGCCGGAATCGACGCCGCCGGAGCAGACGGTCCATGATCTGCCTCGTTATTACACCGAGCCGCGGCCCGTGCCCGAGGAGCTGGACTTCCCGGACGACGGCTTTGAGATAGAGGAATACTACCTCGCCGAGCCCTTCGGCATCTGCGGCCGGGCGCTGCTGCTGCGCGGCAGGAACGCCGCGGGCCGGGAGCGCTTCAAGTGCCGCTATTTCAGCTATGTGCCCGAGGGCGGCGAATACGTCCTGCGCGGCGCAAGCGCGGACGAGGGCTCGGGAGCATATATCCAGGAGCAAAGCGGCGCGCTGCTCGCCTTCGTGCCCTGCCTCGCCGAGGGCGTGACCGGGCCCGAGGTGTTCTATCCCGTCGACCGCGAGACGGCGCTGCGGGCCTGGCGCGACATGCCCTTTTTCGACGAAATCGCGCTGCCCCTCGACCAGCGCATGATAGAGGCTCGGCTGGAGGCCCTGCCCGGCGTCGGCAAGCTGGGCGAGCACGAATATGAGTATGAGGGCGTCCGGATAAGCTGCCGGGAGTTCTCGACGCGAAACGCCGCTTACATCTACTCTTTTTACTCCGAGAGCCCCGGCGCTCCGCTTTCCGTGCGCGGCCTGAGCATAGGCGAGAGCACGCTTTCCGAGGCGCTGGAACGCTTCCCCTGCCAGCGGGAGGACTATACGCCCGGCCTCATGGGCGGCCCGCTTTACGGCACTTGGGACGACGGACTTTACGGCGAGCCCCGCATGAGCGACCAGGGCAGCCTCTTCCTGCAATTTCAGGGAGACGAGAGCTTCCTGTGCCTCAGCTTTGACGAAAATGAGGTGCTAAGCTCCATCTTCTGGTCGACGAGCGAGTACGACGACGTGACATACAAGGAGGAGACATGAAACGCCTTGTGCCCCTCATTCTGGCCCTGCTGCTCCTGACCGCCTGCGCCGCGGAGGCCCCGCCCGAGGTCTCGGCTCCAACGCCGGAGCCGACGCCCACTGTGGAGCCGACGCCGACGCCTGTGCCGACGTCCGCGCCTGCGTCCCTGCCCGACGCGGGCTTTGAGCCGGAGAGCTTCTGGCTGGCGGAGCCCTTCGGGGACGGCGGCAAGGCCCTGCTGCTCATGGCCGCCGACGGGCGCTTCAAGTGCTGGTACAGCAGCTGGCACGAGCACCCGGAAATCGACTGGATCAACCTCACGGGCGGCAGCTTCACCGAGGCGGAGGCCGAGGCTGCGGCAGAGGGCGAAGCGCTAACTCTGGAGTACGCGGAGAGCTGGGACAGCCCCAGGCCGAAGCGCTTTTCCGCCGCGAGCTATGAGGAGGCGCTCGCCGCCTTCCTCGACATGCCCTACAACGACGAGGTCGTTTTGCCCGTCCCGGAGCGCGTTAGCCGCGCAGACTGGGAGGCGACGCCCGGCGTCACGCCGCTCGGGGCCGACGAGCGGTACAGGCGCTATGAATACCTCGGCGCTGTCGTGACCTATGAGTACTGGGACGACACGCTCATTCTTGGCGGCTTCACCGCCGAGACGTCCGACTTCCCCTTCGCCGTGCGCGGCCTCGGCATAGGCAGCAGCCTGGACGAGGTGTTCTCGCGCTTTCCGGAGGGCTCCTCCGTCCAGTGGAGCGACCCGGAGCGCTATCGCTGTATCTACGGCGGCGACATCGGCCTTGTCGGCTACTGGGACGCATATGACGCCAGCCGCGGCGGGCCAGATGTCTCGGTCAGCGACGGCTGGACGATAACGCGCTTCATCTTCGACGAGGACGACAGGGTCTACAAGATAGAATTTTGGGCCTCAGTGGACTGAGGCCCAAGCGCCCGGGCCGCAGCTGCGCCCGGCAAAGGAGCTGACACATGGACTTTACCGAACGTTCCACCCGCGTATACCGCACGAAGCAGCTCTACACGAAGGAGGAGCTGGCCGCGCGCGAGGCGCTGTGCGTGCATGAGCAGCCGGCCTTCTGCGCCGCGGCCTGCCCGCTGCGGCTGGACGCGCGGGAGCTGCTGGCCCTCGCGGCGAAGGGCGACCTCACCGGGGCGCGCGCCATGCTGGAGCGGGCGGCCCCCTTCGCGGCCATCCTCGCCGCGGGCTGCGAGGCCCCGTGCCGGGCCGCCTGCCGCCTGAACGAGGTGCCCGGCTGCGAGGCCGTGGACATCCCCGCCATAGAGCGCGCCGCCATGCGCCACGGCGCCGCGAGGACGGGCAAGGGCCTGCTCAAATTCAAAAAGAAAAAGACCGCCGCCGTCTTCGGCGCAGAGCTCTTCACGCTCATCGTCGCGGGAGAGCTCGCGGGCAAGAGCTACCCGACGAAATTCTTCGTCGCGGAAGGCTCGGCGGCGGAGTTGATCGCAAAATGCGCGCCCTTTCTCGGCGCGGAGGACGCCGCCGCCCAGGCAGCGCTGCTCGAGGCCATGGACGTCGAGCTCATATACGGCTCGGAGCTCACGGCGGAGTTCGTGAACGGCGCCAAGGCCGGGCACGACATCGCCTGCGTCTCGCGCGAGGTGCTCGGTCGGCTCGGCGGCGAGCCGGACGCCGTGACGCTCTACTGCGAGGGCCCCGGTGTGCTCGCGTGCAGCGGCGAGGCGGGCGTCATGCGCGCCTTTTACGACGCGCGGCGCGCGGGCGTCTCGGCGGACCGCATAGCCCAGGGCATGAGCCCGGACAACGCCCGAGGCGAGGAGGGTCCGGTCGAGAGCCGGCTCTACACCGACCTCTCCGAGGCCGCGCCGGGCGCGAGCGTCCCCGAGGGCGCGGGCTACACGCCGGAGCAGGCCGCCGCCGAGGCTGCGCGCTGCATCCAGTGCCGCTGCGAGGAGTGCATAAAGGGCTGCGCCTGGCTCCGGCACTACGGCAAGTTCCCGCGCATCATGACGCGCGAGATTTACAACAACGTCGGCATCATCATGGGCGACCACATGATGAACGGGGCCATCAACTCCTGCGCCCTCTGCGGCCAGTGCTCCGTGACCTGCCCCAACGGCTACGACATGGCCGAGATCTGCCTCTCCGCGCGGCGGAACATGGTCGCGACGGGTAAGATGAGCCTTGCCGTGCACGAGTTTGCGCTCTACGACCAGCTCTTCTCGAACGGCGAGGCCTTCCTCTGCCGCGCGGAGCCGGGCTATGAGAGCTGCAAATACGTGTTCTTCCCCGGCTGTCAGGCGGGGGCCGTCGCGCCGGAGGCGGTGTACCGGGCTTATGCCGATTTGCGCGCGCGGCTTGACGGCGGCGTGGGCATACTGCTCGGCTGCTGCGGCGTCATCTCCAACTGGGCCGGGCGCGAGGAGCTCTTCGACGAGACCTGCGCACAGCTGCGCTCCGAGCTGGAGCGCCTGGGCAATCCCACGATAATCGCGGCCTGCCCCACCTGCCGGAAGACGCTCCGCGAGGCGGGCCTCGGCGAGTGCACTGGCATCTGGGACGTGCTGCTCGAGCTCGGAGTGCCCGAGGGCGCGCCCACGGCCTGCGGCGAGGCGGTCATACACGACGCCTGCGGCGCGAGGGGCGACGCGGCGACGCAAAACGCGGTGCGCGCGCTGGTGTCGAAGCTCGGCTGCAAGATAACGGAGCCCGCCCACACGCTGGACCGCTCCGACTGCTGCGGCTACGGCGGTCTCGCGGGCTACGCCAAGCCCGAGGTCGCGGCGGACTACACCAGGGCCGCGCTCGAAGGCTGCGAGGGATTGCAGCTCACCTACTGCATGGGCTGCCGCGACCGCTACGCGCGGCAGGGCGCGGAGAGCGCGCACATACTGGAACTCATCTATTCCGCGCCCGCGGGCTCCCCGCCGGGCCTGTCGGAAAAGCGGCGCAACAGGCTGACGCTCAAGCAGCGGATGCTGCGCGGCATCTGGAAGGAGGACACACACATGGCCCCGAGAGGCTACAAAATCGAGTACACCCCTGAGGTAAAGGAGCTCATGGAGCAGCGGATGGTGCTCGAGAGCGACATTGAGACGGTCATGCAGGCCTACCGCGAGGGCGGCGAGGCCATATACGAGGCGGACACCGGCCTGCGCATCTCGCGCTACCGCCTCGGCAACGTCACCTTCTGGGTGAAATTCACGGAGGACGCCGAGGGCTACGTCATCCACAGCGCGTACAGCCACAGGATGACCGTCGAGACGAGGTAGGGCCATGGCGGAGGAGAAGAGCTATTACGCCGTGGACCCCGGCGGGCGCTACCGCTGCCTCAAATGCGGCGTCCCGCTGGTGAAGGGCAACGCCGTGTTCGGCTATCTGGACAACGCCTTCCCCGTGGAGCTGCCCGTCTGCCCCAAGTGCGGCTTTGTGTTCGTGCCGGAGGAGCTGGCGATGGGCAAGGTGCTCTCTGTGGAGAAGGTGCTCGAGGACAAATGACGGAGCGGCACCCCGGCGGCGCCGACGCCGCGCTGCGGCTCGTGGAGCTAGCGGGCCTCGCCCCGCCCTGCCGCATAATAGACCTCGGCGCGGGCGCGGGCGAGACGGTCAGGTGGCTGCGCGCCCTGGGCTTTGACGCGACTGGCATAGACCTCGAGCCCGGGGAGGGCGTGGAGCTCGGCGACATACTGTCGTCCGGCTTTGAGGCCGCCTCCTTTGACGCGGCGCTTAGCGAGTGCGCGTTTTTCCTCACCGGCGACCCGGAAGGGGCCCTCCGCGAGGCGGCGAGGCTGCTCAGGCCAGGCGGTGCGCTGCTCTATTCCGACATCTGCCCCGGCGGCGAGGCCCGGCTGCGCCGCGCCGCGGAGGCTGCCGGGTTCGCGGTGGAGGCGCTCACAGACGTCACGGAGGACTGGAAGCGATATTACATAGCCGCCCTCTGGCGCGGCGAGGCCGAATGCCCGCCCGACGGAGCGCGGAACTGCCGCTATCTCTGCGCGGTATTCAGGAAGGAGGCGCGGTAAAATGGACGACGTGTTTGGAAGGATGCTCGAGCTCTCGAGGAAGGGCTATTTCTGCGCGCAGATACTCATGCAGCTGGCGCTGGACGCCGAGGGGAAGGACTGCCCGGAGCTCATACGCGCGATGGGCGGGCTCAACGCGGGCATCGGTTTTTCCGGCGGACCCTGCGGCGCGCTGACCGGCGGGGCCTGTTTCCTCGCCTATTTTTCCGAGGGCCTGGACGGCCGGGAGCGCGACGCGATGCTCCGGGAGTTCCACGACTGGTTCCGGGAGCGCACGGCCGAATACGGCGGCGAGAGCTGCGACCGCATTCTGGCGGGCGACCCGTCCAATCAACTGCGCCGCTGCCCCGCGCTGGTGCAGGAGGTCTACGGCAAATGCGTCGAGCTGCTCGAGGCCCGGGGGCTCTGCTGATGTACGAGACATTCGCAAGGACAAAGAGCGTCTGCCCCGTCTGTCTCAGGACGATAGACGCGGAGAAGGCCGTGGCCGGGGACGGGTTTGTGCACCTCGTCAAGACCTGCCCCGAGCACGGCCTTTTCGACGCGCTTATCTGGGAGGGCGGCGCGGAGGAATACCTCGCCTGGGGCGGCGCGCCCGCCGGGGGCGGGGCGGACGACGGCTGCCCGAACAACTGCGGTCTCTGCGCCGGGCACAAGAGCGAGGGCTGCTGCGTCCTGCTCGAGCTCACTCACCGCTGCAACCTCCGCTGCCCGGTCTGCTTCGCCTCCGCCGGCGGGGAGGGCGGCCTCGGCCTCGACGAGATAGCGCGGCTATACGACATGCTCATGGCCCGCGGCGGGCCCTTCAACATCCAGCTCTCCGGCGGCGAGCCCACCATGCGCGGCGACCTGCCCGAGATAGTGCGTCTCGGCCGGGAGCGGGGCTTCACCTTCTTCCAGCTCAACACCAACGGGCTGCGCCTCGCCTCGGAGGCAGGCTATGCGGAAGAGCTGCGCGAGGCCGGGGTCTCCTGTGCCTTTTTGCAGTTCGACGGGCTGCGGCCGGAGACATATGCGCGCCTGCGGGGCCGGGACCTCGCCGCCGAAAAGCTCCGGGCCATAGACAACTGCGCCGCGGCGGGCCTGCCCGTCGTGCTCGTGCCGACGCTCGTGCCGGGCGTGAACGTGGACGAGATAGGCGGCATACTGCGCTTTGCGCTCGGGCGCGGCAAGGCTGTGCGCGGCGTGCACTTTCAGCCGGTGAGCTACTTCGGCCGCTGCGAGCTGCCGGAACCGGAGACGCGGCTGACCATTCCGCGCGTCATACGCGAGATCGAGGCGCAAACAGGCGGCGCGATGAAGTTCGCGGACTTCAGCGGCGGCGGGGCGGAGAGCCCCTGGTGCAGCTTCCACGCGAGCTACCGCAAGCTGCCCGGCGGCGGCCTGAAGGCCCTGCCGAGGCGGGAGAGCGCCTGCTGCTGCAAAAGGAGCTCCGAGGCCCGCGACTTCGTCGCCGGGCGCTGGGGCGCGGAGGCCGGGCCCGCCGCCGAGGAGGACGGCTTCGACCGCTTCCTGCGCGAGGCGCTTGAGAACACCTTCACCGTCTCCGGCATGGCCTTCATGGACGCGGACAGCCTGGACCTCGAGCGGCTGCGCCGCTGCTACATCTGCGAGGCCGACGCCGAGCGCGGCATGGTGCCCTTCTGCGCCTACAACCTCACGGCGAGGGACGGGCGCGCGCTGTACAGGAAATGAGAAAGACAAGGCTTGAAAACTGGATATGCGAAGTCGAGGGCCTTTCGACCCTCGACCGTGAGACGCTTGAGGATATTCAGCTCCGGCGCCTGAACGAGCTGCTCGCGCGCGAGAAGGCGCGCGGCGGCTTCTACAAGGGCCTGCCGGAGCGGCTGGGCAGTCTCGACGAGCTGGGTGCCCTTCCCTTCACCACACCGGAGCAGCTTGCGGAAAACGCGCCGGGGCTGCTGCTGACCTCGCAGGCCGAGGTGAGCCGCATCATCTCCGGCGCGACGAGCGGCACGACCGGGCCGTCCAAGCGGATATTCTACACCGAGCGGGATATCGCGCACACCGTCGGCTTTTTTGCCGCGGGCATAGGCGAGTTCGTCTCCCCGGGCGAGGGAGTGGCCGTCGCCATGCCCTTCTCGGGCCCGGACGGCCTGGGCGAGCTCATCTGCCGGGCCGTGAAGAGCCTCGGCGCGCGGGCCGTGAGGCTCGGCTTCGGCCGCACGCTGGCGGAGCAGGCGGAAATGCTCGGGGCAGAGCGCCCGGAGGCGTACATCGGCATGCCCGTGCCGCTGCTGGGGCTCCTCCGCTGGATGGGCGCCCCGGGGAGCCTCCGCCGCGCGCTCGTCTCCGGCGACGCCTGCCCCGCGGGGGTGGTGCGCGAGCTTGAGCGGCTGCTCGGCTCCCGGCTCTTCCCGCACTACGGCTCGCGGGAGATGTGCCTCGGCGGGGCGGTGACCTGCCCGGCGCACGAGGGCATGCACCTGCGGGAAAACCACGTCATCGCGGAGATAGTCTCGCCCTCGGGCGAGACGCTGCCGGACGGGGAGTTCGGCGAGCTCGTCATCACCACCGTGGACATGCAGGCCATGCCGCTCATACGCTACAAAACCGGCGACCACACGCGCTTTCTGGCCGGGAAATGCCCCTGCGGCGGCGTCACGCGGCGGCTGGACACGGTCCGGCGCGCGCGTGAGATGCCCGACATCGCGGAGCTCGACAGCGCGCTCTTTCCCCTGCCCGGCCTCATCGACTACGCGGCGGGCTTTGACGGCGAGACGCTCCGCCTCGACGCCGTGGGCAGCGTTTCAGCCGTGGAGCTGGAGGCCGCGGCGCGAGAGCTGTATCCCGCGCTCGGCATCAATGCCGTTGTGCGCCCCGCCGCGCCCGGCTTCCGAGGCTGTTGCGCCGGAAAGCGCTCGATCACAATTACGGCATAAAAAAGCGCGCGGCGTCTTTTTCAGACGCCGCGCACGGTGTTTCAGCCCATGGAAAAGCCTATGGCCAGCAGGGTCTGGGCGGCTATGTAGGTGAGCATGACGGCCACGTCGGCGGCGTTGCTGTCGCCGTCGCGGAAGGTCTCGAAGGAGAGGATACCGTCCGAGCAGAGGAAGAGGCAGCCGCCCGCGAGCAGGTAGGCGCCGCCGGGCGCGCCCGCGCGCAGCGCGATGAACGCGGCGGAGCCGAGCGAGGCGAGCAGCAGGCCGTAGAGCAGGCCCGGAAGCCGGAGCTGCTTCGGGATGCGGCGGCGGAGCACGGCGAAGATCACGATGGCGACCGCGCCGGGCACCAGCGTGGCGGCGAGGGCCGTGAAGAGCCGGGGCTCGGCCGCGGCGGCGATGACGCCGATGTGGGCTACATAGAGGATGTGCCCGACGCCGAAGGCGGCCATGCCCGCGGCGAGGAAGGCGTCCTTGTGCTTGTAGATCATGAAGAAGTCGCCGACCCAGCCGCAGAACATCGCGGCCAGCACGGCCGGCGCCGGGCGATCTACCAGCGCGCAGTAGAGCGCGGCGACGAGCGGCATGAGCAGCAGCTTGGTGGAGTAACGCAGTCTGCTCTTTCCAAGGCCGCAGGCCGCCAGGTGCGTAACAGATGCCGCCGCAAGGGCGGCAGAGAGCGCAATTACCATATCGACCTCCCAAGTGTAGTTCCGGCTACATCATACCCTATGCGCACCGCCGTGTAAAGAAGATATAAAAATGTTTTGGAAAATATACGAAAAAGTACCGGTTCCCTCTCATTTTGCGGCAGAAACCGGTACTTTTTTACTCTGGTTTTTCCAATATCAGCTGGCAGTAGCTCATCCGCGCGGACTTGAAAAATCCGCTGTCCGCCGGGGCGGAGCCGAAGGTCTGCGCGAGATAGCCGCCCGTCTCGCCGGGGCCGACGCCGTATTCGCGGCTCACGTGCAGGATTATGCGCATGAACTCCGAATAGTCCTCGTCCGCACTGACGAGCTCGAGGCCCGCCCCGCGGAGGATGCGCTCGTATTCCGGAATGGTCTGCACCCCGGCAAAGCAGGGTATCTTCGAGACCTGCGCGCGCAGCTCCGGGTAAGGCTCGGAGCGGGCGCAGAAGTCGTTTATGAGCAGCCTCCCGCCCGGGCGGAGCACCCGCGCGTATTCCCGCGCGGCGGCCTCCTTGTCCGGTATTACCGAGAACGCCGCCTCGCTGTAGGCCCCGTCGAAGCTCCCGTTCCTGAACGGCAGCGCCCGGGCGTCGGCGCAGAGAAAGCGGCAGCGCTCCGAGAGGGCGGCGTACTTTTCCGCGGCCCGGGCTATGAGCTCCGGGTCCTGGTCCACGCCCGTCACCGTGACCGGCAGGGTCGAGACCAGGTGCGCCGCCGCGTCGCCCGCGGCGCAGCCGACCTCGAGCAGCTTGAGCTCCCCGCCGCGCCAGCCCGCGGCATATGTCCCCTCCTCAAGCATGCGGAAGCGATCCTTCCGCCTTGCAAAGACGTCCAGCATTGCCTCAGCCATTGGCCGTCACCCCTCGCGGCTCAATATCTGGAGGCACGGCCGCCGTTGCCGCGGCCCTCCTCCATCATGCCGAAGTTCTCCAGGAAGAAGGTGCGCTCGCGCAGGGCGTACCTCTGCGCAATGGCGTCCAGCGCGTCGTCCACCGCGGCGGCCACGGCCTCGGACTCTGCCGCGGCGCGGGCGTTTATGATTACGGAGAGCGCGCTGTACTCGGCGGCCAGTTTGTGGTCGTACTCGACGGGGTAGTCCACGCCGATGAGGCTGGCCTTGAAGAAGTCTTCGCCCACGCCGGAGGCGAACATCTTCAGGTGCGGCACGTTGCCGCCCTTGGCCTTCAGCCCGGAGCGTATCTCCTCGAAGATGTCGCCGAGCACGGCGTTGAAGTCGAGGTTCCGATCCTCGCGCTGCTCCAGGAACACGCGGCGGTTATACCAGCTCAGCAGCCGCTCGGCCGCCATGAAGGCCTCGGAGCCGTAGCCGATCTCGCGGTGCTCGGCCGCCGCCTCGTGGGTCATGAGGTAGTCCACGACGGCGTCCACACCCTCGCCCGTGCGGGCGGACATGGTCATGACGGGCGTGTCCGGGTGCAGCGTGCGGATGAGCGCCAGGCGCTTTTCCACCTCGGCGCTGCTCAGGAGGTCGACCTTGTTGAGGACGATGAGGTCCGCCTCGGCCATCTGGGCGTCCAGCAGAAAGCGCATCTCCGCGGGCAGGTTCAGATCGCCCTCGCCCTCCATGAGCATGCGCAGCCGCTCCGGGTCCACGATGCAGGTGAAGGGCATGAGCTCAAACTCCTCACCCTCGCGCTCCGCGAGCTGGAGGTAGACGTGGTCCAGCGCGCCGATGCCGCAGCCGGGGATGTCGGAAAAGATCACGGTCGCCCCGCCTGCCACGAGCTGGCGGAGCTTGTCCACGAGGTTCTCGTGCTGGTAGCAGATGCAGTTGCCCGCGATGCTGGTGGTGAGCACATCGCTGGTCGCGGTGAAGTCCGCGTCCACGATGTTGCTCGCGCCGAGGTCGTTGGCGAGGATCGCGGCCTTGCCCCAGCGCGCGTTGATGGAGCGCGCAAAGGCGAGCATCGACGTGGTCTTGCCCGCGCCGAGGAAGCCGCTCGTCACCATGTATTTAGTCTTTGCCATCGGTTGTGTCTCCTTTCTGAAGGCCCTGCCGAATGCATTCAAAGGCCTCGGCTATTCGCCAGCGTATCACAACATCGGCCCTGCCGTCAAAGGGCGTGGGCTCGTCGTTTATTATGACCATGCGCCCGCGGAAGCGGTCGAGCAGGCGCGGCGCGCTGCTGACCTTGAGGGAGGTGCCGCCGATTATTAGCAGGTCCGCGCTTTTGAGCTCTCGGATGGCGGCCATGATGAGGTGCATGTCCGGGATCTCGCCGAAGAGCAGGATGCCGGGGCGGATGATGCCGCCGCACACGTCGCAGCGGGGCACTCCCTCGCAGTCGGCCACCGCCTCGGGCGGAAAGCGCTTTCCGCAGCCGGGGCAGGTGTTGATGTAGACGTTGCCGTGGATGTCTATGACGTTCCGGCTCCCCGCGCGCTGGTGCAGGTTGTCCGCGTTCTGGGTGATGACGCACTTTATGAGCCCCCGCGCCTCCAGCTCCGCGAGGATGCGGTGGACGCTGTTGGGCGGCGCGGCGAGGTTGAGCAGCTTTGTGCGGTAGTAGTCGAAAAATTCCGCGGGGTGCGCCTCGTAAAAGGCGGGGGTGAGAATCTCCTCGGGCGAGACGCCGTAGCCGCTGGGCTGGTTGTAGAGCCCGCCCTTTGCGCTGCGGAAATCGGCCAGCCCGCTGTCCGTGGATACCCCGGCGCCGCCGAAGAACACGGCGTGCTCCGCCGAGAGCAGCATCCGGCTGACCTCGAGGCACTTGCGCTCGTTTTCCGTCATGGCTGCTTACTGTTGAGCGCCGCACAGAGCCCGTCGGCGTCCACGCCGACCTCCTCCGCCAGCTGCTCCATCGTCCACATGACGGTGTTCTCGTCCACGCAGCAGAGCCCGAGC
Source organism: uncultured Eubacteriales bacterium (assembly GCA_900545405.1). Taxonomy (GTDB): domain Bacteria; phylum Bacillota; class Clostridia; order Oscillospirales; family Oscillospiraceae; genus Scatomorpha. The sequence continues at coordinate 50,886 of UQYT01000002.1, read as the reverse complement.
GAGAGCAGCGCGCCGTAGAGCCTCGGCTCGGCCGCAAGGGCCTGGCCCACCGTCGTCTTGCGTTCTATCGTGAGCTTCATGCCGTCCTCCTAGTTTGAATACAGCCTCTCGCCGCTCGCGCTGGTGAGGTGGAAGGCGCAGAAGGGCACGATCTCGCCCTCGCCCGTTATCATGTGCACGCAGCAGCCGTGGAGGCGGCCCAGGTCTATGTTCCACACGTCCTGGAAGCCCATGCCCGAGATGCAGAAGGAGTGCGTCAGCGTCCGCTCCGCAAAGCGCAGCAGCGGCGTGGTCTTCTCGTGCCCGGGCTGGAAGCGCCAGCGCTTGACCGTGTATTTGTTCGTCTTTTCCACAAAATCCGTCTGCTCCGTGTCCGCGTCGTTCTGGTCGAAGCGGCTGGTGGCCACGAGGCGGCCGTCCTCGGAGAGGAAATAGGTGCTCGAAAAGTCGCAGTGCGGGTCAAACTGCTTGCGCGGAACGAAGTGCTCCAGCTTGAGCTCGTCCGGGCACTGCTCGCACAGGGCGTGGATGACGTCGGAGAGGCCGCAGCGGCTCTCGTCCGGCGGAGTCTTGCCGGGGAAACGGCCGAAATAGCTCACAGGCTGGAAGTGTATGCCCTTTATCGTCGGGATGTGCCCCTTCGCAAAGCGCACGATCTCGCCCAGGCGGTGAAGATTCACGCCGGGGATGACCACCGGCACCAGGAGGATGCCCACACCCGCCTTCTCGCAGTTTTCAATGGCCTTGAGCTTGATGTCCAGCATCTCCCGGCCGCGGATGGTGCGGTATATGCCGTCGTCCAGGCCGTCGAACTGGAGGTATATGAGGTCGAGCCCCGCGTCGCGCAGCCGCTCCAGGAACTCCGGCTCCCGGGCTATGCGTATGCCGTTGGTGTTGACCTGGAGATGGGCGACGCCCATCTCCTTGCCGAGGCGCACTATCTCGGGCAGGTCGTCGCGGACGGTGGGCTCGCCGCCGGAGAGCTGCACGCTGCAATAGCGGTTAGAGCCGAGCGCCGCGGCGTACATCTTTCGTATCTGCGCCATGTCCGGCTCGAACTTCTCCGCGTTCGCGTCCGCGAAGCAGATGTTGCAGTTCATGTTGCAGCGGTAGGTTATCTCGAGGATGCTGGTGCAGGTGCCGCTGCGGTGCTCGTCGCAGAGCCCGCAGTCGAAGGGGCAGCCGCGCTTTTCCGGGCGGCCGTGGTCGCGCGCGGGGGCGTGCACGCCCTGGCGCATCCAGCTCTCGTACATGTCCGCGTCGCGCCAGAACAGCACCTTGAATTCGCCGTGCTCCGGGCACTCCTTTATCATATACGCCCTGCCGTCTATCCGCTCGTACCGGGCGGGTATTTTCTTGAGGCAGACGGGGCAGAGGCTTTCGGTCTCGTGGAGTATATCACTCATGGCTTTCCCTCTCCAATATGCGCTTTTTCTCGTAGCAGTGCTCCCTGAGCGCGCCGCTCTTCAGCAGATTGAGCTCTATCTCCGGCGCCCCGGCCATGAAGGGCAGCGCCATGAGCCGTTCTTTCAGCCCCACGGCGTCGAAGAGCGCCTCGTCGAGCACCTCGACCTCGAGGCTGATGCGCCCGCCCTCAAGGAAGATGCGGTAGTCGAGCAGCCCGTCCGTGGAAAAGAGCACCTCGTCAAAGAGCGCGGGGTAGATGTAGTGGCCGTTATACTCCGTCGCGCCCTCTTTGCGGCGGCGGATGTGACCCAGCGTCATGAGGTGGCTGCCGCAGACGCTTTTGGTCAGCGTGGCGATGTCGCCCGTGCGGTAGCGGATGAGCGGCATGCAGTCGCGCGATATGTTCGTGAGCACGACCTCGCCCTCCCGGCCCTCGGGCACGGGCCCGCCGGTCTCGGGGTCCACGACTTCGACGATGTGGTCGAGCTCGTCGTAGTGGTAGCCGGGGCAGACGTCGCAGTCGACCGCGAGGCCCCAGCCGCTCTCAGTGAGGCCGTAGTGCGTCGAGACGCGGCAGCCCCAGGCCGAGTGCAGATAGTCTATCATGCTCTGCGGGATGTTCGACATGGTGATGAAAATGCACTGCATGCCGAGGGAGCGCAGGTCGGCCTGCTTCTCCAGCACGCGGGTGGCGCGGTAGATGGTGATGGCGTCGCCGAACCAGACGTTTATCTTGTGCTCCACGGTGGCGCGGAGGATGTCGTCCGTGCTGTCCTGGAGATCGGCCGTCCAGCCCTGCATGCCGAAGGCGTTGAGGCTCTGGGCCAGGATGCTGCCTATGCCGCGGCCCTGGGAGTTCTGCAAGAACACCAGCACCCGGGCCTCGTCGCGGCCAATGACCGTGTTCATGCCGCGGGGCAGGAAGTCGAGTATCTTCTGTATGTCGGCCATGGAGAAGAAGATGCGCTTTTTCGTGCCGGTGGAGCCCGAGGAGTAGAAGGTCACGGGCTTTTCCACCTCGCCCTGAGAGGTGCACAGCAGGCTGTAGCTCGTGCCCGCAAGGTCGGCCGGGAAGGTGAAGGGCAGCTTTGCTATGTCCGCAAGGCTGTGGAGGTCGTCCTCCGTGACCCCCGCCTTCTCAAAGAGGCGGCGGTAGAACGGGCTCTTGGTCCGCACGCGGCGGACGGTCTTTTTCAGCTGCCAGAGCTTGTATTCGTCAAAGAGCGCGTCGTCCACGGCGTCGAAGTTCCCGCGCGCGGACTGCGCCTTGAATTCCTCGTCCTTTTCTATCCTCAGCCGGCAGAGGTCGTAGAGCCCCGCCTGGAGACTGACGTACATCGGTGTTTCCCCCTTAGTCTATGCCCGGCAGGATGCGGCTCCCGCCGCAGCCGCTCAGGTATTTGCTGCAGAGCGGCGTGAGCGTGCCGTCCCTGCCTATTATCTGTATCGTGCACCTGCGCACGCGCATGAGGTCTATGTTGGAGCCATCCTGGAAGGCCATGCCGCCCACGGTGAGCAGCTCGGTCCTGCCGGGCAGCCAGGTCCTTCTCAGGCTGGCGCGGACGTGGTGCACGGCGCCGCTCTCCGGCTTGTGCGGGGCAAAGCGCGTCAGCGGGCGAAGCCGGCCCTGCCTGTCGCGCATGTAGCAGGCCTGGAAGGAGCACTGCGGGTGCTCACAGGTGCCGGGGCCGAAGTCGGCCTCCGAGATGTCCGGGTGCTGCTCCGCCACGCGGCGGATCACCCCGGGTATGGTTATCCGGCGGATCTTGTCCTCCGGGTAGATGCCGAAGTAGCTGACCGGCTGGAAATACACCCCGCGCACCGCCGGCATGTGCTCACGCGCGTACTCGACTATGGCGCCGAGCTCCCCGTCGTTCTCGCCGGGGATGACGCAGCACACCAGCACTACGGCGAGGCCCGCCTCGGCGCAGTTTTCCACCGCGCGCTTCTTGACGTCGAGCATGGGCTTGCCGTACTTTGCAAAATACGGCTTCTCCGTCAGCGCGTCAAAGCCCAGGTAGGCCGTGGTGACCCCGCTCTCGCGCAGGCGCCTGCACAGTTCGGGGCTTTTGGCGAGGTTTATGCCGTTGGTGTTGAGCTGGATAAAGTCAAAGCCGATGTCCCTTGCGAGAGAGGCCAGCTCGCAGATGTCCTCCCTCACCGTAGGCTCGCCGCCGCAGAGCTCCACGATTGCGTCCTCGCCCGCGCGGGCCCGGTATTCCCGCAGCAGCCGGCCGCAGGTCTCTAAGTCGGGCTCGTGTATGGGCTCCTTCTTGTCCCGCGTGAAGCACACGGGGCAGTCCATGTTGCAGCGGTTGGTGGTCATCAGCGCCGATGAGGCGGGCTGGCAGCAGGCGCAGTCGGCAAAGTCCGCCCCGGCGAGGACGCGCTCCGCCTCCTCCGCGGTCTTGGGCAGGGCCTCCGGCCTCATGCCGCCGTATTCCAGCCAGCGCAGATAGTTCTCCGCGCTGTCCTCCCAGATGAGGGAGTGAAAATGCCCGTGCTCCGGGCAGGTCTTGTCCATATAGACCCCGTCCGCGTCCCCGGATATCTCCGCGGTCAGCGTCCTGAGGCAGACGGGGCATACGCTTTTCGTAAAATAGAGCTGCACAGCTGTTTCCTCCCGGACCTTTCAAGGATGGTCTGCAAAATAAAGCGGCCTCCTGCGATATTTTACTATGGCAGGAGGCCAATGTCTATATTTTGCCGCCCGGCGGGCGGTGGGCTCAGGCCTTGTCGAAGGACAGGCCCACGGCCCTCTTGCAGACCTCGAGGATGATCTCGGTCACGGTCGGGTGCGGGTGGATGGAGTTGTACACCTGCTCAAGCGTGAGCTTGTTCTCGACGGCGACGGTCATCTCGGCGATGAGGTCGCAGGCCTCGTGGCCGAAGATCTGCGCGCCGATTATCGTGTGGTCATCCTCGCGCGCGACGACCTTTATGACGCCCTCGGTCTTGCCGATGGCGATGGCCTTTTCGTTGGAGGAGAAGGCCAGGGAGCCGCTTATCGTCTTGATGCCCTTGGCCTCGGCGTCGGCGACGGTGTAGCCGACCCAGGAGATCTCGGGCTCCAGGAAGGTGGTCACGGGGATGTTGTCGTAGTTGATATAGTAGTCGTTGCCCGCTATCGTCTCGGCGATGACGAGGCCCTGGCGCTGCGCCTTGTCGGAGAGCTGGGTGCCGGTGGTGATGTCGCCCGCGGCGAAGATGTTCGGCACGCTGGTGCGCATGTGCTCGTCCGTGACGATCTGGCCGTTCTTCTCCATCTTGACGCCGGCCTCCTCGAGGCCCATGCCGCGGGTGTTCAGCGTCCTGCCGATGGCGACCAGGACCTCGTCGGAGATGAGCTCCTCGCCGTTTGCGAGGGTGCTCTTCACGGTGCCGTCGTCGAGCTTTTCGACGCTCGCGATGCCGGAGCCGGTCTTGACCTTGATGCCGCGCTTTTCAAGCGACTTGCGCACCGCGTCCGTGATCTCGGGCTCGTGCAGGGCCGGGACCAGGTTCGGCATCATCTCGACGATGGTGACGTCCACGCCGTAGATGTTGTAGATGTGGCCGTACTCCAGGCCGATGGCGCCGGAGCCGATGATGACTATGCTCTTCGGCATCGGGCGGGAGAAGTCCATGATCTCGTTGGAGGTGATGATCTTCTCGTGGTCGACGTTGAAGGCCGCGATCTCGGCGGGCTCGCTGCCGACGGCGACGACTATATACTCGGCGGTGAGGTTCTTCTTCTCCTTGCCGGTGTCGACCTCGACGGTGTGGGCGTCGACCAGTCTGGCCTTGCCCTTCACCACGTCGATGCCGCGGCTCTTTTTCCACAGGAAGGTCTCAAGCCCGAAGCTGAGGTTGTTGATGACGCCGTTTTTGCGCCGGTTGATGGCCTTGAAGTCCACGCTCACGGCCGACATGTCGACGTTGATGCCGTAGGCCTTGGCCTCCTTGATTGAGGCGTAGAGGTTGGCGGAAGCCATGAGCGCCTTGGTCGGGATGCAGCCGCGGTTGACGCAGGTGCCGCCGGCGCCGTTCTTGGCGCGCGCCTCAATGAGCGCGACCTTCTTGCCGCGGTCGGCACAGCGCATGGCCGAGGCCGAACCGCCGGGGCCGCCACCGATACAAATTACATCATAATCGTACATAACCAAGTTCCTTTCCAGCAAAAGATACAGCTTACGGGCTTATTTTTCCCGGGCTCAGGCTTTTTTACCGCTGGCCGCGGCCCTGATGAGCATTATCACGCCGAGCAGGGCGCCGATGCCGGCGGCGACATAGAAGGAGGCAACGTTCGCGAGCCCGCTCTCCCCGCTGACAGCCTGGGCTATCGGGTTGAACAGATAGGGGCTGCAGAACTGGCCGAAGTTCTGCACGCAGGTGGCAATGGACAGGGCCATGCCGACCGCGGCGGGGCCGACGGAGTTGCCGACGTTCAGGAACACGCCGGGCATTACGACAGACATGCCGAGGCCGAAGATCAGGCAGCCGACGTAGAACACCGCTATGCTCGGGGCCATGGCCATGACGGCGTAGGACAGAGCCATTACGATGAAGCCCACGCCCATGGTGTAGTCCTTCAGGGCGCTGGCCAGCTTGCCGTACAGCAGGCCCATGATGATGCCGCCGGCGCAGAAGAACGCCATGCCGAGGCCGGAGGCCGCGGAGTCGCCGATGCCCTTTTCGGTGAGCAGGTAGGCGTTGCCGTTGGAGTACAGCTGGCCCGTGCAGAACACGAAGAAGGCGATTATCATCCACACCCACATCTTGCCCGTCAGCTTGCCCTTTTCAGCCGGGGCGGAATTCTCGGCCTTGGCCGGAGCGGAGGGCTTCACGTTGGGCAGGCACACCAGGGCGACGATGAGAGAGACGACGCCGATGATGTGCACATAGAACACGGTGTTCCAGCCCATGGTGGCGAGCCAGCCGCCGACAAAGACCATGATGGCGCAGCCGAGCATCTGGAAGGCCTGCAGGTTGCCCTGGACCCTGCCGCGCTCCGCACCCTCGAAGTTCTCAGCCACCAGCGCGGTGCTGACGACCTGCAGGATGCCGACGCCGACGCCGAACACGCCGCGCAGGATCTGCAGCGCCAGGAAGGAGGTCATGAACGCGGGGACCAGGCCGCCGATGAGGAACAGGATTATACCTATTATCGCAAGCAGCTTTTTGCTCATGACCTGCATCAGCTTGCCGACGATCAGCGTCACCGGGATGATGATTATGCACGGGATGGAAATGAGCGTCTGTACGTCCGTCTGACTGAGTTCCGGGAAGTTGGCGCCGATGACGCTTATTGCGCTGGCAATGCCGACAACGCCCATCATCAGTATAGATATGAGATAAATGCCTACCTGGATCTTACCTTTGGACTTTAGCATATCAAAATCTCCACCTTAATTTATTGTGTCAAGTAAGGTGGCCCTGACGTGAATTTACGTCGTATACATTAACCGGCATTGTTAATATATTATCTTTTGTTTCTGATGTCAAGTGAGGCGATCCCGCCCGTTAATCGCCCAAAAACTCACACTTTTTAGCGCAGAATGTGGCGTCAAAAGCCGGTTTTTATCGGATTTTTGAATAATATATACTATGTAAATTATCACGTTTACTTGGATTTTACGCAAAAAATCGCCATTTTGGTCAAAAAATAGTGACCGAATTGATGGAATGTGACAAAAATGATTTTCCCCTATTGATTCTTGCAAACAAAGGTGATATTGTTACAAATGTGTCAAGCAACCGGCGCCTGACGTAAAAAATATCCCGGCTATCTGATATTTTAAGGAGGTCTCTTTAGAAGTGAAGGAGATTTTACAAAAGCTTGACAAGCTGTCAAACGCGCGCCCCCTGGAGATCATCCAGAAGAAAAAAGAGGGCAAGAAGGTCGTCGAGTTCTTCGGCGATTTCGTTCCCGAGCAGTGGATAACCGCCGCCGGCGCGGAGTCCTACCTCATCTGCAAGGGCGGCGATCCCCAACCCCCCGAGGCCACCCTGGACTACATGCTCCGCTTCATGAACCCGCTGGCCGCGACCATGGCCGGCTCCTATCTGCTCGGCCTCGACGCCGTCATGCCCATTGCCGACTCCATCACCATCCAGCAGCATGACAGCCACTACGGCCGCATGACCGAGATCCTTGAGTACAAGGGCCTGCCCGTTTACAAGGTCGGCGTCCCCGCGGACTACACTGTCGACATCTCCCGCGAGTACTACCGCAACGAGCTGCGTGAGTTCCGCGCCATGCTGGAGAAGCTCGTCGGCCACCCCATCTCCGATGACGACATCCGCGCCAACTACGCCAAGACCAACAAGATAAACGAGCTGCTCCGCAAGATAGACGAGCTGCGCAAGCAGGACAACCCGCCCATCACCTTCAGCGACTTCATCAAGCTCAACCACTACGCCCTGCGCGTGGACTACGACACGAGCATCGAGGCCCTCACCCAGATCTACGAGGAGCTCAAGAACGCCCCGGGCGCTCACGCCAAGGACGCTCCCCGCATCCTGATCATGGGCCGCGCCGTTGCCCTCGGCGACTACCAGGTCCCGACCATCATCGAGAGCGCCGGCGGCTCCATCGTCACCGAGTTCCTGGACGAGGCCATCAGGCCCTTCAAGTGCGACATCCCCACCGAGGGCGACGTCGTCGAGGCCTATGCTTCCGCCATGTACGACAACCGCGTCCCGCAGTGCATCTTCCAGCCCGCCTGGGAGACCAGGTTCGAGCACCTCAAGGAGCTCATCAAGGAGTACCGCGTCGACGGCGTGCTCTGGTATCAGCTCGCCTTCGACGAGATCTACGACATGGAGCACACCTGCGTCTCCAAGTGGATCGCCGAGACCGGCGTGCCCCTCATGAAGCTCGAGTCCTCTTACGAGTACTCCCGTGAGGCTATCGCTCCTCTGACCACCAGGCTCGAGAGCTTTGTTGAAAGTTTAAAGGAGGCAAAATAATGGCTAGAGACCTTAACCGCGAACTGCTCAAGCTCGCCGCTTTCAGCGACGACGAGATCGAGGCGTTTCTCCCCCAGTGGCTCGAGACCGCCGAGAGGGTAAAGATCGACGACGACACCCTCATCTACGCTCTGGATACCTACATCCCCCAGAACTGGGACATCAAATATCTCGGCGTCCGCAAGATGATGGGAGCTTACCTGCGTGAGCTCAACGACATCGTGCACACCCCCGAGATGAAGGCCAAGGGCGTCAAGATCCTCTACGGCATCCTGCCCGCCATTGCCAACTACTACTACGCCGCGAAGAACGCCGGCGGCGAGGGCATCTTCATCGGCTTCCCCGACCTGCTGATGGTCAACACCCTGAACTCCTTCTTCCACGGCGCGGCCCCCTTCCTGAACGTCGCCGAGCAGTACGGCTTCACCTACGGCTGCCGCCACTGCCCGCTGAACAAGATGCGTCTCGGCGCCTATGTCACCGGCACCATCGCCGCCCCCGACCTGATCTGGAGCTGGGGCTTCAACTGCGACGAGGGCCCCAAGACCGACGAGATGATCCAGGGCATCACCGGCAAGAAGTGGAAGTACCACGTCTCCCGCGTCCCGCATGACTCCACCTTCAACGAGGAGGAGGACATGATGGAGACCCGCCTGAAGTTCATGAGCGACCAGATGAAGCTGGGCGTCAAGGCCATCGAGGAGGCCACGGGCTTCACCATCACCGACGAGCACCTCATCCAGGCCAACAAGGACGTCGGCAGGCTGGGCTTCAAGTGCGGCATGCTGACCAACCTCTGCACCAACGCCGATCCCCCGGTCCTGGGCGGCGAGACCCTGACCATGCTGCAGCAGGTGCTGACCGTTCCGTTCAACACCGGCTTCAAGTACATGGAGGACGCCATCGACACCCTGACCAAGGAGATCCGCGCCGCCATCAAGGCCGGCGAGGGCGTCATGCCCAAGGGCACCCCGCGCGTCGGCTTCTACAACCTGCCCTTCTGCATCCCCTGGGTCGGCAAGTACTTCCGCGACAACGGCGTCATCACCGCCTTCTCGAGCGCCCTTACGCACTCCAAGAAGGAGATGTCCCCGACCAAGTATCCGGACGACCCCTGGATGTCCGCGGCCGAGAGCTGGGCTCGCAACGGCATGTGCATGAACCTCAACGGCGAGGCCAACGCCATGATCGAGAAGATCGAGCTCTGCAACCCGGACGGCATGATCCTCGGCTTCTTCGACTTCGACCGCTGGCTCGGCGCCCAGCAGAAGATCATCGCCAAGATCGTGCAGGAGCGCACCGGCGTGCCCTCCTACTACATCGAGGCCGACTTCTGGGATGACCGCGACTACAGCCCCGAGTCCCTCAAGACCAGGATCGAGTCCGTCTGCCAGATCATCAAGATGCGCAAGGCCATGCAGCAGTAAGCTGGCCCCAGGCACAAATAAAGCAAAAAGGGAAGGCCCGAGGGCCTTCCCTTTTTTGCTTGTCGAAGAAGGCTCTGCCTTCTTCGACAAAGGGTTTTGCACTCCGCTCCGCGCCTCGGTTGTCCGCCAAGGGCGGACAATTCGACACTCCGCTCCGCGAGAAGTATTTTCGGCGACGTACACGCCGCCGCCGAAAATGATTGAACTCTATTTCGCGGCTGCGGCCGCGAAACTCTGCGAGGCTTTTTCTACTCAAAGCTGGACGCAGAGGTTGTCCACCCGCTCCAGGGTGCTTCCGAACATCGCGTTCTCGCACCAGAAGTCGGAGTCGAGCCTCAGAGTCCTCACGCCGTGCTCCTCGGCCAGGATGCGGCGGCGCAGCGGGTCCGGCGCGCCCATCCAGCGGTCGAAGCCGAAGGCGCCGGTGAAGTAGGCACAGCAGCCGGAGCGCTCCATCTCCTCCGCTATGGCCGCGCACTCGCGGCGAACGCCGCCGGATACAGTCATACCCGCAAGCCAGGCCGCGGCCGCGCCCCCGGTCCCGAAGCCCGGCACGGCATTCGTGTACAAAAATGCCGCGCTGCCAAGCAGATCGACGCCGTTTTCGCGGAAGCGGCGGTCCAGCTCCGGCTGGAGGAAGGGCACATAGAAGCAGTAGAGCCTCTTTCGGCCCTCTGCGGCCTCCGGCGCGGCCTCTAGCTCAGAGCAGAGCAGCTCCAGCGCGTCCACGGCGCGCTCCGGCTCGTCGAAGACCATGAGCTGCACGGTCTGGGCAAGGGCCAGGCTGTTGCCGTACAGCGGGCGGCGTCCGGGCCTGGCGTTGAGCCTCAGCAGCTCCGCCTGGGCGCGCAGAAAGCGCGAGTAGAGCCCCGCGGCGAACTTTCCGTCCTCGCGCGTGCGCCGGAGGCCCAGCCGCTCCTCCGCCTCCCCGGCGGCGCGGGCCGCCCCGGCGGAGACGAGGGCCAGCCACTCCCGCTCGCCCTGCGCTCCGCGCTTGGGCAGCACGGCGCAGACCCGGCTGCCGGCGGGCAGCAGGCCCTCCCCCGTCTTTGCGCACTCGTCGCAGAGGACGCCGAACTCGAGCAGCAGCTCGGGCGCGGACCCGCCCGGCGGGTCGAGGAACAGGCGCCCGCGCATCTTGTTCAGGCCGCAGCGGCGCTTTGAGCAGCTGGTCATGTCCAGCGGCGCGCGGCTCAAGAGCAGCCCGCGCAGCAGCACCTGCTGGGCCAGTGCGCCGGTCTGGAGGCGCGCTCCGGCGCGCCGGGCGGCGGACTGGAGCTCCAGCACAAGCTGGGGCGGGGCAGGCACGCTGACCTCGCAGACCCTGCGGCCGTCAGCCTCGCCGAAGGGGCGCAGCGCCTCGCGCAGATATTCGCCCAGCAGCAGCCTCACGCCGCGATATTGCAACTCATAGTGCTCCGGCAGCAGCTCCGCCGCGCGGCTTACCCCGGCCGCGCTCACCCCGTAGTGCGCGCAGGCCGCGGCGAGCGCCTCGGCCCGGCAGCAGCTCTCCGGCAGCAGCGAAAGGAGGCCGGCACACGCGGCCTCCAGGTTCTCATCCCGGTATCCCGTCACAGAAGATACAGTCCTTTCCTATGCACTGGCTGTTCATGGCGCGGAAGGTGCATCTTATGCGCTCCGGGCGCGGCAGGGCGACGCCGGTGAGCTCGGCGAGCGCGGACGCCGCGGCGGATATGGCCGCCAGCGTCGTGCGCTTGCAGCAGCGCGGCCCGCGGGTGCAGGAGGCGGCCACGCCGGACTGGACGCGCGCCGTGAAGTTGTTCACCACCTGCCACTCCGCGCCGGAGAGGTAGGTCGCGCCCAGTATCTCGCTCAGGAAAGCGCCGGCGGCCAGCGTGTCGCCGCAGACGCCGTAATAGCCGCAAACGCCCGCCGGGATCTGCGCGCAGCGCACTCGCAGGCGCTCCAGCCTGGGCCGGGCGTCGTCGCGGCGCACGGCGCACCAGGCGGCGCAGAGCGAGGCCGCGGTGAGAAAGTGGTGCTCCGGCCCGTGCATTCTCAGCACGCCCGGCTCGTTCATCAGCGCGCAGGCGATGTCCTCAGGCGGGACTGCGTCCTCGCGGGCGCGCTCTGCGCAGTATTCGAGGATGCGCTCCTCGGCTTTTTTCATGTCGTACATCATAATAACGATAAATATATCAAAATGAGGCGGAAAGTCAACTCCGCCTCATTTCGCGTTTTGTCGTATTTGCCGGTCTCAGGCGCTCTGCAGCTTGTCGTACTCCTTGTGGGCCCTGAGCGCGGCGCCGAGGGCCGCGGTGGACTGGGGCATCTTGACCGCCGTTACGGGCTTGCCGAGCAGCTCGGCAAAGATGTCCGTGATGGCCTCGTTGTTGGCCACGCCGCCGGAGAAGACGATGGGCTCCAGGTACTGTATCTGCGCGGAACGGCCCATGGCCAGGATGCGGCGGGCGATGGACCTGCCGGTGCCGGCCGCGATGTCCTCTATGGGTATCTTCTGCGAGAGGTAGGAGATGATCTCGGACTCCGCGAAGATGGTGCACATGCTGGAGATGGTGCAGGCGTTCTTCGACTTCTTCATGAGGTCGGAGAGTTCCTCCATCTTGATGCCGAGCAGCCGGTGCGTCAGCACCTCGAAGAAGCGGCCGGTGCCCGCGGCGCATTTGTCGTTCATCTCAAAGCGCTCGACAACGCCCTGCTCGCTGAGCTCGATGACCTTGCTGTCCTGGCCGCCGATGTCGATTATAGTGCGGGTGCCGGGCATCATGTGCCAGGTGCCCATGCCGTGCGCGATGATCTCAGGGATGTTCAGGTCGGCGCGCTCGAAGGACTTGCGGCCGTATCCGGTGGACACGAGGTACGCGATGTCGGACTCCGAAGCTCCGATCTCGTCCAGAGCTATTTTGAGGATCTTCTCGCCGCTGACATTGCGGTCATACTCGGTGGGAATGTGGCTGAAGACGAGCATCTTGTCGTTTTCGTCCACGATAACGCACTTGGCGGTGGTAGAACCGATGTCAACGCCCACAAAAAGTTTCATATCTCTGCCCTCGAATCAAATCTTCTTATTTGCCCTCAAGCATCTGCTCCGCGGAGGAGAGCTGGTCGGCCACGAACTCGCCGTCCAGATACTCAGCGCCGCACTCGGGGCAGCGATAGCCGCAGGCGTCGGGCAGGGAAAGATCCTTGTAGAAGATCTTGATGTCATCGACTTCTTCAACGTCAACCTTGCACTTATAGCACTTCCACATGATTAATTACCTCCCAACTCGTTACTGATCCTCGGAAAGCATCACAACGTGGCTGTAGACATTGAGCACTTCCACGCTGTCGCCGTTCAGGCTGTACTCCACGTAGGCGGAGAAATTCCCGATGCGCTTGCGCGCAAGGAAGTGCTCCTCGCCCTCGACGTAGAGCTTCTTGCCCTCGCTTTCGGCATACTCGAGAACCGCACGGATGTCGTCCTCGTTTATGCCGCGCTCCTCCATGGCGTCTGTAACGCCGTCGCCGTAATTGATCGCGGCCGTCTTGAAGTCCATATATTCTTTCCTCCTGTTATAACAAAATGGTTTTGCGATTTCAGCTTCTGCACAATCCGCCGATGAAATTTTCCACCTGGATCTTTGCCTGGCCGAGCTCCTCCCGCGTGTAGGAGTAGTTCGTCTCCAGACGCAGCAGCGGGACGCCCAGTTCCCTGAGCTCGTTTGCCACGCAGGTGTACTCCATGTCGTAGATCTCGTCAAAGGCGAGCTGGTACCAGATCACGCCGTCGGCATGGCATTCCTCGATGAGCTCTCTGAGCTTGCCCATGCGGGTGTGCCAGGCGGGCTGGAAGATGTCTATCGGGGTCTTGTCCAGATAGCGGTTGCGGGCGAAGTTCAGCAGCAGGTCGCCTTCGAGCTCCACGTCCTTTTCGCTTACCCTTATGCCCTCGTCGAGCATCTCAGCCGCGACGACTGCGCCGCATCTGTCGATGAGCGAGATGAGCTGGTAGTCGCCTATCGCGATGACCCGGCCAATCACGATCAGCCGCGGCGCGCCGTGATTCGTGGTCCTGGCTCTCTCCAGCTTGTCGCAGAGGCGCTCGAGCAGCGAGGCCGTGAGCCCCGTGTCGCCAACTATGAAGCTCAGGTGCTGCAGACGCATATAGTCCTTGAAGGCTATCGTCTGGTCCGGGCGCTTTCTGAGCTCGTTTATCCGGCGAAAGGCCGCGTTAATGCGGTTCGTCTCGGAAAAATACTTCCTCGCGAGCTCCATATCCGCGCTCCTGCCGGTGAGTTTTTCGACCTCACCCATCATTTTGCGCAGGGAGCGGACGAAGTAGTCAAAGGCGATGCCCTTTTTCCAATCCGGGGGCACGCCCACCTTCGCCGTCCTGATGCCCTGGAACTCCAGCAGCTCGCTGAGCCTGCCTATGTGGCAGTCCGTGACCGCGGTCACGACAAGATCTGTGTGTTCGGACACCTCGTCGTTCCCGAGCCTGAAGCCGCCGACTATGGAGCGCGCCAGGGGGTTCATGCAGCCGAGCATGTCGTCCAGCACGGCCTCCGCAGCCTCCTGCTGGCCCCCGCTGCACATGAGATATGTGTTGGCGCCTGCGGCACGGATGAGCTCCTCCGGTATGAAGGTGCTGCCGTACTCCACAAGCGGAACCCCGCCGCGTCTGTCGGCGATCAGCTCCCCCGCTCTCTGAGCGGCCAGCTTTTCAAGCTCGGACAGGATCTCGTTCAAGAGCAGCTCACCTTCCTCACTTCAAAGGTCTCAACCGTAAATATACACCGTAAATTATAATACAGTATCGTCATATTATTGTCAATAGTTCAGGCAAATTTATTATTACTCGCTCATACAGCCTTCCAGATAGAAGTCCATATAGCCCAAAAATTCCTCTTCGGAGCAGACGCTCACGCCGGTGCAGCTCTGGTAGGACAGATAGAACACCAGAGTCTCAAAGAGCTTGCAGCTCTTCTCTCCGGAGCGCCAGTCGCCCTTGCTGCTCTTGCCTCTCTTCATGAATTTTGAAAAGAAGGCGTAGAAGGGCCTGACCTCGGCGTCCGCGTGAAAGGCCTGCCGTCCATCCGTGAACATGTATTTGAACATCTCCGGGTTGTTCCGGGCGAACCTGAACACCTCGAGCGCAATGGCCCGGCAGAGCTCGAGCCGGCCCTGCACCGCGGGGAGGGCGTTCAAAGCCTCATATATGCAGCCGTACATGCGGTCGAATCCGCTTATGAGCACGCGCTTTTTTACGTCGCTGAGGTTTTCTACGTAGTTGTATATGGTCATGGAGGATACGCCGAGTTCCTTTGCTATCCTGCGGACCGAGACGGCCTCCATTCCCTCCTTGTCTACAATGCCGACGGCAACACGTATTATCTCCTCTTTGCCGCACAATACCTTCTCACGAGCCATTATAAGCTGACCTTACTTTCCTTCTGCTATGCCTGTGATCTTCAGGCAGTTGCAGATACTTCTGATCATGGACAGTCTGTCCTCGGGCGAATACCTTCCGCTGTTCCAGAACTCGGCCTCGAGATAGAAATGAGGTATGCTGGTCTTTTCCTCCACCACGCGGATCATGGCCTTCTCAAGCGCGCCGATCCAGCGGTCGAAGGAGAAAAAGCCGTAGAGCACGCCGTCGACCGCATAGACCTGGAGCTGCTCCGTGACCATTCTGGCCTCGTCGAGCATGTTCACGGTGTTTGGCACGGACAGGCACATCCTGGCCGTGCTGGTGTAGATGTCGTTTTCGTCTATGCGGCGGATGAGGAAGCTGGCCGGGGGGAACATCCTGCCCAGGGTCAGGTTCACGCCGTTATCCCTGAAGGTCTTTTCTATCCAGGGTATGTTGAGGGGGTTGAAGTGGCAGGCCAGCTTCGGCGCGCCCTTGGGAAGCACGCCCCTGCCCTCGCGTATCAGCTCCTCCACCTCGGCTATGGCCGTGTCTATGGCGTCGTTGAGCCAGCCGAGGCCGGTGTTGAAGGCCGACTCCATGCAGATGCCCATGAGCGCCAGTTCGTTGCCCGTCAGGGGCTGAGGGTCGGCGTTCATGACCAGGTCGGTCAGGTGCTCTATGCGCTTGAGGTAGCCCATGTACTCGGAGACGGCGGCGCGCAGGTGTTCCTCGCGCACCTCGATGCCCGTGTGCTGCGTTACCCCCTCCTGCGAGACGCGGATCTCCTCTTTGAGATACTCCACCCGCTCGTCGTCATCCGCCTCGGAATCGCCGAGGGGGGCGTCGTGCGGGATGGTGGTCAGGACGTTGTCCCACTCGGCCTTGCCGAGGGTGAAGATCATCTCGTCTGTCTTGCGGCTCTCGTTGCACTGGAGGCCCCAGTTCCAGGTGACGGTCGGCTTGGGTATGGTCCCGCTCATCACCGAGTCCGCGCGCATGCAGTTCATGCCGCAGTGGTGGCAGTTCGGATCCATGCAAGAGCCGTTGAACAGCTGGTCCGTGCTCTTGTTGAAAAACGCGCCCAGGACGGAGGTGACTATGAAGTAGGGGTAGGATATCTCCAGCCTGCCCTCTCCGGCCAGCTTGTTCGCGGTTATGCAGACCGGGCAGGACGGCATGGTGCTGTACAGCACCTTCTTCCCCTCACGCATGTAGGCTCCCATCTTCGCCGTGTCCGCAGCCTCGCGTATGCACGCGGCTATGCTCTTCCTCACGCCCGAGAGGGAGATGTTCCAGTAGGCCGGGATCCACTCCTCGACCGCGCGGCGGACATCCTCGTCGGTAAGATGCAAAAACCTCGCAGTGTTCAACCAGTCCGGCAGAAACTCCTCCAGCTCCTGACCGGTCCAGCCAAGAGTTTCAAGAAATTTTCTGTGGATGCCGTCAGACATATACAGATCACCCCTTCAATGCAAACGCGGGCCGTGACAAGACCCGTGACTTCAATAACATTACAAAATACCATTTTAATTTTACCAAAAAGGGTCTGATTTTGCAATAAGCCGCACGTTCGCGCCGCAATATAATTTGACATGCAAACAAGCAGGCAGTCGTATGCAAAGCTGATGCAGCCCAAGTCCAAGTCCAAGTGCAGGCCGTCCTTGACCGGGAAATGAAAAAAGCCGGAGGCCTTGCCTGCGGCTTTTGGTGCCGGTGACGGGGTTCGAACCCGTACATCCTTGCGGATATGGGATTTTAAGTCCCAGGTGTCTGCCAGTTCCACCACACCGGCGTGGGACTATGTTATCACCTGCGCGGCGGGCGTGTCAATAACGGCCAAGTTTTTGTTGACATTTCTCCGCGCAGGTGCTATTATAGTCGAGCATTCCAAATGCGCGAGTGGTGGAATTGGCAGACTCGCTAGATTCAGGTTCTAGTGTGCACTACGCACGTGCGGGTTCAAGTCCCGCCTCGCGCACCAAAAGCCGGAGCAAAGTTACCTTTGCTCCGGCTTCTTTTTTGCTTATTACGCTTTTGCGGCGTTGACGAGGATGTCCACGCACTGGTCTATGCCCAGGCGGCCGGAGTCGAGGCAGATGTCGTAGTTCTCGGCGAGGCCCCACTGGTGGCCGGTGTAGTGGCGGTAGTAGGCGCGGCGCTTGTCGTCCTTCTCCTTGAGGCGCTTCTCGGGCTTTTCCGGGCGCTCGCCGTACAGGCGGACGATGCGGTCGGCGCGGAAGGCGTTGTCCGCGTGGAAGAACGTGTGTAGGCAGTCCGTCCTGTCGCGCAGGATGTAGTCCGCGCAGCGGCCCACGATGACGCAGCGCTCGTGCTCGGCGAGGTCTTTGATGATGTTGTGCTGTATAATGTAGAGCTGGTCGGAAATGGGCAGGCTGCCGCTGCGGGCGCCCTCCGCGTTCATTACCCAGTTGAAGAGAAAGCTGCTGGTGGAGCAGGCGTATTCGCCGCTCTCGAGTATGTAGCTCTCGGCGAGGCCGCTCTCCTCGGCGATCTTCTTGACGAGCTCCTTGTCATAGTATTTCCAGCCGAGCCTCTCGGCTGTTTCCTTTGCGATGGTCCTGCCGCCGCTGCCGAACTGGCGGCTGACGGTTATTATCCTAATGCCCATTTCTGTGCCTCCTTCTTCCGGCCCCGCAAGGGGCTTGGTCGGCTTACCGACGGGACCATTATACCACGTTTTTCCGCAGATTCACATATTTTTTCTGTAAAGGGCCAAAAATGAGGGCCGTCACCACTGACGGCCCCTTTTTTCGGCTCTTTTTTGTCTCATTTCACCACGCCGTAGCGCAGTTTGTAGTAGGCCCAGCAGCGCATGCGGCTCACGAGGGCGGCCTCTTCGGCCGTCGGCTCCGTTGTGATCTCGCCGTCGGCGCTCTCATAATAGCCGTTGTGCAGCACGGGCAGCTCGCGGCGCATCTCGTTGAGGAAGGCGAACCAGGGCGAGACCTCGCCGCGTCCCGTGAGCTCGAGCACGGCGGCGCCGAGATAGCAGGCGCTTATCCGCCCGTCGGCGGGCAGGTCGAGCGCCTCGATCGCGTTTGCAAAGTCCAGCGCCTCGGCCGCGGCGTCGTTGCACCAGAAGAGGACGGGCGCGGTGTAGGCCGCGAAGGGGTCCTCCCCTCCTGTGACGCTTGCCGCGGGCAGGCCGAGCTCGGCATAGCCCTGGCGGTTGTCGCCCAGGTACGGCAGGTGGTCGCCGAAGAACACCAGCAGCACGGGCTCGGACTGCTCGGAGTAGAACTCCGTCAGGTCCTCGAGCATCGCGTTGGCGTCCCTTATGCCTTCGGCGTAGACGTTCACGGCGGTCTGGATCTCGGGCGAGAGCTCCGCCGTGGTCTCCACCTCGGGGCAGACGTAGTCGCCGTACTTCTCGGCGGTGTAGGACATGTGGTTCTGGATGGTGACGGCGTAGGTGAAGTCCAGCCCGCCGCCGGCGCTCTTCTCCTCAAAGCGGGAGACGAGCTCGCGCAGGACGCTCTCGTCCGTGACCCAGCTGCCCTTGTACTCGGCGTCGAAGTCCTCGACGAAGAAGCTCTCGTCCGCGCCGAACCAGTCGTAGACGTTCTCGCGGTTATAGAACCAGCTCTGCCCCGGGTGCATAAAGCAGCTGGTGTAGCCGTCCGCGCCGAAGATGCGGAAGATGCTGTCGAGGTCGCGGTTCACGGTGCGGAAGGCGGTGAGCGAGGGCGAGGCGGGGTTGAGCAGGTTCGTCTGCATACCGGACGCGACGTCGAACTCCGTGTCCGCCGTGCCGCCTGCGAAATAGGGCACCACGATGTGGCCCGCCCAGGCGTTTTCGCCCTCGGCCAGGGTGTTGTAAACCTCCATCGGGTTCTCGCCCTCGGGGAAGACGAACACGTCCTCGTTGAGGATGTCCGAGAAGGCCTCGTTCATGACGAACACGACGTTCACGTCCGCGGCGTCGGGCGCGCTCTCATAGCCGGTCTCCCAGGAGGCGGTCTCCTCGCGGTCGAAGCCCTCGGGCTTTTCTATTTTATATGTGGAGAAGTGGTAGCAGAAGTAGTAGACAAAGCCGAGCTCGTTGTTCACGGAGCTGAGGTTGTAGGGCTCCGTGGTCTCGAAGGAGTTGTAGAGGTCCGTGGAGCTGTACACCAGCCCGACCGCGCCGACGAGCACGGCGAGGCAGAGCACAAAGCCCATGACGCGCACGAGCGCGCCGCGCTTTTTCGGCGCGTCCTCCGACTTTTTGAGCGGCAGCAGCACGCCCAGGACGATGAACACCGCCGTCATCACAACAAGGCAGCCTATCTGGAACCAGGGCAGGGTCATGTCGTAGCTGCCCGCGGCGTCCGCGGCCTCCTTGATGAGGGAGATGTCCCTCGGCACGAAGGGTTCGCCGCGGATGGTGAGCTTGACGCGGTTTATGAGGGACATGGCGCCCGCTATTAAGCCCACGAGCGCGGAGCCGAAGAACACGTTCCGGAACGCGAAGGCAAAGGCCGCGGTGAGCAGGGCTATGGGCAGCCAGTTCAGGAACAGAATGAGCGGCTGGCGCAGCATCTTGCCCAGCATGGCCAGGACGGAGACGGGGTGTGCCCAGAGCACGAACAGCGTCACCACAACGCCGCACGCAAGGCCGAGCAGTATTGCCGTCAGGAGGCCGACGGGCCTGGAGTGTCGTTTCAAGTCTCTTCCTGCTTCCTTTCAGCGTATTGCGCGGGCACGCGGGTGAGGTAGTTCCTCGGGCGGCCGACGGAGGCGCGGCCGTATTCGATTGCCTGCACGGGGCAGGCGCTTATGCAGGCCATGCAGTGCATGCAGCGGCCCTGCCAGACGGGGCGGCCGTCGCGCAGGGAGATGTCGTTCACGGGGCAGAGCTTTGCGCACTTGCCGCAGCCTATGCACTTGTCCGAGACGCGGAAGGGCCTGTCCTTGACATAGAAGGTGCGGAACATGTCGTTTACGATGCCGCTGCGGAGCCTGTCCACGACGCCGATCTTCGGGTCGGCGAGGGGCCTGCCGGCGGCGATCTCACGGGCGCCGGCCTCTATGCCGGGCTCGGCGCGCTCGATTATGACGGCGGCCTCGGCGCTGTCGGGCGTGGGGAACATGACGAGGTAGTTTTCGGGCATGACGGCGACGCCCGTGCCCATGTACTCCATGCCTATTTCCTCGCAGAGGCGGCGGCAGTACTTGGCGGCGTTGCCGGGCTCGGAGCCGCAGGTGAGGTAGAAATACAGCTTGCGGCTGCCCTCCCACCTCGCGCGGCGGAACATGGCCTCGATGGAGCCGGGTATGCGCCAGGCGTGAGTGGGCACGACGGCCACGAAGGGGCGCTCCGACGAGAACGCCGCGGGGCCTCCGTGCTTGAGCCGGTCGTTGAGCGAGACGATCTCGTCGCCGGTGACGGCGGAGATGATGCGCGCGGCATACAGGCTGTTGCCCGTGCCGGAAAAGCAGAGTATCATATGCTCTCCTCCTTTGCCCCAGATGATATCACGAAGGGGAGAAATTAACAAGTTTTTTACGCGGTCGGATTTTTTACTTACATTTAAACCGCAAATGTGATAAAATATACACGAAATAACAATGAGTAAGCCATATTCAACGACAGGTGGGGCGAAAATGTATCAAATCGGAGACTTGATAGTATACGGAGGAACGGGCGTCTGCCGGGTGGAGGCGGTGGACACGCCCAAGCCCAGGCCCGGCGAGGCGGCGCGGCAGTATTACCTGCTCAAGCCCCTGTATCAGGACGGCACGATATGCATCCCGGTGGACACGAAGGTGTTCATGCGCCCGGTCATCAGCCGGGAGGAGGCGGAAAAGCTCATAGACGCCATACCCGGCATGAGCGCCGAGGTATATCACGACCGCAACTTCACCCAGCTCGCGGCCCACTATCAGGAGGCCCTCGGCTCCCACAGCTGCTCGGACCTCATAGAGCTCGTGATGTCCGTCTACGCGAAAAAGCAGTACGTGGAGAGCAGGAAGCGCAAGTTCGGCCAGGTGGACGCCCGGTTCATGAAGCGGGCGGAAACCCTGCTCTACGGCGAGTTCTCCGTGGCCCTGGGCATCCCCTTTGACGACGTGCAGGGCTACATAGCCGGCCGGGTCTCCGGCGCGGCGGAGGAATGAGAAAAGGCCCCGGGCCAAGTGACCCGGGGCCTCATTATATATTTTCGCTCAGGCGGCGCGCTTGCCGGCGAGCTTGCGGACGATGACGCAGAGGATCATCGTTATCACCATGTCGGGCAGGGTGTTGCCGACGACGATGTCCACCGTCATCAGCACGCGGTAGAGCACGAAGCCAACCAGCCAGACGGAGAGGTTCACCCAGTCGAAGGAGAGCTGGAAGCTCGAGCGCCTGAGGATGAAGTTGTCCGCCAGCTGCACGGCTATCATGGGCGCGAACACGGAGCCGATGAGGTAGAGGAAGTTCGTGATGTCGTCCATCGGGAAGAGTATCGCCGCCACGGTGCCGATGACCGTCACGACGACCGCCACCCACTTGCCGGAGAGCTTTTTGGAGAGGCTCTCGGAGGAGATACCCGCGCTCCAGGCGTCGAGGAAGGTGGTGGTGACCGTGGAGAGGATGAGGATCACGAGCGCCGCGATGCCGAGGCCGGCCTTCACCATTATGAGGGCTATGTCGCCCTCGCCGGTGTAGATGGCCGCGCCCATGCCGATTATGTACATCCAGCAGGACACGAGGCCGTAGGTCAGCGTGCTGGCCAGGGTGGCGGCAAAGGGCTTTTGCGCCTCGCGCGTGTAGTCGCTCACGAGCGGCAGCCAGGAGAGCGGCATGGCCACCGCGAGCTCCACCGCCGCGCCGAAGCTCATGGCCTCGCCGAAGGCGGAGGTGTCCGCCGAGGGGTTGCCGTCGAAGAATATGACCTTGCAGAGCACCAGCGTCAGGATGAACAGCGCGGCCATGGCGATCTTGTTCACCCAGCCGAGGTTCGTGATGCCGATGAGTATCCACACGAGGATGAGCACGCCTATGACGAGGCACCAGACCCAGGCGCCGGTGTCGAAGATGCCGTTGGTGGCGAGCGCGCCGTCGTAGATCATGATGGCCGTCCAGCCCACGAGCTGCAGGACGTTCAGAAAGGCGAAGAGCAGTCCGCCCCTCTTGCCGAAGGACATCTTGACCGTCTCCATAGCGCTCAGACCCGTGCGGCCGCCTATGAGGCCCGCGAAGAAGAAGAGCGCGCAGCCGATGATGTGGCCGACGACGATGGCGAGGATGCCCTTAGTCATGCCGAGCGGGGCGAAGTAGGTGCCGGTGAGTATCTCGGCGATGGACACGCCAGCGCCGAACCAGATGAGGCCGTTCTGGAAGGTGGAGGTCTTTTTCATGCGCGCGCCTCCATTCTGTACTCGGCCTTTATGTCAAAGGCGTGGTCCATGGGCCCGGAGCCGTGCCCGAGGTCGAGCATGGCCGCAAGGGCGCCGGAGAGGTAGGTCTTGGCGCGCTCCACGGAGTCCTCGAGGCTGAAGCCCTTGGCGAGGTTCGCGGCGATGGCGCTCGAGAGCGTGCAGCCCGTGCCGTGGGTGTTCGGGTTGGCGATGCGCCTGCCCATGAACCAGCGGGTGGTGCCGTCCGGGTGGCAGAGCAGGTCGTTGGCGTCGTTGGTGTCGTGCCCGCCCTTGCAGAGGACGGCGCAGCCGTATTCGGCGCTGATCTTCTTCGCCGCGGCCTCCATGTCCGCCGCGCCGGAGATGCTCATGCCGGAGAGGATCTCCGCCTCCGGGATGTTGGGCGTGACGACCTCGGCCAGGGGCAGCAGCGCGCGCTTGAGCGTGTCTATGGCGTCGTCGCGCAGGAGCTTTGCCCCGCTCGTCGCCACCATGACGGGGTCGACGACGATGTGCTTTGCGCCGTACTCGCGCAGCTTCGCGGAGATGAGCTCGATGAGCCCCGCCGAGGAGACCATGCCTATCTTGACCGCGTCGGGATAGATGTCGGTGAACACGGCGTCTATCTCCTCGGCCAGGAACTCGGGGGTGGCCTCCATGATGTCTGTGACGCCGGTCGTGTTCTGGGCGGTCAGGGCCGTTATGGCGCTCATGGCGAATACGCCGTTGAGAGTCATGGTCTTGATATCCGCCTGGATACCGGCGCCTCCGCTGGAGTCGCTTCCAGCGATAGTCAATGCTGTCTTCATACTTCTCTTCCTTTCCAAGCATTGCTTTTGTATAGCGGCGCAAGGTGGTGCCCCCAATGCACCGCTTGAAAAACGGGTCTTACCCGGTTTTCTGCGTGTTATTCACTTTTCCGCGAGCTTTTCGCACAGCGGCAGCAGCTCGCGCGCGGCGGCCTCAACATCCGGCTGCGCAAAGAGCGCGGAGACCACGGCGACGCCCGCGAGGCCCAGGCCGTCGAGCTCGGAGATGTTCTCGCGCGTGATGCCGCCGATGGCGACGACGGGGATGTCCACGGCCTCCACGACGCTGCGCAGGCCCTCGGGGCCTATGGGCGAGGCGTTCTCCTTGGTGCTGGTGGCGAAGGCGGCGCCGGAGCCGATGTAGTCCGCGCCCGCGGCCTGGGCGCGTCGGGCCTCCTCCGCGTTGTGCGCCGAGACGCCGATTATCCTGTCCGGGCCCAGCCGCTCGCGGGCGAGGCCGGCCTCGAGGTCCTCCTGGCCGACGTGCACGCCGTCCGCGCCGGACTCCACGGCGATGTCGACGGCGTCGTTTATTACGCACTTGACGCCGTGGGCGCGGCAGATTGCGACGACCTTTTTGGCCTCGTCCAGAAATTCGTCGTGCTCCAGGTGCTTTTCGCGCACCTGCACGAAGGTCGCGCCGCCTCTGATGGCGGCCTCAATCTGGCGGCAGACGCCCTCGGCGCCGTCCGTCCAGGCCCTGTCCGTCACGGCGTAGAGCCGGAGCTCCGCGGGGTCCATTTTCATAGCCATTCCTCCCAAACAAAAAGCGCAGGCACGCCAAATAAGGCAAGCCTGCGGCAGAAGCTGCAATATTTCCCTACGTTGGCATTATCCAAATCAGGTCGGGTCGAGGCTCGCGCCTCCTCTCAGCCCTCACAGAGCTCCCCTGTTGACGTGAATTATTATACGCCCGCCTTTTCCCGATTGCAAGCGGAAACTTGACAAGGCCGCGCCGCGGTGAGATAATGGGCTCGCAAAAAACAGGGGAGCCT
Source organism: uncultured Eubacteriales bacterium (assembly GCA_900545405.1). Classification (GTDB taxonomy): domain Bacteria; phylum Bacillota; class Clostridia; order Oscillospirales; family Oscillospiraceae; genus Scatomorpha. The sequence continues at coordinate 26,576 of UQYT01000002.1, read as the reverse complement.
CCGGGCTGAGAGGAAGTATTCGCTTCGACCCTATGACCTGATGCGGGTAATGCCGCCGGAGGGAGTCATTTTCGCCTGCCGGCTCCCGTATGGGAGCCTTTTGTTTTTTGACGCTCTTTAAAAGGAGGCGCGAGGGGAAAAGAGTTTCGGCGTGCCGGCCGTGCCGGCGGCGGATGGAGGGGGAGCGCCCTGCGTCCGGGCCAGATATGCAGCGATGGGAAGCCGTGTTCCGGCGTGAGAGGAGGCCAGCAAGCCTCGACCGACCTTGTATCCTACGGGGGAAACGCCGCATATCGCCGTTTTTCTCCGCGTCTTTTGATGAAAAGGAGTGTCAAAAATGAGAAGCAACAGCACCAAGAAACTCGCTATCGCCGCCATATTCGTCGCGCTCGCCGTCGTGGGCAGCGCCTTTGTCAGCTTCCCCGTCTTCGGGAGCAAGTGCTCGCCCACCCAGCACATGGTGAACGTCTTGTGCGCCGTGTTCCTGGGCCCCGGCTACGGCGTGGGCGTGGCCTTCTGCGCCAGCCTCATCCGCAACCTCGTCGGCGCGGGCACGCTCATGGCCTTCCCCGGCAGCATGGTGGGCGCGCTCTGCTGCGGCCTTGCCTACAAGGCGCTGCGCAACAAGAATGAAGTCGCCGCCATCCTCGTCACGCTCGTGGCCGAGATGCTCGGCACCGGCGTGCTGGGCGGCCTCTGCGCCTGGCCGGTGTCCATCCTGTTCATGAACGGGGACGCCGCCACCCTGGCCGTCACCGCCTACATCATCCCCTTCCTCATCTCCACCGTCGCCGGCTCCATCATCGCCGGCGTGCTCGTCTTCGCCCTCAGGGCCGGAGGCGCGCTCAAGATACTGCAGAGAAGTCTGGAGCTGAAATAAATGCCCGAGCTCACCCGCCTCGACGATATACGCCGCCGCCGCCCGCTGCTGCACTGCATCTCCAACATCGTGACTGCCAACGACTGCGCCAACATCGCCCTCGCCCTCGGCGCGAGCCCGATGATGGCCGAGGCGCCCGAGGAGATGGCGGACATAGCCCGCATAGCGGACGCGGAGGTCCTCAACTGCGGCACGCCCTCCCGCGCGAAGTTCGACGCCTGCCTCATCTCCGGGTGCGAGGGCTCGCGGCAGGGCAAGCCCGTGGTGCTCGACCCCGTCGGCGTGGGCGCCAGCCCCTGGCGGCTGGCCGAGGCGGGCCGGCTGCTCGCGGCCTTCCGCCCCGACATACTGCGCGTGAACCTCTCCGAGGCGCGTGCCCTGCTCGGCCTCGCCGGGCGCGAAAAGGGCGTGGACAGCGCCGGGGACGCCGACAGGCAGACCCGCGCCTCCGTCGCCGCGGAGCTCGCCGCGGCCTACGACTGCGCCGTACTGCTCTCGGGCGAGGAGGACATAGTCGCGGACGGCCGCCGCGCCGCCGCCATAACCGGCGGCAGCCCGCTCACCCCGCTCGTCACCGGTACGGGCTGCATGCTCTCCGTCCTCTGCGGCGCCTTCGCCGCCGTGGAGCCGAACGCATTCGACGCCGCGCTCATGGCCTCCGTCTTCTGGAAGGCCTGCTCCGAGCGCGCCGAGCACGTCTCCGGCGGCGCCGGGCCGGGCTCCCTGCGCGCCGCGCTCATGGACTCCGCCCGCGCCCTCGTCCCCGGCTCCCCCTGCTTCGACGGGCGGGTGCAGGCGCTTTAAAGCGATGTTTTTTCCGAACTCCCGGACGCCGTTTTGGTGCCCGGGAGTTCTTTTTGTCCGCACTTTTTGCACGGGAGAGGAATTTTACAGAAAGTTTGCTTTATTTTTCACATAGTTGTGATATACTACGAGCGACCCGAACGAGGAATAATAACAAGGTCTGACAAAATCAAAGGAGGCATTTCAATGTCGGAGATTTTCAGAAAGCCCGCGACCGAAGAAGAGCTTGCCGCCATGAACAGGTACTGGCGCGCCGCCAACTACCTCTCCGCCTGCCAGCTCTATCTGCTGGACAATCCCCTGCTCGAGAAACCGCTCAGCGAGGACGACATCAAAAAGAAGATAGTCGGCCACTGGGGCACTGTCCCCGGGCAGAACTTCATATACACCCACCTCAACCGCGTCATCAAGGAATTCGACCTCGACATGATTTACATCTCCGGCCCCGGCCACGGCGGCAACGCCATGGTGGCCCAGGACTGGCTGGACGGCAGCTATCAGGAGGTATACCCCAACATAACCCGTGACCGCGAGGGCATGCAGCGCCTCTTCAAGCAGTTCTCCTTCCCCGGCGGCATCCCGAGCCACGTCGCGCCCGAGACCCCGGGCTCCATCAACGAGGGCGGCGAGCTGGGCTACAGCCTCGCGCACGCCTTCGGCGCCGTGACCGACAACCCCGGGCTCATCGCGGCCTGCGTGGTTGGCGACGGCGAGGCCGAGACCGGCCCGCTCGCCACCAGCTGGCAGCTCAACAAGTTCATCAACCCCAAGACCGACGGCGCGGTGCTGCCCATCCTGCACCTCAACGGCTACAAGATCGCCAACCCGACCGTCCTCTCCCGCATCAGCCATGAGGAGCTGGAGAGCTTCTTCCGCGGCTGCGGCTGGGAGCCCCACTTCGTCGAGGGCAGCGACCCCGCCGAGATGCACCGCAAGATGGCCGACGTCATGGACGAGTGCATAGAGAAGATCCTCACCTATCAGGCCCACGCCCGCGAGACCGGCGACCTCAGCCGCCCGACCTGGCCCATGATCGTGCTGCGCGCGCCCAAGGGCTGGACCGGCCCGGACTACGTGGACGGCCTCAAGGTGGAGGACTACTGGCGCGCCCATCAGGTGCCCATCCAGCCCGACACGCCGGAGCACATCCGCCAGATAGAGGACTGGCTGCGCAGCTACAAGCCCGAGGAGCTCTTCGACAAGGACGGCCACCCGATGCCGGACATCCTCGCGCTCGCGCCCGAGGGCAAGCGCCGCATGGGCGCGAACCCGCACGCCAACGGCGGCCAGCTCCTGCGCGACCTGCGCATGCCGGACTTCCGCGACTACGCCGTCGACGTCCCCTTCCCCGGCGCGGTCGAGGCCCAGGACATGACCGCCATGGGCTACTTCGTCCGCGATATCTACCGCCTCAACTCCACGGAGCGCAACTTCCGCGTCTTCGGGCCCGACGAGACGGCCTCGAACCGCCTCTCCCCCGTCTTTGAGATAACCGACCGCGCCTGGAACGGCGAGACGCGCGACATCGACGACCACCTCGCCCCCGACGGCCGCGTCATGGACTCCATGCTCTCCGAGCACGTCTGCCAGGGCATGCTCGAGGGCTATCTGCTCACCGGCCGCCACGGCTTCTTCAACAGCTATGAGGCCTTCATCCGCATAGTCGACTCCATGTTCAGCCAGCACGCCAAGTGGCTCAAGGTCTGCAACCAGCTGCCCTGGAGGAGCGACATCGCCTCCCTCAACTACGTCCTCGCCTCCAACGTCTGGCAGCAGGACCACAACGGCTTCACGCATCAGGACCCCGGCTTCCTCGACCACGTCGCGAACAAGAAGGCCGACGTCGTGCGCCTCTACCTGCCCCCCGATGCAAACTGCCTGCTTTCCTGCTTCGACCACTGCATCCGCAGCCGCAACTATGTGAACGTCATCGTCGCGAGCAAGCACCCGCGGCCCCAGTGGCTCACCATGGAGCAGGCCGTCAAGCACTGCACCCAGGGCATAGGCATCTGGCAGTGGGCCTCCACCGACGAGGGCCAGGAGCCCGACATCGTCATGGCCTGCTGCGGCGACACGCCGACGCTCGAAACCCTCGCCGCCGTCACCATACTGCGTGACGCCTTCCCTGAGCTCAAGATCCGCGTGGTCAACGTCGTCGACCTCATGCGCCTGCAGAGCGAGGAGCAGCACCCGCACGGCCTGAGCCAGCAGGAGTACAACGCCATCTTCACGGCCGACAAGCCCATCGTCTTCGCCTTCCACGGCTACCCGAGCCTCATCCACGAGCTGACCTACAAGCGCATGAACAAGAACATCCACGTGCGCGGCTATATCGAGGAGGGCACGATCACGACGCCCTTCGACATGCGCGTGCTGAACCGGCTCGACCGCTTCAACCTCGTGCAGACCGCCGTCTACAACCTGCCGCAGCTCGGCAACCGCGGCGCCTACCTCATCCAGCAGATGAAGGATAAGCTCGTTGAGCACAAGCAGTTCATCGCCAAGTACGGCGTGGACCTCCCCGAGGTCGCCAACTGGAAGTGGACCAGCGCGAAATAAAAAAACACAGCACAGCGCCCGCCCCGAGAATGGGGCGGGCGTTTTTTATTTGTTCTGCACCTCTCCCGCACCGGAGAGGGAGGCGCCGAATTTCCAGCCCTCGGGCACGTTGGGTCGGGCCGTGAGCTTGCCGTCCTCCACGGCGAGGCCGAGCAGGTCCCCGGTCACGACGCGGAAAAACCAGCCCGCGGAGCCGGTGTACCAGCTCCAGCCCGCCTGGGCATAGCGGTCGCTGTTCGAGTACACGTCCGCCGCGATAACATAGGGCTCCGCGCCGTACTCGGGCGCTAGCCGGGGCAGGACGGCCTTCAAAAGCTCCAGACCCTCGGCCCGGCGGCCGGTGCGCAGGCAGGCCATGGCCAGCCAGATGGCGCCGTGGGTGTACTGCCCGCCGTTTTCGCGGAAGCCGGGGCCGTAGCTTGCGATATACCCCGCGCGCTCCGCCCCGTCGCCGAAGGGCGGGTCGAAGAGCTTGACTATGCCGCCCTCGCGGTCGAAGAGCCGCTCCAGCGCCGCGTCTAGGGCCGCGTTCACCTTCTCCGGCGCGGCCTCGCGGCACATGGCGGCCCAGCTCTGGGCGATGGAGTCTATGCGGCAGCCGCGGCCCTTTGCGGAGCCGAGCGGCGCGCCGTCGTCAAAATATCCGCGCAGATACCAGCCGCCGTCCCAGGCGCGGTCCGCCGCGCGGCCCAGGCGCGCCGCCGCCGAGAGCAGCGCGGCCGCGCCCGGCTTGTCGCCGGAGCGCTCCAGCAGCGGGGCAAAGCGCCGCGCCGTGTGCGCGAAAAACCAGGCCAGCCACACGCTCTCGCCCCGGCCCCCGACGCCGACGGCGTCCATGCCGTCGTTCCAGTCGCCCGCGAGCATCAGCGGCAGGCCGTGTTCGCCCACGCCGCGTTTGATGACTCGCGAGAGCGCGAGCGCCGCGTGCTCGAGCACCGTGCCCGGGCGCTCCGCGGCCGAGGCGGGCTCGTAGCGCGTATCCTCGTGCGGTTCCAGCTCCTTGGAGTCGAGGAAGGGGCAGTTTTCGGTCAAAATCGCCGCGTCGCCGGTCTTTTCGACGTATTCGCACACCGCCCAGGGCAGCCAGAGCAGATCGTCCGAGCAGCGCGTGCGCACGCCCCGGTCGGGCTCGCCCTCGTGCCACCAGTGCATGACGTCGCCCTCGAGGTATTGGTGCGCGCAGGCTGCGAGTATGCGCTCGCGCGCGTACTTGGGCTCTATGAGCAGCAGGTTCACCGCGTCCTGCAGCTGGTCGCGGAAGCCGTAGGCCCCGCCGCTCTGGTAGATGGAGGTGCGCGCCAGCAGCCGGCAGGCCAGGGTCTGGTATACCGCCCAGCCGTTCATATAGCGGTCGAGCTCCGGCGAGGGCGTCTTGAGCTTGAGTTTGCCCGTGATCGCGGCCCAATGGCGCTTCGTCTCGTCGAGCAGCACCGCGGCGCGCTCCGGGTCGGCGAGGCGTTTGAGCTCCGCCGTGTCGAGAAAGCCGCAGGCGATGACCCGCGTCCCGCCGCCGGGCAGCCGCGCGGAAAATATCGGCCGCCCGGCGTATTCGGCCTCGAGCGCCGCGTCGCAGGAGAAGGCCGCGCCGAAGTCCAGTCCCGGCGCGCCGCCGCGCGGGTTCCGCGCCCTGAGCGCGCCGTTTTCGACGCGCGTTACGGCAAAGGCCGCGTCCCGGTTCTCATAGGCCAGGCCGGGCCGGAGCGTCCAGGCGAGCTCGCCCGGCGCGTTCTCTATTATCATTATCCGCGCGTCCGCGCCCTGCGGGATGAAGAGCGTCACGGTCGCGCCGCCCTTTTCCCAGCGCGCCCAGCCGAAGCCGAAGCGCACCTTCGCGCCCGCAAAGAGGCTCTCCCCGCCGCAGAGCAGCGTCTCGGAGCCCGACGCGGCGAGGTCGCCGTCCAGGCCCTTGTCCACGCGCAGCTCGCGCGCGTTGCGCAGCCACATGCCCGCGCCGCCGCAGTCGGCCGCGAGCGCGCCGAAGCTGCCGTTCGTGAGCGGCAGCGTCCAGGCCCGCGGCGGCAGGTTCTGCCTCGCGTCGAACTCGAACGTGCCGTCCTCCAGCCAGCGGCAGGGCACCGCGCCGCCGCGCCGCGTCCCGGGCAGGGGCGGGCGCTTTTGGGGCGGGTGCGCGGCCTTCGGCGCCTCGGGCGCGGAGAGGTCCACGACCAGGGCCGCGCTGAGCAGCACGTCCTGCGCGCCGGAGATGTCCGCCGTGTGCACGCCGCCGGGCGCGCCCGCAAGGGCCTCCAGCCCTTCCTTTTGCAGCAGCTCGGATATGGAGCGGTCCAGGCGGCGCAGATAGTCCCCGCCGTCGCGGGTGAGGAACACGAGGTCGCTCTTGACGCCGCAGACACGCAGGAGGTCGTGGCGGCGGATGAGGTCGCGCGCGGCGCGGAGCTGGCCCTCGTTTTCCAGCGCGGCGCATATCACCGGCTCGTCGCCGGAGACGCCTATGCGCCAGAGCGCGTCGCGCGGCGCGGCCTCGGGCCCGTAGCGCGGGAACACCAGCGCCGCGGCCATGTTGACGGCCGAGGCGAGGTCGCGCGCGCCCATGCCGCCCAGCGCGGCGCGGGCCGAGAGCATGTCGGCAAAGTCCTGCGCCGCCGCGGCGAGCGCGCGGGAGGCCGCATTGAAGGCCTCGTCCGCCGTGGGCCCGAAGGCCAGGGCAAAGCGCGCGGAATAGCTGCCCGACATCGGCGCGGAGACCTGGGCCGAGGCCCGCACGAAGGGGTGCGAGAGCCAGCCGAGCGCCCCGCCCAGCCGGTCCGCGCGGTATTCGAGCGGGCGGTTGGACTTGAGGCAGAGCCAGCACTCTCCCCTCTCGCCCCGGGGCAGGCGGCGTATGAGCAGCGCGCCCTCGCGCACGGAGGCGTGCATACCCAGCCGCCAGTAGGCCGGGTGGCCCTCCCAGTCGCGCGGCCTCGCGAGCGTGGGCTCGAACTCGAGGCAGAGCCTGCCCTGGAGGCCGCGCTCGGCGTTTATTTCGACAAAGCGCACCTCGCACATGTCGCGCGCGGAGACGGCGGCGGAGCAGAGCGTGCGGAAATCCCCGCTCCGCCCCTCGAAGCTGAGCGCCCCGCCGCGCAGCGCGTGCGTGAACTTGAGCCCCCCGGCGGCGCCGGGCAGGGGCAGCAGGTCCACCTCGCCCGAGGGCGTCTCGAGGTATATGCGCATGCCCGCCGAGCCCTCCAGCGGGCTCTCCGGGCCGCGGTAGACGCTCACGCCCCCGGCGAAGGCCGATGAGAGACCGCTGGAGGTGAGCATGAGGTGGTAGACCCCGTTCGAGACGGGGTAGCAGTCGGGATAGGCCGCGTCCGGGCAGCTGCCGCCCAGCTCCCAACCGGCTCCGGGGGCGCGCTGGGGCTTTTCCGGCGGCTCCGCGCCCCGGCGGCGCAGCGTGACGGCGCCTATGGGCAGGCGCTCCTCAAGCAGGCAGCGGTGGGCGCTCATGGCCGGGTCGGACATGAAGCGGCGGCACATTATATTGTCAAGCAGGCAGTTTGCAACGGCGGTCAGGCTCATGCCGAGGTGGTGCGCCATGACGCAGCGCACGCTCTCGCCGCCGCGGCCCGAGGTGCGCGAGGGCGTGTAGTCCACGGCCTCCCAGAGCCCGAAGCGGCCCGTGAAGCCCAGCGAACACAGCCGCCGCAGATTGCGCACCGCCGCCTTCGGCTCCACGGCGAGGGCCAGGAAGCTCGAGTAGGGCGAGACGACGAAATCCGCCTCCATGCCCCGCCGGAGCGCCAGCGCGGCGCTGCCGTGGGCCTTGTAGCGGTAGCTCAGCGCCGGGTCGAGCGAGAAAAACGCGCTCTCGGACTGGCCCCAGGGCTCGCCGTCCGGCATGTCCCGGCGCTGGACGTAGAGGCAAAAGCGCGCGCTCTCGTAGAGCAGGCTGTCCCGGCACAGCGGCAGGAAGAGCTCGGGCATGAGATATTCGAACATCGTGCCCGTCCAGCTGGCCATGCCGCGGTAGCCGTCCTTGGCCACGAGGGCGCGGGAGAGCTTGCGCCAGTGCCGCCTCGGCACGTCGCCGCGCGCCACGGCGAGATAGCCCGTGAGCCGCGCCTCGCTCGCGAGCAGGTCATAGAGCCCGTCCGAGAGCTTGCGAGCGCTCTCGTCCCAGCCGATGCGGAAGAGGCGGCGCTCTCTGTCGTAGAGCGGCGCGAACTCCATCGCGTCGTATAGCGCGCCGGCGCGCGCGGCGAGGTCGGGCCTCGCGTAATCGGCCATGCCGCGGCGCAGTACGGCGAGGCAGGCTGCGAAGTTGCCGCTGTCCACGGTGGAGACGTACTTCGGCAGCAGCGGGCGCAGGGTGCGCGTGTCGTACCAGTTATAGAGGTGGCCGCGCCACTTGGGCAGCCTTTCGCAGGTCGCGAGGATGTGCTCGGCGAGGCCGGTCATCTCCGGCACGGAGCAGAGGCCGAGGTCCGCGGCCGCGAGCGCCGAGACCAGGGCGAGGCCGATATTCGTGGGCGAGGTGCGGTGCGCAAGGCCGGTGGGCGGCTGCTCCTGCCAGTTGTCAGGCGGGAGATAGTTGTCCTCAGGCGCGCAGAAGGCCGCGAAATAGGCCCAGATCTTCGACGCCTCGCCCAGCAGGAAGCGCCTGTCGGCCTCCGGCAGGGGCGGCACGTTTTTCTTGGGCCTGCCCAGGCGCGGCACGATCAGCGCCGCGATGAGCCAGGCGAGCCCGAAGGCCCGCCCCGCGGGCGCGGGCGAGAATATGAGCAGCGCCAGACCCGTGACCGCGACGGGCCAGGGCTCGAGCCATTTGCGGGCCCGGCCCTCGCTCTGCGCGGCGGTCTGCCAGGCGAGGAGGTTGCGTTTTGATATGGCCATGCGCCAGAGCGCGAGCCAGATGGCGCTGAGGGACACGAAGGCCTCCCAGGGCAGCAGCGCGAGGCGCAGGAGTATCTGCAGGAGCCGGCCCGTCAGGCCGTGGGGCGTCGCGGAGTGCAGGCGCTCCCGGTCGCGGCGGAGCAGCGCGGTCCCCAGCGCGGGCAGCACGCCCGTGCACAGCGAGAGCAGCGCGAGCAGCCCCGCGCAGAGCGAGGCCGCCGCGGGCACGGCGAGGGCCCAGATGAGCGCCGCAAGGCAGAAGGGCGCAAAGAGGCTGCGGCGCAGGCTGTCGAAGAGCTTCCACCTGTCCGCAAAGGCGAAATTCCGGCCCCGCTTGAAGATGAAGCCGATGTTCTGCCAGTCGCCGCGCACCCAGCGGTGCTGGCGTCGGAAATATGCGCCGGGGTTGGAGGGGAAGCCGTCGGTGAGCTCCGTGTCGCTCATGTAGCCGCCTCGGAGGATGGCGCCCTCTATGGCGTCGTGGGAGAGGATGAGGTTCTCCGGCAGGTCGGAGCAGCCGCGCAGCAGGGCGTCCACGTCGAGGATGCCCTTTCCGGCGAAGCCGCCGCGGTCGGTGAGGTCCATCCAGACCTCGCCGCAGCTCGCGCCGTAGGGGTCCGTGCCGCCGGAGCCTGCCATGACGCGCGAGAAGGGCGTCTTGACCGCCGAGGGCAGCTCCACGTCCATGCGCGGGTGGATGAGCCCGTGGCCGGAGACGACGACGCGGTTTTTGTCGAACACCGGGGCGTTCATCGGGTGGAGCATCGCGCCGATGAGCTCCCGCGCCGAGCCGGGCAGGAGCCGGGTGTCGGCGTCGAGCGTGAGGATGTATTTCGTGCCGCGCAGAAGCGCAGCGTCGCCCGCCAGGATGTTCAGCCCGCCCGCGTCCCCGCGCAGCAGCCGCGCCAGCGAGAGCAGGGCCCCGCGTTTGCGCTCGAAGCCCGCCCAGACGCCGTCCCGCTCCCGGAGCGTCCTGCGGCGGCAGAAGAGGAAAAAGCCGCCGCCGTATTTGTCGTTGAGCTCCTCCACGGCGCGCGCCGCCGCCTCGCAGGCCTCGGAATCCCCGGGCAGGCTGCGTTCCTTCGCTTCCGGCAGGTCCGCGAGCAGGCCGAACATGAGGTTTTTGCCGCAGTCGCGCGAGGCGAGGGCGAACTCCTCGATACGCCGCGCGAGTTCCGCGCCCGAGTCCGGCCCCGAGAGCAGCGAGGACACGACGCAGATGCATCTCCCCTCCGCCGGGACGCCGTCATCGAGCTCCAGCCTGGGCATGAGCCGGGGCGGGAGGGCGTGCAGCAGCACGAAGTCGCAAACCGCCTTCGCCATCTCCCATACCGCCGGGAGCGCGAGAACGAAGAGCGGCAGGCTCCTGAAATAAACACCCAGAAATCCCGCAATAATAAGCGCGGGCAGCGCCTGGGCCAGCGCATAGCCACGCCCGGTGCCGTACTTCGGCTCGAGCAGCGCGCCGACGTGGCCGCCCTCGCCGCACTCGCGGACCACGGTCTCGGCAAACTCGAGCTCCTCCATGCCCCGCCGCTTTGCGAGGACGCGCACGCGCTCGCGATAGGCCGCACGGCTGCGCTCGTCCATCTGCGGATAGACCCCCGCCGGGTCGCGCCGGAGCGCCGCCTCGACCATGTCCGCGCCCTCCAGCAGCTTTGTGAGGTCGAGCGTCGCGAAGAGGCGCAGCGAGGTTATGCAGTTAGCGAGCACGGCGGCGTCGATGCCGTCCGTCACCGCGGCGCGGATCTCGGCCGTCAGCGCAAGGCGCAGGGCGGGCGCGAAGAGGCCCAGCTCCCGCATCGTGAGGGGCAGGTCGCGCTGAAATTCCGCGAGGTATCGCTCCGCGCGCTCCGCCGTGACGGCGCCGCCGCTCTCGCGCACCAGGGCCGCGCAGGCGGAGACTATGACCGCGCTGCCGCCCGAGGCGCGCAGCCGCCCCGCGCCGCGAAGCTCCGAGGCCGCGAGCTTGCCCTCGCGCTCTATGAGATACCAGTTGTCGAGCAGCCAGTCCGCGCCCGGGGGCAGGTCGCGGCCGCGCCTGGCGAGCCGGTCGTGCTCCCGGCGTATGGCGGCGAGCGAGCGCGCCATCTCCCGGGAGAGCGCGCGCCCGGTTACGGTGCCGGAGCTGGTTTCGGACATGTATATCACCTGTCTTTTTGTAAATTCGCAAGAGTTACTTTTCCCCGCCCGGGCGCTTCGTATACCGGCGGGGTGTTAAAGAAAAACACTTGACAGCGGCGCGCCGTGCGTGTATAATCACTGAGGCTGTAAAGCGGCCTTGCTTTACACCCGGGAGGTGGCTTGGAAGTGGCGGAGGATCCCGTACTCAGGACGATGCTCTTCGACTTTTACGGCGAGCTGCTTACGGACAAGCAGCGGGAGTATTTCGACCTGCACTACAACGAGGACCTTTCCCTCGCCGAGATCGCGGCACTTACGGGCATATCGCGGCAGGGCGTGTGGGACATCATAAAGCGCGCGGAGGCGACGCTGAAGGAGATCGAGGCCAAGACCGGGCTGGTGGCGCGGTTCGCCGCGAGGCGTGAGGCGCTCGCGGACATAGAGAACCGGCTCTCCGCCCTGCTCGATTCGCCCGACGCGGCGGCCAGGCGGATATCCCGCGAGGTGATAGACGCGCTGCGCGGCTTGGACGACTGACGGAGGTATCACATTGGCGTTTGAGAGCCTTTCCGACAAACTGAATGCGACGTTCAAAAAGCTCAGGGGCAAGGGCCGCCTGACGGAGACGGACGTCAACGAGGCCATGCGCGAGGTGCGCCTGGCGCTGCTCGAGGCGGACGTGAGCTACAAGGTCGTGAAGGACTTTGTAAAGCGCGTCTCGGAGCGCGCGAAGGGCGCGGAGGTCATGGAGAGCCTGACCCCGGCGCAGATGGTCGTGAAGATAGTAAACGAGGAGCTGCGCGCCCTGATGGGCAGCGAGAACCGCAAGCTCAACATCTCCTCGAAATCCCCGAGCGTGGTCATGCTGGTCGGCCTGCAGGGCGCCGGCAAGACGACGAACGGCGCAAAGCTCGCCGCGCTCATGAAAAAGCAGGGCAAGCGGCCGCTGCTCGTGGCCTGCGACGTTTACCGTCCCGCCGCGATAAAGCAGCTGGAGACCGTCGGCGGGCAGCTGGGCATCCCCGTGTTCCAGATGGGCCAGGGCGACCCGGTGGAGATAGCCAAGGCGGGCATAGCCCACGCGAAGAAGTTCGGCAACGACCTGGTCTTCCTCGACACGGCGGGCCGCCTGCACATAGACGAGGCGCTCATGGACGAGCTCCGCAACATCAAGGCGGCGACGGAGCCGGCCGAGATCATGCTCGTCGTGGACGCGATGACCGGTCAGGACGCGGTGAACGCGGCCACCGCCTTTGACGAGGCGCTGGACATCACCGGCGTCATGCTCACGAAGCTCGACGGCGACGCGCGCGGCGGCGCGGCGCTCTCCGTCACGGCGGTGACGGGCAAGCCCATAAAATTCGCCGGCATCGGCGAGAAGCTCGACCAGATAGAGGCCTTCCACCCGGACCGAATGGCCGGACGCATCCTCGGCATGGGCGACGTGCTCACCCTCATAGAGAAGGCGGAGCAGAACCTCGACGAGAAAAAGGCCGCCGAGATGGCCGACAAGCTGCGCCAGAACAAGTTCACGCTGGCCGACTACCTCGAGCAGATGAAGCAGCTCAAGGGCATGGGCTCCATGGAGGACATAGCGGGCATGCTGGGCATGAACGCCAAGAGCCTCAAGGGCGCGAAGGTGGACGAAAAGGCCATGGCCCGCACCGAGGCCATCATCCTCTCCATGACGCCGAAGGAGCGCGAAAACCCCGGCATCCTCGGCAACTCGCGCAAAAAGCGCATAGCCGCGGGCTCCGGCACCAGCGTCGTGGAGGTCAACCGCCTGCTCAAGCAGTACGACATGATGCTCCAGCTGGTGAAGCAGATGTCCGGCAACAGCCGCAAGATGAAGAAATTCGCCAAGATGGGCGGAATGCCCGGGATGCCCGGCATGGGCGGCTTCCCCGGGATGTGAGACCGGTTATGACCGCCAAGGCGGCATGACATACAAGAAAAATCAAACGGAGGTGAAAATAAATGGTCAAGATCAGACTTCGCAGGATGGGCGCTAAGAAGGCTCCCTACTACCGCATCGTGGTCGCGGATTCCCGCAGCCCGCGCGACGGCAGGTTCATCGAGGAGATCGGCACCTATGACCCCCTCGCGGACAGCGAGAAGCTCAAGGTGGATCTCGAGCGCGCCAAGTACTGGATCGCCAACGGCGCCCAGCCGACCGACACCGTCAGGGGCCTGCTCAAAAAGGCGGAAGCTTAAGGAGCTGCAACTAAACGATGAAAGAACTTTTGACCTACATCATACAGAGTCTCGTCGAGAATCCCGACGAGGTCTCCGTGACCGAGCGCAAAGCCGAGGGCGAGACCGTCTTTGAGGTCAGGGTCGCCGAGGGCGATATGGGCAAGGTCATCGGCCGTCAGGGCCGGATCGTCAAGGAGATCCGCGTTCTCATGAAGGCCGTCGCCCAGAGAAAGGGCAAAAAGGTGTCCGTGGAGATCATGGACTGAGCTTAAGGGAGGCGTTTTTGCGCCTCCCTTAGCTTGCTTTTTGAAAAGGTGGTTCCGGTATGAAAGAGAGATTTATCGAAGCGGGCGAGATAGTGAACACCCACGGCGTCAGGGGCGAGATAAAGATCCTCCCCTGGACGGACTCCGCGGAGTTCCTGGCCGCGTTCCGCACACTGTATATAGACGGCAAACCGGTCCGGGTGCGCTCCTCCCGCGTGCACAAGGGCACCGTCCTCGCCGCGCTCGAGGGCGTGGAGGACGTGAACGCCGCCATGCGGCTCAAGGGCAGGCGCGTCTTCATAGACCGGGCCGACGCAAAGCTGCCCGAGGGCGGCTATTTCATTCAGGACATAATCGGCGCCGAGGTCGTCACCGAGTCCGGCGAGCGCGTGGGAGAGCTCACGGAGGTCATAGACGCCCCCGCCTCCCTCGTCTACGTCGTGCGCGGCGAGCGCGAGAGGCTAATACCCGCGGTGCCGGAGTTCATACTCAGCACGGACGCGGACGCGGGCGTCATCACCGTCCGGCTCATAGAGGGGATGTAGAGTGGAGCCTTACAGGATAGATATCATGACCCTGTTCCCGGGCAGCATGAGCTCCGTGCTGGGCGAGAGCATCATCGGCCGCGCGGCGAAGAAGGGCGCTGTGGAGATAAACTGCGTCCAGATACGCGACTACACCGAGAACAAGCAGATGCAGGTGGACGACTACCCCTACGGCGGCGGCTGGGGGCTCATCATGATGGCCCAGCCGCTCAAGAGCTGCCTTGATGACATCATGACCAAGGCCGGCAAGCGCCGCAGCCGGGTCATATACATGTCGCCGCAGGGCAAGCCCTTCAACCAGCAGGAGGCCAAGCGCCTGCGCCGCGATTACGACCACCTCGTCCTCGTCTGCGGCCACTACGAGGGCATAGATGAGCGCTTCATAGAGGAGTGCGTGGACGAGGAGATCTCGCTGGGCGACTTTGTGCTCACGGGCGGGGAGATAGCGGCCATGGCCGTGGCGGACTGCGTCTGCCGCATGGTGCCGGGCGTGCTCGCCGACGAGGAGTGCTACACCGGCGAGAGCCACTGGGACGGCCTGCTCGAGTACCCGCAGTACACCCGCCCCGAGGTCTGGGAGGGCCGCGCCGTGCCCGAGGTGCTGCTCACCGGCGACCACGCCCTGGTGGCGAAGTGGCGGCGCAAAAAGCAGCTAGAGCGCACGCTGGACAAGCGGCCCGATATGTTTGAGAAACTGGAGCTTACGGACAAAATGGACAAGAAACTGCTTGACGAGATCAAATACGAGCGCCTGCCGGAGGGCGAGAAGCTCCGCTTCGACCCCCGGCGCGCAGAAGAGGCGGACGTGCCGGGAATAATGCAGATAGTCGCCCAGGCCCAGCGCTATCTGCGCGAGAGCGGCGTGGACCAGTGGCAGGACGGCTACCCGACGGAGAAGGTGCTGCTCACGGACATAGAGTTCGGCCAGGGCTGGGTGTTCGAGCACGAGGGCGAGCTCGCGGGCTACTGCTGCATCTCCATGCGGCACGAGCTGAGCTACGACGCCATAGACGGCGCCTGGCTCACCGAGGGCGACAACTACGCCGTCGTCCACCGCGCGATGATCTCCGACAAATACCGCGGCACGCGCCTCGCGCGGGACATGTTCTCCCTCGCCTTCGACCTCGCGGCCGGCATGGGCAAGGCCTCCGTCCGCGTGGACACTCACCGCGACAACCGGGCCATGAACCGCCTCGCGGAGAAGGTCGGCTTCACCTACTGCGGCGAGGTGGACGTGAGCCTGATGGACCCCGGCCACGACTCCAGGCGGAACGCCTATGAAAAGCTCATCTGACAGGGGGTCATCCAATGATAATCGGCGTTGACATGGGCGCTTCCGCGGTCAAGGTCTGCGTGCTGGAGGGCGGCGAGGTCGCCTTCACGCACTACGAGCACGGCCGGGGCGGGGACATCCCCGCGCTGCTGGAGCGTCTGGGCATAGACGCAGTTCAGGCAGAGCTCATCGCGCTCACGGGGCTCTCCGCCAAGAGCTCCGGCCTCGAGCGGCTGGGGCGTCCGGTGAAGTACATACCGGAGCCGGACTCCATAGGCGAGGGCGCCTGCTCCCTCACCGGCCGCGACAACCTCATCGTCGCCAGCATAGGCACGGGCACGGCCTTCGTCCACGCGAAGGGCGGGGTCTACACCCACCTTTGCGGCACGGGCGTCGGCGGCGGCACGCTCAAGGGCCTCGCCGTCAAGGTGCTCGGCGAGCGCGACATGCGCCGCTTCGACCACATGGCCATGGACGGCGACTGCGGCAGGGTGGACCTCCTCATCGGCGACTTTGTCGAGAGCTACGGCATACTCGACCCGGAGATAACCGCCTCCAACCTCGCGCGGCTCGACCCCATGGCCACGGACGCCGACTGGGCCGCGGGCCTCGCGAACCTGGTGCTTCAGGTCATCGGCACGATGAGCCTGCTCGCCTGCTCCAGCAGCGGGGCCGAGAGCGTGGCCGTCATCGGCGCGATGGCGGATACGGAGCCCTCGCGGGCGAACTTCGCCAAGTTCCAGAGGGTCTACGGCAGGGACTTCCTCATCCCGGAGCACAGCGCCTGCGCCACCGCGATAGGCGCGGCAAGGAGGGCAATGTGCGTCTGACGAGTCCGAACGACATCCGTGCGCTCATGGAGCGGCACGGCGTGCATTTTTCCAAGGCCCTGGGGCAGAATTTCCTCATAGAGCCCTCCGTGCCCCGGCGCATCGCCGAGGCCGGCTGCGAGGGCTCGCCCGAGGGCCTCGCCGTATTGGAGATAGGCCCCGGCGTAGGCTGCCTGACGGTCGAGCTCGCGGAGCGGGCCGAGCACGTCGCGGCGGTCGAGCTGGACCGCATGCTCCTGCCCGTCCTGGCAGAGACGCTGGCGGACCGCCCCAACGCCGAGGTCGTCCCCGGCGACGCGCTGAAGCTCGACCTCGCCGCGCTCATGCGGGAGAAGTTCCCCGGCGCGCGCTGTCGGGTCTGCGCAAACCTGCCGTACAACGTCACGACCCCCCTGCTCGCCAAATTCATCGACGCGGGCATATTCGAGCGCATCACCGTCATGATCCAGCGCGAGGTGGCCCTCCGGCTCACCGCCGCGCCCGGAACGGCGGATTACGGCGCCTTCACGGTGTACCTCACCTGGCACTGCGAGGCGGAGCGGCTCTTCGACGTGCCGCCCGAGTGCTTCATGCCCCGGCCGAAGGTCACCTCCTCGGTCGTGCGGCTCACGCCGAGGACCGCCCCGCTCTGCCCCGTCCGGGACGAGGCGCTCATGTTCCGCTGCGTGAAGGCCGCCTTCGCCCAGAGGCGCAAGACCCTCTCCAACGCCCTCGGCAACGGCCTCGGCTCTCTCAAGCCCCTGGTGCTCCCCGCGCTCGAGCGCGCGGGCATAGACCCCCGCGCAAGGGGCGAGACTCTCTCCTGCGCCGACTTTGCCCGGCTCTCGGACGCGCTCTCGGGACTTTTAACTGAAAATTAACAAAAACACCTAAAGAGAGTTCGGAAATACGCTGATATTCTACTTGAACTGCGCGGAAAATGATGTTATACTTTCCACGGGTTGTATGATACGTCTGAATCGTGTCAAAACACTTGTTAGGTCAAATCTTCATATATATCTGAAAGGACGTTGAAGGATGAGCAAAAAGTACGTTTACCTGTTTTCCGAGGGCAACGCCAACATGCGTGAGCTCCTTGGCGGCAAGGGCGCCAACCTCGCCGAGATGACGAACATCGGCATGCCCGTTCCTCAGGGCTTCACCATCTCCACCGAGGCCTGCACCCGTTACTACGAGGACGGCGAGAAGATCGCCCCCGAGATCGAAGCTGAGATATTCGAGTACCTTGCCAAGATGGAAGCGCTCGTCGGCAAGAAGTTCGGCGACAAGGAGAACCCGCTGCTGGTCTCCGTCCGTTCCGGCGCCCGTGCCTCCATGCCCGGCATGATGGACACCATCCTGAACCTCGGCATCAACGACGAGGTCGCCGCCACCCTGGCTGCCAAGAGCGGCAACGTCCGCTGGGCTTACGACAGCTACCGCCGCTTCATCATGATGTTCTCCGACGTCGCGATGGGCTACGACCGCCTGAAGTTCGAGGCCATCATGGACGAGCTCAAGGCCAAGCGCGGCGTTGACAACGACGCCGGCCTCACCGCCGAGGACATGCAGGAGATGGTCAAGCGCTTCAAGGTCCTGTACAAGGAGCTTGCCGGCGTGGAGTTCCCGACCGACCCGAAGGTACAGCTCATGGCCGCCGTCCGCGCCGTGTTCGGCTCCTGGATGAACGAGCGCGCCATCGCCTACCGCCGCATGAACGACATCCCCAGCTCCTGGGGCACCGCCGTCAACGTGCAGATGATGGTCTTCGGCAACATGGGCAACGACTGCGGCACCGGCGTTGCCTTCTCCCGTGACCCCGCCACCGGCGAGAACAAGCTCTACGGCGAGTTCCTGATGAACGCCCAGGGCGAGGACGTCGTCGCCGGCATCCGTACCCCCCAGACCATAGATCAGCTCCACGAGACCAACGCCGCGGCCTACGACCAGTTCGCCGCCGTCGCCAAGAACCTCGAGAAGCACTACAAGGATATGCAGGACATGGAGTTCACCATAGAGCAGGGCAAGCTCTACATGCTCCAGACCCGCAACGGCAAGCGCACCGCGCAGGCCGCCTTCAAGGTCGCCGTCGACATGGTCAACGAGGGCCTGTGCACCAAGGAAGAGGCCATTGCCAAGATCGACCCCAACTCCATCAACGCCCTTCTGCATCCGCGCTTTGACGATAAGGCCCTGAAGGCCGCCACCCCCGTGGCCGCCGGCCTGCCCGCCAGCCCCGGAGCCGGCTGCGGCGCCGTCTACTTCACCGCTGAGGAAGTCAAGGAGCACGCGAAGAACGGCCCCGTCCTGCTCGTCCGCAACTTCACCAGTCCCGAGGACATCGAGGGCATGGCTGTTGCCCAGGGCATCCTGACCGCCACCGGCGGCCGTACCAGCCACGCTGCTGTCGTCGCCCGCGGCATGGGCGCCTGCTGCGTCGCCGGCTGCGGTGCCATGCACATCAATGAGGAAGAGAAGTATCTCACCATCGCCGGCGTCCGCGTCAACGAGGGCGAGGTCATGAGCATCGACGGCAACACCGGCAACGTCTATGTCGGCGCCATCCCCACCGTCGACGCCACCATCAGCGGCGACTTTGCCACCGTCATGGGCTGGGCGGACTCCATCCGCAAGCTCAAGGTCCGCACCAATGCCGACACCCCGCGCGACGCCGCCAATGCCGTCCGCCTGGGCGCCGAGGGCATCGGCCTCACCCGTACCGAGCACATGTTCTTCGACGCCGACCGTATCCCGGCCATGCGTGAGATGATCCTCTCCACCGACGTCGAGCACCGCACCGCCGCTCTCGCCAAGCTGCTCCCGATGCAGCGCAGCGACTTTGAGGGCATCTACAAGGCCATGGAGGGCCGCCCGGTCACCATCCGCCTGCTGGATCCCCCTCTGCACGAGTTCCTGCCCACCGCCGAGGAGGACATCAGGGCCCTCGCCGCGGACATGGGCCTCACCTATGAGTACGTCAAGGGCACCATCGAGAGCCTGCACGAGAACAACCCGATGATGGGCTTCCGCGGCTGCCGTCTGCCCGTCAAGTACCCCGAGATCGCCGAGATGCAGACCCGCGCCATCATCGAGGCCGCCATCAACGTCAAGAACGAGTGCGGCTACGACATCGTGCCCGAGATCATGATCCCGCTGACCTGCGAGTACAAGGAGCTCAAGTACGTCTCCAACATCGTGAAGGCCACCGCTGAGAAGGTCAAGGCCGAGAAGGGCAGCGACCTCAAATACCTGGTCGGCACCATGATCGAGATCCCGCGCGCGGCCCTCACCGCCGACGAGATCGCCAAGGAGGCCGAGTTCTTCTCCTTCGGCACCAACGACCTGACCCAGATGACCTTCGGCTTCTCCCGTGACGACGCCGGCAGCTTCCTGCCCAGCTACTACGAGAAGCAGATCTTCGACAACGACCCATTCGAGCGCATCGACCAGGTCGGCGTGGGCAAGCTGGTCGACATGGCCTGCAAGCTGGGCCGCGCCACCCGCCCGGACATCCACCTCGGCATCTGCGGCGAGCACGGCGGCGAGCCGAGCAGCGTCGAGTTCTGCCACCGCGTCGGCCTCGACTACGTCTCCTGCAGCCCCTACCGCGTGCCCATCGCCCGCATGGCCGCTGCCCAGGCGCAGATCAAGAACCCCCGCGCGTAAGCTGACAGCATGATAAAGAGCCCTCCGGAGCTTCCGGAGGGCTCTTTTTTGCGGTTTTGCGTCCTCACCTCCTCGGCCTAGGGTCGTCAGTGAGGCCGAGGATGTAGTCGGCTGAGGTGTCATAGAGCTTTGCCAGCGCCACGAGTATGTCCGTGGGCAGGTCGCGATAGCCCTGTTCATATCTGAAGTACTGCGGCTGCGACATCCCCAGCTGCGCCGCAACCTCTCTCTGCGTCAGGTCATGGTCCTCCCTGAGCTCCCGCACTCTCCTGTAATACGCCATCACACGCCTCCTGATATCCATATAGCTATCTTGACGATACCTCAAGGATGTGCAATAATGGCCGTGTGATAACCATATGGATATGATGCGACCCGCTCCCAGCCCCTGCCCCAAGTCGGGCGAGGAACGTCCCTACCACCGAGGCAGGAGCGCTCACGCGGATGGTGGAGCCACCGGGGTAAAAAAAGCGCTTTTCTTTGGCGGCTCGACACCGTTTCTTTGGGCAAGCACCAAAGAAATGGGGTCGAAAGGCAGGACAGGGCAACGACCCCCACCCAGCGTAACGGCGCACACGTACAAGGCAAAGACAAGAAAAGGGGGAACCCCCGGCGAGGGTTCCCCCTTAGACCCCCTCCTGCGCTCACATAAGCACAAGGGGATTCCGCGCTCTGCGGAGCGCGGGCAAGGGCTCCGCCCCTGCACCCCGCCGCCTTTGAAAAGGCGGGCGAAACTTTCATTCGCGCGCGAAGCGCGCAGCGGAGCTCGGGAGGTTTTTTGGCTTTGACAACGGATAGCGCCCGGGATATAATGGGGCTATGATCGCTCATACGACACACAAGGTCTGGCACCAGCACAGGGTGCAGCAGACCCGGAACCTCACTGAGGGGAACCCGTACAGCCTCATCATTCGCTTTGCGCTGCCCATCTTCCTCAGTCAGGTCTTCCAACAGCTCTATAACGCCGCGGACTCGGTCATCGTCGGGCAGTTCCTCGGAACGGATGCCCTGGCCGCCGTGAGCTCCTCGGGTACGCTGATCTTCCTCATGGTCAGCTTTTTTAACGGCACCGCGCTGGGCGCAGGTGTCGTCATTTCGCATTGCTTCGGAGCCCGCGACGAGGACGGCGTCTCCCGCGCCATACATACCGACCTCGCCTTCGGCATCGTCTCCGGCGTGGTCCTCACCGTGGCCGGCGTGCTGCTCACGCCCACCTTCCTCGTCTGGATGGGCACCGACCCCGAGGTCCTGCCCCAGGCCATCGAGTATTTCCGCTACTACTTCTTCGGCGTCATCGCCGTCGTGCTCTATAACATCTGCACCGGCATCATGAACGCCGTGGGCGACAGCCGCCGCCCGCTCTATTACCTCATCTTCTCCTCGCTCACCAACGTCGCGCTCGACCTGCTCTTTATCGGCGTGTTCCACTGGGGCGTCTGGTCGGCCGCCTTTGCCACCACCCTGGCCCAGACCATGAGCTGCGTCCTCTGCTTCGTGCACCTCACCAAAAAGGGCAGCGTCTATTCGGTCAGCTTCCGCAAGATACGCTTCCACGGCGACATGCTCCGCCGCATCCTCCGCTACGGCATGCCCGCCGGTATACAGAATTCCGTCATCGGCCTCGCCAACGTCATCGTCCAGACCCAGATAAACTCCTTCGCCAAGCTGGCCATGGCCGCCTACGGCTCGCAGTCCAAGATCGAGGGCTTCGCCTTCATGCCCATAACCAGCTTCAGCATGGCCATCACGACTTTCATCAGCCAGAACCTCGGCGCGCAGAAGTACGACCGCGCAAAAAAGGGCGCGCGCTTCGGCATCATCTCCGCCGTCGTCCTCGCCGAGATCATCGGCGTCATATACTACGTCTTCGCCCCCACCTTCATCGGCATCTTCGACGACAACCCCGGCGTCATCGCCTACGGCGTGCAGCAGGCCCGAACAGCCGCGCTGTTTTACTTCCTGCTCGCCTTCTCGCATTCCGTGGCGGCGGTCTGCCGCGGCGCGGGCAAGGCCTTTGTGCCCATGCTCATCATGTTCTCGGTCTGGTGCGTGCTGCGAGTGGCGTATATCGCCGTCGTCATGCGTGTCTTCGGCGAGATCGGCTACATATATTGGGCCTACCCAATAACCTGGGGCATCAGCTCGGTGATATATCTCATATATTTCCTCTTCTCCGACTGGATTCACGGCTTCGACCCAAAAGTGCCGAAGTCCCAGCGGAGCTAGCGGATATCTCGCGGGTCCGGGGCCTCCCGGGCCCGTTTTTTCTGCCCTGCGCCCGGCGCTTCGTTCACAAATAATTTACCTCCTTCGGGATAAATTGTATGGCAAGGGCGGCATTGTGTGCTATAATATCGGGTGATTCACAAGACAGGAGGGGTGCCGGATGGAGTTTCGGCGCGAGGAGATCCTGCCGGGCGTGTTCCTGACCGCCCTGCGCACCGACAAGTTCAAAACCGCGTCGCTGAGCCTGAGCCTGCTCACGCAGCTCGACGCCGAGACGGCGTCCATGAACGCGCTCATCCCCAACGTGCTGCGGCGCGGCACCGTCCGCTGCCCGGACCTCGACAGCCTTGCCGCCTATATGGACGGGCTGTACGGCCTGCGCGTGGAGCCCGTTGTCCGCTGCATAGGCGAGATACAGGCCCCCGGCTTTTACGCCACCTTCCCCGAGGACCGCTTCCTGCCCGGGAACGACCGCCTGCTCGACAAGGCGGCGGAGCTGCTCGGCGAGCTGCTGCTCACGCCGAACACCCGCGGCGGGCTGTTCCTGCCAGATTACGTCGAGCGCGAGCGCGCCCGCCTCGCCGAGAGGATACGCGCCAAGCGGAACAACAAGGACGCCTACGCCGTCCTTCGGCTCATAGAGCTCATGTGCGCCTACGAGCCCATCGCCGTCGGCTCCCTCGGCTCCGAGCAGGCCGCGGAGGACATACACTATGTCGCCCTCTCCAAGCACTATAAAAATCTCATCGCCTCCTCGCCCATCGAGGTCTTCTACTGCGGCGCCTCCGGCTGGGACGACGTGCTCTTCGCCGTCTCCGGCGCGCTGGAGGCCCTGCCGCGCGGGGAGATCGACTGGGACCTCGGCACCGAGATACGCATGAACTCCGTCGAGGAGCAGCCGCGCGTGTTCAAAGAGCACATGGACGTCAGCCAGGGCAAGCTGGCCATCGGCTGGCGGCTCGGCGAGTGCATGGAGGAGCCGGACATGGCCAAGCTGCGGGTCTTCAACGCCGTCTACGGCGGCTCCGTCACGTCCAAGCTCTTCACGAACGTCCGCGAGAAGCGCTCCCTCTGCTACTACGCCTCCTCCGGCGTGGACATACAAAAGGGCCTGCTGCTGGTCTCGAGCGCCGTGAACTTTGAGAACTTCGGCGCCGCGCGCGAGGAGATCCTCGCCCAGCTGGAGGCCATGCGCCGCGGCGAGATAACGCCCGACGAGCTCGAGAGCGCAAGGCTCAGCTGCGCCTCGGCCCTCCGCTCCGTGGAGGACGACCCCTTTGCCCTCGAGGGCTACTGGCTCTCCATGAACGTCTCCGGCGCGGAGGTCAGCCCCGGGGAGCTGGCCGCGGCCTGCGAGCTCGTGACGGCGGAGGACGCCGCCGGGATCGCCCGCAGCTGCGAGTGCGACGCGGAATATTACCTCTGCGGAAAGGAGGACGCCGCGGATGAGCCTGAAGAGGACTGACTTTGCCAACATAGGCGAGACTCTGTACACCGGCACTCTGGAAAACGGCCTGCGCATCGTGGTCGTCCCGAGGCCGGGGTTCATGAAAAAATACGCCTTTTTCACCGCGAATTACGGCGGGGCCGTGCGGAACTTCTCCGTGGACGGCCGCCGGGCGGAAACGCCCGAGGGCGTGGCGCACTTCCTCGAGCACAAGATGTTCGACATGCCCTGGGGCAACGCGCTGGGCGTCCTCTCCGCGAGCGGCGCGCAGCCGAACGCCTACACCTCGGACTTCATAACCGCCTACCACTTCGAGTGCACCGACGGCTTTGAGAAGGATCTCGACACGCTGCTCGAGTTCGTCTCCACGCCGTATTTCACCGCCGAGAGCGTGCTCAAGGAGCAGGGCATCATCGGCGAGGAGATAGGCATGGCGGAAAACGACCCCGGCCACGCCGTGTACTACGGGCTCATGCGCTGCCTCTATGAGAACTGCGCCGTGCGCGACAGCGTCGTCGGCACGGTGGAGAGCATTGCGCAGATCACGCCCGAGATACTCACGGACTGCCACCGGGCCTTTTACGCGCCCTCGAACATGCTCCTGTGCGTCGTGGGCGACGTGGAGCCGGACACCGTCGAGGCCGCGGCCGTGCGCGTCCTTTCCGCCGAACGCGCGCCGGTGCCGCAGCCGGATTACGGCCCCATCGAGGGCCTCGCGCCGTACAAGACACGCTTTTCCCGCGGCATGGACGTCTCCGCGCCCCAGTTCATGATAGGCGCCAAGCTGCCGTGCGAGGGCAGCGGCGACGAGCTGCTGCGCAGGCAGCTCGCGGCGGCGCTCTCCCTGCGCTGCCTGGCCGGCACGTCCTCGCCGCTATACACGGGCATGTACGCCGACGGGCTCATCCGCAGCCTCTGGAACGAGGCCGACTGGGGACCCTGCGCGGCCTATGCCGTCCTCGGCGGCGAGAGCCCTGAGCCGGAGCGGGTGCTCGCGCGCCTCTCCGAAGCCGTCGCCAAAGTCGCCGCAGAGGGCTTTGAGCCCGACGCCTTTGAGCGCTGCCGCCGCGCTGAGTACGGCATGCGCATCCGCGCCCTCGGCCAGGCCGCCGGCCTTGCCGACAGCCTCGCACGCAGCGCCTTTGCCGGCACGGACTGCCTGCGCGGCTTTGAACTGCTGCCTCAGCTCACCGCCGAGGAGTGCGCAGCCTTTGTCTCGGAGCACCTCGCCCCGGAGCGGCTCGCGCTCGCGGTGGTACAGCCTGAGCCTCGAAAGGATATGTGACCAATGCCAACTATGATTCGAGACGCCGCCATCAGCTTCCCCATGCTTGGCGGCCTCACCCTTGACTTTCCCGCGAGCTTTGAGCTCTTCGGCCACACCTTCTACCTCTACGGCGTGGTCATGGCCATCGCCTTCATCGCCGCCGTGTTCTACGCCTCCAAAAGGGCCCCCCGCGTCGGCATAAAGGGCGACGACATCTTCGGCCTCGTCCTCTGGGTGCTGCCCATAGCCATCGTCGGCTGCCGCGTCTACTACGTCATCGCCGAGTGGGACCGCTACAAGGACAACTTCTGGGACGTCTTCAAGATCTGGGAGGGCGGCATAGCGATGTACGGCGGCACGATAGCCGGCGTCATCACGGTCATCGTCTGGAGCCACGTCAAGAAGATCCGCTTCGGCGCGACGCTGGACGTCGCCTCCTCGGGCCTCATCCTCGGCCAGGTCATCGGCCGCTGGGCGAACTTCGTCAACCGCGAGGCCTTCGGCCGCGAGACGGACATCTTCTGCCGCATGGGCCTCACGACCCCGGATGGCACCACCTACTACGTCCACCCGACCTTCCTCTATGAGAGCCTGTGGAACCTCATCGGCTTCATCATCATAGACCGCTACTGGTACCGCAAAAACCACCGGAAGTACGACGGGCAGATCTTCCTCTTCTACGTCCTCTGGTACGGCGCCGGCCGCGCCTGCGTGGAGGGCCTGCGGACCGACAGCCTGTATATCCCCGGCACCAACATACGCACGTCCCAGCTCGTGGCCGCCGTATCCGCGCTCGTCGCGCTGGTCATCCTGCTGGTGAATATAAAGCGGCCGCACAAGCCGACCTATGTCTCCACGCTTGAAGCCGCCGCTGCCGCCGGCGACGCCCCCGAGGCGGACGCCGTGACCGAAACCGAGACCACCGAAGCCGCCGGAGATGGCGCCGACAGCGCCGATACCGGCTCCGACACCACTGAAAAAACGGAGGAAAGCAAAAATGACTGATTACAACGACCTCATAAAGTCCCTCAAGACCGCGGCCGGCGGCTTTGCCGACATCGCCCGCGACCTCGCCGGAGCGGCGGGAGACAAGGCCCGCGACCTCGCCGGCGGCGCCGGTGAGAAGGCCAAGGCCCTCGCCCGCCTCGCCAAGCTGAGCATGGAGCTCAACGCCGAGCGCGAAAGCCTCAACAGCGCCTATGCCGAGGTCGGCAAGCTCTATTTCGACTCCGCCGACAAGACCGCCCCCGGCGAGATGTACGTCCGCGCCTTCGACCGCGTCATGCTCTCCCTGGCCGCCATCGAGCGCATGGAGACCGAGCTCACCGAGCTGCGCGCGAGTCTGAACGACGGCGCCGTCAGCGACGCCGACTTTGAGGACATCGTCACCGCCGCCGAAGCCGAAGCCTCCGGCGACGACGGCTCCATCGAGGTCGAGATAACCGAAGAGGACAAGACCGAGGAGTAAACCGGCAAGCAACAGCCGCCGCCCAAATGGGCGGCGGCTGTTTTCTTTTGTACGGTAGCCCGCACCTAGCCCCCGCCCCGCACCAGCCTCTGCCCCAAGTCGGGCGAGGATGAGTAAAGACCACCGAGGCAGCAGCGCTCACGCGAATGGTGGAGCCGCCAGGGTAAAAAAGCGCTTTTCTTTGGCGGCTCGACACCGTTTCTTTGGGCA
>UQYT01000001.1 GCA_900545405.1 uncultured Eubacteriales bacterium | reverse complement strand
GGAGGCCGCCGAGGCCGAGGCCAGGCGCTGCATGAACTGCGGCTGCTACTCCGTCAACGCCAGCGACATCAGCCCCGTCCTCGTCGCACTGGACGCCGAGATAAAGACCACTAAAAAGACCCTGCCCGCCGCCGAGCTCTTCACGGAAAAGCTCAAGGTCAAGGACATGCTCGACCCCGACGAGCTGGTGACGGAGATAGACATCCCCGTGCGCGAGGGCGTCAGCGCCCACTACGACAAGTTCCGCCTGCGTGACAGCGTGGACTTCGCCATGGTCAGCCTCGCCAGCGCCTACGAGCTCGAGGGCGGCATTATCAAGAGCGCCCGCCTGGTGTTCGGCGGCGTCGCCCCCGTGCCGCTCCGGCGTGAGGCGGCGGAGAGCTACCTCACCGGCAAGGCTCCCACCGAGGAGAACGCCGAGGAGGCCGCGCGCATAGCCCTCGAGGGCGCGGTGCCCTTCGAGAAGAACGCCTACAAGGTGCAGGTCGCGATGTCGCTTGTAAAGCAGTCCGTCCTGAGACTGAAGGCATAATACACACAAAACAGTCCCCCGCGGCGCGCCGCGGGGGACTGCGGAGGTTGACAAGGATGGAAAAGCTGAGGATAATACTTACAGAGGAATGCGACCTCGCCTGCCGCTATTGCCGCCGCAGCGGGAACGCCGCGCAGGCGGAGCGCTCCGCCGTGCTGGCCGCCGCCAAGGGCGCGGAGCGCGTGGAGCTCGCGGGGGGCGAGCCCCTGCTCTGGCCGGACGTCTGCGGCCTGGTGCGGGAGCTGAAGGCCCAGCCGGGCACGGAATGGGTCGGCCTCACCACCAACGGCACGAGGCTCGCACCGCTGGTGCCGGAGCTCGCCAAGGCGGGGCTCGACGGCGTGAATCTGCACCTCGACACCTGCAACGCCTTTGATTTCGCCGCGATAACTGGCCGCGAACAGGTCATGAACGACATCCTGAACGGCCTTTGGGCCGCCGTCGCCCACGGCATACCCGTGACCGTGTCGAGCGTCCTGCTGCCGGAGACCTTGCCGCAGATATCCGTCATGGCCGGGCTCGCCAAGCAGTATCTGCTCACCGTCCGCGTTGTCAGCCTCCCGGGTCTGAGCCCGGACCAGGATGAGGCGCTCTCCGTTCTGGGCCGGTACATAAAGCATCTGGAGCCGGACGGCGAAGTCTGGCGCTCGGACGAGCTGCGCGGCCGGATAACCTTCGGCGGCGAAATACCCGGCGCCTTCGATATGGAGGGAGCCGCGGTCGTGACCTTTGGGGAGGAAAAGCGTGAAGGACATCCCTAACATCCGGATAAAGGTCCCGAGCTTCATCAGCTCACGCCAGAACGCGTGGTTCTTTCAGCGACTGGGCGAGCCGGTCGAGTTCCGCGCCGACCAGCTCATCGCCATGCCGGGCATGTACCCGCAGTACTGCTATTTTCTCAAAACCGGCCGGGTCATCGCGGGCATCGTGAGCAGCGCGAACCGCCAGCGGCTGATGCTCTCCTTTGAGGACGGCAGCCTGCTGCTGGAGCAGTACCAGCTCACCGGCAAACCCTGCGACCTCTATTACCGCGCCGTGTCGCCCTGCACGGCGCAGATGATATCCTACCACGACCTGACGCAGGCGATGAAGGCGGACTTCTCGGTCACGCTGGACGTGCTCAACGCCATCTCCGACCTCGGCGCCATGTCGCTCTCGCAGCGGATGTTTGAGACGAGCACGGACGCTACGATGAAGATATGCTCGCAGTTTCTGGACTTTGCCCTGGCCTTCGGGGAGGAGAAAGACGGCGAGATAGTCATAACCGAAAAGCTGACGCAGGACAAGATAGGCGCGCTCAGCGGACTGCACCGAGTGACGGTGTCTAAGGAGCTCAAGGCCCTGCGGGAGCGCGGGCTGATACGCATGGTGGACGGCTATTACCGCATAAGCAGCCTCGCCGCGCTGATGGACTACTGCGACGAATATTCAATGAGAACGGAAAGTGAAAATTGAGGAATACGCGGCCATGCGGGACAAATACCCCATGCCCGCCGACGCCGCCGGTATCGGGACCGCCTCGGACCCGGATACCGGCGACGTAATCGCCATCGGCATCGTGACCCGGCGGCGGACATACAACAAGACGGGCTACATCTGCCAGAAGGACGCCCCGGCCGAGCTGCACGCCTGCGCCTGCGCGCTGCTGGAGCTGGTGCAGGACATGCCAGTCATAAAGACGGCGCTGCTCCGCCCCGAGGACGTCTGCGCCCGCCTCTGCGGCGACGAAACACCCGCTCCCAGCCTGCTCCGCCGCTCCGCTCTGGCCCTTGCCGCCCTCCGCCAGTCCCTCCAGGCCTGCCTGTCCACCCGCGGAGACGTGGAGTGAACCGACCCCGGCAAACGCCGGGGTTTATTTGTGCCCCGAGGCCTGAGTTGACATTTGGGCCGCATTCGTGGTATCGTGCAGACTAGCGGGCTCGGCCTGCGAAAGTTACCTTAGGGGGTGGGCGCTTGAATATGTATCAGCTCAAGTGCTACATCACGGTCTGCCGTTACATGAGCTTTACCAAGGCTGCAAACCAGCTGCTCATAACTCAGCAGGGCATAAGCAAGATAATAAGCCGCATGGAGGAGGAGCTGGACGTGCCCCTCTTTGTGAGGCAGAACATGAAGCTGGAGCTCACCGACTACGGCAAGCTCTTTCTCAACAGCGCGATCGGCATCCTGCGTGAGTACAACAGCGTCACGGAGCAGCTGGCCCAGATGCGGGAGCAGAACGTCGCCTCGCTCAACATCTATCTCCCCACCGGCATGATGCACGTCTTTCCCCTCGACGCCTTCAGCCGCTTCCGGGACAGCTATCCGGAGATAAACCTGAACCTCCAGCAGGCGTCCGACATCGAGTGCGAAAACGCCCTGGTCAGCGGCAAGGCGGACGTGGCCTTCTGCGCCATGCCTGTGGACACGAACGTCTTTACCGTCCACGCCACCAAGAGCCAGCCGGTATATTTCCTCGTCTCGCGCAAAAATCCGCTCTCGCGCTGCAGGACCATCAACGTTTCCCAGCTGAGGGACGAGCAGTTTATAACAATAGACGCGGACAACAAGTGCGGCGACGGCTTTGTCTCGCGCTGCGAGCAGGCGGGCTTCACGCCCAAGGTCTACATGCGCACCGCGGACACACACCTTATCGGCGAGCTCTGCCGAGAGAACGCCGGCATCAGCTTCTACATCGGCGAGCCTGTGGACATTCCGGAGGGCGTCGCCGTGATCCCGGAGGACCCGATGAACACCTGGGACGTCGGCATCGTCACGCTGGCATACCGCAAGCCCTCAAAGCTGGCGGAGGAGTTCATCAGCTTCTTCAGAAACTGGTGATGAAAAAACAAACCGCCCGTTCCGTTTTATGCGGAACGGGCGATTTTTCATGTCGTGCCGGGCTTTCAGGCCGCAGCGGTGTTTTTACTGAGCTTCACGCTCACCAGACCCATGATGACGAGAATGATGGGGGAGATGAGCAGTGCGGTGGAGGCCTCGCCGCCGAAGAGCTCGATGAGGCCGATGTACGGCGTGCCGAGGAAGGCGCCTATGTTCAGCCCGGCGAGAGTTATGCTCGAGGCGAGGAAGGAGCGGGAGGGCGGCACCTGCTGATAGTAGTTGTTGTTGCAGGCGGGCAGTATCAGCGTGGAGGTTATGCCGCCGACGGCCAGGAACAGGCAGGCCATGCCGTAGGACGTGGCAAGGTAGATGCCGAGGGAGCTGACGGCGACGCCGATGAGCGCCAGGCAGCAGGTCCAGTGCTTGAGATACTTGGCGATGAAGCCGAAGAACAGGCCGCCGAGCAGGGAGGAGACGCTGTAAAAGGTCATGGCGTAGCCGACGCTGACGGAGGTACCGAAGTTGCGGCCGATGATTATCTGGCCTATGGTCAGGAACATCGGATAGTAGCAGAACATGTAGGCGCCGACGATGACGGAGAATATCCAGACGGACTTGGGCATGGCCTTGAGCGACTGCCAGAGCGTCTCGCTCTGACCGAGGCTGCTGCCCTCGCCGCCGAGAGCGGTGCGGTCGTCCTTGTCGAGCTTGAACTTGGGGCAGAGGAAGAGCACGACGAGGAAGGGGATGATGCTCCAGGCGTAGATGAGGAAGCTGTAGTTCCAGCCGCGCTCGCAGAGATAGCCGACGACCACCTGGGCTACCATGTTGGTGGCGTACTGGGCGGTGAGCGCCCAGCCCATGGCGGCGGCGCGGAGCTTTTCATTGGTGACCAGCTTGAAGCTCATGGATATGCAGATGCCCTGCATGATGCCGTAGCCTATGCCGAAGGCGAAGCGGCCGAGCATCAGCAGCGCAAAGCTGCTGCCGGTGAAGGCGGGCATTATGCCGCCGACGCAGTGCAGGCCGGTGCCGATGAGTATCATGTTCTTGAGGGTGACTTTCCTGTTCACCAGGGCGTCGGCGACGAGGGTAAAGATGACGGCGCAGAGGTTGGGGATGTTGTTCACGAGGGTGATAAGGCTGTACGGGACGTCGGAGAAGCTGGCGGAGATGTTCACCAGGGCGGAGGTGCACCAGTCGGCGCCGGCGGCGGAGGTGTTGGCGATAAGGAGCACTATCAGGCCGATAATGAAAGCCCTTCTGTCTGTCTTTTCCACGATACAACGATCCCTTCGTTATTTTGTTGACAACTGTTCCCTTAAGCATTCCCCTCAGGCTGAGCCGGAGGGGAATGCCGTGTTTTTTGGGGGTCTTGCTTAGTTGGCTTTGGCCTTGGCCTTGGAGCGCATCGCCTTGATGATGACCGCCTCGACAACGGCGAGGACGGCGCACACGACGGCAGTGAACACATAGCGGAAGGTCGTGGACGAGGAGAACAGGCCGGTGATGGAGGTCATCACGAGGGAGGAGCAGAAGGTGCCTATCTGGCCGCCGATGTGGCCGACGGAGCAGGCCATGGTGGTGGCCTCGACCTCGTTGCTGTTCGTGAGCGAGAGCATGGTCTGCGGGATGGTCCAGCTGATGGACATGCCCACGATGACCGCGCCTATGAGCACCATCACAAGGCTGTTGGCCGCGATGGTCAGCACGAAGCCCAGGATGAGCAGGACGTAGGAGACGCTGAAGGTGTAGGTGTCAAATACCTTGTTGACGTACTTGAAGGTGGCGCCGCCGGCCATGCCGCCGATGGTGCACACGGTCATGATGGTGCCGACCGTGGCGGCAGTGCCGAGGTTCTTCTCGGTCACAAAGAAGGCGATGTTGGCGGAGTGTACGCCGTAGCAGATCATGAAGAGGAAGGTGAACGCACCGTAGACCCAGGTGGCGCGGGAGAGATCGCCCACGCGGACCTTTTTCGTCTCGCCGGCGGCGGACTGAGCGCCGGAGACGCCGCGGTCGGCCGGGATGAAGAGGATGCCCATGACGAGGGGCAGCAGCGCGATGAGGTAGACGAGGTAGTTGAGGTTCCACTTGATGACGGCCAGGGCGCCGCCGACATAGGTGAGGTACATGGCGCCTATGTTGGTGAACACGGACTGGATGCCCATGATGCCGCCGCGCTCGCGCTCGTCATAGTTCTCGGCGAGTATGCCGCTGCAGGTGGGCAGGATGGTGCCGAAGCCGATGCCCAGCAGGGCGGCCCAGATGTAGAGCTCGACGATGCTGCTGTGCAGCAGATAGCCGAGGATACCGGCGGCCAGGATGGACACCTCGCCGAAGAGCAGCACGCGCTTTTTGCCGAACTTCTCGGAGAGCTTTATCGCGGCGATGCAGACAAAGATCATGACAAAAGAGGGGAACGAGGTGATCGTCTGCACGATGGATACCGGGACCTCGGGCATGTCGGCGGAGATGGCCGCCAGGGAGGGCGACAGTCCCATGCCGCCCATCTGGAGCAGCGCTATGGCCAGAATGGTCCATTTAAGCGCGGTTTTGTTGAGCTTCTTCATAATCCCCATCCCTTTCCCGTCAGCACTCGACGGCGTAAATGAAGGCGGACTGGTTTGCGTGCCTGATGTTGTTCACCTGAGCGGCGTCGCCCACGACATAGACCTCGGGGATGAGGCCCGCGAACTTGGCGACGACGTCGGAGTCGGACTTCATGCCCAGGGCGTTGACGGCGGTGTCGGCCTCGAGCAGGGTGCGGTTCCAGTTCCTGTCCTCGATCTCGACGCCCTTGTCGGTGAAGCGGAGCACCTTGCTCTCGCCGATGAGGCGGACGTTGTACTTCTTGAGCAGGGCCATGAGCATGGTGCGCGGGGAGGGGGAGGCGTCCTTCGCAAAGGCGTCCACGGGGAGCATGTCCACGACGGTGACGTCGTGACCCTCCATGGCGAGCTGCAGGGCGCACTCGGTGCCGCTCAGACCGCCGCCGCAGACGACCTTGTGGCCGACATCGACGCGCTTGTTGTCCACGTCAAGGATGTGCCTGGCCTTCTCGATGCCCTCGATGGGCGGGACGATGAGGGAGGAGCCGGTGGCGATGAAGATGACGTCCGGGTTCTCGGCCATGACCAGCTCGGGCGTGGCCTCGGTGCCGAGGACTATCTTGGCGCCGCTGTTCATGGTGGTCTTGACGTCCCAGTCCCAGTAACGGCGCATGTCGCCCTTGAAGGAGAGACAGCTTATCTCATAGAGCTTCTTGCCGAGGGTGTCCTCCTTCTCAAAGAGCGTGACCTCGTGTCCGCGCTTGAGCAGAGTCTGGACGGCTATCATGCCGGAGACGCCGCCGCCGATGACAACGGCCTTCTTGCGCTCGTCGGCCTTCTGGATGACGCGGTACTGGGTCTCACGGCCGCAAACCGGGTTGACGGCGCAGTGCAGGTGCTGCATGACGTTGGGGGCGCACTCGAAGCAGCGCAGGCAGGGGCGGCTGGCCTCGGGCTTGCCCGCGTAGGCGTTCTTGAGCAGGTTGGGCTCAGCCATGAGGGGCCTGGCCATGGCGACCATGTCGGCCTTGCCGGCAGCGAGTATCTCCTCGGCCTCGGCGATGGTGGTGATGCTGCCGACGGTGGTGACAGGGATGTGTATGTCGGGGCACTTCTTGAAGGCCTCGGCGTACTTCACGTTGTGGCAGTGCGGATGGTAGTAGGGGGGCATGCTGTAATAGAAGTAGTCGGACTCTATTATCATGCCGACGGAGACGTGGACGGAGTCCACATACTCCTGCGCGAGCTTGACGAACTCTATCATATCCTCGGTGGTCAGACCGCCGGGGATGAGCTCCTCGCCGCTGATGCGCATGTCGATGTTGATGCGGTGGCCGACGCGGCGGCGGATCTCCTTCATTATCTGCAGCGGGAAGCGCATGCGGTTCTCAAAGCTGCCGCCGTACCAGTCGGTCCTGTGGTTGAAGCGCGGGGACATGAACTGGGCGATGAGGTTGCCGTGCGCGGCGTGGAGCATGATGGCGTCGAACTCGCAGCGGGCCAGACGCTCGGCTATCTCGGCGTAGCGGTTGATGATGTGCTCAATGTCGGCGTAGGTCATCTCGCGGATGTGGGCGTTGCCCACGCCCTCGGGGCCGCCGGTGGCGGGGAAGACACTCGGGGCGATGGCCACGCCGTCCTTGAGCAGGCGGGGCATGGCGCCGCGTCCCGCGTGCACAAGCTCTATGGAGAGCTTGGCGCCGCGGTAGTGGGCCTCGTCGGCCATGCGCTTGAGGCCGATGACGTTCTTGTCGGTGGTGACGTCTATCTCGCCCTCGAAGTCATCGCCGGTATCGTGGTCGATGGAGGTGCCGCCGATGGTGATGAGGGAGGCGCCGGTGCGCGCCTGCTGGGCGATCCACTCGATGTACTCGCTGGTGACCTCGCCGCTCGGGGTCTCGAGGCAGCAGATCATGGGCGAGAACTGAATGCGGTTCTTGAGCGTCATAGTCCCGACATTTATCGGGGAAAAGACGTGCGGATACTTGTTAAAGCTGCTTTCCAAGGTTGTTACCTCCATTAAAGGACCATGGCCGCGTCAAACGCGCTGGTGACGGAGTTCCAGAGGTTGCCGAGCTCGCCGTTGCAGTCGCCGACGACGTAGGTCTCGGGGATGGTCTGCTCAAAGCTGCGGATGAGGTCGGTGTTGGCCTTGCCGCCCATGGCGATGATGACGCTGTCGGCCCCGAGGCGCTCCTCCTTGCCGTCGTGGCTGACGATGACGGCGTCGTCGGTGACGTCCACGAGCTTGGTCTCGCAGCGGAGATCCCAGTCGTAGTTCTCGAGCAGGTTGAAGAGGGCGTAGGCGTTGATGGGGGCGTTGGTCTGGGCTATCTGATCGCGGGGCAGCATATCGACCACAGTGACCTTGCGGCCGAGCTGCACAAAGCGATAGGCGGTCTCGAGGCCGGTGATGCCGGCGCCGACGATGACTATGTTGTTGCCGACCTGAGCGGCGCCGCTGTCGACGTCGTTGACGAGGACGACGCGGCCCTCATCCTTGCAGGTGAGTCACTTGGGGAAGAAGGGGATGTTGCCGATGGCGATGATGGCGGCGTCGAAGCCCTCGGCGTCGAGCAGCTCGGGGGAAGCCTCGGTGCACATGCGGATAGTCAGGTTCTCCTGCTCGTGGGCCTTGCGGATGACGTAGCTCAGGTAGCGCTTCAGGTCATCCTTGAAGGGGGCTGCAGCGGCGCCGCGGAACACGCCGCCGAGGAGGTTGCTCTTCTCGAAGAGGGTGACGTCGTGACCGCGCTGGGCAGCGACGCGGGCGGCCTCTATGCCGGCAGGGCCGCCGCCGATGACGGCAACTTTCTTCTTCTTGGTGATCGGGGGCATGTAGTTGTAGTCCATGCCGCGGTTGTAGCGCGGGTTGGCGGCGCAGCGGGGGGACTTCATGTAGAAGTGGCTGCGGCTGATGCAGGTGTTGCAGCGGATGCAGGGGCAGATGTCGTCCTCGCGGCCGTGCAGGGCCTTGTTCACGCAGTCGGGATCGGCGATGTTCTGGCGGCACATGGCGACGTACTCGACCTTGCCGGAGGCGACGGCCTCCTCGGCCTGCTCAAAGGTGACGGCGCCGATAACGCCGACGGGGATGTCGAGCGCGGCGTTGAACTTGGCGGCGTACTCGATGTTGATGCCGTGGTCCATGTAGGTGGGGGGCAGGATGAGGGGCAGTAGCTTGTTGATGGCAAGGCAGCCGCGGGAGATGAGCAGCATGTCTATCTTGTCCTGAATGGTCTTGGCAAACTCAATGACTTCCTCGACCTCGGGCGAGCCCTCGACGATGTCGGTGCAGCTCAGGCGGTATTCTATGACTATCTTGTTGCCGCACTCACGGCGGATGGCGTCGAGCAGCTCAACAGCGAAGCGGCACCTGTTCTCGAAGTTCTGAGCGCCGTACTCGTCGGTGCGCTTGTTGAACACGGGGTTGAAGAGCAGGGCGGGGAGCTGGCCGTGGGCACCGTGGACGTTGACGATGTCGGCGCCGGCGAGCATGGCGTGGCGGGCGGCGACGGCGTAGTCCTCGATGAACTGCTTTATCTCATCGTGGGTGAGGATGTTGATGTCGATGTCCATCGGGATGCCGACGGAGCTCTCGACCTCGTGGGTACCGAAGTAGGAGGCGACGGGCACGAGCTCTATCTCGGCCTTGGCGCCCCACCTGCGGGCGGCCTCGACCCACTGGGACAGGGAAACGACAATGTGGGGGTCGCTCATGCCGGGAACATGGTGGCAGGCGGCGGGGAGCTGCTTGTTGATGAAGCCGCTGCCCATGGCGACAACAGAGGAGCCGCCCTTGGCGAATGGGATGACGGCCTCAACGCACTCGCGGGTGATGTGGTTGTCATAGCTTACCATGAAATTCCACTGAGGAGCGCTGGTGACACGGTTTTTGACAGTTATGCCGCTGTGACCGAGCTTGAGGGGCTCTGCAAGATGGGAATATTTGGTGGTGTACATTGTGTTTCCTCCGTCCTTTCAACAATGCGTTTGGTGTCGGGTTCTGTCTGTTAAGATAATAACGCACTGACTTCGTTAAAAACATAACCGCTTTTGCGCTGCGCTCACAACCAAAAAGTTGTGCTGCTATGTATAGGTTTTATAAAAAGTCCGGAGATGCTTGTGTATGTCGCACAAGTAGGCGAAAACTGCCCCAGCTACCCGCGTGAGATAGGGGAGGGGTCTCAGCCGCGCCTGATAGCCTGATAATCCGTCTGTGAATGTTTCAGCAGTTTTTTTCACCAACTTTGCCAAGGAACAGGCATTTATCCAGTTGCTTTTTGTGAAAATGTATGTTATACTACAAACAATCTGTGTCACCGGTTGAGAAAGCGCCATTTCGGCGGCAGTCTGCTGC
This sequence comes from uncultured Eubacteriales bacterium, assembly GCA_900545405.1. Lineage (GTDB taxonomy): Bacteria > Bacillota > Clostridia > Oscillospirales > Oscillospiraceae > Scatomorpha. The sequence continues at coordinate 254,466 of UQYT01000001.1, read as the reverse complement.
GGTTTTCAGCCTTCTCCGCAGTGCCGGAAGAGCGGCTTTTACCGGGACAAAGATGCCCGCGGCCTTGCAGCGCGGGGCATCGCTGTAACTCTAAAAAGTGTTCAGGAAAGGATGTATTGCATGGATCAAAAGTACAATGCTCTGTTTACACCCTGGAAGATCGGCAATGTGGAGATCAAAAACCGCATAGTCATGTGCTCCATGGGCGGCACGTCCTTGTTCGGCTGGATGGAGCCCAGCCACTTCGATAAGGAAGCGGCCTATTTCCTGCTTGAGAAGGCAAGAAACGGCGTTGGCCTCGTTCTCCCCGGCATGCAGTGGGTGCGCGACGTCATGGGCAACCGCTGGCTGTACAACAACAAGAGCCTCTACAAGCCCCTGAAGGAGTACATGACGGAGTTCCACAAGACCGGTTCCAAGCTGTTCATCCAGCTGGCCGCCGGCTGCGGACGTTCCATGGCCGTCACCGACATGATCGGCATGTGCCTTGACCACCCGATCATCGGCAAGCTCGCCAGCCCGATAATGGACGCCGAGTACCTCTGCGCCTCCGCCTCCGACACGCCCAACCGCTGGAAGGAGGACTACAAGTCCAAGCCTCTGACCGTTGCGCAGATCCAGGAGAGCGTCGCCGCCTTCGGCAAGACCGCCAAGCTCCTGCGCGAGGCCGGTGTCGACGGCGTCGAGATCCACGCCGTCCACGAGGGCTACACCCTCGACCAGTTCGCCATCGCGAACTTCAACTACCGCACCGACCAGTACGGCGGCTCGCTGGAGAACCGCCTGCGCTTCGCCACCGATATCGTCAAGGAGATCAAGAAGGAAGCCGGAGCGGACTTCCCCGTCTCCCTGCGTTACTCCGTCGTCTCCAAGACGAAGGACTTCTTCAAGGGCGCCGTCCCCGGCGAGGAGTTCAAGGAATTCGGCCGCGACATGGCCGAGTCCGAGAAGGTCGTCAAGCTGCTTGAGGAAGCCGGCTACGACATGCTCAACTGCGACAACGGCACCTACGACGCCTGGTACTGGGCGCATCCGCCTCAGTACATGCCCAACAACTGCAACCTTGCGGAAGTTGAGCACATAAAGAACTACTGCAACATCCCGGTCGTCTGCGCCGGCAAGATGGAGCCCGAGGTCGCCGCGGCCGAGATCGAGGCCGGCAGGCTCGACGCCGTCGCCATCGCCCGCCAGAACCTCGTCGACCCCGAGTGGATCATCAAGATCCAGGAAGGCCGCGAGGAGGACATAAAGCCCTGCATCCGCTGCCACAACGGCTGCTTCAACATGGCCAAGTATAAGGGCACGAACAACCTGCAGCCTCTGTGGGATTCCATGCACCTTGCCCGCTGCGCCCTGACCCCGCCGACGATGCAGCACAACAAGTACAAGATCGTCCCGACCACCAAGCCGAAGAAGGTCGCCATCATCGGCGGCGGCATCGGCGGTATGGAATGTGCCCTGGTGCTCAAGCGCCGCGGCCACAAGCCGGTCATCTTCGAGAAGACCGACCGTCTGGGCGGACTGTTTATCACCGCTTCGTCCATGTCCTTCAAGGAGAACGACAAGCAGCTCATCGAGTGGTACAAGAAGGAGATCGCCCGCAACGGCATCGAGGTCCGCTTCAACACCGAGATCAACGACATCCGCACGCTCGGCGGCTTCGACGAGATCATCGTCGCCACCGGCTCCGTGCCCAGAAAGATGCCCATCCCCGGCTTTGAGAAGACCATGACCCTCACCGAGCTCCTGGCCGAGCAGAAGCCCGTCGGCGACAAGGTCGTCATCTTCGGCGGCGGCCAGTCCGGCTGCGAGGCCGCGCTCGAGCTGGTCCTCCAGGGCAAGCACCCGACTGTGGTCGAGTACGCCGTCGACCTGGTCGCGGCCGCGAACGTGCCCCTGCCGAACGCCTCCTACCTCCGCGAGGCTCTGGTGTTCCACAAGGTGCCCATCTACCTCGAGTCCACCATCACCAAGATCGGCGACAAGAGCGTCACCATCAAGGGCAAGGACGGCACCACCACCGAGGTCGAGTGCGACAACGTCGTCAACGCCATCGGCTTCGTCCCCACCCCCGTGGCGAAGAAGGGCAAGAACGTCCACCTCGTGGGCGACTGCATCGCCATCGGCAACCTCCGCACCGTCATCTGGCGCGCGTGGGACGTCTGCATGAAGATCTAAAACCCAATAAACGCAGCCGGCCGGAGCAAAAGCTCCGGCCGGTTTTTTTAATTTCGATTTAACACAAGCTTGCTTGAAACATGCGCAATGCGGCGCATATAATGCAGTAGAAAGCAAGAGAGAGGAGGCGATAGAATGGACGTCGATATTGATGATCTCATCTTTGGCAGCAGCGAGAGCCATGTGAGCGACAAGTGAGAACACCGTGAGTTACGTGAGCTCGGCAGAGGCCGGGCTTTTTGCTTTATATAGACAGCAAAAAAGGGAGGCCCGAGGGCCTCCCTTTGGCTTTGTGTGCTTATTTCGCGGTGTAGCGCATGATCAGCGCCGCGGCCTGGGCACGGGTGGCGGTGGCGGTCGGAGTGACAGCGCCGTTCTCGTCGCCCTCGACGAGGCCGAGGTTCATGGCCCAGAGCATCGCGTCCTTCGCCCAGCTGCTGACGCTCGAGGCGTCGGGGGCGGTGAGGCTGCCGGTGACGGTGGGCGAGCCCGCGAGACGGTAGAGCATCGTCACGAGCTCCTGACGGGTAATCGCGGCGTTGGGATTCTCGCCGTCGCTGACGCCCTTGGCGACAGCCCACTCCTGGGCCTTGGCGTACCAGGAGGCGCCGCCGGTGGTGTCCACGCCCTCGGCGCGGGCCAGGATGGTCCAGACCATGGCGCGGGTCAGCGTGGCGTTGGGCGCGAACTCGTGGGTGTCCACGCCGTCCATGAGGCCCTTGTCGTAGACGTACTTCACGGCGTCGTAGTACCAGGCGCTCGCGGCGACGTCATAGAAGGGGAACTCGGTGACGACAGGCTGGTCCGGCTTGGTGTCGGGCTTCACGTCGGGGAGATTGCCCCAGACGGCGGTGAAGGCCATGTCCGCCGTGACCTTGACGGTCGCGCCGGCGTTGTAGGTGTTCTCACCGCAGCGCCAGCCGAGGAAGATGTAGCCGGACTTGCTCGGGGTGGGGAGGATTATCTCGCTGTCAGCTTCAACAAGCTGTGTGGCGTACTCAGTGCCGCCGTTGGAGTTGAAGGTGACGGTGAAGTTGGAAGCCGCGGCGACGTTGCTGGTGTATTTGACGTCGGACTGGATGCTGACGTTCACAGGGGTCTTGTTGCCCTTGCCCGGCTCGCCGAGAATGACAGGCGTGCTGCCATGGTTGTTCGCGAAGGTGCAGCCGGAGACGGTGGCGCCGTCGAGGCTGGTGGTCTCGCCGTAATTTCCGTCGTCGCGCGCCTTGATGAGCAGGGCGGTGCCGCTGTTGGCGCCGTTGTTGGTGAAGGTGCAGCCGACGAAGCTGATGTTCTTGTAGCTGCCGTTCTTGAGGTTGATGTCCACGCCGCACATCCAGGTGCGCATGCTCTCGCTTGCAACCATGTTGGGGTCGGTGCCGTTGTTTGCGAAGGTGCAGCTGGTGAAGCTGGAGTCGGTGAGCTTCTCAAAGTAAGCGCCCTTTATGTAGCAGTTCTGGACGGTGAGGTTGTTGGCAGTGACACTGACGGGGTTGCTGTTGATATCAGTGGTGCTGCCGGCGGGATTGATGCCGAAGTAGAGGCCGTAGGAGAAGCCGTCGATGGTGACGTTGGTGAGCTGGAGGTCGCCGACGCCGTAGCAGCCGTTATAGGTGCCGATGCCCATGAAGGAGCCGGTGCCGCCCTCGCCGGCAAGAGAGCCATCGGGCAGCACGCCCTTGAGCGTGAGGTCGGTGACGGTGAGCTTGCTGAGGTCGGCCTTGATGTAGAGGCCGACGCACTTGTCGGCGGTGACGGTGTTTCCGTTGCCGTCGATGGTGATGTTGTTCTTGATCTCAAGAGCCTTGTCAATGGAGATGCTCTTCAGCACCTCCACCGTCTCGCCGTCCCCAGCCTCGGCGACCGCGTCGTTTAGGGAGGTGTAGTAGAGGGTCTTGCCACCGCGCTCGATGCTGGCAACGGCGTTGTCAGCATTGTTGGGGGTGACGGTGGTCTTGCCGCCCTCGGTGGTGGAGGTGGAAGCACCAGAGATTGTGATGTTTTCGCCAGTACCTATGCCGGCATTAAAGGTGCCGCCATAGACTATTATAGCATTCTCGCGGGTATTGTCCTGGGTGTTTATAGGCTTCTCATACGTGCCGCCGTTAATTTGAATAGTGCTGTTGACAGGGTTGTTATAGTCGCTGCCTATCCACACAGAATAGGCTTTACCGATGAAAGTGCCGTTATTTATAGTTACAGCAGCTGTCATCGGGTCCTCACCCATGCCGTCGTTGGATACATAGAGTCCGTAATAATCGCTCGAACTATACGAACCACCGTTTACAACTGCCGTTCCGCTGTCTACAGCAAGAGCACCGTGAGCGCCGATTACGGTAACGGTTTTGCCTTCTGCAGGGGTGATTTCAATATGTCCAGTGGAGATGATGGCATAAGTGCGCCTGTTGACGTCTTTGAAAGTTCCACCAGTGACGAGGGCGGTGCCGCTGTTATTGAGGCAGCCTATGCCAACATTATCGTTGGCTGTACCAACAAAAACAGTCTCAAATGTACCGCCATTTATTACAACGTTTGCTTCGTTCCAAATGCAGGCGCCGCCGTTTGCATCGCAGGAGATAATCTTGCCGCTCTCAACAGTCATATTGCCGCTCCCGAGGTTCTGAATACCTCTGGCGGTGATGCTGCCGTTTCCGACGCTGTCAATGAGCGTGAAAGTGCCGTAGTTGTTTACAGCATAGAGACTGCGACCGGCGTCCTGATCCTTGTAAACAGTGATTGCCTGGCCGTTTAAGTCGAGAGTAATGTCTTTGCCTTCTGCTACTTCTACGGTTTCCTTGAGATATACATTGCTCAGCAGCTTTATGACGTCACCATTGTTGGCCACGTCCACAGCCGCCTGAATGCTCTGATATTGAGCGTTGCCAATTGCGGCAACGTTACTGTCCGCCAGCGCGAAGGACGGGAGCATTGCTAGCGCCAATATCAGCACCAAAGCAGCAACGAACAATTTCCGTTTCATGCCTAAACCTCCAATTATTTCTATAATTATTCGCCTTTTGGCTACAAGATACTACTACAATATTCAAAAAATTGCAAGTCAAGAATGATCAAGAATATTAAACCATTTTTGTAATATCCTTATCAAAAGGGGCGTGACGCTATGAACATCATCGACAGGAGCTTCTACGGTCTCGCAGCGGAGATACGCGCGCTGGGGGAGAAGGAGCTCTATTACCGCATACGCCGCGGCTTTGACGCCGTCCCGGCCGAGACGCAGCGCAGCTGTGCGGACTTTTTCAACCGTTTCGGCTACTGGGGCCGCCTCGAGCCCGAGCGCGGCATCTACGACGAGATAGAGCTCAAGGAGCTGGCGCTCTTCGAGCACCTGGACGAATACGTCTGGCTCTACGAGCAGCTCGTGGACTACCGCTCGAAAAAGACGCTCTACGGCATCCTCAACAACTGGTACGCCTACGACTTCAAGACCACGACGCAGACAAAGGAGGCGCTCTACGACGACTACTTCGACCTGGACCTTGTCCACTGCGGCCCGGACGAGGTGATCGTGGACCTCGGCGCCTACACGGGCGACACGGTGCTCTCCTACATAAAAAACTACGGCGAGGACTGCTACCGGCGCATCTACTGCTACGAGATAGCTCCCGCGAACTTCGCAAAGCTGCAAAAGAACCTCGCCGCATACCGCGACATTGACTGCCGCCTCAAGGGCGTCTCGGATACCGAGGGCCGGATGCGGCTCGAAGACGGCGTCGCGGACGGCTCGGCAAACCGCCTGGCCGAGGGTGAGGGCGAGGTCGAGGTCACGACGCTGGACGCGGACATCGAAGAGCCGGTGACGCTCATCAAGGCGGACATCGAGGGCGCGGAGCAGCACGCTCTGACCGGAGCCCGTAGGCACATACTCAACGATCACCCCAAGCTGCTCATCTCCGTCTACCACAGCAACGAGGACCTCTGGCAGATACCGCGCATGATACTCGACATCTCCCGCGACTACACGCTCTACCTACGCCACCACGGCTCGCCCATCTACCCGACGGAGATAACGCTCATCGCCGTATGAAAAAGGCCGGTCCATTGCGGACCGGCCGATTTTTACTGCCTGCCTTCGCCGTGGTGGAAGATGCGGGAGAGAAAGCTCATCGCCCGGTGCGGTATCGGCGCCGAGGGCGCGTTCTCAATCGCCTCGGCCATAAGACGCTCCTGGCAGTCAAAAGGTTCCCCGGGGCGGGGCAGGTTGACGTAGCTGCCGTCGGGCAGGAGCTGGCGCGCCTTGACGTTGTCGGAGAGGCAGGCGTCGAGAATATCGTGCAGCTTGCGCCGCGCCGCGGCGTCGGTTATCGGACAGGCCACCTCCACGCGGCGGCGGGTGTTGCGGGTCATGAAGTCAGCGGAGGAGATGTACATCACCTCGTCCGCGCCCTCGCCGAAGCAGTAGATGCGCGAGTGCTCCAGATAGCGCCCGACGATGCTTATGACGCGGATGTTTTCCGTCTCGCCAGGCACGCCGGGGAGTATGCAGCAGATGCCGCGGACGATGAGGTCTATCTTGACGCCCGCCTGTGAGGCCTCGCGCAGCTTGCGGATGAGGTTGATGTCGGTCAGCGAGTTTATCTTGATGAGCATCCGCCCGGCCTCGCCCTTGGCGATCTCGCGGTCCATCAGCGCCGTGACGCCTGAGCTCAGCCCGGCGGGCGCGACCAGCAGCCGCTCATAGCGCCCCTCGAGGTTCGCGATGCACATGTTCTTGAAAAATTCCGCCGCGTCGCGCCCTATCGCCAGGTCGGCGGTCAGCAGCGCGAGGTCGGTGTATTGCTTGGCGGTCTTTTCGTTGAAGTTGCCGGTGCCGACGTAGGTTATGCAGCGTATCTCGCCGTGCTCGCGCCGGGTGATGAGGCAGAGCTTGGAGTGTATCTTGTAGTCCTCAAAGCCGTAGAGCACCGTGCAGCCCGCGTCCTCAAGGCGCTCGGACCAGTCGATGTTGTTGAGCTCGTCAAAGCGGGCGCGCAGCTCGATTATCGCGGTCACATCCTTGCCGTGCTCGGCGGCCTCGCAGAGATAGTCCACGAGTTTTGCCTTGCTGGCCAGGCGGTAGATGGTTATCTTGATGGATATGACCGCCGGGTCGTTCGCGGCCTCGCGCAGCAGCCGGAGGAAGGGGGCCATGCTCTCGTATGGGTAGGAGAGCAGCCGGTCGTGGCGCTGTATCTGGCGGGTCATGCTCTCGCTGAGCGAGATGCCGGCCGGCTCCTGCGGCTCAAAGGGCGGATAGCTCAGCGCCGCGCGCTTTTCGGCATCCAGGCGCGAGGGCAGGGTGTAGGCGTAGTCCAGGCAGAGCGGCGCGCTGGTCACGAATATCTGCTCCGACGTGACCGGCAGCCGCTCCTTGAGATAGCCGGAGAAGTCCTTGCTTATCTCCCGTGAGAGCTCGAGCCGCACGGGGGCCAGCCTCATGCGCTGGCGGATGGCTCGGCGCATGGTCTTGCGGAAGTCGTCGCTGTCGGGGTCGAAGGCCTCGTCGTCGGGATTTATGTCAGCGTTGCGCGTGATGCGAAAGACGACCTTTTCGAGCACGCGGTAGTTTTTGAAGATGTCCTCGACGTGTTCGAGCAGGATGTCCTCCGTGTGGATGTATCTCAGCTCCGGGCCCGGCAGATAGAGCAGGGGGGAGAGCGCCTCCGGCATGGGCACGACCGCGAGCATCTCGCGGCCTTTGCGCTCGACCCATGCGCCGACGTGCAGGATGTTGTTCTTGAGGTGGGGGAAGGGGTGCAGGTTGTCGACTATCTGCGGCGAGATGACCGGTTCCATGCAGGTGTCGAAATAGCGCGCGCAGTAGTCGCGCTCCTCGCCGGAAAGCTTGGAGGGGTCCATTCTCCGCACCCCCTCGGCGCGCAGCCGCTGGCTGAGCAGGGAGCAGATGTGCTCGCGCTTGCGGTAGAGCGGGCGGACGGCCTTGTAGATGGCCTCGAGCTGTTCTTTGGGCGTCATGCCTGAGCGGACGTCGTGGGTATCGGGCTTGATGTTCTCGAGGTCGAAGAGGCTGCCGACGCGGATCATAAAGAACTCGTCTAGGTTGCTGGTGAAGATGGCGGCGAACTTGAGCCGCTCGAGCAGCGGGACCGTCTCGTCCATCGCCTCGGAGAGCACCCGGTCGTTGAAGGCGAGCCAGGAGAGCTCGCGGTCCTGCGTGTAGGGATGATCAGCCATGGAGCAGGCCCTCCTTTTCGAGCATGTTTTCAAGGTAGCCCTCGCGCACGCCGTAGCTGCTGGTGACTATCGTCTTGGCGCCGCAGAGCTCGGCCGCGGTGCTGAGTACGACGATGCCGGGGATCAGCGTGTGCACGCGCTCGGGCGCGAGCTTGAGTATGCGGCGCATGAGCTTGCGGGGGTTGGCCTCGGCCTGGGCGAGCACGTCGCGCAGGAAATCCGGAGAATAGCCCTCGGTCCCGCCGCCGGCGGCGAGGTAGAGCTGGTTTGCCGCGCGGGCCGTGCCGCCGACGCCGCAGATGGGCTCGGGCACGAAGTCGCCCTTGGGCGGCATGGCGGCTGAAATGACCTTCACCGCCTCAGCACGCATGCTGCGCAGCTCCTGCTTGTCGGGGATGACGCCGGAGACGAAACGGTTGAAGAGCGCGAGCGAGCCGAGCGGCAGGCTGCGCGCCGCGATGACCTCGCGGGAGCGGAAGAATACGAGCTCCGTGCTGCCGCCGCCGATGTCCACCAGGACGCCGGAGCGCTCCTGCATCCGGACAACTGCGCCGCGGTAGTCGAGTATGGCCTCCTCGCGGCCGGTGATGACGTCTATCTTGAAGCCCGTCTCGCGCTCGACGCGGGCCACGATGTCGGCCGTGTTCTTCAGCCCGCGCAGTGAGGCGGTGGCGAAGGGATAGACCTGGCAGTCGGGCAGCAGCGAGAGCACGCCGTGGAACCTGTGCAGTACGCCGAGCAGCCGCTCGATGCCCTCCTCGGACATCGCCCCGTCCTCGACGAAGCCCGCAAGCCCCGCCGTGGCCTTGCTGCTGAGCGCCTGATTCAGCTGCCCGTTTTCGAGCGTGTATATGACGAGCCTGATCGTGTTCGAGCCTATATCTATAACGCAGTACAAGTGTAAATGCCTCCCGATTTTGAACAATATTAGTATAATAACCCGTGTATATAATATTTGCACGAAAATTTCGTAAAATTACTGTAAACAGGCACAAAAAAAGAGCGCCCGACCAAGCCGGACGCCCAAGCGCGCGTGAGGTCAGCTGATATTTTGCAGCCTGATCACCCCCATATCTTTGCTAGCGCGCAAAAAACGCGCTTTTGTCAATAGATTGAACAGCCCCACGACACCACCAGACCCCTCCCCAAGTCGGGCGAGGAACGTCCCGTCTACAAAGCAGTAGCGCTCACGCGGATGGTGGAGCCGCCGGGGTAAAAAAGCGCCTTTCTTTGGCGGCTCGACACCGTTTCTTTGGGCAAGCACCAAAGAAATGGGGTCGAATCGCAGGACAGGGCAACGAAAACCTCCCAACGTAACGGCGCACACGCACAAATCCAAAGAACAAATAAAGGGGGAACCCCCGGCGAGGGTTCCCCCTTAGACCCCCTCCTGCGCTTTATAAAGCACAAGAGAGTTCCGCGCTCTGCGGAGCGCGGCCAGGGACGCTGTCCCTGGACCCTGCCGCCTTTGAAAAGGCGGGCGAAACTTTCATTCGCGCTTCGCGCAGCGAAGGGTGATAGTCAGATCTCGTACCAGCGGATCTCATTGGCGTCGAGGCTCAGCTCGAAGGAGCTGCCGTCGCCGCGGTAGACGGTGGTCTGCTGCGGCTCGTAGGTGTTGTTTACGACGCAGTACTTGCCGTTCTTCACAAAGGCGTGGACCTCGACGTTGTAGTTCGTGGAGAACCACTTGGTGAGGTCGGCCTCGTCGTGGGCGGACCAGAGGATGGCGCGATAGAGCAGGCGGCTGTTCTCAAAGGTGTAGGGCAGGCCGCTGATGTACACTCCGCGCCCGCCGCCGAAGTCGTTCGCCGCGAGCTGCACCTCCTTGTCGCGCTGGACAAGTATCTCGGTGCCGGGCAGGGCGTACATGCTCTTCTTGCCCTCGCCGAAGTTTATCTCGCCCGCGCAGTCGGCGGTGATGAAGTGGCCGGGATGCTCGTCCCAGTTGTACTTGTCGTAGCCGAGCGTGAAGCCCGTCTCCTTCTCCACGCCGAGCACCTGAGCCAGCTGGATGTAGCGGCCCTGGTACTGGTGGCCGGAGGGCTCGCCCACGCCGATGAGGCCGCCGCCGTTCCAGACAAAGGCCTTGATGGCGGAGCTGATCTCGGCGTCCTCCCAGATGGCGCCGCCGGTGTGGGCCGTGTCGCCGTCGCCGACGTTGATGATGACGTCGATGCCCTTCAGGCAGTCCGGGTCGGCCTTGATGTCGTCAAAGCTGATGAACTTCACGTCGAACGGCGCGCCGGAGAGCGCCTCGATGACGCCGGCGTAGCTGTAATTCTGCTTCTGATAGAGCGCGTGGTGCACCATGTGGCAGCCCCAGGAACGGGCCTTGCCCCAGGAGTTGAGCACCGCCACGGTCTTGACGCAGTAGGGCGTCGTGCCCTTGATGTTCTCGTAGAGCTCGCGGAACTCGTCACAGACGGACTGCACATAGTCCAGGAACTCGGGGAACTCGCAGGCGAGCTTGAGATAGCCGCCGTAGCCGATGCGGTCGATGGGCTTGCGGAGAATGGCGCGGCGGGCGGTCACCCAGTTCTCCTTGGCCTCGCGCACGGGGTCGCCGCCCTCGTGGAAGGTGTCCGGGAAGAAGTAGGGGAGGAAGCGCCCTTCGGTGTACTTCACGCCGGGAATGTCCGAGATGAGGCGGAGCGTGGAGCCGTTGCCCACGCTGCCGACCACGGCGTCGAGGCCGATGGTCTTGAACTCGTCCATGTAGGGCTCGGTGCCTATCCAGTGGTCGCCGAGGAACATCATGGCCTCCTTGCCCAGCTCGTGGGTGATGTCGACCATCTCCTTGGCGAGCTTCGCCACCTCGCGGCGCTGGAAGGCCATGAAGTCCTTGAACTCCTTGCTCGGCACGCGGTACTGGTTGTTGTAGTAGCCCTGGTCGATGATGTACTCGGGGCGGAACTTGTAGCCCACCTCGCGCTCGAACTGCTCGAGTATGTACGGGCTGACGCTGGCGGAGTAGCCGTACCAGTCGACGTACTTCTCGCGCTTGAGCTCGTCAAATACCAGAGTGAACTGGTGGAAGAAGGTGGTGTAGCGGATGACGTTCACGTAGGGGTGCTCGGCTATAAAGCGGCGCAGGCGCTCCATGGTGAACTTGTGCGTCTTGGGCTGGCGCACGTCGAAGGTTATCTGGTGCTCGAAGTTGGTCCAGCCGTTGGTGACGGCGTTGTACATGTGCACCGGGTCCCAGATGAGGTAGGCGAGGAAGCTGACGGAGTAGTCGTGGAAGGCCGCGGGCTCGTCGATGACGACGCAGCCGGTCTCCTCCTCATAGCGCCAGGCGGCGGGGTCCAGCGGCTCGCCCAGAGTGCGGTCCATGACCTCCCACCAGCGCTTGATGTCGTCGCGGGTGTTGACCTGCATCAGCTCGCGGCTGATGCCCTGCATGAGCTCGATGCTCAGCGGCCCGCCAGACGCGGTCTTGAAGCCGGTGGAGATGTAGCACTGCTGGACCTCATCCGGGTTCGCCTTGGCCCAGGCGTTGTCCTTGCGGGTGGTGTAATAGGTGGAGTAGACCTTGGCGTCAACGCTCTTGAGCTCCTCGGGGTAGTCGGTGCCGTCGCAGTCGCGGATGGCGTCCGCGCCCCAGCGGCGGAGCAGCTCCAGCGTTTCCGGCACGACGTCCACGTCGGTCGGTATCGTGACGCGGCCTCTCATGTGTTCACTCTCGCTCATTATATTCTCCTTAGTAAAGCAATTATTTGCGCGGTTTCGGGTCCTCGAAGGGCTTGTTGTAGAGCAGCAGCGCGGTCAGCAGCAGTATCACGCCGACTATCATGATGATGAGCCCGGTCATCTCGCCGGTCATCTTCCAGCCGATGATGACGAGCGCCAGCCCGACCACGACAAAGATGAGCATCAGCAGTGCCCGGAGCGTCATATGTTCTTTCCAGAATCTCATATCTGCACCTTAACCTTTCAGACCGCCGACGGTCATGCCCTGTATGAGCTTCTTCTGCACGCAGATGTAGAGTATCAGGGTCGGCAGCATGACCATGACGAGACCGGCGTACTGCGGGCCGTAGTCCGCCGCGGACTGCTGCGCCTGCATCAGGTTCAGCAGGCCGACCGGCAGCGTCTTGGCGCCGGTGGCGGAGCTCATGAGGGTCATGGAGATGATGTACTCGTTCCAGAAGGAGAGGAAGTTGAAGAGGATTATGGTCACGATGGAGGGCTGGGCCATGGGGAAGATGATGCTTATCATCGTGCGGCCGTAGCCCGCGCCGTCTATGTACGCGGCCTCCTCGTAGTCGTGCGCCAGCGTCGCGAAATAGCCGGAGAGCAGGTAGATGGTGAAGGGCAGTGCCGTCGCGGCGTAGACGATGGAGAGCACCACGAGGTTGTTGAGCAGGAACCCGCTGCCAAACACGCTCTTGAGCCAGGTGTCGCCGTCGCGCAGCATCAGGAAGATGGGCACGACGATGTAGTTCACGTTGATGAACAGGCCCGCCATGAACATCGTGTTCAGGAACTTGCTGGTGACGAACTTGAACCTGGACAGGCAGTAGGACGCCGGCAGCGCCACAACGAGCAGTATCACAAGCGAGAGCGCCGTCACGATGACGGAGTTGAGCATGTAATCGCCCATGCTGGCCTTGGTCCATGCGTCCACGAAGTTCTGCCAGTAAAAGCCCGCGGGCAGCGACCAGGGGTTGCCGTAGAACTCGCTGTTCTGCTTTATGGAGGCCATGAACACCCAGGCCACGGGGACAATTATGGTTATCGCCAGCACTATGAGGACGAAGTAGATGAAGAACTTATAGAGCTTTTCGCCGGAATTGCCGTTTTTCCGGAGGTTTTTTGTCGCTTCCATTGCATCGTCCCCCTTTCTCAGAATTCAAGCGGCGTGCGCTTGGTGACCTTGTTCACCAGCGCCGAGAGTATGAAGGAGAACAGGAAGATTACGACGCCGATGGCCATCGAGTAGCCATAGAGTCCGGCGTCCTTCTGCCCGTACATGTAGGACAGGGCCACTTCGGATGCGCCGTTGGGCCCGCCGCTGGTCATGGCCTTTACGAAGAGGAAGGCCATGTTGATGGTAGAGATGATGAAGAAGGTGAGGGTGGTGCGGATGTTGGTCCAGATGAGGGGGATGGTTATCTGGAAGAACTGTTTCACCCTGCCCGCGCCGTCCAGCCCGGCGGATTCGTACAGGCTCTGCGGCACGGCGGCCATGGAGGCCATGTACATGACCATGTAATAGCCGATGGCCTGCCAGACCATGGCTATTATGAGGCTGAGCATGACGAGATCCTCGCCCTTCCAGAGCGTCGTGACCTGATGCCCGGCAAAGAGCGAGAGAATGCTGTTGAGCATGCCGTTCTCGGGCTTGTAGATGGCGGAGAAGATGCCGGAGATGACGACGATGGAGAGGATGTTCGGTATGTAGAAGATAACACGCAGCAGCTCCTTGCCCTTTATGTTCTCACGGGTGAGGATGCCCGCAAAGAGGAGCGCCAGCGCGAAGGTTATCATAGTAACGACCACGATCAGCAGAATGGTGTTCTGCATGGCGCGGATGAAGTAGGTGTCGTTCGTGAGCGCCTTGAAGTTTTCAAAGCCCACGAAGGTCTCAGTCGGAGAATAAGCTCCGCGCTCAAACAGAGACATGCGGAAGACGTTCAGCGTGGGTATGATCATGAAGATGACGAACAAAATTACAGCCGGGGCTACACACAACACAATAAAACGGCTGCGCGCCTTGTTCTTTTCCACGTGCTCAGCTCCTTTCCGAGCAGAATATTGCGTAAAAACTCTCTTTTTGCATGCTTGCATTTGGGAAGGGGGACGATGAGCCGCGGCTCAACGTCCCCCAAAACCACAGGGTATTATGTACTTTTCAGCCGGTTCAGCTGAGGTTGGCGCGCATCTGGTCGCTGGCGGTCTTGATGCTGTCGACCCACTGGTCGCGGGTCATGGAGCCGGAGACGAGGCTGTTCACGGGATCGAAGAACACCTCGCGGACGGTGCCGAGGCCGGCGACGGACTTGTAGGAGGCGAAGGTGCCCAGGGCAGCCTTGGCGCCGGTGTCGTAGATGCCGTAGAAGATCTGGTTGTCGCCGCTGAGCTTGTCGACAACGCCGGTGACGGGCTGCACGGCAGCGCCCTTGGCGAAGATGTCAACAGCGGTGTCGCTGTACAGGAAGGCGATGAACTGCTTGGCGGCCTCGACGTTCTCAGCGCCGGCCGGGATCCAGGCCTGCTCAAAGAAGGTGTAGCTGTAGCTGTCGCCGCCCTCTTCGATGGCGGGCAGAGCGGTCATGCCCCACTCGAAGCCGTCAGCGCGGGGAGCAGCGGCCATCTCGCCGACGATCCAGGTGCCGTTGGGCATGAACAGGGCCTTGTTGTCAAGGACGAGCTGCTGGTTCTGGGTGAAGTCCTGATCGTTGGCCTGAGCCGGGGTGACGGGGTTGGTGTAGGTGGCGAGCTTCTCGACTATGTCGAAGCAGGTCTGAGCAGCCTCGGTGTCCCAGATGCCCTCGGCGTAGTGGGTGGCGTCATAGAAGAAGTCGGCGCCGCCGGCCTCGTACATCAGAGCGTAGAAGAAAGCGTCAAAGTAACCGGTGGTGGGGTAGGTGAAGAGGTAGATGCCCTCTTCCATGGCCTTGTCGCCGAGCTCCCACATCTCATCCCAGGTGGTGGGGACTTCCCAGCCCTTTTCCTCAAAGAGGCCCTTGTTGTAGAAGAGGCCGCAGGGGCTGTAGAACATGGGGGCGAGGTAGGTCTTGCCGTCGGAGTAGGGGTTGGTGCCCGAGCTGTCGTTCACGAAGCCCTCGATGATCTTGTCACCGACAGTGACGTCCTCACCGGGGATGGTCATGGACAGAACGTCGGTGATCTCGGTGATGTTCTTGTCCTTGATGAACTGCTCGGTCAGGCCGGCCTCACGGCCGGTGGCCAGGTGGATGACGTCGGGGAACTCGCCGCCCTGCATGGCGGGGCCGATGACGTCCTCGAGGTTCTTGTCGACAACGAGCTCGACGTTGATGCCGGTCTCAGCCGTGAAGGCGTCGCAGACTTCCTGCCACATGCCGGGGTATGTCTCCTCATAGCCGGAAGCCAGAGCCGCCACGGAGATGGTCACGTCGGAAGCGGGGGTCGCGTCGTCGCCGGCGGGGGTGGTGTCTCCGTCCTCGGCGGGGGGATTGCTGGTGGTGGTCTCAGTCGTTCCGCAAGCGGAAAGAACGCCCAGAGCCAGCACGAACACGAGGAGAAGCGCAAGGAGTTTCTTCATTTTCATTCCTCTTTTCTTAAAATTTGCAGATGCAATTTAATACTAATTGGATGGCGCTGCCATCCCTCGATGGTTTAAGTATATTCTTTCCTGAATTCTAATCAATCAAATAATTGCTGTATTTTTTATTGATATTGCTTTATATGTTGAATATGACGGCATAAATGAAATGACGGCGAAAAAATTATGCAACATGTGCGAAAGCGAAAAAGCTTGCGCCAAGCGGGTTTGCGGGGCGAACCGGTCAAGTGTCCTCAATAAATCGAAAAAATTCCGTTAATTTGCACATATTGCACATATGAAGTGTTTGTAATATAATTCTTTACAAGCATATCAGCAAGATTACTAAAGAAGCTGAGGTGACAGTCTCTGAGTACGAACCGGTTCACATTAGAAGATATGGGCGCTTCACCCATTGACCGAAACAAAGTAAAGCTCCTGTATGTAAGTACCGCCAAATATGGGGGAGACTGGCACAGCACATTGCACACACACGAGTGCACAGAGATCTTCTACGTGGTAGGGGGCTCGGGCAAATTCAACATCGAGGGCAAGCTCCTGCCCGTTACGACGGACGACATGGTGATAGTCAACCCCAACGTGGAGCACACGGAGGTGAGCTATAACAAACGGCCGCTCGAGTACATAGTCCTGGGCGTGGAGGGCCTGGAGTACTCCGCTGGGGAGGACGCCGACGAGCGCTGGTTCATGACGAACCTGCAAAACGCGCGCGAGGCGCTGCTGCACGCCCTGCGGGAGATGCTGCGCGAGATAGAGTTCAAGGCCGTCGGCTACGAGCTCATCTGCCAGGACCTGCTGGAGGTGCTCATTCTCCGGCTGATGCGCCACGCCGGTTTGCAGTTCCTGCCCACCAAGACCGAGCACCGCAAGCCCGGCCGCAAGCCGAGCAAGGAGTGCGCCGCCGTCCGCCACTATATCGACAACCACTTCAAGGAGAACATCAACCTCGACATGCTCAGCGAGCTGGTGCACGTCAATAAATACTATATGGTGCACTCCTTTACAAAAGAATACGGCATCTCGCCTATAAATTACCTCATAAGCCGTCGAATAGAGGAGAGCAAATATCTCCTGAGCGACACGGACCACTCGCTCAGCCAGATCTCGCACATGCTCGGCTTCTCCTCGCCGAGCTATTTCTCGCAGAGCTTCCGCCGCCTGGAGGGCATGAGCCCGATGGAGTTCCGCCGGAGCTCCCGCTCCAGGGCCGGGACCTAGGGGAGGGGGGATCGCCTTGCCGTTCACGCCTACCGTGATAAGCCGCCCCGTCCGCGTGGACAGGGTCGTGACCGTGCACTACTTTGAGTATTCCAGCAGCTACTATTTCGAGGGCGAGCAGCACGACTTCTGGGAGTTCGTATATGTTGACAAGGGCGAGGTAGACGTCCTGGCGGGGGGCAGAGAGCTCCGCCTGGGCCGGGGCAGCCTGCTAATACACCCGCCGGGCGAGTTCCACGCGCTGCGCGCCACGGGCAGCTCCGCGCCGAACCTGGTCGTCGCGAGCTTCTTCTGCGAAGGCGACGCCCTCGCGCGCCTGGGCGAGGGGCCCTATCCCATGGGCGAGACGGAGCGCGCGCTCATCGGCGGCATCGTGGCCGAGGCGGAGCGCGCCTTTGCAACGCCTCTGGACGACCCGACGACTACTGCGCTGGAGCGCCGTCCGGACGCCCCGCTGGGCGCGGAGCAGCTCGTCGCGGCGTATATGGAGGAGCTGCTCATCCGCCTGCTGCGCGCCGGCGCGCCGGAGCCCCGAGGCACGGGCCCGATGGAGCCGCAGAGCCGCAACGAGGTCTTTCTGCGCGTGGACGCCTACCTCGCGGAGCGCCTCTCACAGACCCTGACGCTGGACCGCATCTGCCGCGACAACCTCGTCGGCCGCAGCCGCCTCCAGCAGATCTTCCACGCCGAGACCGGCGGCGGCGTCATGGAGTATTTCGGCCGCCGCAAGATCGAGGCCGCCAAGGAGATGATCCGCCGGGACGACGGCAACTTCACCGAGATAGCAAACCGCCTCGGCTACCAGTCCATCTACTATTTCTCGCGCCACTTCAAAAAGGTCACCGGAATGACGCCGAGCGAATACGCCTCCGGCGTCCGCGCCCTTGCGGCCAAGACCAAGCCCGGCGGCGGATGATTCTGCAAATCCTGTCCCCCTAACGGGAAAAACAGTGGCGAAAAGTGCAAAGATTGTGCAAGACTGTATATTTCTTTTTTCCATGGTTTGACGTACAATTGTGCCAGGCTGAAAAAGACTGATAAAGGAGTGTTCACAATGATACTTGTCAGCGGCGGCGCCGGTTACATCGGCAGCCACACCTGCGTAGAACTCGTCGAGGCCGGATATGAGGTCGTCGTGGCGGATAACCTCATCAACTCCTGCGAGGAGGCCGTCCACCGCGTAGAGAAGATCGTCGGCAAGAAGGTCCCCTTCGTCAAGTGCGAGCTGTGCGACCCCGTGGAGGTCAAGGAGCTCTTCAACAACTACCCGGACATCGACTCCGTCATCCACTTCGCCGGGCTCAAGGCCGTCGGCGAGAGCGTCTCCAAGCCCCTTGAGTACTACACCAACAACCTTGTGAACACCCTCATGATACTCAACGTCATGCGCGACCACGGCGTGAAGAACTTCGTGTTCTCCTCCTCCGCCACAGTGTACGGCGACCCCGCCTCCGTGCCCATCCGCGAGGACTTCCCGACCGGCGGCACCACCAACCCCTACGGCACCACCAAGCTCTTCATCGAGCGCATCCTGATGGACTACTGCAAGGCCGAGCCGAGCCTGAACGTCGCGCTGCTGCGCTACTTCAACCCCATCGGCGCCCACGAGAGCGGCCTCATCGGCGAGGACCCCAACGACATCCCCAACAACCTCGTGCCCTACATCGCCCAGGTCGCCGTCGGCAAGCTGCAGAAGCTGCACGTCTTCGGCGACGACTATCCGACGCATGACGGCACCGGCGTTCGTGACTACATCCACGTCGTCGACCTCGCCCGCGGCCACATCGCCGCGCTCAAGAAGCTCGAGACCAACTGCGGCCTGTTCGTGTGCAACCTCGGCACCGGCAAGGGCTACAGCGTGCTCGACGTTCTGCACGCCTACGAGAAGGCCTGCGGCAAGACCCTGCCCTACGTCATCGACCCCCGCCGCCCGGGCGACATCGCCGTCTGCTATGCCGACCCGACCAAGGCGAAGGAGGAGCTCGGCTGGGAGGCCCAGTACGGCATCGAAGAGATGTGCGCCTCCTCCTGGAAGTGGCAGAGCATGAACCCCAACGGCTACAGGGGCTGAGACAACCGATAATGTGATATGGCCCGCGGGAGCGGGCCATATTTTAGGCAAAATTGAGGGAGGAAAAAACAATGAAGAAACCCGTGCTCGTCGTCATGGCCGCCGGAATGGGCAGCCGCTACGGCGGTCTCAAGCAAATAGACCCCGTGGGCAACCACGGCCAGCTCATCATCGACTACTCCATCTACGACGCCAAGCGCGCCGGCTTTGACACCGTCGTGTTCGTCATCAAGCACGAGATCGAGCAGGCCTTCCACGAGGCCATCGGCGACAGGCTCTCCAAGTTCATAAACGTCAAGTACGCCTACCAGCAGCTCGACGATCTGCCGGCCGGCTATACGGTCCCCGACGGCCGCGTCAAGCCCTGGGGCACCTGCCACGCCGTCCTCGCCGCCCGCAACATAGTCGACGGCCCCTTCGCCGTCGTCAACGCCGACGACTACTACGGCCCCGAGGGCTTCCGTGAGATATACCAGTACCTCGAGAGCCACCCGGACAGCGACAACTGCTATGAGTTCGCCATGGTCGGCTACCTCCTGGGCAACACCGTCACCGAGCACGGACACGTCGCCCGCGGCATCTGCGAGGAGGACGAGAACAACTACCTCCTCAAGGTCACGGAGCACACCCACATAGAGAAGATGGGCGCCGACGCGCGCTACACCGAGGACGACGGCAAGACCTGGACTGAGGTCCCGGGCAGCACGATAGTCTCCATGAACCTCTGGGGCTTCACCAACAGCTTCCTGAAGGAGGCTGAGGCCCGTTTCCCGAAGTTCCTGGACAACGCCATCAAGACCAACCCGCTCAAGGGCGAGTATTTCCTGCCCAGCGTCGTGACGGAGCTCCTCGAGGAGGGCAAGGCCCGCGTCAAGGTCCTGCGCAGCGCGGACAAGTGGTACGGCGTCACCTATAAGGAGGATAAGCCCTGCGTCGTCGCCGCCATCGCGGAGAAGACCGCCAGCGGGCTGTATCCCGACAAGCTGTGGGAGGACTGATGGACATGTCGCAGGCTGAAAATCTGCTTAACGAGGCCCTGGCCGCCTTTGACTTCGGCGGCGAGCTGGTCGGCGCCGTGCGCTACGGCTCCGGGCACATAAACGACACCTTTGTCGTCCACACCCAGCCGGGCGAGGACCCCTGCCGCCGCTTCATCCTCCAGAGGATAAGCTCCGCCGCCTTCAAACACCCGGAGGAGGTCATGGCCAACATCGTCGGCGTCACCTCCTACCTCGGCCGCATGATCCGCGAGGCGGGCGGCGACCCGGAGCGCGAGACCATGAGCGTCTGGGCCACCAGGGACGGCAAGAACTTCTACACCGACTCCGAGGGCGGCGCCTGGCGCGTCTACCCCTTTGTAGAGGGCACGGTCTGCCTCCAGAAGGCGGAGACCCCTGAGCTCTTTGCGGCGTCCGCAAGGGCCTTCGGCAAGTTCCAGCGCATGCTCCGCGACTACCCGGCGGACACGCTCTATGAGACCATCCCCAAGTTCCACGACACCGAGGACCGGCTCGCCAAGCTCAAGGCCGCCGTCGCCGCCGACGTCATGGGCAGGGTGAAGGAGGTCGGGCCGGAGCTCAAGTTCGTAGCCGAGCGCGAGGCCGACTGCTCCGTGGCGCTCTCCGCGCTGCGTGAGGGCCGCCTGCCCTTGCGCGTCACGCACAACGACACCAAGCTCAACAACATCCTCATCGACCGCGCCACCGGCGAGGGCATCTGCGTCATCGACCTCGACACGGTCATGCCGGGCCTCTCCATAAACGACTTCGGCGACTCCATCCGCTTCGGCGCGAACCACAGCGCCGAGGACGAGCGCGACCTCACGAAGGTCAACTTCGACCTCGAGCTCTTCGACGTCTACGCCGCGGGCTTCCTGGAGGGCGCGGGCGGCGCTCTGACCGAGGCTGAGCTCGATTACCTGCCCTGGGGCGCCAAGCTTATGACGCTCGAGTGCGGCATCCGCTTCCTCACCGACTACCTCGAGGGCGACCACTACTTCCACACCCAGCGCGAGGGCCAGAATCTGGACCGCTGCCGCACGCAGTTCAAGCTGGTGTCGGACATGGAGGCCGCCTGGGACGGCATGAAGGCCGTCATCGACAAATACAGATGATTCTCTACTCCCTCCAAAGGGCCCTTGGGCATCTACCCGGGGCCCGCTTTTTTTACCCTGCCGAGTAAACGCGCCCGGAGGGGGAAAATTAAATACGCCGCCGCACATTGACTTTTTGTTGAGTTTTGCGGCGTAGATTGATACTGCGCCCAGTGGGGGGCGGGCATTGACCTTGCCCGGGTTGTGTGATATATTTTTCCTTGGAAGTGATTGTTTTGAAGAGGGACTGGCGCAGAGAATACTTTTCAATTCCCAATATAATGAGCTACTTCCGGCTCGTACTCATCCCTGTTTATCTCGTGGTCTATTTCAGCGCCGAGACGGACAGGGACTATGCGTATGCCGCCGCCGTCATCGCTGTGTCCGGCCTGACGGACATGCTCGACGGCAAGATTGCCCGCCACTTCAACATGATAACGGACTGGGGCAAGCTGATAGACCCCGTCGCGGACAAGTTCACCTTCGCCGCGATCGCGCTGAGCATGTCGTTCCGCTATCCGCTCATGGGCGTGGTGTTCGGGCTGTACGTGGTCAAGGAGCTGTATATGCTCGGCATGGGCGCCGTTATGCTGCGGCGCGGCTTCCGCATGGACGGAGCCCAGTGGTACGGCAAGGTCTGCACCGCTGTGACCTACGCCGTGGTATTCCTCCTGCTGGTCATCCCGGGAATGCCGGAGCAGGTCAGCGATGCGCTCATAGGCATCTGCCTCGCCGCTACAGTCTTTGCCTTCGTCGGCTACGTCGCGTTCTACGCCAGAGCGTGGAAGGGCCTTACAAAATGACAAATCCCCGGCTCGGACCGGGGATTTTTTCTTGACATGTATGCTCTAATCTGTTAGACTAAAATTACTCTAACAGATTAGAGGAGGCGAAAACATGGAGACACCCAAGGTCTTTGAAAGCGAATACCGCTTCTGCCTGATACTCTGGGAGCACGAGCCGGTGCGCAGCAGCGAACTGGTCGCGCTCTGCCGCGAGCAGCTGGGCTGGAAGCCGACCACGACGTATACGGTCATCAAGCGCCTTTCCGAGCGCGGCGTGCTGGTGAATGAAAACTCCGTAGTGCGCTCGCTGGTCTCGAAGGATGAGGTGCAGGCCGCCGAGATAGACGAGCTGGTGGAGAAGAAGTTCGGCGGCTCGCTCCCGGCCTTCATCGCGGCCTTCACAAGGCACCGGCGGCTCTCGGGCGCCGAGCTCGATGAGATGCAGCGCATGATAGACGAATACAGGGAGGGCGGGGGAGATGGCTGACGTATTCATAAAGACGCTGAACATGGGCATAGCTGCGTCCTGGCTCATCCTGGCCGTCGTAGTGCTCCGCGTCATCCTCAAAAGGGCGCCCAAGCGCTTTCGGCTGCTGCTCTGGGCCGTGGTGGGGCTGCGCCTCGTGCTGCCCGTGAGCATAGAGAGCGCCCTGAGCCTCGTCCCCAGCACCCAGACGCTGCCCGAGGATGTGATGTACGCCGCCGCGCCGGAGTTGAACACCGGCATCGCGGCCCTCAACGACGCGATAAATCCCGCGTTCACCGCCGCCTTTGCACCCGAGCCTGCCGCGAGCGCGAACCCGCTCCAGGTGCTGCTGCCCGTCGCGTCTGTGATATGGCTCGCGGGCGCGGCGGCAATGCTGCTCTGGGCGCTGGTGAGCTGGCTCCGCCTCCGCCGCCGCGTGGCCGATGCCGTGCTCCTCGAGGGCAACGTGTTCGAGAGCGAGCGCGTCGCCTCGCCCTTCGTGCTGGGGCTCATAAGGCCGCGCATCTACCTGCCCTTCGGCCTGGACGAGGGCGCGCGGGAGCAGGTGCTCACGCACGAGCGGGCCCACATCGCGCGCGGCGACCACGTGATAAAGCCCCTGGGCTGGCTCATTTTGGCCGTGTACTGGTATAACCCGCTGGTCTGGCTGGCCTACGCGCTCTTTTGCCGCGACATTGAGCTCGCCTGCGACGAGCGCGTGATACGCCGCCTGCCCGTCTCCGGGCGCGCGGACTACTCGCAGGCGCTGCTGGACCTCAGCCGCCCGCACCATGGCGTCGGCGCCTGCCCGCTTGCCTTCGGCGAGTCGGCGGTCAAGGGCCGCGTAAAGTCGGTGCTGACGTACAAAAGGCCCGCGTTCTGGCTCATTATGCTCGCCGCAGTGCTCTGCATCGGCGCAGTGGTGTGCTTCCTGACCGACCCCAAGGCCGAGGCCGACGACAGCGTGCAGACCGACGCACCCGACTACGGCATCCCCATCACCGTAACAGCCGTACTGCCCGAGAATTTCCCGGAGCAGGTGCTGGAATTTGCAAAGGGCTGCGCGGCGCAGCAGGCCGCAAACATGGACTACCTCAATATCAGCGCGGCGGAGATAACCGAGCTCGCCTCTTACAGCGAGGCCGAGCTCACCGACGGCGGCGTGGCCTGCCTATTCAAGCTCGGCGCACACTATGAGCTGGCTGAACCCGAAAATGGCATGCCCGCGGGCGGAATGCTCATCGAGGGCGGCTGGCTGACGAGAGCCGACAGCGGCGGCGACAGGTTCATGCTGCTCCGGCGCGACGGCGATAACTGGAGCTATGTCGGCATAACAACGGCCCTGATGATACAGGAAGCCTACGGCGGCGACTACGACGCGGCTGTGCTCGGGGAGTACGAGCGCATCCTCGCCAGCGGCGTCACCTGGAGCTCGAATCTCGCCGTGAGCAGCCTCTACGGCATACAGTTCAGGTTTGAATTCGACATTGACTACACGCGCATAGAGGCGGAGTGCAGTTCCGGCAGAATATCCGGCGGCGAGCCCGGCGAGGAACTCGCCTGGACGCCGGAGCCGGATACCACCTCCGACACGATAGACTTCACTGTCTACAACGGCGCAGAGGCCGTTTATAGCGGCAGCATCGCCGTCACGAGGATAGCCCGTCCGAGCGAAATAGTGAACACCTACCTCGCTCAGCTCAACTGCCACGGCCTTGCCATGAGCGCCAAGGCATCCAACCTGGGCGCAGTCATAGAGCCCGCATAACAAAACACCCCGGACACGCGGTCCGGGGTGTTTTTTTCACAGCTTTCGCTCCAGATACAATATGTCGGTCTCCAGCACGCCCTCGTGAACGCAGTGGCGGTTCCCGGCGATGCGGCAGCCGTTTTTGAGATAGAGCCGCTGGGCGGGGAGGTTGTACAGGTTAGTGTCCAGCCTCAGTACGCTCATGCCGCGCCCGAGACCGAAGCCGGTCGCAAAGTCCACCATGCGCGTGCCCAGCCCGCGCCCGGCCATGGAGGGAGGGACGCAGAGCGTGTGTATCACGAGCACCTCGTCGTCCGCGGCGGGGTAGAGCCAGGGCATCTCGCGGTACTCCGCCGCCTGGCGGGAGTTGAGTATCATGCTCGCACAGATGCGCCCGCCCTCGTCGAGGACGTACATCGTCCCGGCCTCGACCGCCCGCTCCGCCGTGGCGCGGGTGGGGTAGACGCCGAGCACCCAGTGCGAGTTTGAACCGTGCTCCTGTTCGTAGAGCAGCAGCTCGTTGTATCCGGCCTCAATGGCGTCTATGTCTGCGGCGGTCGCGGCGCGTATCATGCTGAGCACTTCCTTTCGGGTTTTGGCCATTGTAGCACCGCCGCGCCCGCTTTTCAAGCCCCGCGCTTACGCCAGCGCAGCAGGAAGGCGGAGTTGATTATCACCAGCACAGAGCCCGCGTTGTGCACCAGCGCGCCGACCACGGGGTCGAGTATGCCCGTCATCGCCAGCACGATGGCCGCAAAGTTGAGCGTCATCGAGAAGGTGAGGTTTAGCTTTATCGTCCCCATCATCCGCCGCGAGAGGCGCAGAAGATGCGGCAGCTCGCTTATCTCGTCGTTCACCAGCGCGATGTCCGCGGCCTCGATGGCGATGTCGCTGCCCACGCCGCCCATGGCTATGCCCGTGCAGGCCATCTTGAGCGCCGGGGCGTCGTTTATGCCGTCGCCTATCATGCAGACGGGCGCGCCCGCGCGCTGGGAGGCGTCTATCCAGGCCAGTTTGTCCTCGGGCAGGCACTCGTACTTGTACTCGGTGATGCCCAGCTCGCGCGCTATCGTCTCGGCGGCGTTCCTGTGGTCGCCGGTGAGCAGCACGGGCTCGGCCCCCGCCTCGCGCACGGCGCTTATCGTGTCCGCCATGCCGGGGCGCAGCGTGTCCGAGAGCGCGATGAAGCCTGCCGCCGCGCCGGAGACGGCTATGTATATGACCGTGCAGCCGCGCTCGCGGTATCCCTCCGCGGCCGAGAGCATCTCCGCACCGGGAGCCGCGCCCTCGGAGGCGAGCAGCTCAATATTGCCCGCAAGCACCCGCCGGGAGCCGACAAGCGCGCTGACGCCCCGCCCGGGGAGCATTGCAAAATCCTCGGCCGCGGCAAGCTCGCCTCCCGTCTCTCGCCAGCCAGCGACGACGGCCTTGCCCAGCGGGTGCTCGCTGCGCGCCTCCACGCTCGCCGCAAGGGCGTAGAGCCCGTCCTCGCCCAGCCCCTCGTCAAAGCTCCGCACGGCGGCGACGCGGGGATGCCCCGTCGTGAGCGTGCCGGTCTTGTCAAAACACACCCGCCGCACTGTCGCCAGCCGCTCGAGAGCATCGCCCTCGCGGACAAGGAAACCGTGCTTCGTAGCGTTGCCGATGGCCGCCATGATGGCCGTCGGCGTGGCCAGCACTAGGGCGCAGGGGCAGAACACGACGAGGATCGTCACCGCGCGGATGACCTCGCCCGTCACGGCCCAGGTGCCGGCGGCGGCGACCAGCGCGGTCACGACTATCCACGTCGCCCAGCGGTCGGCGAGGCCGACGATCTTGGCCTTGCCCGCGTCGGCGGACTGCACGAGGCGGATCATGCTCTGGATGGAGCTGTCCTCGCCGACCTTGGCCGCCCGCATGTCGAAGGAGCCGAACTGGTTCACCGTTCCGCTGGAGACCTCGTCGCCCGGGCCCTTGTCTACGGGCAGGCTCTCGCCGGTCATGACGGCCTGATTTACCGAGGTCTCGCCAGTGAGTATGACGCCGTCGACCGGTATCGTCTCCCCGGGCAGGACGCGCAGAACGTCCCCGACGCGGACGTTTTCGGCGGGTATGACCTCCTCGGCACCGCCGGAGATGCGCCGTGCGGTCTGGGGCGTGAGCTGCACGAGCTTTTCAATGCCCGCGCGGGCTTTGGCGACGGTCAGGTCCTCGAGCAGGGAGCCGAGCTGCATGATGAAGGCCACCTCGCCCGCGGCGAAGTCCTCGCCGATGATGACCGAGGCGATGAGCGCCATGGAGACGAGCACGTCGGCCTTGATGTCAAAGGCGGTGACGAGCCCGATGACGGCCTCGAGGATTATCGGCACGCCACAGAGGATTATGGCCACCCAGGCTGGGTCAAAAGGCAGGTCGGGAGCCAGCCCAATGATGCTGACAAGCAGGGAAATGCCGCCCAAAACCAGGCAAATGACGTCCTTTTTGACTCCGCCCCACTTCAACAGGGCCTCCAGCTTCTCCATACACATCCGCCTTTCATATACCTATGGGGGTATAGGTATAATATAGACCGACCCGCCCCTGATGTCAAGGGCGGGGGAGGGGATCAGCCCATATTTGAGAAGCGCTCAACGGCCTTTGTGAAGCTCTCGATGGTCTTTTCTGCGTCGCCGTGCTCTATGCCGTCGCGCACGCAGTGCTTGATGTGGCCCTCGAGCACGACCTGCCCGACGCGGTGCAGGGCGGACTTCGCGGCGTTTATCTGGGCGAGTATGTCCTCGCAGGGCACGTCCTCGTCGACCATCCGGTCAATGGCCTGGACCTGCCCGATTATTTTCCTGAGCCGACGGTGCAGGTTGTCGGCATCCATGCATTGTCTCATGATATGCCCTCCCTTCAGTCGTCCTCGAGGACGCGCAGTCCGGCGACGGCGGAGATGGGCAGGGAGAAGGAGATGGCTCCGGACGGCGTGCCGGGGCCGCAGTTTTCAGCGATGGCCTTCATGATTGCCGCCTTTTCAGAGGCCTTGGAGACGATGATGATGAGCTCCTTTTCCTCGGCGATGGAGACGCCGAGGAAGCGCTCGGCCTGCTTCGCGCCGGTGCCCTTCGCGTGGAGCACCGTGCCGCCCGCGGCTCCGGCGGAGCGCGCCGCGTCCATGACCGTGTCCGTGTGGCCCTCGTTGATTATGACCATTATCAGCTCGTGCTCGAAGCTCAGCTCCGGCACGGCGCCGTCTGGCGCGCTGTTTCCTGTGAGAAATGCCAAGGTGCGTCCTCCTCCCACGCTTTTTATCGGCACGGCGAGCATGATGCCGTTGCCGGGGATGTCGATGAAAAGCCGCCTTTTGGCGCTTTTTATGATCTGGCGGGTCATGTCGCCGCAGGCGACGGAGGCGACCAGCGCCTTCTCCGTGGCCTCGAGCCCGTAGAGGCTCAGGTGCTCCGAGGTTGCCGTGCCGTTGCCGAGCATGGTCAGCACTATGGGCAGACCGTGACTGCGGTAGACCTCCAGCATGTCCTCCGCCCGGGCGCGGTCCACGATGGCGACCACAAAGTCCATTATCATGACGCCACCTCCCAGAGCTCGATGATGTCCGTGTCCGCAAGCTGCGTCGCGTCGAAGGTCTCTTTGGCCTTTTTCGAGCGCACCACGTAAACCGCGCCCATGACCTGCACCGTGATGAGCGGCATCATGGCGACGAGCGAGACCAGCCCGAAGGCGTCGGTTATGACGTTCCCGCCCACGGCTTCGCACGCGCCCATGGCGAAGGGCAGCATGAAGGTCGCGGTCATCGGGCCGGAGGCCACGCCGCCGGAGTCAAAGGCGATGGCGGTAAAGATGGGCGGCACGAAAAAGCTCATGGCCAGCGCTATGACATAGCCGGGGACGACGAACCAGAGTATCGAGATGCCCGTCAGCACCCGCACCATGGCGAGCCCGGTCGCCAGCGCGATGGCTATCGAGAGGCTCAGGCCCATGGCCTTTTCGGACACGGCCCCGGCGCTGATCTCCTCGACCTGCTTGTTGAGCACGTGCACCGCGGGCTCGGCGGAGATTATGAACCAGCCCATGACCATGGCAATGGGCACGAGCAGCCAGGGCGACTGTATCGCGAGCTGCGCGCCGAGAATCGTGCCCAGCGAGGAGAAGCCCACATTCACGCCCACGAGGAACAGCACGAGGCCGACGTAGGTGTAGACGAGGCCGATTATTATCTTGAGGAAGGGCACACGCCGCAGATGCAGCGCGAAAACCTGAAACAGCAGGAAAAAGCCCACAATGGGCGCGAGCGCGAGCGCCACCTCGCCCATGTACTCGGGTATCGCGCGAAGATAGCCGCCGCCGAGCTCAACCGTGTCGGCATAGCTGTGTATCACGCTGGCGGCGACGACACCGTCCTCCATTTCGTAGAAAAAGCCGAGGAGCATGACGGCGAGTATGGGACCGATGGAGCAGAGCGCCACGAGGCCGAAGCTGTCCGCCTCGGCATTTTTGTCGCTGCGTATGGAGGCCACACCGACGCCGAGCGCCATGATGAAGGGCACGGTCATCGGCCCGGTCGTGACGCCGCCTGAGTCGAAGGCGACGCTGAGAAAGCCCGCATCAGACAGTGCGGCGAGCGCAAAGACGACTATGTAGCAGCCGAGCAGCACCCAGCGGAGCTGGATGCCGAGCAGGATGCGCAGCATGCAGACGACGAGGAAGAGCCCCACGCCGACGGAGACGGTGATGATAAGCACCGCCGTGTTTATGTGCGGCACATTGGAGGCGAGGACCTGCAGGTCCGGCTCCGCAACGGTTATCGCGACGCCGAGGATGAAGCTGAGCGCCAGGATGAGCCAGAGCCTGCGGGTCTTGGTCATGCGCGCGCCGGTGTGGTTGCCGATCTGCGTCATGGACGCCTCGTCACCGAGGGTGAAGAGACCCATACCGACGATGAGCATTATGGTGCCGAGCAGAAAGGACAGCATCAGGTCCGTTGTCACAGGCACAAAGCTCAGGCACATCAGCGCCACTATGAGCGCGATGGGCAGCACGGACGAGATGGACTCGTTTAGCTTTTCACGCAGTATCGTCTTGCCTGGCATGGGTCGTCACCTCCTTTGGGAGTGTTGCAGCGCCGTCAGCGCTTGTCCTTGTCGTGCCTGAAGTCCAGGCCGAGCTCGCGTCGGGCGTAGGGGGTCTTCATGAGAGCTGCAAAGAGGGCGGAGGAGGCCGCGGCCCCGAATACGCCCTGAACTATGTTCGTCGGCACACTGCCCGCGGCGGCCCAGCCGTAGCCGAGCAGCGCGCCCTCGTATCCGAGGTAGCCGAGCACCATTATGCACTCGGCGGCGAGACCCGCGAGCACGGAGGTGACGACGGGCCTCCTGGCCCCGAAGCGGCGCAGCAGCGCCCCGGCGAGCAGGGCCATGACGGCCTTTATCACAAAGGTGCCCGGGAAATACTGCACATAGCCCGCCATGAGGTCGGCGAGGCTGGAGCCGAGCGCCGCCGCCAGCGAGCCCCAGAGCGGCCCGAGCACATAGGCGGCCAGCAGCACCAGCGCGTCCCCGGCGTGGATATAGCCGAAGAGCGTGGGGAACTTGGGGTACATGGTTATTACGCAGCAGAGCGCCGCAAAGAGCGCGGCGTATATGAGCTTCTTATTTCCTGTCAACGGAGCCAACCTCCCGCTTTTCCCGGCCCATGCGGATGCAGGCTAGGCACACGCCGAGAAGGATGAAATACGCGAACAGCACGCGCGGATAAAACCAGATATACTCAAAGATGGAGGCCACGGCGATGCCGACAAACGAGGCGACGCAGGCGACCAGCGCGCCCTGGGCCTCACGCCCGGAGGCGCGGAAGATGCCGAAGGCGGCGTCCTTGATGTTGCGGAGCATCATCCACATGAACGAC
Organism: uncultured Eubacteriales bacterium; assembly: GCA_900545405.1. Classification (GTDB taxonomy): domain Bacteria; phylum Bacillota; class Clostridia; order Oscillospirales; family Oscillospiraceae; genus Scatomorpha. Next base: position 224,558 of record UQYT01000001.1, on the reverse strand, counting down.
ACAAAGCCCAGCGCGCCGGTCTCGATAAAGAGCTCCATGTACAGCATCTGAGTGTGGTAGACGCCCTTGGTCGCGCCGGTGAGCGCATAGCTGGGGTAGAGGTCGGCAAAGGTGGTCGGGCCCATGCCGATGCCGGTGAAGCCGTGGTCGCGCAGCATGGGCAGCAGGCTCTGCCAGGTGCGGATGCGGTGGCTCGCCGAGCTGTCGTGCGAGTTGAAGATGGTGGAAAAGCGCGTGATTATGCTGTCCGGCAGGAAGGGGATGATGAGCGGTATCGCCACAAAGCCGATGGGGATGAGCCGCTTGTCCACGTAGTAGACGAAAACCACCGCCGCCACAGCCAGCGAGAGCCAGCTCGAGCGCGAGTAGGTCATCACTATCGCGGCGAGCGGGAACACTATGCAGCAGCAGAGCACAAAGCGCAGCGTCGGGTTCTTGCGGTTCATCGCAAAGGAGACGCAAAGCGGCGTGAAGAGCACGAGGAACTCGGCGTAGTTGTTTGGGTTGTCCAGCGTGGAGTAGACGCGCCCGGGGACGCCGGCGTTCAGGTCGAGGTCCGTGTACGACGCGCTGACCTCGACGCCCATGAACCTCTGCGCGATGGCATAGAGCGCCGTGAGAATGACCGCGGCGTATATCCAGCCCATGAGAGAAACGAGCCGCCGCTCGTCCGTGGTGTCCGCCATTATGACAAAGGTTAGCAGGAAGGCGGCGATGAAGAAGAGCAGTATCCTGAAGCTGTCGCTGAACGCGCTGGTGAACATCAGACTGCCCACGCAGGCCATGAGGAAGAGCAGGAAGGGGAGACCCAGCGCCTTGGGATATACCTTCTCCCTGGAGCCCGCCGCGGACATGAGGAACCACAGCCCGAAGAGCCCCACCGCCGCGAGCACGGCGTAGGAGTTCGACCACATCGCGTGCGGAGTTATGAACATGACAAAAACGAAGCCGCCGAGGATGACGTCAAAGCGCAGCAGCCTCGAGCCCGACACGAGCCGGACTATGAGGCTTGTCGCCGCCGCAGGGCGTAGATACCGGAAGATGGCTCCGAACACCCGCAGCAGGAAGTTCCATACCGCGTCGACTATCCTTGTGAAGAGGCTGGCCCTGTACCAGACCTCGACCTTGGGGCTGCGCCGGAGAAAGCGCACCACCGCGCTGTGCGGAAACGCCCGGCTGAAGGGGCGGTAGATGCCGCGCAGGATGCGGAATATGGCGCTGTACAGCCACCAGCCGTACAGCCGCCCGAGTATGCTGTTACCGAGCAAAGCAGACCACCTCGCTTTCAGGCACTCGGTCCGTTATCACTCAATGACCTCGATGCTCTGAACGCGCAGGAAGAGCTTGCAGTCGTTGAAATACACGCTCATGGACTGGCCCGCGCCGTAGAGCGTGCCGCCGATGGTGACGCCGTGCGTGCCGACAACGCCCTCGCCCTCGCAGTTGAGCGTGACGGAGCAGTAGTCCTCGCGGGTTATCTCCACGACCTTGCCGGTGACGTCGGTAACGGCGCTCTTGCTGTCGCCGGTGCGCCAGTCCTTGAGGTAGCCGATGGTGACGTTGTTCTCACTGTCCCAGACCTCGGCGCCCTCTTCGAGCTGGTCTGCGACGTAGTTCGGGGTCTCCTCGCAGTAGAGCGTGACGAGGACCTTCTGCGTGTTGGCAGCGGTGCTCTGGGGACCGAGCAGCTTGTAGCCGAGGAAAGCCGCCGCGGCGAGGATGATTATGACTATGAGCAGGTCAACGATGTTCACCTTGCCAAAGAGTCTGCCTTTTTCGTCGATCATGATGTGCCTCCAAAATGTTTATTGATATGCGCGGTAGACGTCCCAGGCCAGCTTCTCGAGGTCGAATTCCTCAGAGATCTTGCGCAGGGCGTCCGCCGAGAACTGCCGATAGAGCGACTCGTCCTCCATGAGCCGGTGGATGGCCCCGGCAAAGCCCGCCGCGTCGCCGTATTTGACGACAAAACCGCAGCGAATGTTCGTCTCCGCGAGGTCGCGGTTGCCGCCGACGTCGGTCACGACGAGGGGCAGCGCGCAGTTCATGGCCTCGAGGATTGCGAAGCTCATCGCCTCGTTGCAGCTGCTGGTGTTGAGGTAGAGGTCGGACGCGCGGAGGATGCGGTTCGCGTCGTTCCTATAGCCGGTCTGGACCACGATATCGCCGAGCCCGAGCTCCGCCGCCTTCTGCTTGACGGCGTCAAACTGCTCGCCGTCGCCGCATATGACGCAGCGGAAGGGCCTGTCCGTGAGCTTTTTGAGCTCAGAGAGGGCGTCGAGCAGGAAAAAGAGCCCCTTTTCCGGCGCATAGCGCGCGAGGATGGAGAGCATGAACTCGCCCTCGCCTATGCCGAGCTCAGGACGGACGGACATGTCGCGCACGGGGTACTTCTCCGGCTCCACGCCGTTGTAGATGACCTCGATGCGCTCCGGGCAGACGCCGTTTTGGACCATGATGTCCCGCCCCTCGCGGCAGACGGCGATTATCCTGTGGTCGCGCGGCGTGAAGATGCGGTTGAGCACGCGCCACTTCAGGCCGCTGCGGATAGTGAGGTGGTTCGTGTACACCACCCTCGGCGCGGCGTAGTGCCTGAGCGAGAGCAGGGCGATGATGTTCTCGCGCGGGTACTGGGCGTGTATGACCTCGATCTTGTGCTCCCGGCAGTAGGCCGCGAGCACCTTGGCCGCCGCCGTGGGCGAGCCCGCGAGGTCGAGCTGCAGGCAGGGCACGCCGCGCGCGGCCATCTTTTCAGAGAGCTCGCCCGCGATGTTGTAGGCGAAGTGGCACTCGTTGCCCGCCGCGGAGAAGATGCGCACGAGGTTCTCGACGTATTTCTCCGTCCCGGCCTTGCCCGCGTAGTTTATTAGATAGAGTATCCTCAGAGTTATCACTCCCGGTTTTGATTACACTCATTATATAATACGAGCCCACTCCCGTCAAGCAAGCCGCCGCTTGCCGCGCTTGTGGAAATGTGCTATCATCATTGGACAAAGAGGTGGTAGATTTGACTGAAAAACTGTATTACTCGGACGGACATCTCAGCCGGTTCACGGCCCGAGTCACGTCCTGCGAGAAGGAGGACGGAGTCTGGGCGGTCAAGCTGGACCGCAGCGCGTTCTTTCCCGGCGGCGGCGGCCAGGAGGCCGACGAGGGCGTCCTCTCGGATATGAAGCTGCTCGGACTGCGCGAGGAGGGCGAGGACATAGTGCACCTCACGCCCGCGCCGCTGGAGCCGGGTGCGCTGGTGGAGGGCAGGATAGACTGGCCGCTGCGCTTTTCGAGGATGCAGGGCCACTCCGGCGAGCACATCCTCTCCGGCACTGTGCACCGGCTTTTCGGCTATGACAACGTGGGCTTCCACATGGGCGAGGAGGCGATAACCATAGACTTCTCGGGCGAGCTCTCGCGCGAGGACCTCTCCCGCGCCGAGCTGGAGGCGAACCGCGCGATATGGCGCGACGTGCCTGTGCGCACGCTTTTGTCCACGCCCGGCGAGCTCGCCGCGATGGACTACCGCAGCAAGAAGGAGCTGACGGGCCAGGTGCGCATAGTGGAGATAGAGGGCGTGGACCTCTGCGCCTGCTGCGCGCCGCACGTATCGCACAGCGGCGAGGTAGGGCTCTTGAAGATAATCGACAGCATGCGCCACCGCGGCGGCACAAGGCTGACGCTGCTCTGCGGCGAGGCGGCCCTGCTCGACTACGAGGCCCTGCACGAGAACAACGCCGCCGTCTCCGCCGCACTCTCCGCCAAACGGCTCGAGACAGGCGGGGCCATTGCCCGCGTGATGGCCGAGCAGGAGGAGCGCCGCGCGGAGCTCACAAAGCTCAAGCGGGAGCTATTGCAGCTCAAAGCCGCCGCGCTCCGGCCCACGGAGGGCAGCATCTGCATATTCGAGAGCGATATAGACATGATAACCCTGCGGGAGCTCGTCAATGCGGGCTCGGAGCTCGCGGGCCAGGTCTGCGCGGGCTTTGCGGGCACGGACGGCGACTACAAATACATCATCGGCAGCCGCACGGTACCGCTCAGGGCCAGGGCCAAAGAGATAAACGCCGCCATCGACGGCCGCGGCGGAGGCTCTGACGCAATGATACAGGGTACAAGCCGCGCGCGCCGGGAGGACATAGAGCGGTATTTCAACGCGCTGAAATGACATAGCACCGCCGCACCATGCAAAACCCGGCGCGGCGGTCAGATCCCCCAGGCTCCAACGTATGCTAAGGTGGACGACGGCATAGCGAAGGAGGTCCAATAAGTTATGAGCAAGGTTTACGGCTACATCCGCGTTTCCAGCGCGGACCAGAACGAGGACCGGCAGCTGGTGGCTCTCAGGAGCTGCAAGGTGCCGGAGTGCAATCTTTTTGTAGACAAGCAGTCGGGCAAGGATTTTGAGCGCCCGGAATACCGCCGCATGCTGAGGCGGCTCAAGCGGGACGACCTGCTGTATGTGAAGAGCATAGACCGCCTGGGCCGCAACTACGGCGAGATACTCGAGCAGTGGCGGCTGTTGACCAAGGAAAAGGGCGTTGATATAGTGGTGCTGGACATGCCGCTTCTCGACACCCGCAGCGGCAAGGACCTGATGGGCACCTTTATAGCGGACCTGGTGCTGCAGATACTATCCTTTGTGGCTCAAAACGAGCGCGAGAATATCCGCCAGCGCCAGGCGGAGGGCATAGCAGCCGCAAAGGCCCGCGGCGTGCCCTTCGGCCGCCCGGCCCTGCCCCTGCCTGAGAATTTTGAGGAGGTCGTCTCCAGCTGGCGCAATAAGGAGATAGATTTCGCCTCCGCGCTGCAGCAGACTGGCATGAGACCGGCCACATTTTACCGGCGATTGAAAGATATATCATAAAGAAGTGGGACAGGCTTTTGCCTGCCCCACGTGCTTTTTTCAGTTTTGCGCCAGCCGCATAAGTATCGCGGCCGCCTCCGCACGGGTAGCCGTGTCTGCTGGACGGATTGCGCCTGTCTCGTCGCCCTCTATCAGGCCGAGCTCGAGCGCCCAGGCCATGGCCCCGCGGGCCCAGGAGCTGACGGCCCCGGAGTCGGGCGCGTCCAGCGCAGCCGAGTTCCCCGGCTCACCGCACAGGCGGTATAGCATCGTGACCAGCTGCTCGCGCGTGATGGAGGCCTCGGGTTCCGTGCAGTCGGAGATGCCGCAGTCCGCCGCCCACTCCTGTGCACAGGAGTACCAGAGCGCTCCGGCGTCGGTGTCCACGCCTTCGGCGCGGGCGAGCACCGTCCAGAACATTGCGCGGCTAAGCCCGACGTCCGGAGCAAACTGCCCGGGAGCCACGCCTTGCATCAGCCCCGCGGAGCTGACATACTCGACGGCCTCGAAAAACCAGTCCGCCTCAGACACGTCCGCAAACACCGCCGCCGGTTCACTCTGCTCCGGCTCCGGCTCAGGCTCCACCAGAAGGGGCAGGCTGCACCAGCTGGGGACGAAGTCCACGTCGCCCACGACCGTGACCACATCGCCGGCGCCATAAGTGGCCCCGCTCCCGCACCAGCCGAGGAAGATGTACCCGGACCTCGTCGGGGCGGCGGGCAGCGTGACCGTGAAGCCCTCTGGCAGCACGCGGGTGAAGTCCACAGTTTCACCGTCTGAGGAGATGCTGACGGAGCAGCTGCGCAGGCCCGCACTGGCGCCCACGCCCCTTATGACGACGCCGTCGGCGTCCCCGGCGTATTCCAGCGCCTCCTCGGCCGTCTTAAAGTATGCAAAGCGCCCGTCGCCGCGGCTGACCTCGAAGTTGAGCGTATCCGCCGCATATTGCGCTACCGAGGCGTTGAAGCTGCCTCCACTGACGGTTAGGGCACCCGGACAAAGGCCGCCGTTTGGCCCTGCGACGCTGAACAGGCTATCCTCGCCGCCGGATATGGTTGTCACCTGACCGCCGCTTATGCACACCTCGCCGCTGCTGAGTATGGCCCCGCCTGAACCGGAGGCGGAACCGGCAAGCACCATGCCTCCGGATATGCTCAGAGAACCGGCACAGAGGCCGCCCACGAGCGTTGAGCAGTCAGCCGACCTCGCCATCAGCACGCTCTCGGGCTCCGCGCCGCCGAAGAACAAAGCGCGGGTGGAGTCGCCCGAAATACTCACCAGCCCCTTGGAGGCGTCGAGCCCTGAGCTGACAGCAGCGCTATCACCATAAACATATACATCAGCGCCTGCCGATATCTCTGCACCGCCGCCGCAGCATACCCCGGCGCTCACGGAGCCCGACTCAGCGCCGGTGGATATCAGCTTGCCGCCGGATATCACCATGCCGTAGACGCTGTTGATGCCGAAGCTGGCCTCTGAAGCGGTCCCGCCATAAGCGACGACTGCGGCGTTCTCAAGATTGACGTTCCAACCTGAGCTGATGCCGCAGCTCTCAGCGGCGTTCTCCCCGGATAAGCTCACAGCCGTGAGCGCCGCCTCGCAAACAGACAGGCTGCCGAGCGATATAACGCCGGAGGATTGCAGGCCGTTTACCTCTTGAACATCCCCAGCGGATGCAGAGACTTCCGCGCCGCCTTGTATCGTTATATCACCAATAGCGTATACGCCGTAGCTGTTCTGGGTGTTCGTGCCCGCCACTTCAACAGAAAGCCGGCCTGCGCCTGTGATGGTCAGCTGGCCGTTGCAATAAATACCGTATGCATTATCTGTCGTGCACGAGCTGATGTCGAACACGATGGAGTTTTCGCTCCCCTCCGAAAGAGCTATGGTCGAACCTCCCGGGAGTATCAGCGCACCGGGCTCGACCCGAGGTTTAACGCCTGAAACGTAAAGACCCAGTCCGCTCAATGTGAGCGTCCTGGTTCCGGGGTCCCAATCCCAGCCTTCACCGTGCTCCTCCGGGGTCCTGGAGGTGAAGTCAAGCGCCTCCTGACCGCCGGACCTGATGGCAAATGATGGAACCGTAAGCATTAGAACAAATACAACCAGCAGAGAGAAACAGAGGACTCGTTTCAACATAATCACCCTTTCATAAAATAAGGGGAAGCGCCGGCATAATTGCTTTACTTAATTAGGCTAACACATATTTCAGCAAAATTCAACAGTATTTTCAATAAAATGCATAAACGTCGGCGCACATAAGCGTATAAACATGTATAAAGTGACTTGACTCACGGGCAAATAGATGATAATATCAATTAACAATATTGTTAAATGAGGTGTGGCAATGGGCTTGCAAGAGACGATGCGCGCTCTGGCCGATCCGACCAGGAGGAGCATACTCCAGCTCCTTAAAAATGGTAATCTATCCGCTGGAGATATTTCAGATAATTTTTCAATCTCCAGCGCGGCGGTGTCCCGGCATCTGGCCGTTCTGCGAGAGGCCGGACTGGTGCGGGACGAGCGCGTGGGGAAGTATATCTACTATGAACTGAACACCAGCGTGCTGGAGGACGCCATGGTTTTTCTGAGCGGTCTGACCAGCGCGCAAAGCGAGAGCGAGGTGCGGACATGAAAAGACTCACCGACAGGGAAGTGCTCATACTCGAGCTCATATTCTGCGGCCTGCCTCTGGTGTACTATCTGCTCCGCCTGCCGTTCATGCCGGAGACGGTGCCCGTGCACTGGAACGCCTCGGGCGAGGCCGACAGGTTCGCGGGCCGTTTTTCGTTCGACACGGTACTCATCAGCGTTATCGGCTACTTCGGGCTGCTGTTCGGAATCGGACTGAGAAAGATGATATGTTCCGTCTCCAAATCGGAGTCGGAGCAGAACACGCAGACGGTGGAGCGGATAATGAAATGGACGCAGGCGTTCATGTGCCTGCTGTTCACTGGTATGGCGTTTAATTTCGTGTACAGCTCCGGCGCAGGCAGTACACTGGACTCCGGGTTTCTGTTAAAACTGGGCGCTGCGGTCATCGCGCTGACCTTTATCGCAGCCGGGAACCAGTTTCCCAAGCTCCGGCGAAATTCGCTCACCGGCGCCCGGACCAAGTACTCGCTCTCGAGCGATGAGGCCTGGCACAAGACCCAGCGCTACGCCGGCAGGGTCATGCTCTGCGCCGGGGCGGCGCTGCTGCTGATAACGCTCATCCCGATGGTGTCCGGCGCAGCGGCTATAGCCGCCGCGCTTGCTGCCATGGCGTTGAGCTGCATAGCCGTTGCAGCCTATAAGGGCTGAGGAGTAAGCAGGCGCTTGGCTCTAGGCGCCTGCTTGACTTTGCCAGGCTGCGCGAATATAATGACCTTAAATCGACAAAATGCCGCGAAACCAACGCTTCGCGGCTTACTGAGGTGCCGAGCGGCGCGACCAAAGCTGCGGCTCGGCCTATTTTATGCACGGCGGAGGGCTTGCATTGGTTTTCAGCAGCGTCAGCTTTCTCTTTTTCTTCCTGACGGTGGTCATAGCTCTGTACTTCATCGTCCCCGGGCGCTTTCGCGGCGGCCGGAATTTTGTGCTGCTCGCCGCGAGCCTCTTTTTCTACGCCTGTGCCGGACTGCGCGCCCTGCCGCTGCTGCTCTTTTCCGTACTGCTCGACTGGGGCGCGGGCCTGCTGCTGCCGCGTGTGCGGAGACGGAAGGCCTTGCTCGCCGCCGCCGTCACTCTGCACCTGGCGCTGCTCTTCTGGTTCAAATACGCCGGGTTCGCCGCGGGTGTCTTCGGCATACCCCTGCCGGAGATAACCCTGCCCATAGGCATCTCCTTCTTCACCTTCCAGGGCCTGAGCTACGTAGTGGACGTCTACCGCGGCGACACGCCGCCCAACCGCTCGCTGGCGCAGGTGGCGCTGTACATCTCCTTCTTCCCGCAGCTTATCGCCGGGCCGATAGTCCGCTATACAGACGTCGCCCTGGACATGAACGAGCGCCGTGAGACCCTGGACGGCGCCGCGGAGGGGGCCGCGCGCTTCATCTTCGGCCTCGGCAAGAAGTGCATACTCTCAAACGCTCTGGCCGAGCTCTCCGACCGCGCCTTTGCCTGCACGTCCGACGAGCTCTCCGCCGGCCTCGCGTGGCTAGGCATGATAGCCTACACGCTGCACATCTATTACGACTTCTCCGGCTACTCCGACATGGCCATCGGACTGGGCAGGCTTTTCGGCTTCCGCCTGCCGGAGAACTTCAACTATCCCTACATCTCCGGTTCCGTCACGGAGTTCTGGAGGCGCTGGCACATGACGCTCTCAGGCTGGTTCCGGGACTACCTGTACATACCCCTCGGCGGGAGCCGGCGCTCTCTGCCGCGGAATATCCTGAACCTGCTCATCGTCTGGGCGCTGACCGGCTTCTGGCACGGCGCGGACTGGAACTTCCTCATCTGGGGCCTCTGGTACGCGGCCTTCCTGATAGGCGAGCGCTATGTCTGGCGCGGCGCCTTCGCCCGGCTGCCCGCGGCGCTGAGGCATGTGCTGACGCTGCTGGTCGTCATGCTGGGCTGGGTCTGGTTCCGCGCATCCGGCCCGAAGGAGGCGCTTGACTACTTTGCCGCGCTCTTTTCCGGCCCGCTGTGGTCGGGAGAGGCGACCTATTGGCTCTCCGAGCTCTGGCCGGAGCTGCTGCTCGGCGCCATCCTCGCCGCGCCCGTATATCCGGCGCTCAAAAAGCGGCTGGGGCTCTGGAACTGTTTCCTCGCGCTGGCCGTGTTCGGCCTCGCCGTGAGCTCTCTGCTCGCCGCGGGCTTCAACCCGTTCATCTATTTCAGGTTCTGAGGGGGTGCGGAGCATGGAAAAACGTATCAAGGCCGGATTCCTGGCCATACTCGCCCTCGCGATGGCCGCATCCTTCGCCGGAACGCTGTACAGGGCCGTATTCTCGTCCTACGACTCTCTCTTCTACGAAAACCGCAGCGCCGCGCCTATGCCTGAGGCCGCCGCCTCGAATCTCTGGGACGGCAGCTATATGACCGACCTGGACGAGTACCTGGGCGACCAGTACATCGCCCGCACGCGCCTAATAAAGGCTCAGACGCTGCTGAACCTGCTCCTGGGCCGCCCGGTGGTCAACGACATAGTGGTCGGCGACGGACTGCTGCTCCCGTTCCACGGCTACACCGGTTCCGGAACGCAGGATTTCACCGACGAGGCCGAGTCGGAGGTCGGAGCCCTGGCTGAGCTTGAGACCGTGGTCGAGGCAAACGGCGGCGCGCTCTTTTATCTGTGCATACCCGAGCAGAGCTCATACTTCCGCGACGACTACCCCGAGAACATGGACAACCACGCCGCAAATCTGGACGCCATGTCCGCCGCCTTCAAGGAGGCCATGTCCGCCGCCGGGCTGCGTCTCATTGACGCGGGGGAGACCTACGCCGCCGAGGGCAGCCCGCGCGAGTACTATCTGAACACCGACCACCATTACAGCTATCGCGGCATGCTCTCCGCCTACACCGCGCTCATGGACGCTGTGAACGCGGCGACGGGCCTTGACCTGCGAGTTTATTCCGAGTCCGAGCTCTCCCTCGAGGAGCTGCCGAACCCGGTGCTCGGCTCGCTGGACCGCAAGCTCTTCGGCCTCTACGGCACGGACGAGCGGCTGGTGATCTCGCACCTGCCGGAGGAGATACCGTTCACCAGAACGGACAACGGCGTTTCCGTGGAGCCGGAGGTGTTCACCGTCCCGCCCGAGGGCGAGCTCATCTCCTACGGCGTCTACATGGGCGGAGACATGGGCGAGACGATAATAGACACGGACCGGCCTGAGCTGCCCCGCCTGCTGCTCTGGGGCGACAGCTACTCCAACGCCATGGAGACGCTCCTCTGGGCGAGCTTTGACGAGGCGAGATACCTCGACTACCGCTACTTCGACGGGGCAAGGCTGGCCGAGTACATAGAGCAGTACAAGCCCGACGTCGTCGTCTGCATCCGTGACGACCTGAGCTTCCTGAACGCCGAGGGCAACGGCTCGGACTGCTATTGGTGAGCCTCCCGCCCCTGAGGACAGCAGTTATCAATAGGCATGTAAATCAAGACCGCCGGAGCAAAGTCCGCTTTGCCCCGGCGGTTTATGCTGCTGCGGCATCAGCCTATGCCGTAGCGCTCCATCCAGTAGTTTATCTGCAGGAAATAAGCTATCATCTGCGGCCCCGCCATCAGCTGCCCGAACCACGGCCTGCCGTAGTCCTTGGGCTGCTCTAGGAAGCGCTCGGCCTTACGCTTATCCAAGAACCGGTGTACGGGCGCTTTGGGGTCGGAGAGCATCCGCCGGAAGCGCTCGGCGAGCAGATTCTCGTAGACCGGCGAGTAGGTCTTGGGATAAGGGCTCTTCTTGCGGTAAAGCAGCTGGGGCGACAGCAGGTCCTTGCAGGCGTCGCGGAGCAGCCGCTTTTCCATGCCGTCTCTGTACTTCATGCTCCAGGGCACGTTGTAGACATACTCCACTATCCGGTGGTCCGCAAAGGGCACACGCGCCTCCAGGCCCCAGGCCATGCTTGCGCGGTCCATCCGGTCCAGCAGGGTCTGCATGAACCAGCGCAGATTGAGATAGCTCATCTCCCGCCTGCGCCGGTCCTCCGCCGGCTCGCCCGGCAGAGCCGGGACCTGCGCCAGCGTGTCCCGGTAACGCTCATTGACATAGTCCTCAAGGTCCAGAGTCCGTATCGCCTCGTCCGAGAGCAGCGCCGTCCTGGCCGACAGGTCCGCCGACCAGGGGAAGCCGTCCACATTCAGCAGCTCCTCCCGATAGAACCAGGGATAGCCGCCAAATATCTCATCCGCGCATTCGCCTGTCAGCGCGACCTTGTTGTGCCTCTTGACCAGGCCGCAGAAGTAGAGGAGGGAGGCGTCCACATCGGTCATGCCGGGCAGGTCCTTCATCCTCACCGCGTCGTCCAGCAGATCTGCCAGTGTCGCCTCGTCACACTCTAAATAGGTGTGATGAAGAGGGTAGAGCTCCAGCACCTGATCCACATACGGCCTGTCGCGCGTTGGCTGGAAGGCGTTGGACTGGAAGCAGGTGTCGTTGTGGGCGAAGTCGAAGGAAAATGTGTTCAGCGCCACGCCCTCCGCCGCCAGCTGACGCGACGCTATCGCCGTGACCACACTGGAATCTATCCCGCCCGAGAGAAAGCTGCAAACGGGCACGTCTGAAACCAGCTGCCTCTTCACAGCGTCCCGCAGCAGCCAGGACACGGTCTCGACCGTCTGCTGATAGCTGTCCGTATGCGGCCTGGCCTGCAAGGTCCAATAGGCATATTCCCTCATCCCGCCGCGGGAATACTCCAGAATGCAGCCCGGCTTTACCTCTCGCAGTCCGCAGAACACCCCGCAGCCGGGCGTCCTCGCCGGGCCTATGCCGAATATCTCCCTGAAGCTGTCCATATCCGCCTCCGGCCGTATCTGCGGGTGGGCGAAAAGTGCCTTGGGCTCGGAGCCGAATACAAGGTCCGGACCCTTCAAGTCATAAAAAAGCGGCTTTACGCCCAGCCGGTCCCGGCAGAGAAAGAGCGTGTCCCGATATCCGTCCCATATAGCGAAGGCGAAGATGCCGTTTAGCTTTTCTGCGATCTCCATGCCGTATTCCATGTATCCGTACAGGATCACCTCAGTGTCGCAGGTGGTCTCAAAGCCGCAGCCGCGGCTGAGCAGATCCCGCTTGAGCTCATCGGCGTTGTAGATCTCCCCGTTGTAGACAATCGCATATTCACGATTTCCCCGCCTGCGCAGCATCGGCTGCGCGCCGCCCGCCAGGTCCCTGATGGAGAGCCGGGTATGGGCCAGACCTATGTTACGCCGCAGATATTCCCCGGTCTGATCGCTGCCCCGATGTGCTATCGCTGTCCGCATCCCCACAAGCACCCGCGTCCAGGCCTCCGCGTCCTGAAGGAAGTCTGCATCAAAGTTACAAAATCCGGCAATTCCGCACATAATCACACCCCACAACCAGAAATACAGACGCTTAAACCCCAAAGATAAGCGCCTGTACCAGTATATTCCGCTCCCGATTTTATGACACAACACTTTCTCCCCAAAACCGCCGGGACATAAAAATAATCCGCGAAGGAAAGCAAATAAGCTCCTTCGCGGATTATTTATGGTCGGAGTGGCGAGACTTGAACTCGCGGCCTCATGGTCCCGAACCATGCGCGCTACCATCTGCGCTACACCCCGAGACAGCTTTATCATTATAATGAGCTTCCGGCCTGTTGTCAAGGAATTATTTCATTTCCTGCATATTTGCGGTCTTGTCCAAATATACTGTCAGCATGAAGATGAAATCTGGCTACAATTATAAAATAATCCTAGCCTCCGTGCTGTTCATCGTGCTCACCGCGGTCAAGCTGCTTTTCCCGGCGCAGACGGCGGGGCTCAGGGCCCAGCTTAGGGAGGCTGTCAGCAGGGACGCGGATTACAGCGCCGTCTTTGAGGACCTCGGCGAGAAGCTCTCGGACGGGGCGGGGGAGGCCGTGGCGCTTTTCCTGGGCCGCGAGACCGACAGCGGCGGCGTGCAGCCCGCGGTTTATGAGCCGGTGACCATCGACGACCTAAGGCGCGAGGCGGAGTATCTCATCCCGGACAGCCCGGCGCCCAGCGAGGACGCCGCCAAGTCAACGCCGGAGCCCACCCCGGAGCCCACCCCGGAGCCGACGCCTGAGCCCGAGCCCACGCCGTCCGAGACGCCCTCCTCAGTCGCCGCCTTCCTCGAGTCCCAGGCCGAGTTCGCGGACTATGCCGTGCCCGCCAACGTGAGCTATGAGATGCCGCGCCTGCCCTTTGAGTACGCGAGCCCCGTCTCAGGCTACACGTCAAGCGGCTTCGGCTACCGGCTGCATCCGCTGGACAACGAGGTCAAGTTCCACTACGGCACCGACTTCGCCGTCTGGAGCGGCACCGACATCCAATGCTTTGCCGACGGCACCGTCGCGCTCGTCGGCTGGGACGCGGGCTATGGCAACTACGTCATCGTCGAGCACGAGAACGACTGGCAGACCCTCTATGCCCACTGCTCCGAGATCCTCGTGTACAGCGGGCAGAGCGTCAGCATGGGCGACGTCATAGCCAAATCCGGCGCCACGGGCGAGGTTACCGGCCCGCACCTCCACTTTGAGCTGCGGAAGGACGGCACCTTCTACAACCCGGAGTTCTGGCTGGCATGAGGAGATACCATATTAAAATCAGCGCCGGGGGCGTACTGCTGCTCGCGGCGCTGTATTTTTTCATGGACGCGCGCGACTTTATAGCGCTCCTGCTGGCAGCCGCCGCGCACGAGTGCGGCCATCTCGCCGCGCTCAGGGCGGCCGGGTGCCGGATACGCGGCTTCTCCGCCGACGCGGGCGGGGCGGTCATAGAGCGCCGGGGCGGCGCCGGGCCGGGCTGGGAGCTCATCTGCATAGCCGCGGGTCCGGCTGCGGGATTTCTTTACGCGCTGGCGGCCTCACTTGCGGGCGGGGCGCTGGGAAGCGGGCTGCTGCTCTGTTCTGCGGGCATGAGCGCCGTGCTCTCGGTCTTCAACCTCCTGCCCTCGCCGCCGCTCGACGGGGGAAGGATTGTGCAGCTCATCTTCGGCGACAAGGCCGCGGAAATTGCGGGCCTGCTCACAGCCTCGGCGGTGTTCCTCGTCGGCTTCGCCGCCTTCGTCTCAGGCCGCGGCGCCGCGCTGTTCATCGCGGGAGCGCTGCTGCTGGTGAAGAACGTATAGCCCCGCGCTCAGCAGCGTGTCAGGGGATAGTAGCCGTCCAATTCAAGAATTTTGGCGTAAAATGCGTCCGTTGCGATGACCGTGCCGTCCTCGAGCCGGAGGCCGAAATCCTGCATGTCCTGGCTGATACACAGCATCGACTCCAGGCCGGTATCGAGAAAGGTGCCCTTGTAGATATAGGTTATCAACTGATAGTGGCCGTCTTTGATCCACCTTATGCCTGCCGTGGCTCCGTCGCGGCAGGTTTCTTCTATATATTCAATGGCAAAGACGCCGTCAAAGCTGTCGTTTTTGAGTACATCCCGCGTGCCTGAGATGTGCACGCTGCTCTCTTCGGCCAGCTTGCCTTCCACGTAGACGCCGACGGGAACCGTCAGCTCGACCGGCCGGTCGAAGGCCCCGGCCATGTCCAGGAGCATGAACAGCAGCAGCCCGATAACCGCGGCAAAGAACAGCCAGGTGAGCACCATGCGCGCCTTTCGAATCAGGCCGCGCCTGGTCTCGCCGTAGACGGTGCCGACCAGCTCGCGCACGGTGTCGTCAGGCGGCTGAGGCTCGTCCGCCTCGCCGTGCAGCAGGCTGAGCACGGTGAGGCCCAGCGCGTCGGCCAGCGGCTCGAGCAGCGCGATGTCGGGGAAGCCCGCGCCGCGCTCCCACTTGCTGACGGCCCGGTCCGAAACGTTCAGCTGCGCGGCCAGCTGTTTCTGCGTAAGGCCGAGCTCCTTGCGCCTTGCGGCTATCAATTGTCCGGTTCTATGTGTGTCCATTCCGCCACCCCTGGATGTTTTGCTGTCCATATTCTATCAGCTCCGGATAAAACTCGCAACAAACGCTCCGTTTGTCCGGCACGAGAAGCTGGAGGCAGTCTCCGTCGGACTTGTAATTGCCGGGGAAATGTTATAAAATGCTGTTTATCTATGAGTAGGAGCATGATCCAATGGATAAACGCCTTGAACGCATACTGCCCAGCGTGCAGAAACCCGCCAGGTACACCGGCGGCGAATATAACGAGATAATCAAGGACAAGTCCGCGGTCAAGCTGCGGATGGCCTTCTGCTTTCCCGACGTCTACGAGATCGGCATGTCGAACCTCGGTATGCGCATACTCTACGGCTGCATAAACGCCGAGCCGGACATCTGGTGCGAGCGCGTGTTCGCGCCCTGGGGCGACATGGCGGAGAAGATGCGCGAGAACAACATCCCGCTCTACGCCCTCGAGAGCGGCGACCCGGTCTCGGACTTCGACGTCCTAGGCTTCTCGCTCGGCTACGAGATGGCATATTGCACGGTGCTCGACATGCTGGACATGTCGGGCATACCTCTGCGCTCGGCCGACCGGCCGGACCTCGTGCCGCTAGTGTTTGCGGGCGGGACGAGCTGCTGCAACCCGGAGCCCATGGCGCCCTTTCTCGACCTCATGGTCCTCGGCGAGGGCGAAGAGGTGGACATCGAGGTCCTGCGCCTCTTCCAGAAGGCCCGCGACGAGGGCTGGGAGAAGCGCCGCTTCCTCGTCGAGGCCGCCAAGATTCAGGGCATCTACGTCCCCTCGCTCTACGAGCCGAGCTGGAACGACGACGGCACGCTCCGTGAGCTGCGCCCCCTCGAGGGCGCGCCGGAGGTCGTGACAAAGCGCATAATCTCCAACCTGGACAAGTCCTATTATCCCACGGCGCCCATCGTGCCGAGCACGGAGATAGTCCACGACCGCGTGAACGTGGAGCTCTTCCGCGGCTGCGTGCGCGGCTGCCGCTTCTGCCAGGCGGGCTATGTCTACCGGCCCATCCGCGCCCGGAGCGCCGAGCGGGTCATCGAGATAGGCAAGGAGAGCCTCAAAAACACCGGCTGCCAGGAGGCGACGCTGCTGAGCCTCTCGAGCAGCGACTACAAGCACCTGACCGAGGCCTGCGACGGCCTGCTCGACTGGTGCGAGCCGCAGAATATCAGCCTCTCGCTGCCGTCCCTTCGCGCGGACAACTTCTCCATGGACCTCATGAGCCGCCTGCAGAAGGTGCGCCGCGGCGGCCTCACCTTCGCGCCCGAGGCCGGGACCCAGCGGCTGCGCGACGTCATCAATAAGAACGTAACGGAGGAGGAGCTGCTCAACACCTGCCGCATCGCCTTTGAGGGCGGCTGGAACGGCATCAAGCTCTATTTCATGCTCGGCCTGCCCACCGAGACGGACGAGGACGTAAAAGGCATCGCCGACCTCGCCGCCCAGGTCCTGCATGTCTGGCGGCAGTATTCGCCGAATAAGCAGCGCGGGGTGCGGATAACCGTCAGCACGTCGTGCTTCATCCCCAAGCCGCACAGCCCCTTCCAGTGGGAGCCGCAGGTGTCCATGGAGGAGTACAAGCGCCGCGTGAACCTCCTGCGCGAGAGCATCACGGCCAAGAACGTGAGCTACAACTGGCACGACCCGGACACCAGCTTTGTCGAGGCGGCACTCTCCCGCGGCGACCGGAAGATAGCGGACGTCATCGAGGCCGTCTGGCGCGACGGCGGGCGCATGGAGGCGTGGAGCGACTATTTCCGCTTCTCGCGCTGGATGAAGGCCTTTGAGACCTGCGGGCTGGACCCGGAGTTTTACGCGTCGCGCGAGCGCGGCGAGGACGAGGTGCTGCCCTGGTACCGCGTCTCCATGGGCGTGCGCACGAGCCTGCTCCTGCGCGAGCGGCACCGCGCCTATGAGGCGCAGCTCTCGCCGGACTGCCGCGCGGCCTGTTCGGCCTGCGGGGCCGCCAAGCTGCTGACGGAGGGCGAATGCGATGGATAAGCTGAGACTGAGATTTCAAAAGACCGGCAAGGCCGTGTATATATCCCACCTGGACCTCATGCGTGTGGTGCAGCGCATTTTCCTGCGCGCGGGCACTCCGATAAAGTACAGCGAGGGCTTCAACCCCCACGCCCTCATCTCCATCTGCCTGCCGCTGTCGGTGGGCATGGCGAGCAAGTGCGAGCTCATGGATTTCCGCGTCACGCGCGATGTAGACCTCGCAGCCCTGCCCGGGGAGCTCAACGCCGTCTCGCCGGAGGGTGTGCGCTTTCTTGCGGCCTATGAGCCGGAGCGCAAGGCGGCGCTGATAAAGTGGCTGCGCGTGCGCTGCGAGTTTGAGTACGACGCGCGCGACACGGCGGCGCTCCTGCCTGAGCTGGAGGCGTACTTTGCCGCGCCGCAGGTGACGGTCACGCGCCGCACCAAGAGGGGAGAGGGCGAGTTCGACCTCGCGCCGAACCTCCGCGACGCGGCCTGGACGGCGGAGCCGGGGCTCATCACGCTCGAGTGCCTCATCTCGGCCCAGGAGCCGACGGTGAACCCGGAGCTGCTCGCAGCCTCTCTGAGAGAGCACGCCCCGGAGCTCGCGCCGGACTTCGCGCGCTTCACGCGCCTCGAGACCTACGACGCCGACCTGGCGGTATTCCGCTGACGCCGCGGTTCGATAGGGCGGTCATTTAACTATTGGGGCGTATGCTGCCCCCGGGGTGAGTATGAGAGACGGATATGGAAGAGATATAAACTACCTGCGCCTGTCGGTGACGGACCTGTGCAACCTGCGCTGCGTCTACTGTATGCCGGCGGGCGGGGTGGAGAAGCGGCGGCATGAGGACATACTCTCGGTCGAGGAGCTGGAGGAGATAGCGCAGTCCGCGGGCCGCTGCGGGATAAGCAAGATACGCCTCACGGGCGGGGAACCGCTGGTGAGACGGGGCATAGTGGACATCTGCGCCCGGACGGCGGCCGCCCCCGGCGTGGAGGAGGTCTGCATGACGACAAACGGCCTGCTCCTGCCTAAGCTGGCGCGGGACCTGAGAGACGCGGGCCTCCGCCGCATAAATATAAGCCTGGACACGCTCTCGCCCGAGCGCTACCGCGCCCTCACGCGCGTGGGCAGCCTGGACGACGCGCTCGCGGGCCTCAGGGCGGCGCTCGAAAACTTCGAGACGGTGAAGATAAACGCCGTGCTCATCGGCGGCGCGAACGAGGCCGAGATACCGGACCTGGTCGCCCTCACACGCGACCTGGCCGTGGAGGTGCGGTTCATAGAGCTGATGCCGATAGGGGAGTGCGCACACTGGCCGGAGGAGCGGTTCATTGAGAACTCAAAGGTCCTCTCCGCCGTGCCGGAGCTCGAGCCTGCCGGGGCATCCGGCGTCGCGCGGCTGTACGCGCTGCCGAACGCCAAGGGCAAAGTGGGACTCATAAGCCCGCTGAGCGCGCATTTCTGCCCGGAGTGCAACCGATTGAGGATAACGCCGGACGGCAGGCTCAAGCCCTGCCTGCACTCGGCGCAGGAGATCGAGCTCCGGGGCTTCCACGGCGCGGAGCTGGACGCAAAGCTCATGGAGGGCATCTGCGCCAAGCCGATGCGCCATCACCTGGCCCCGGCCTCGCCCAGCGTGAGCCTCAGGGGCATGAGCCGGATAGGAGGCTGAGTATGGAGCTCACGCATTTCAATGACGAGGGCCGCGCCCACATGGTGGACGTCGGCGAAAAGCCGAGGACAAAGCGCGTCGCGCGGGCCATGTCCCGCGTCTACCTCGCGCCTGAGACCTTCCGCCTCGTGCGCGACGGCGGCATGAAGAAGGGCGACGTGCTCTCCGTGGCCCAGGTAGCGGGCATCATGGCGGCGAAGAAGAATTCGGAGCTCATCCCCATGTGCCACCCCATCGCCATCACCTCCGCGGACATCAGCTTTGAGCTGGACGCGGAGGAAAGCACCATCACCATCACCGCCGAAGTCGGCTGCACGGGCGAGACGGGCGTGGAGATGGAGGCGCTGACGGCGGCGAGCGTCGCGGCGCTGACCGTGTACGACATGTGCAAGGCCGTGCAGCGGGATATCCGGATAGGCGACATCTGCCTGCTGTACAAGTCCGGCGGCAAGTCTGGGGAATATAAGAGGGAGGACGCGGAAAATGGCTGAGGTCAAGGCTGTATGCATAAGCGAGCGCAAGGGCACCATGAAGCATGAGGTGCCGGAGATAAAGGTTAGGCTCAAGCACGGCATAGAGGGCGACGCCCACGCGGGCGACTGGCACAGGCAGATAAGCCTGCTCGGCACCGAGAGCGTGGACAAGCTGCGCCACATCCTGCCGGACATCCCGGCGGGCGCCTTTGCCGAGAACATACTCACGGAGGGCATCACGCTCTACGAGCTGTCCATCGGCACGCGGCTGCGCGTGGGCGGCGCGCTGCTCGAGGTGACTCAGATAGGCAAGGAGTGCCACAAGGACTGCACCATAAGGCAGCAGGTGGGCGACTGCGTCATGCCGCGCGAGGGCATTTTCACCGTCGTGGTCGAGGAAGGCAGCATAAAAGCGGGAGATAAGATAGAAATAGTCTCCGAAAACTGAAAAAACCCCTTGCATTGGCAAGAAAAATGTGCTAACATACTATGGCTTGCGCGAGAGCGCATGAATCAGGGCGGTCCTCTGCCGGCAAGGCAAAGCCACCGGGCACGAACGTCCGTATCGAAAGAGGGATAACAATGGATCTGGTCAAGACTCTGACCGAGCAGTACATGAAGCCCGAGCTTCCCCAGATGAACGTGGGCGACACCGTCCGCGTGACCGTGCGTGTCAAGGAAGGCAACCGCGTCCGCAACCAGGCGTTCGACGGCACCATCATTGCCAAGAAGCACGGCGGCATCAACGAGACCATCACCGTCCGCCGCATCAGCTACGGCGTCGGCTGCGAGAAGGTCTTCCCGGTGCACTCTCCCACCATCGTCTCCGTCGAGACGATCCGCCGCGGCAAAGTCCGCCGCGCCAAGCTGTATTACCTGCGCGACCGCGTGGGCAAGAAGGCCAAGGTCAAGGAGCGCATCTGAATCACGATGCAAAGCAAAGCCCGCTGCATAAGCAGCGGGCTTTTGCTTTTAACCGTATTGCTCCGACATATATACGCTCGCCCTGGATTGGATGATGTCCACCGTGTCGTCCAGAGTCGCGGTGCCGTCGAAATAGTTCCGACAGCTGTCGGTTATTATATCCTTGAGCCCGGAGTCTTGTACAGACTCCGCGTATTTCGTCCTCTCCAGCAGCTCGAGGGCCTTGCGCTGCATATCCTCGGACACATCTCCGTCCTCCAGAGCCAGCTCGAAGGCCTTGAGTATGACGGGCAGCCCCGCCGTGACGTATCTCTGGGCCTCGACCGAGAGCATGTGCTTTATATAGGCCCAGGCGCCCTCCTTGTTGCTGCTCTGCGCCGGTATGGCGTAGCCGAGGCCGCAGATGTAGTAGCTGCATCCCATATCGCCGTCGGGGAAGCCGACAAAGACCGGCTCGTCGCCATATACTCCCGGCATGACATTGAATCTGAGCGCTGAACTTAGATATTCACGCTTGAGCAGAATGTTGTCGAAATCATTGGTGCTCTGCCCATCAACGTATTCATCATAGGGAGAGGAATTGCAAAATTCCAGCAGCGAGCGGAAATAGTCGTTGTCAAAGTCACAGGAGGCGTTTTCGCGGTCTGTAAAGGCCCTCTCGCTTATTATGCATACGCTGTCGAGCAGGGAGGTCTTGGTCACGAAGGTGTCAAACAGGCTCTGATATCCCGGATTTTCAGCCATGATACGCTCATAGTCCGAGGGCAGCAGCCCATAGCCGTCTCCGACCGCGCTCTCCCTGGCAACAAAGGTGGCAATCTCAACCTGCCTGCACAGGAATTTCAGCTCCCCGCCGCGGCTCATGGCTTCGAGCAGGTTTGGCAGGAAGCTCTCCCGGCTGAGCGTGTCGTCGGCGTCGATATATTCGTAGAGGTCATCGTAGTATTCGTTGTTCACGTCGAGGCCCGGATATTCCCCAAAGGGCCTTGCCCTGAAGAGAACAAGATCCGGCGCGTTTCCGGCTGTCAGGTCGGCTATGTAGCGCTCGTGCTCGCCGTAGTCATAGTGGGTGATCTGGTACTCATAGCCGTTCAGGCTGGTCGGGCCAAACACGCTCGGCTGAGCGCAGACGCAGGCCACCTTGACAACGCTGCCGACCTCCTCCGAGGGCTCCTGCGTTTCCGCAGGCGGGGCCTCGCCGCAGGCGGAGAGTATGAGGCAAAGGGCAAGCGCGGCAGAGACTATCTTTTTCATGATCATCACCCAGAACATGGTAGCAGATAAATGTATCCAATTTGCATCATCTGCCCCACAAATGTGACGGCGCGAAAATGTACATTCCGACGAAAACGAATGAGAATAACTGTTGCCAGCGCGGGAGAAAAAAGGTATAATGCTAATTTAGCAGAAATCAGGAGTTGATGCTAAGCATGAATGAAAACGTAAAGGCCGAAAAGGCGCCGCGCTCCGTGCGGTCTGACATATATGACTGGCTGCAGTGCATAGTCATGGCAATCGTCATCTGCGTGCTGTTCTTCTCGTTCATCGTGCGGCTCGTGGACGTCGTGGGCAGTTCCATGTATCCCACGCTTGAGAACGGGGACAAGATCCTCGTGTCCAACCTCTTCTACACGCCCAAGCAGGGCGACATCGTCGTGTTCCGCAAGGACGAGTACCGCGAGGAGCCGCTGGTCAAGCGCATAATCGCGGTCGAGGGCCAGACCGTGGATATCGACTTCGAGCGCGGCATCGTGTACGTGGACGGCGAGCCTCTGGACGAGCCCTACATCGCCGAGCCCGCCACGGACCCTGAGAACTTCATCGGCCCCGTGGAGGTGCCCGAGGGCTGCATCTTCGTCATGGGCGACAACCGCAACGCCTCCACCGACAGCCGTACCACGGAGATAGGCATGGTGGACGAGCGCTGCATCATGGGCAAGGTGTATTTCACCGTGTTCCCGCTCAAAAACTTCGGGAGCGATTACGGCGGATGACTGATAACGGCTTTGAAAAAATGAATATCCAGTGGTTCCCCGGCCACATGACCAAGGCCGGGCGAATGATCGAGGACAACGTGAAGCTCGTGGACGCCGTTTGCGAGCTTCTCGACGCGCGCATACCCTCCGCGAGCCGCAACCCGGACATCGACCGCCTCGCGGGCGGCAAGCCCCGGCTCGTGATATTGAACCGCGTGGACCTCGCGGACCCCGCCGTCACGGCTAAGTGGCGCGCCTATTTCAAGGCCCAGGGCCTCGACGTGCTGGAGACCGACAGCAAGAGCGGCAAGGGCGTGCAGAATTTCCCCGCCGCCGTCCGGAACCTGTTGAAGGACAAGCTGGCCGCCTACGCCGCAAAGGGCCAGGCGACGCGCCCGCTGCGCGTCATGGTGCTGGGCATACCCAACGTGGGGAAATCCACCTTTATAAATAAGGTCGCGGGCAAAAAGGCCGCGGCCGTGTCCGACCGCCCCGGCGTCACGCGAGGGCGGCAGTGGATAAGCGTGGACCGCGGCCTCGAACTGCTGGACACGCCGGGCATACTCTGGCCGCGCTTCGACAGCCAGGAGGTGGGCGAGCTGCTCGCCGTCACCGGCGCGGTGAAGGACGACGTGCTCGACCGCGAGACCCTGGCCGCGAACCTGCTGATCAGGCTCCGCAAGCTCTACCCGGACGCGGTGAACGCGCGTTACAAGCTCACGCCGGAGGACGGCGAGGCGGGCTGGCAGCTGCTCGAGGCCGCGGCCAAAAAGCGCGGCTTCCTGGCCGGGAGGGGAGAGTACGACACGGAGCGCATGAGCGCCGTGCTGCTCGACGAGTTCCGCGGCGGCAAGCTGGGCCGCATGAGCCTGGAGGCGCCGGATGAAGGCTGAGGTCGACCTCTGGGAGCTTGAAAACGAGCTCTACGACAGCGGCATAACTACGCTCTGCGGCGTGGACGAGGCCGGGCGCGGACCCCTGGCCGGACCGGTTTGCGCCGCAGCGGTGATATTGCCGCGCGGGCTCGTGATACCGGGCCTGAACGACTCCAAAAAGCTCTCCGAAAAGCGCCGCGAGGCGCTCTACGGCGAGATAACGCAAAAGGCCCTGCACTGGGCCGCCGCCTTTGCCTCCGTGGAGGAGATAGAGGCGCTCAACATCCTCGGCGCAACGTATCTCGCGATGAACCGCGCGATTGCAGGCCTCGGCGTGGAGCCGGAGCTCGCGCTCATAGACGGCAATCGCGCCAAGGGCGTGGAGCACAACTGCAAGTGCGTCGTCGGCGGGGACGGCAAGTGCGCCGACATCGCGGCGGCGAGCATCATCGCCAAGGTCACGAGGGACCGCCTGATGTACGAGCTGGACGAGAAATACCCCGGCTACGGCTTTGCAAAGCACAAGGGCTACGGCACCGCGGTGCACTACGCCGCCATCCGTGAGCTCGGCCCCTGCGAGGCGCACCGGCCCTCGTTTTTGAGGAAGATGCACTGATGTACAAGACAAAGCTCATAGGCCGCGAGGGCGAGGCCGAGGCCGCCCGCTACCTCGAGCGGAAGGGCTACAAGATAATCGGCCTCAACTACTCCTGCCGCTACGGCGAGATAGACGTCATCGCGGAAAAGGACGGCTGCGCCGCCATCGTGGAGGTCAAGCTGCGCGAGAGCGCCGACTTTGCCGAGGCGCGCGAGTTCGTCACGCGCTCAAAGCAGGCAAAGCTCCGCCGCGCGGCGCTGCACTGGCTGATGACCAGCGGCACGGAGCTCCAGCCGCGTTTCGACGTCGTCGAGATATACACCGGCGGCCGGGAGCACATAATAAACCACATAGAGAACGCATTTGAATAGGAGGCGGGGAAATGGAATATTTCAGCACGCGCGATACGGCGCCGAGACTCACGGCGTCCGAGGCTATATCGAGAGGACTTGCGCCCGACGGCGGGCTTTTCGTGCCCGACACGCTGCCGCAGATAGGGGAGGCGGAGCTTGCCGCGCTGTTGCCGCTCGGCTACGGCGAGAGGGCCAAGCGCATCCTTGCCGCCTACCTGCCGGAGTATTCGGACGCCGAGCTTGAGGCGCTCGTCTCCGCGTCCTACGGCAAGAACTTCGACACCGAGGCCATAGCGCCCGTGCGCTTCACGGATGACCGGACGGGCTATCTTGAGCTCTGGCACGGCCCCACCTCGGCCTTCAAGGACATGGCGCTCCAGATGCTGCCGCACCTGCTGACCGCCTCGCTCAAAAAGTGCGGCGAGCAGCGCGGCGTGTGCATCCTCGTCGCCACCTCGGGCGACACGGGCAAGGCCGCGCTCGAGGGCTTTGCCGACGTGCCGGGGACGAAGATTCTCGTCTTTTACCCGCGCGACGGCGTCTCCGACGTGCAGCGGCTGCAAATGGTCACGCAGACGGGCGAGAATGTCGGCGTCTGCGCCGTCGAGGGCAACTTTGACGACGCCCAGACCGGCGTAAAGCGCATATTCGGCGACAGGGAGCTTGCGGAAAAGCTCTCGGCCAAGGGCTGGTTCCTGTCCTCGGCCAACTCGATAAACTGGGGCAGGCTGCTGCCGCAGATAGCCTACTATTTCTCCGCCTACTGCGACTTTGTGAACTCCGGGCGCATAAAGCTGGGCGAGCGCGTGGTGTTCTGCGTCCCGACCGGAAACTTCGGCAACATCCTCGCCGGCTGGATGGCCAAGGAGATGGGCCTGCCCGTCAGCCGCTTCGTCTGCGCCTCCAACGCCAACAACGTCCTCACGGACTTCATCGAGACCGGCGTCTATGACCGCCGCCGGCCCTTCCACGTCACCACCTCGCCCTCCATGGACATTCTCGTCTCAAGCAACCTGGAGCGCCTGCTCTACTTCCTCTCGAAGGACGCGGAGCGCGTTGCGGGCTGGATGAAGCAGCTGAGCGCAGAGGGCCGCTACGACGTCGGCGCCGAGCTGCGCGAGGCCATAGAGCGTGACTTTGAGGCGGGCTATTGCGACGACGAGGGCACGGCCGCGGAGATCGCGCGCGTCTGGCGCGAGTGCGGCTACCCCATCGACACGCACACCGCCGTCGCCTCCCGCGTGCTGGGCGACTACCGCGCGCGCACGGGCGACGAGACGCCCGCGATAGTCGTCTCCACCGCGAGCCCCTACAAGTTCTGCGACAGCGTGCTGCGCGCCCTCGGCGAGCAGACCGACGCCCCGGGCACGGAGCTCATCGGCCGCCTCGAGCGCGTCACGGGCACAAAGGCCCCGGCCCCGCTGGCGAATCTCGCGGGCAGGGCGGTCAGGTTCGACGGCTGCGTCGCCCCGGAACGGCAAAAGCAGGTCGTCGAGGACTTCTTGAGCTGAAGAAAACGAAATATGTAAGCGTGCGGGGCGGCGGACTGCCGCCCCGCGGCACGGTCAGCAGCAGCCCTTCTGCTTGAAGGTGGTGCAGCTGGTCTCGCCGGTGCACTGGGCGCGCTTGCCGTCGACCTTGATGTGGCTGGCGGAGCAGGTGCGGCCCTGTTCGTTGTAGGCGCAGTTCTCGGCGTCGCAGCCGATGGTGGCGGACGTGCCGGTGTGCTTACGAGTCTCGTTCATTTGGCTTTACCTCCGCAAAATTTCTGTGGGTATTTCCCACGCTTATTATTTACCGCTTGCGCGGTAATATTCGGGGGTGCTCTGTTGGCACTTTACGCAATAGGCGACCTGCACCTGTCCATAGGCGGCAACAAGCCGATGGACGTGTTCGGGGGCAGGTGGATAAATTACGTTGACAAGCTGCGCGAGGGCTTTGCCTCGCTCGGCCCTGAGGACGTGACCGTCCTCTGCGGCGATCTGAGCTGGGGCATGTCCATCGAGGCCGCGCGGGAGGACTTCCTCTTCATAGACAGCCTGCCGGGCCGCAAGGTGGTGCTCAAGGGCAACCACGACTACTGGTGGTCCACTGCGGCGAAGGCGGAGCGCTTTTTCGCCGAAAACGGCATAAAAACCATCGAGATACTCAACAACAACTGCCGCTGGTACGGCGACATCGCCCTGTGCGGCACGCGCGGCTGGTTCTACGAGGAGGAGCGCGGCGGCGAGCACGACAAAAAGATCATGCTCCGCGAGCTGGGACGGCTCGAGACCTCGCTCAAGTGCGCGGGGGAGAGCGAGAAGCTCGTCTTCCTGCACTACCCGCCGAAATACGCCGCCTATGAGTGCCCCGAACTGCTCGCGCTGCTCGAAAAATACGGCGTGCGCGAGTGCTATTACGGCCACATCCACGGCCCGAGCTGTCCCATGGCCTTCCAGGGGGAACTGAACGGTACCTCTTTCCGGCTGGTTTCCGCGGACTGGCTCATGTTTAAGCCGCTTTTGGTGCGCAATATTTCCATATAGCCGTTGCTTTTGGCGCAAGTATCTGCTATAATACTTCAGCCGTGTTTTATAAAGTAAAAAAACTTCAGCGATAAATGTGTAGGAGGAGTTTCACCCCATGATCGTCAAGAATGTAGAAAAGAAAGAGAACAACACCGCCCTGCTCCAGGTCGAAGTGGACGCCGAGAGCTTTGAGAAGGCTGTCAACAGCGCGTATAAGAAGCTCAAGGGCAGCATATACGTCGCGGGCTTCCGCAAGGGCAAGGCCCCGCGCGTAGTTATCGAGGGCATGTACGGCAGCGACATCTTCCACGATGAGGCCGTCCAGATCCTCGCCCCCGAGGCGTTTGAGTACGCCGTCGAGCAGGAGAAGCTTGACACCGTGGGCGTGCCCTCCATCGCCGACTACAACGTCGACGACGCCAAGGCTCTCACCATCACCTTCCACACCGAGCTCTACCCGGTCGTCACCCTCGGCCAGTACAAGGGCCTCGAGGGCGTCTACTCCGTGACCGAGGTCACCGACGAGGACGTCGACAAGGAGCTCGCCGACGAGCGCAAGCGCAACGCCCGCTATGAGGACGTTGACCGCCCCGTGCAGAAGGGCGACTCCATAGTGTTCGACTTCGAGGGCTTTGTGGACGGCGTCCCCTTCGAGGGCGGCAAGGCTGAGAATTACAGCCTCGAGGTCGGCTCCGGCGCGTTCATCCCCGGCTTCGAGGATCAGCTCGTCGGCATGGAGGCCGAGAAGGACGGCGAGGTCCACGTGACCTTCCCGGAGCAGTACGCTGAGAATCTCGCCGGGAAGGACGCCACCTTCAAGGTGAAGATCCACGCCATCCGCGAGCCCCAGCTGCCCGAGCTCGACGACGAGTTCGCCAAGGACGTCTCCGAGTTCGACACCCTCGACGAGTACAAGGCCGACATCCGCAAGAACCTGACCGAGGCCCGTGCCGCCGACGCCGAGCGCAATTTCAAGACCGAGATCATGAACAAGGCCCTCGACAACATGAGCGTCACCATCCCCGAGTCCATGATCGCCGAGAAGACCGACGAGTTCCTGCGCAACTATGCCGACAGCCTGGGCATCGGCCGCAACGTCAGCCGCGCCGACCTCATCAAGGGCCTCGGCATGACTGAGGAGAGCTTCACCGCCATGATGCGCCCCGGCGCGGAGCGCCAGGTGCAGGCCGACCTGCTGCTTGACGCCGTCGTCAAGACCGAGGACCTCCACGCCAGCGACGAGGACAAGGAGAAGTTCTACAAGCAGCTCGAGGAGGACTACGGCGAGAACGCCGAGAAGGTCAAGGGCATGATTGACGAGCACCTCATGATGCAGGACATCGAGCGCCGCAAGGCCGCCGACCTCATCTACGAGAGCGCCGTCAAGACCGAGCCCAAGGCCGAGGAGGCCGCCGAGGCTCCGGCTGAGGCCCCCGCTGAAGAAAATAAGGACTAACCGCACGCCATTGCGGTTATGCTCTCTTGGAAACCAGGAAACACGCGAAAGGAGAGTTTAAAATGAGTTTGGTACCTTATGTAGTGGAGCAGACCTCGCGCGGCGAGCGCTCTTACGACATCTTTTCAAGGCTGCTGAACGACCGCATCGTCATGCTTGGCGAGGAGGTCAACGCGACCACCGCCAGCCTCGTAGTGGCGCAGCTGCTTTACCTCGAGGCTCAGGACCCCGACAAGGACATCCAGTTTTATATAAACAGCCCCGGCGGCTCCGTGACGGACGGCATGGCGATATACGACACGATGCAGTATATCAAGTGCGACGTGTCCACCATCTGCGTGGGCATGGCGGCGTCCATGGGCGCGCTGCTGCTGGCCGCCGGCACCAAGGGCAAGCGCCTCGCGCTGCCCAACGCCGAGATAATGATCCACCAGCCCTCCGGCGGAGCCAAGGGCCAGGCCTCGGACATCAAGATCCAGGCTGAGTGGATGCTCCGCACCCGCGAGAAGCTCAACCGCATCCTCTCCGAGTGCACCGGCAAGAGTATAGAGCAGGTCGCCATCGACACCGAGCGCGACAACTTCATGCCCGCCGAGGAGGCCCTGCAGTACGGCCTTATCGACAAGGTCATCTACAAGCGGTAATCTGGGAGGCGCGGACCTCCATCGGTGAGGTGCAAAATGGCAAAGACAGACGAAAGGAAGTCGATTCGCTGCTCCTTCTGCGGCAAGCCGCAGTCCCTCGTGGAACGGCTGATCGCCGGCAACGGCGCATATATCTGCGACGAGTGCGTCAAGCTGTGCATGAGCATAGTTGACGAGGACTACGTCCCCAAAGAGAACAACGCCGGCAAGTCCCAGCCCATGCCGGAGCTTGTCCAGGAGCGGCTGCCGAAGCCCGCAGAGATAAAAGCGAACCTCGACGAATACGTTATAGGGCAGGAGGAGGCCAAAAAGGTCCTCTCCGTGGCCGTATACAACCACTACAAGCGCATCCTCCACGCCGGCAAGTCCGACGTTGAGCTGCAAAAGAGCAACATCCTGCTCATAGGCCCCACGGGCAGCGGCAAGACCCTCTTCGCCCAGACCCTGGCCAGGATGCTGAACGTGCCGTTCGCCATAGCGGACGCCACCACGCTGACCGAGGCCGGCTACGTGGGCGAGGACGTGGAGAACATCCTCCTCAAGCTGCTGCAGGCCGCCGACTTCGACGTGGAGCGCGCAGAGCACGGCATCATCTACGTCGACGAGATAGACAAGATAGCCCGCAAGAGCGAGAACACCTCGATAACCCGCGACGTCTCGGGCGAGGGCGTGCAGCAGGCGCTGCTCAAGCTGCTCGAGGGCACGGTGGCAAGCGTGCCGCCCCAGGGCGGGCGCAAGCACCCGCATCAGGAGTTCATCCACGTCGACACCACGAACATTCTCTTCATCTGCGGCGGCGCCTTCGACGGCCTCGACAAGATCATCGAAAAGCGCACGGACCGCAAGAGCCTCGGCTTCGGCGCGGATATCAAGTCCGCCAAGGAGCGCGACGTAGGCGAGCTCATGAGCCAGGTCCAGTCGCACGACCTTCTCAAGTTCGGCATCATCCCGGAGCTCATCGGTCGCCTGCCGGTGCTGACCTCGCTCAACTCGCTCAAGCGTGACGACCTGGTCCGCATCCTCACGGAGCCCAAGAACGCCATGACCAAGCAGTATCAGGCGCTCATGAGCTACGACGACGTGGAGCTGGTCTTTGAGGACGAGGCCCTCGGCGCCATCGCCGACAAGGCCATCGAGATGAAGATCGGTGCGCGCGGACTGCGCAGCGTCATGGAGAAGATCATGACGGACATCATGTACACCGTCCCCTCGGACCCGACGATAACCAAGGTCGTGGTCACGGCGGACTGTGTGCGCAACTCCACCGAGCCGCTGGTCATACACAGCCAGCCCTCGGGCGAGAGCGTTTCGTAAACCACACACGACAACAGGGGGGACGGAGGAAACTTCGTCCCCTCGCGAGCATTTATCCATAGCTCCCGGAAAGGAGTGTTTCCATGAGCAGTAATAACTTTGAATTCACGTCGCGGCGCAGCATGCCCGTGCTGCCGCTGCGGGGGCTTTCCGTATTTCCCGGTATGCTCCTGAACTTCGACGTGGAGCGCCCCATGTCCGCGGCGGCGCTTAACTTTGCAATGAACGCGGACCAGATACTCTTCCTGGCCGCGCAGAAGGAGATATCCAAGGACGTCCCCTTCGTTGACGACATCTACAAGATCGGCACCGTCTGCCGCGTGCGCCAGATGCTCCGCCAGCCCGGCTCCAAGACCGTGCGTGTCATGGTGGAGGGCCTCGCGCGCGGGCGCATCGACGCCGTTACCATGGATACGCCGAGCCTCTTCGCCGAAATCGAGCCCATGCCCGACGCGCCGGAGAAGCCGACGGTCAAGACCGAGGCCCTCTGCCGCCGCTGCACGGCGCTCTTCAGCGAGTACGCCCAGATCTCGGGCAACATCGCGCCCGAGTCCGTAATCAACATCATGGCCAGCACGGACGCGGCCTATGTGGCGGACTTCATAGCGCAGAACATCTACCTCAAGCCGGAGGAGAAGCAGAAGCTCCTGGAGGAGCTGCGCCCCTCCCGCCGCCTCGCCTCGCTCTGCCGCATGCTCACGCGCGAGCTGACGCTGCTGAGTATCGAGCGCGACCTCAACGAGAGCACGCAGGAGCAGATGAACCGCAACCAGCGCGAGTACTACCTGCGCGAGCAGATGAAGGTCATCCAGTCCGAGCTTGGCGAGGACGACATGCCGCAGGAGCTCGACGACTACCGCGAGAAGATAAAGGCCCTCGGCCTCGAGAAGGAGACGGAGGAAAAGCTCCTCAAGGAGGTCACCCGCCTCTCGCGCCAGAGCTTCGGCTCCGCCGAGGCCAGCGTCATCCGCGGCTATCTCGACACCTGCCTTGAGATACCCTGGAACACCCGCACCAAGGAGACGCTGGACGTCGCCAAGGCGCAGAAGATGCTTGACGAGGACCACTTCGGCCTCGAGAAGGTCAAGGAGCGCATAATCGAGTTCCTGGCCGTGCGCAAGCTGGCCCCGGACGTGAAGGGCGGGGTGCTCTGCCTCGTCGGCCCTCCGGGCACAGGCAAGACCAGCATCGCCATGAGCATAGCCCGCGCCATGAACCGCAAGCTCTCGCGCGTCGCCCTCGGCGGCGTGCACGACGAGGCTGAGATCCGCGGCCACCGCAAGACCTATATCGGCGCCATGCCCGGCCGCCTCGTGACCGGCCTCATCCAGGCCGGGAGCATGAACCCCGTCATGGTGCTCGACGAGATCGACAAGCTCGGCTCCGACTACCGGGGCGACCCCTCGTCCGCGCTGCTCGAGGCGCTGGACTCGGAGCAGAACTGCCGCTTCCGCGACAACTACCTCGAGGTGCCCATCGACCTCTCCGACGTGCTGTTCATCACCACGGCGAACACCACGGACACGATACCCCGCCCGCTGCTCGACCGCATGGAGGTCATCACCCTCTCGAGCTACACGGACGAGGAGAAACTCCAAATCGCCAAGCGCCACCTCCTGCCCAAGCAGCGCAAGAAGCACGGCCTCAACGGCGTGACGCTCAAGCTCAGCGACGACGCGATACGCGAGATAATCTCGCTCTACACCCGCGAGTCGGGCGTGCGCATCCTCGAGCGTGAGCTGGCCGCCATCTGCCGCAAGTGCGCCGCGGGCATAGCCAAGGGGGAGTATAAGTCCCTCACCGTCCGCGCCGGACAGCTCGAGCCCCTGCTCGGCCCGCCGAAGTATAAGCCGGACGCGGTCTACCCGCGCGACGAGGTCGGTCTCGTGCGCGGCCTCGCCTGGACCTCCGTCGGCGGCGAGGTGCTGGACGTCGAAGTCGGCGTAGTTGACGGCACAGGCAAGCTGGAGCTCACGGGCAACCTCGGCTCCGTCATGCAGGAGAGCTGCAAGGCGGCCATCACCTATATCCGCTCCCGCGCGGATAAGCTGGGCATCGACCCGCACTTCAACCAGAAGAAGGACATCCACATCCACTTCCCGGAGGGCGCGGTCCCCAAGGACGGCCCGAGCGCGGGCATAACCATCTGCATCGGCGTCATCTCGGCGCTGACGGGCATACCCGTGAGGCGCGACCTCGCCATGACGGGCGAGATAACCCTCCGCGGCCGCATCCTGCCCATAGGCGGGCTGAAGGAAAAGACCATGGCCGCCCTGCGCGCCGGCGTCTCCACCGTGATAATCCCCGCCGACAACGAGACGGACCTCGAGGAGATAGACCAGAGCGTCCGCGAGCGGCTGAAGTTCATCACCGCCGACCACGTGGACGCGATACTCGATATCGCGCTCAACCGCCGCGCGGTGGCCGAGCCTGAGACCGCCGAGCCTGAGAGCGAGCAGACCGCACAGACCCCGCCGCCCGGCGCCATGACCGAGGCCGGGGCAAGGATAGGGCAGTGACATGGCGGATATCAACCTCAACAAGGCGGAGTTCGTCAAATCCGCCGCCTCGAGCGAGGGCTTCATCCGGGACAGCCTGCCGCGCATCGTGTTTGCGGGCAAGTCCAACGTCGGCAAGTCGTCCGTCATAAACCGGCTGCTAAACCGCAAGAATTTCGCGCGCGTCGGCTCCCAGCCGGGCAAGACCATACACGTCAACTATTTTAAAATAGACGGCCGCTGCTGGTTCGTGGACCTGCCGGGCTACGGCTACGCCGCCGTGGCCAAGGCGGAGCGCGACCGCTGGGGAAGACTCATGGAGAACTTCTTCGCCGAGCCGGAGCAGATAAGCCTCGGCGTCCACATCGTGGACGCGCGGCACAAGCCCACGGCGGACGACGTGACCATGGCCGGCTGGTTCAAAAGCTCCGCCCGCCCCTTCGTCGTGGTGGCCAACAAGACCGACAAGCTCTCAAAGACCGCGGTGGGCGAAAATCTCGCCATAATCCGCTCGGCGCTGGAGCTTCCGGAGGAGACGCCGCTCATACCCTTCTCTGCCGAAAAGGGCGACGGCCGCCCGGAGTTGCTGGGAAGAATAATGGAACAGCTCTGAAACGGGCGGGGTGGACGAAACGTCCATCCCGCTCTTGTAATTCGGCGGCGGGATTGGTATAATTGTCGAAGGTGAGGTAACCTATGCATATTCTTCAAAGTATCTGGCGCGGACTGGACTGGAGCGTGCTGACGAACCTGCTGCTCTCCGTGGTGCCCGCGCTTATTTGTATAACACTGCATGAGCTCGCTCACGGCTATGTGGCCTACCGCCTCGGCGACGACACCGCCAAGCGCGCGGGACGCCTTACGCTCAACCCGCTCCGGCACATCGACATCATGGGCCTGCTCATGATGATAGTCTTCAAGTTCGGCTGGGCAAAGCCCGTGCCGGTGAACATGTGGAAGTTCAAGAACCCGAAAAAGGGCATGGCCATAACCGCCGCGGCGGGGCCGATTGCGAACCTGCTGATAGCCCTCGTGTTCCTCTTCCTGTACGGATTTTTGTTCGCTCTGCTCCACCGGCCCGGCCGCTCGCTGAACTGGCTGCTGGAGATGCTGTATATCACGGCATATCTCAGCATCGCGCTGGCCATCTTCAATATCATCCCCATCCCGCCGCTGGACGGCTCAAAGGTGCTCTTCTCCTGCATCTCGGACCGGTCGTACACCAAGCTCATGTACTATGAGCGCTACGGGATGATAATCCTCCTCGTCCTCGTGCTGCTGCTGAGCCGGACGAGCCTGGACCCGCTCAGCCGCGCGGCTTACTGGGTCATGGATAAGCTCTTCTTCGCCGCGAACTGGGGCTTCGGCCTCGCCAAGCTGTTCGTCTGACGGGGGTGAGTGGGATGGAGAACCCGACCTTCCACCTGGAGGGCGTTGTAAAGAGCCGGGACGACGTTCAGGACTTCGAGGGCCCGCTCAGCCTCATACTGATGCTGCTCTCGAAGAACAAGATAGAGATAAGAGACATCAGCATTTCGGACATCCTGGACCAGTACCTCGCGTATCTCGACGAGATGCAGCGCATGGACCTGGAGGTCGCCAGCGAGTTCGTGCAGATGGCGGCATACCTGCTGTATATCAAGACCAGGACCCTCCTTGCCGCCGAGGAGGAGGTCACGGAGCTCGAGCAGCTCATGAGCTCGCTCGAGCAGCTCAAGGCCAAGGACGCGCATGAGGCGGTCAAGACCGTGCTCCCCGCGCTCTCGGAGCTCTCCGCGCAGGGCATGCTGCTCTGGACGCGGCCGCAGGAGCCCGTTGCACCGGCAGCAAAGGTATATGACTACCGCCACGAGGGCGCGGACCTGCTGCGCGCGCTGTACACCGTCTTCTCGCGCTCGGACGCCAAGCTGCCCGGCCCGCCGGAGCTGCGCGCCCTGGCGCCTAAGCGCATAGTCTACGGCGTCCGGGACAAGAGCCGCGAGATAATCCGCATCCTCTCCGAGGGACCGACCACGCTCCGCGCGCTCTACGAGGCGGGGCACAGCCGCTCCGAGGTCGTCGCGACCTTTCTCTCCGTACTGGAGCTCTGCTCCATGGGCAGCGTGCTCATCTCCGAGGAGGAGGGCGAGCTGCTGCTCACCTTCGCCGGCGGCGACACGGAGAGCATCATAGAAGCCATTGAGGAATGACTATGGACGAAAGGGAATTGAAATCTGCGCTCGAGGCTATAATCTTTGCGTCGGGCGAGCCGGTGCCGGCGGCGAGGATATCGCTGGTGCTGGGCGTGCCGGAGGAGGACGTGTTCTCCTGCGCCGCCGGGCTCGCTGAGGAGTATGAGCACGAGGGGAGGGGCATCCGGCTCGTGCGGCTGGACAAGTCCCTGCAAATGTGCTCGGCTCCGCAGTACGCAAAGACCATCGCGAGGGTGATAGAGCACCGCGCCCCGCCCAAGCTCTCGCCTCCCGCGCTGGAGACGCTGGCGGTCATCGCCTACTTCCAGCCTGTGACGAGGGCGTACGTGGACGAGGTCAGGGGAGTGGACAGCTCCTACACCGTCTCGTCACTCGTGGAGAAAGGCCTCATCGAGGCCGCGGGCAGGCTTGAGGCCCCGGGGCGGCCGACGCTGTACCGGACTACGGAGGCATTCCTCCGCGTCATGGGCGTCTCGGAGCTCGAGGAACTGCCGCCGCTGCCGGATATGTCGTCCACGGACGGCCTCGAGAAGCTGCAGGGCGCGATAAACGCTCTCCGCGGCCGGGGCGAGCAGATGGAGATGGACCTTGAGAATCAGGAAATCGGGGGTGATGCCCTTTGATCGTCCTCCTTATAATCGTCGCGCTGCTGGTGCTGCTGCTCGTCGTGCCCTTCGGGTTCTCGGCGAGGTATGTGGACGGCGAGGCCAGCGTCGCCGCGCGGGTGCTGTGCTTTAACATAAAGCTCTTCCCGCGGAAGGAGAAGCCGAAAAAGGAAAAGAAACCGAAAAAAGAGAAAAAACCCAAGAAGCCCAAGAAAGAAAAGCCCGAAAAAGAGACCAAAAAGCGCCCAAAACCCTCGCCTGACGTGCTCTTGCAGCTTTTGAAGCTCGGCCTGGACGCCCTGGCGAGGTTCAAGCGCAAGATAACCGTCAACCGCTTCATGCTCCACCTCGTCGTCGCGGCGGTGGACCCCTTTGACGCCACGATGATATACGGCGCCGTGAACGCGGGCCTCGGCCTCATCGAGGGCATGAAGGGCAGGGCCTTCAAGGTCCGGCAGTACGACATCAAGACCGCGCTGGACTTCGACTCCACGGAGCCGAGGGCGGACGCGGAGCTGACGATGACGATAAGCCTCGGACGCATACTCGCGGTGGTTTTCGCCGCGGGCTGGGGCTTCCTGAAGATCAAAATGAGAGCGGCAAAGCAAAACGCCGCAGTCAAAGCAGAGGAAGAAAGGAAGGAAAACAATGGATCAGGCACAGACTCCGATGGCGCAGTTCCTGCAAACCAGCATGGCTAAAATCAAAGAAATGGTGGACGTCAACACCATAGTCGGCGAGCCGGTAACGACGCCGGACGGCGTGACGCTCGTGCCTGTCTCGCGCGTGAGCTTCGGCTTTGGCGGCGGCGGCGGTGACCTCGTGAAGCAGCGCGACGGTTTCGCCGGCGGCAGCGCGGCGGCGGTGAGGATAGAGCCCATCGGCTTCCTCGTCATCCGCAACGGCATCGTGAACATGCTCAACATCCAGCCGCCCGCCTCGAACACCCTCGACAGGATAGTCGACCTCATCCCCCAGCTCATGGACAAGGCCGAGCAGCTCCGCGACAAAAAGGCGGACGCCGCCCAGGAGGGATAATTTAAGCCTGTACAGTCAATAATAAGCACCGCCCAAAACTTGACGGGTGGTGCTATTATTGAGAAAATTCACGGGTATAGTCCTGAGCCTCGCGCTCATTTTCGCTGTAAAAATACCGGCCCGGGCGGAGCTTGCCGTCTCCGCCAAGGCCGCGATACTCATGCACGCCGACTCAGGCCGGGTGCTCTATGAGAAGAACGCCGACGAGCACATGCTCATCGCCAGCACGACGAAGATAATGACTGCCATCGTCGTGCTCGAGCACTGCGAGCTCGACGACCTCGTGGAGGTCGACAGCCGTAGCGCGGGCATCGAGGGCTCCTCGATGTACCTCAAGGCGGGAGAGAGCTACACAGTCGAGGACCTGCTCTACGGCCTGCTGCTGGTCTCCGGCAACGACGCCGCCTCTGCGCTCGCGCTGCATGTCGCGGACAGCATGGAGGAGTTTGCGGAGCTGATGAACGCCAAGGCGGCCGAGCTCGGCATGACCGAGTCCAGCTTCAAAAACGCCCACGGCCTCGACGAGGAGGGGCACTACTCCACGGCGCGCGACATGGCCAAACTCGCCGCCTACTGCATGGGGAACGAGGACTTCGCCCGCATCGCGGGCACCGTGTCCCACACCGTCGGTGAGCAGACGCTGGTGAACCACAACCGCCTGCTGCGCGAGTACGACGGCTGCCTCGGCCTCAAGACAGGCTACACCATGGCCGCCGGGCGCACGCTCGTGACCTGCGCCGAGCGCGACGGCGCGCGCTATGTCTGCGTCACGCTCAACAACCCCGACGACTGGGACGACCACAAGGCGCTCTACGACTGGGCCTTCGCCAATTACAGCTTCGCCGAGGTCATCCCCGCGGGCTTGAGCTACGAGGTGCCGCTCATCTCCGGCGCTGAGATGACGGCCCCGGCGGAGACGGAGGGCGCGGCCTATGCGCTCATCCAAAACGGCGAGAGCTACGACATGGAGCTCGAGCTGCCCGCCTTTGCCTTTGCCCCGATATCCGAGGGCGATCGCGCAGGCCGGGCCGTGGCCTGCTCGGACGGGCAGGAGATAGCCTCCGTGCGCATAGTCTACTCCGAGGACGTGGAAGTGGACCGCGAGCTGAAACTCACGCCCGGGGAGCGCTTTCTGCGCTTCTGGGTCCTTACGGGGCTGAGCGCGCCGTTTTATCTTGAATAGGGAACGTGCAAAGATGAAAGAACGCCTCCAGAAACTCATATCCGGCGCGGGGCTCGCCTCGCGCCGCGCCGCCGAGGAAATGATAAAGGCCGGCCGCGTCAAGGTGAACGGCGAGACCGCCGCCCTCGGCATGAGCGCCGACCCGGACACGGACACCGTGACCGTGGACGGCAAACGCCTGCGCCAGCCCGAGACGCGGGTTTACATAATGCTGAACAAACCCCGCGGCTACGTCACCACGCTCTCGGACGAGAAGGGCCGCAAGACCGTGGCCGAGCTCGTGAAGGGCGTGGGCCGCAGGCTCTATCCCGTGGGCAGGCTGGACCTCAACAGCGAGGGCCTGCTCATAATGACGGACGACGGCGAGGCCGCGAACGCGCTTATGCACCCCTCGCACGAGGTCGGCAAGACCTACCGCGTCACGGTCAGCGGCCCGGAGCCTGAGGAGGCCGTGCGCGCGCTGGAGGCCCAGCGCGATGTGGAGGGCGAGCCCATCCGCCCGGCGCAGGTGCGCTTTGTGGAGGAGACGGAGCAGGGGAGATACGTCCTCGACGTGACCATCCACGAGGGCCGGAACCGACAGGTGCGCCGCATGTGCGCCGCCGCGGGGCTCGAGGTGCGCCGCCTCGTGCGCGTGGCCGAGGGCGAGCTGCGCCTCGGCACGCTCCAGACCGGCCGCTGGCGCCGCCTCACGCCGGAGGAGACGAGCTATATCCGCGGCCTCGAGTGATTTATTTTTTGCAAGTTTTAGAATTTGTTCATGCAAATGTACTTGTAATTCGGCGCAAATCTGTGTAGAATAATCCTAAAATGCAGATTACACCGGAGTGTGGCGGGCTATATTACATATGCTGGTAATTGGCCCCGCCCGCGCCGGTTTATGCGGTATATGTCAACTGGGGGCAACATGGATGGA
Source organism: uncultured Eubacteriales bacterium (assembly GCA_900545405.1). Taxonomy (GTDB): domain Bacteria; phylum Bacillota; class Clostridia; order Oscillospirales; family Oscillospiraceae; genus Scatomorpha. The sequence continues at coordinate 185,983 of UQYT01000001.1, read as the reverse complement.
TAAAGACATTCTCGCGCTGATCTCGCGGGACAACTCTGGCTTTTCCAAGGGCCAGAGGCTCATTGCGAAGTACATTCTCGAAAACTACGACAAGGCCGCGTTCATGACGGCGGGCAAACTTGGCAAGACGGTGGGCGTGAGTGAGTCCACGGTCGTCCGCTTTGCGGCGGAGCTGGGGTACGACGGCTATCCCGGCATGCGCAAGGCGCTCCAGGAGATGATACGCAGCCGCCTGACCTCCGTGCAGCGCATAGAGGCAGCAAAGGACCTCATCGACGACCGCAACATCCTAAAATCCGTCCTCAGCGACGACATAGACAAGCTCCAGGCCACGCTCGAGGAGATAGACCAGGGCAGCTTTGACCGCGCGATAGACATGATAATGTCCGCGAAGAACATCTACATCTTCGCCTCCCGCACGTCGCAGAGCCTCTCGAGCTTTCTGGAGTTCTATCTCAACATGCTCCGCGACGGGGTGCATCTGGTGCGCGACAACTCCGCGGCGGAGGCCTATGAGCAGCTCATAAGGATAGGGGAGGGCGACCTCTTCATCGGCTTCACCTTCCCGAGATATTCCTCGCGCTCGCTGAAGGTCATGCGCTTTGCGAAGGATCGCGGCGCCTCGGCGCTGGCGCTGACGGACAGCGAGAGCTCTCCGCTCTACGGTGTGGCGGACGTCTGCCTCTTTGCAAAGAGCGAGATGGTCTCGTTCGTGGACTCCCTCGTCGCGCCGCTGAGTCTGGTCAATGCCATAGTCATAGCCGTCGGCGCGCGCTCGCGCGACAGGCTGTCGGACACGTTCAAGGACCTCGAGAACGTGTGGAGCGAGTATAAGGTGTTCGAGAAAATTGAAAGCTGACGCAGTTATAATAGGCGGCGGCGCTTCGGGGACGCTCTGCGCCGGTCTTGCGGCCGGGCGCGGGCTGAGCGTCGTGCTGCTGGAACCGAACAGGATGCTGGGCCGCAAGCTGCGGATCACCGGCAAGGGCCGCTGCAACGTCACCAACGACTGTGACGCGCGCGAGTTCATCTCCGCCATCCCCGGCGACGGGCGCTTCTTGCAGAGCGCCATACATAGGTTTGGGACCTCGGACACGAAGGCGCTGTTCGAGGGCCTTGGTGTTGCCCTGAAGACCGAACGCGGGAACCGCGTGTTCCCGGAATCCGACAAGGCCGACGACATAGCGGACGCCCTGGCGGAACTTGCGCGCAAAAACGGCGTCAGAGTGCTCAGGGAGCGCGCAAGGCACATCCTGACCGACGAGAGCGGCGCCGTCTGCGCCGTTGTAACAGAGCGCGGCGAGATCGAGTGCGCCAACGCCGTCATCTGCACAGGCGGGCTCTCGTACCCCGGCACCGGCTCCACCGGCGACGGTTACCGCATGGCGCAGGAGCTGGGCCACACCATCCGCACCTGCCGGCCCTCGCTCGTGCCGCTGGAGTCCCCGGACAAGTGGTGCCGCGAGATGCAGGGCTTCTCTCTGCGCAACGTGGAGCTCTACGCCTACGAGGACGACAAGCTCATCTACAAGGCGCTGGGCGAGATGCTGTTCACACACTTCGGAGTGTCCGGCCCGCTGGTGCTCTCCGCCTCGGCGCACATGCGCAGGTTCGGCGAGTGCAAATACCGCCTGTCCATAGACCTAAAGCCGGGCCTAGACGACAAGAAGCTCGACGCGCGGCTGCTCAGGGACTTTGAAAAGTACAACAACCGCGAGTTCCGCAACTCCCTCGGCGACCTGGCCGGGCGTATGATGATACCCGTCCTGGTCGAGCTCTCGGGCATCCCGGGCGACACGCGGACGAACTCAGTCACAAAGCAGCAGCGGGCCGCGCTCGCGTCGCTCTTGAAGCATTTCCCCGTTGCGATATCCGGGCCGAGACCGATAGCGGAGGCCATCGTGACCTCCGGCGGCGTGGCCACAACTGAGGTGAATCCCCGGACTATGGAGTCCAAGCTCGTGCCCGGCCTGCACTTTGCGGGCGAGGTGCTGGACCTGGACGCCTACACGGGCGGATACAATCTGCAAATAGCCTGGTCTACGGCGTTTGTCGCCGCAAATTCTCTGCATCAGGGGTGTGAGGATGGATAAGCACTTTTCCGTCGCAATAGACGGGCCCTCGGGCGCGGGCAAGAGCACCATTGCAAGGGCCGCCGCCGCGCGCTTCGGCTTCATCTATGTGGACACCGGCGCGATATACCGCACCGTGGGCCTCGCCGCCGCAAGGGCGGGACTGCCGCTGGGCGCCGAGCAGGACGTGCTCAGGCTGCTGCCGGAGCTGGATATCCGCTTCGGCTACGGCGAGGACGGCGCGCAGCACATGTACCTCAACGGCGAGGACGTATCGGGCCTCATCAGGACGCCGGAGATATCCATGCGCGCCTCGGAGGTCTCCGCCATGCCGGAGGTCAGGGCGTATCTGCTGGACATGCAGCGCAAGATGGCCGAGCAGCACAGCGTAATAATGGACGGGCGCGACATAGGCACCGTCGTCCTGCCGGACGCGGCGCTGAAGATCTTCCTCACCGCCAGTCCCGAGCGCCGCGCGGAGCGGAGATATCTCGAGCTGCACGAAAAAGGCGCGCCGGACAGCTACGAGCAGGTGCTGCGTGATATAATAAAACGTGACGAGAACGACTCCACCCGCGCCGCCGCGCCGCTGAGGCGGGCGCCGGATGCGGTAGAGGTCGATACAAGCGAGCTGACGCTCGAGCAGAGCATTGAAAAGATCTGCGCCCTCATAGCCGGGCGTATAGGAGGTTAGGAACGTGCCTGAACAGGATCTGGAGCGGGAGAGACGCAGTTTCGGAAAGCTCTTTGACTTTCTGAAGCCCTGGGTTAAGGCCTTTTACCCCATGCGCTGCCGCGGCCGGGAGAACATCCCCGACGGTCCGGCGGTCATCTGTGCGAACCACTCCAACTACATCGACCCGCTGCTTGTGGCCCTCGCCTTCGGCAAGGAGAATTACATGCACTTCATGGCGAAGCTGGAGCTGGAGCGCGTGCCCATCGTCGGGCCGGTGCTCAAGAAGTGCGGCATCTGTTTCGTCGACCGCGGCAAGGCCGATATCGACGCCATCCGCAACATGATGCGCTATCTCAAGCACGGTGAGAAGGTGTTCATGTTCCCCGAGGGCACCCGCGTCGAGCACGACAACGAGGTCGAGGCCAAGACCGGCGCCGTCAGGATAGCGTCCAAGATGAAGGTGCCCATCGTGCCCGTGTACATCCCGCGCGGAAAGAAGATCTTCGGCAGGGTTGAGCTGCGCATCGGCAAGCCTTACACCGTCGAGGGCAAGACGCACGAGGAGTACGAAAAGCTGGCCGACGGCATCATGGAACGCATATACGAGCTGAGGGACGGGACCAACGGATGAGCAGAGTGATACTGGCAAAGAGCGCCGGCTTCTGCTTCGGCGTGTCGCGCTCGGTCAAGATGGCCGAGGAGCTGCTCAAGTCCGGGCCCTGCAAGAGCCTGGGGCCGCTCATCCACAACGAGGACGTCGTCTCCGACCTCGCCCGCCGCGGGCTGGAGGTCATCTCCGACCCCTCCGAGGTCCGGCCGGGCGACCGGGTCATGATACGCTCCCACGGCGTTTCCCAGGCCGTGGAGGACGCCCTGCGCGCCGCCGGGGCCGAGATAACGGACGCCACCTGCCCCAATGTCTCGAGGATACACCGCCTCGTGGCGGAGGCTTCAGCCAACGGCAGGCAGGTAATAGTTATCGGCACGGCCGGTCACCCGGAGGTCCAGGCCATCTGCGGCCGCTGCACCGAGCCCGTAGTGGTCGGAAACGCCGCAGAACTCGCGAACTGGCTAGAAAATAATGTCGATAAACGGACAGAACCTATCACGGTTGTTGTTCAGACCACGCAGACAGAAAATAATCTGCGCGAGTGTGAAAAATTAATAAAAAAATGGTGTACAAAAGCGGAAATCTTTGATACAATATGCTTTGCTACGTCCATCAGGCAAGAGGAGGCAGTAAAATTGGCCTCCGCATGTGGAGCGATGGTAGTCATTGGCGGGAAAAACAGCGCCAACAGCCTGCATTTGGCCGAGCTATGCGCGGAGCGATGCGCCAACACGCAATTTGTGGAAAATTCCGCCCAGCTCGACACCGGCGTCCTTCGGGACGTGGAAACCATAGGCATGACTGCCGGAGCATCCGCGCCGTCGTGGATAATCAAGGAGGTACTGGATAAGATGAGCGACGAGATCATGATTCAAGAGAACCCTGAGGTGGCCCCTGTCGAAGAGGCGCCGGTGCAGGCGGTTGAACAGCCTGCCGAAGAGGCGGCACCCGCCGTTGAGGCGGAAGCGGCACCCGCCGAAAAGAGCTTCGATGAGATGCTGGAGGATTCTCTGAAAACCATATATAACGGGGACAAGGTCAGCGGCGTTGTTGTTGCTATCACCCCGACCGAGGTCAGCATAGACCTCGGCACGAAATACTCCGCATTCATCCCCACCACCGAGTTCACCGAAGACGGCGAGGTCAAGCTTGAGGACGCCGTGCATGTCGGCGACACGGTCGAGGCCATAGTCGTCCGCGTGAACGATGTCGAGGGCACGGCGCAGCTCTCCAAGAAGCGCATGGACGCCGTCAAGAACTGGGCTGACATCGAGGCCGCGCAGGAAGCCGGCACCGTTGTCGAGGGCACCGTCACCGAGGAGAACAAGGGCGGCGTGGTCGTGTCCGTAAAGGGCATCCGCGTGTTCGTCCCCGCCTCCCAGTCCGGCCTGCCGAAGGACACCCCGATGACCCAGCTGGTCAAGCAGAAGGTCCGCCTCAAGATCACCGAGGTCAACCGCGGCCGCAGGCGCGTGGTCGGCTCCATCCGCGCCGTGCTGCAGCGCGAGCGCCGCGAGAAGGCCGAGGCCGTCTGGAACGAGATCGAGGTCGGCAAGGTCTACCACGGCGTTGTGAAGAGCCTCACCAGCTACGGCGCCTTCGTGGACATCGGCGGCATCGACGGCATGGTCCATGTTTCCGAGCTCTCCTGGAGCCGCATCAAGAACCCGGCCGAGGTCGTCTCCGTCGGCGACGAGCTCGACGTCTATGTTATCGGCTTCGACAAGGAGGCAAAGCGCATTTCCCTCGGCTACAAGAAGGCTGAGGACAACCCCTGGACCAAGTTCGTCAACACCTACAAGGTCGGCGACATCGCCCAGGTCAAGGTGGTCAAGCTCATGCCCTTCGGCGCGTTTGCCGAGGTCATGCCGGGCGTTGACGGCCTCATCCACATCAGCCAGATCGCCAACCGCCGCATCGGCAAGCCCGATGAGGTCCTGAGCGTGGGCGACGTGGTCGACGTCAAGATCACTGCCATCGACAACGACAAGCAGAAGATCTCCCTCTCCATCCGCGCGCTGAGCGAGCCGGAACCGGCTCCGCGCCGCGCTGCTGAGCCCGAGGCTCCTGCCGCTCCCGAGGAGGACGCCCTGGTCTACGAGGTCTCCGAGACCGGCGAGGCCACCGGCAACATCCCCGAGGATGTCCCCAGCGACGAGGAATAAGCCGAAAAATGTAAAACCCGCGCCCGCCGCTGCTGCGGCGGGCGTTTTTTTTCTCTATTTTGTCCCGAATGCGCGTATTTTCCTTGCTAAAATGTGACTCAACGAGTATAATTACATATAGATAGTAAGATATGGGCCATCTGGGAAAGGGAGGCTAAAATGACATTCCGCGTGGGCGACAGGATTGCGCACCCCATGCACGGCGCGGGCGTGATCGACAGCGTTGTAACTAGAAAAATCAACGGCAAGGAGCGGGACTATTATGTCCTGAAGCTGCCGGTCGGAGACATGCTCGTTATGATACCGGTCGATACGAGCGCGGCGATAGGCGTCCGGCCCATAGTCGGCGCAGACGAGGCCGAGAAGATCCTCGGCTCGATCCCGGGCCTGGAGATCGAGATGACCCAGAACTGGAACAAGCGTTACCGGGAAAACATGCTCAAGATAAAAAGCGGGAACCTTCTCGAGGTGGCCGCAGTCGTAAAGGGGCTTATGAAGAGGGATAAGGAGCGGGGCCTGTCCACGGGTGAGCGCAAGATGCTGCACTCGGCAAAACAGATCCTCATCTCCGAGATTGTCCTCTCAGAGAGCGCCAGCTACGAGGAAGTGGAAGAGCGCCTGAACAGCGCGCTCATCTGCTCATAAATCCGGATGGGGCGGCGCAGTCCGCCCCATAAACATGTCTAAACGAGGTACATATGTTCAGGAAAAAGCAAACTCAGCCCGCGAGGCCGTTTTGTTCGGCCGTCGTCGTCGCCGCGGGCAGCGGCACGCGAATGGGCACGGACAAGCTGATGCTGCAGCTCGGCGGCTGCACGGTCATAGAGCGCACGCTCGCCGCGCTGGACAGGAGCGAGTGCATAGATGAGATAGTCGTCGTCACGCAGAGCGAGAAGATACCCACCATCGCCGCTCTCGCAAGGGAGCGCGGCATAGCAAAGCTCAAGTGCGTCACCGAGGGCGGCGCGGACCGTACCGCCTCCGCCTGGGCCGGCGTGCAGGAGTGCTCAGAGCAGGCAGGGCTGATAGCCATCCACGACGCCGCCCGCCCGCTGGTGACGGAGGAGATAATCGAGCGCGCGGTGACGGCGGCGGCGGAGCGCGGCGCGGCGGCCCCGGCCATACACGTCAAGGACACGGTCCGTCAGGCGCGAGGCGGCAGGGTGCTCCGCACTCTGGAGCGCGACGAGCTCTATCTCATGCAGACGCCGCAGGTGTTCCGCTCGGAGCTCATCCGCCAGGCCCTGGGCGAGGCCGCGAGGCTCGGCATCTCGCTCACGGACGACTGCGCCGCGGTGATGCTGCTCGATGCCGAGGTGTTCCTCGTCGAGGGCTCGGAGGAGAATCTCAAGCTCACGACGCCCGCGGACATTTATGCCGCGTCCGCGATAATTGACGCAAGGGGTGAATTCATGTGAGGATAGGTCAGGGCTACGATGTGCACAGGCTCGTCGAGGGGCGCAAGCTCATCCTCGGCGGGGTGGACATACCGTACGAGCGGGGCCTGCTTGGCCACTCGGACGCCGACGTGCTGGTGCACGCCATCATGGATGCGCTGCTTGGCGCGGCGGCGATGGGCGACATAGGCAAGCTCTTCCCGGACACGGACCCGCACTACGAGGGCGCGGACAGCCTCGCGCTGCTGAGCGAGGTCTGCATAAAGCTGCGCTCGGCGGGCTTCGAGCCGGGAAACATAGACGCCACCGTGATAGCCCAGGCTCCGAAGCTCGCGCCGCACATAGAGGCCATGCGCCGGAACATCGCCGCCGCGGCTGCGATGGACATCTCGCGCGTGAGCGTTAAGGCCACGACGGAGGAGCGCCTCGGCTTCACCGGCGAGGGGCTGGGCATAGCCGCGCAGGCCGTGGCGCTGATAGAGGGCTGATGTCAAAAGGGTCCTGCCCGCATAGAATGAGTTGAAGGCTCAGCGCCTTCATCCACATGCGGGAGGATCTTTTTATGCGATATATCATCATGTGCCGCTCGCAGACCTATGCGCAGCGGGCCTCGCGGACGCTGGAGCGCGCAGGCATAACCGCGCCCTTCTCCCGCGCGCCGCAGGGCCTGTCCAAATCGGGCTGCGCGTGGTGCGTGCGGGTGGCAGATTCCCGGTTCAGGCAGGCGCTCTCCGTTTTGCAGCGCGCCGGAGTGGGCCACGGCAAGCTCTTTGCCGAAGAGGACGGCCGGTACACGGAGGTGCAGTCATGATCTATCTTGACAGTGCCGCCACCAGCCTCCAGAAGCCGCGCACCGTGCACGCCGCCATGCTGAACGCCATGCGCACCATGGCCAGCCCCGGCCGGGGCGGACACAGGCCCGCGCTGCTTGCGGCGGAGGCGGCCTATGACTGCCGCGCCCTGCTCGCGGACCTCTTTTCGGCCCCCGGGCCGGAGAACGTGGTGTTCACCATGAACGCCACGCACGCGCTTAACATTGCCATATTCAGTCTCGTCAAAAGGGGAGACCGGGTCGTCGTCTCCGGCTGGGAGCACAACGCCGTCACGCGGCCGCTGCATCTCATAGGGGCCGATATCGACGTCGCGGCCTCGCCCCTCTTCAATACCGAAGCCGCCGTTGCGGCGTTCAGGGAGAAAATACCCGGCGCCAAGGCCGTCGTCTGCACCCACGTCTCAAACGTCTTCGGCTTCGTGCTGCCCATATATGAGATAGCCGCGCTCTGCCGCGAGGAGGGCGTGCCGCTTATCGTGGACGCCTCGCAGTCCGCGGGCCTGATGGAGGTCGACATGGCGCGGCTCGGCGCCGAGTTCATCTGCATGCCGGGCCACAAGGGCCTCCTCGGACCCCAGGGCACGGGCGTGCTGCTCTGCCGCGAGAACGGGCGGCCCCTCATGGCGGGCGGCACCGGCTCCGAGAGCCGCAACCAGGCCATGCCCGAATTCCTGCCCGACCGCCTCGAGGCGGGCACGCACAACATCCCGGGCATCGCGGGGCTCATGGCCGGAGCCGAGTACGTGCGCTCCCACGGCGCCGCGAACATAGGCGCGCACGAGCGCGCTCTCATGCGCCGCATGGCCCGCCAGCTGGAGAATGTGCCCGGCCTGGAGGTCTTCGAGGCCGCCGACGACGCGGCTCAGGCCGGTGTGCTCTCCGTCCGGCACGAGCGCATAGGCAGCGAGGAGCTGGGAGCCGAGCTGGGCAGAAGGGGAGTGTGCGTCCGCGCGGGCCTGCACTGCGCTCCGCTGGCCCACGAGACCGCCGGTACGCTGGAGACCGGCACCGTGCGGCTGAGCTTTTCGCCCTTCAACACGCCCCGGGAGATCGACGCCGCCGCGCAGCAGCTCAAAGCCGCCGTCAAATCGCTGTCGGATGGCAAAAAGTCAAGAATAAATTACAATAAACTTGTAAAGTTGTATGAACGCACAAAATGAGCCGTGCTATTTGCGGCTTGTTTTGTGCGTTTTTCTGCATTTGGGCATGACAACAGCGCCGGTGGCCTCCGAGGGCTCCGGCGTTCAGCTTTATTGTGCGGCAGATCAGCAGGCGCTCATGTAGCTCCGCAGGAGGGTGGCCGCTGTCTGCCACCCCAGCACCTCCCGTGGATAGTTGTTCATCCACTCCTCTGCCCGGCGTATCTCTGAGATAGGCACCTCATCAAAGTTGGTGCCCTTGGGGAAAAACCGCCTTATTATTCTGTTCATGTTCTCGTTGCTGCCACGCTCATGTGGTGCGTGCGGGTGGCAGTAGTAAACGGTGGTACGCTTTCCTTTCCGGCGGCAGGCCTTTTCCATACCATCGTAGTCTTGAAACTCACAGCCATTGTCCACCGTGATGCTCTGAAACATGGGGTAGAAGTCCTTGCCCAGGCGGCGCTCCAGACCGTTGAGCGCCCGGACCACGCTGGCGGCGGTATGGTCTGGCACCGGGAGGATGATGCCCGCCCTGGTGAGCCGTTCCGTGAGCACCACCAGCGCCCGGCTGGAGCCCACGGTGCCCATCACGCTGTCCATCTCCCAGTGGCCAAAAGTAGTGCGGGAGTTGATGATGGGGTCACGCTTATCAATGCGGGGGCCTTTGGCAGCTCTGGCGGCGTTCCGTTGTTCACCGTATTTCTCACCATAGTGGCGGCGGCCCTTTTCGTGCAGGTGCTCCGGGTTGAGGACCAGGAACACATCACCCCGGTAGATGTAATTGTAGAGCGTGGCCTCACAGACCGTGGTGTCAAACTGGGGCGGCTTTGCCTTGAGCTCTGCCAACAAAGCTGCGGGAGAATAGTGCTCCTCCACAATTTTCTGCTCCACATAGTTTGCAAAGTCAATGTCATTGCCAATCTTGAGGTCCGGCCCCTTGGCCCGGAGGTTTTCCTGGTATTTGCGCTCCGCCATCTCCGGGCAGTAGCACCAGATAAACTCATAGTCAGAGGTCATCTGCTGGGTCCAGCCCCGTTTGATTTCGTTGTAGATGGTCTTTTTACACACGCCCAGCGCCTCAGCGATCTTGGCCTTGCTGTCACCCACCTTGAGCATCTTTTCAATGACCAGGCGGTCCTCCCATTGCAGTTGATGAAAGCCCTTGTAATTCATGTGATACCCTCCTCAGAATATAAAAAAGCGGCGGGGTGATGAACACCCCGCCAGAAAAGGCTTTACTGCCCGTATCGGGTCAGCAGTTCGGTTGTTTCTCCGTCAGGGAGAATGTCAGCCAATGTGCAGTTGAGAGCCAGGCACAGCTTGAGCAGCGTGGCCAGCTTGGCACCACTCAGGTCTTTTGCACCCTGCTCATAATACTGGAGCATCCGGCCATTGATGCCAGCGGCAGCGGCAAGCTGGGACTGTGACATCTGCGCCTCCAGGCGCTTGGTTTGCAGTTTAGAATGGGTCATAGAGCAGCACCTCCGTTTAATGTACTCTGATTATACACCAAAAGATGTATGAAGTCAAGAACAAAAAAGCGGCCCACGAAAAGTGAGCCGCTGTGTCAGTCTTTGCAGTTTTTGAGCCTTTCGGCCAGCTCTGCCAGCACCGCAACATCACGGTCTGCCAGGCCAGTGACATCCACCGTGGTGAGCCGTTCCAGCCCCAGCAGGTAGTCCGTGGACACGCCAAACACCTTGGCCAGGTCCACCAGGCACGCCGGTGATGGCATAGAGAGCCCCTGCTCCCAAGAGTTCACGCCGTTTCTGGTGATGCCCAGCCGCCGGGAAAGTTCCGCTTGGCTCCAGCCCCTCGCCTCACGCAGGGCTTTGATTTTCTCAGCGATCAACTGCACCGCCTCCTCTCACAAATAATTATAGTTTGCACATTTGGTATGTCATTATCAATAAAGGCTCCAATACTTGACACGCAGACAGGGTGCAAACTATAATGGAGAAAAGTCAAGAATAAACAGAAAAGGACGGTGAGCGGGGTGTATATTCGCTATACAACGGAGAGCAGCCGCAGGTGGTCAGTCACGCCGGATGAGGAGGCTTTCTTGGCAGCTCTGGAGGCGGCACTGCGTCAGGGGCATAAAAGCATAGCATTGACCATCAGCCGCATGGCCAATGGCGCTCTCTCCGTGAGCAGCCCCAGAGCGTACTTGGGAAAAGTCAAATTGCAGGGCCGCAAGACCTGGATGCAGTATATAGTCCGCAATGATGCGGAAAGCATTGAGGATGCGCCGCTGGAGGAATACATCCACCATCTCAGTTTTTGGGTCAGATCAGCATAGGAGGTTTTGACATGTTCGGAAAGAAAAAGGCACCGTTGCCGGAGGGCATCCGGCTCATGCACTATGAGGGCCTGCCAGGCTTTGCCCAGGATGCGCCCTGCTTTATGGAGCAGACGGCGGAGGCGCTGGTGTTCCGCCGGGTGGAGGGCCCCAGCGTGACCCTGCCGCTGGCCAAGGTTGACAGCCTGGACATCATGGATGAGCGCAATTTTGCGGCCAAGTACAGAGGCACCAGTCCAAACACTTCCCGCACCAATGCGGTCAAGTGGTATGCGGTTTTCACCTATGGGGACAAACATGTGGCCGCCTGGTTTTTGGGCGGCAAGGAAAGCAAAGCGCTCTATGCCCTCAAAAAGCAGATAGGCACCACAGGCAGCACGGGCCAGGACATCACCCTATAACGCAAAAAAGCCGGAGAGGTTTGACCCTCTCCGGCTTTCGTCTTATTCAGCGGTTTCCTGCTCTGCGGCGGGCTCCTCCGGCGGCGTGCCGGAGGTCTTGCTCAAAATCAGGTTTTTCAATTTCACAAATACATCTTTGGCATAGAGCACATAGGCCGTGAGCAGCGCCAGGTTGGAGGCGGTCATCAAGTTCACGGTCTGCCCGTCCACATCAATGGCGATGATGTCCGGGTTGAGGTAGCCCGCCATGTAAAAGGCAATGAAACAGGCCGCCACAATGATGCCCTTGATGATGCCGTTGCGGAGTTTCACCTTGTCGAAACTGCCGTCAAAGAGGGCGTTGAGGCCGCCCAGCACGATGTTGACGGCCGCCCAGCACGATGTTGACGGCCACCAGGAGCACCAGGCCAACGGCCAGATGGATGATGGAAGTAGTCATAGATTTCCTCCTTTACCCCACCAGCGTGAGGTCCTTGATGTTGACAGCCGCCGTGACCACGCCATTGATGCCGATGACCACACGGGAGCCGTCAATCTGGATGACGGTGTAGGTGGTGGTGTAGACATAGGAGGCCAGGCTGCCGCCGTTGTAGGTTTTGGCTCCCTTGGCCACCTTGACCTTGGAGCCCTTGACGATGGCCGGGACCACTTCCTTGACATCAGCAGCATCCACCCAGCCATAGACGGTGGAGGAGCTGCCGGTGGTCTTGATGAGGTGGTAGGGGTGCTTGCCAGACTTGGCCACGGCGGTGACCTTGGCCTCACCGGGCTTGCAGCTCTTGCCGTTGACGGCCATGGAGCTGATATAGTGCTTGGTGCCCGTAAAGGTCACCACGGAGCCCACAGCAAGCCCAGGAGCGGGCTTTTCATCTTTTCCGGGCGTGGATACCTCCCCACCCCCGGAGGGCGCAGAGGTGGCCTTGGAGGCGTACTTGGGCACGCCAAAGCCCCGGATGTAGCGGCCATTGACGGCCAGCTTGCGGTAGCCAACGGCATCACTCATGTTGCCCTCAATGACCTTGATGGTCTTGCCATCGCATGACACCACAATGCCAACATGGTCCGCAGAGCCGGTGTTGTCCGTGGTGGCGTAGTTGCTGCCGTCCTGCCAGTCATAGAAAATGTAGTCACCGGGGCTGGGCACATAGGCATCATTCTCCACCCAGGAGCCCATCTTTTTGAAAAGGTCAATGTGGCGCTCACAGCCGCACTCCGTTGGGATGATGTCCGTGAGGCCGCAGGCGATGGCCACAGCGGATGCAAAGGTGGAGCACCAGGCATCCGTGTATTTCACCGCATAGCCCCTGGCCAGGGGCTTGTGGGAGTTGTAGAGGTCAATGATTTTGCGGTGGGAGCCGTTGGCCTCTTTGCAGCCCAGATAGCTCACCGCAGTGTCCACAACTTTCTGCCGGAGTTCTTTTTCAGTCATTGAGCATGTCCTCCTTTATTCAATCTTTCAGCACGATCTCAGTGGCCCGGAGGGCCGCATCAGCTCCGTACTTGTCCGCAAACCTGTTGAGAAAACGCTGGGCGTATTTCGCCCGGTTTTCATTCTTGCTTTTCCAGTAGTAAAAGCCGCCCCAGGCACCATCTGTCACAAAAGAGGTGCCGGTGAGCGCCGCAATGGCTGTGACATCATGGTCCGTGAGCGTCCCCACTATCGTGGTGATGCAGAGGAGGACGGAAATGCAGATGTGCAGCACCAGCATTTTCTTTGAAAACTCCATGCGCCCTCCTCTCCAGCTCAGGCCTGAGAGGCGGGGCGCTTATCGTCCCGGACCTCAAGCTCATGGATGTTATTGACCAGCGCCGTCACGGTGCCATTGCCGCCCAAAGCGTGGTATTCCTTATACATGGCGTTGACATTCTCAAGGCCGTGCAGAGTTATCCAGCCACGCTCCTCATAGTGATAATAGGATTGCACGATGCGGTCACGGAGGAGGGCCTGGACCCCCAGCTCTACCGCCTTTTGCCGTGCGTCCGCCTGCTTGTATTTCTTGTAGAGGTAGCCAACGGCGGGGACGGCTACCACGGTGATGATGGTGGAGATGATAGACCAGTAGCTCCTCAGCGTTTCCAGCATCCTTTTTGTCCTCCTGTTGTTCAAAAATAAGAGGGGCACACCGCACGGGTGTGCCCCTCCTGCTGGGCTGGGGCTTTAGACCTCAACCTCCAGGTCTGCCAGGATTTCCTCCACCTGCTTACGCAGCAGAGCGGGCACCTGGTCAATGGTCTTGCGGCCCTTGATGATGAGGGTAGCGTACACAACAGCCATGTCTTGCACCTCCTTTCTCAACAGAAATAAAGCAAGCCGCAGGCGGAGCTCACGCATCGGTGCTCTCCTCCAGCAGCTTGGCAACAGCGTCACGCAGGTTGGCGGGGACATCATCCAGGGTCTTGAGGCCCTTGCGGATGAGGGCGGCATATACCTTAGCCATTCTCTCCACCTCCTGCCAGCAGCTCATAGACCTCCGTGAGGGCCACCTGGGTGTTGGTCAGGTCCTCCTCCGTTGCCTGGAGCCGGGTCTTGAGCTCTTTGTTTATCTTGGTCAGCTCCTCCAGGGAGCGCTTGCGCTCATGCTTTGCCTTGAGGCTCGTGTTGTCATAGTAAACAGCCATTATTCAAAAGCACCTCCGATGTTAGAAATATAGCCGCCGGTGTCACTGGCTCCACGCTCAACAGAGAGCTTGAAGTTGAACGCAAAGCCATTGGTGGCGGTCTTATTGGTGAACACATGGTTTGCGCCATTCTTGACATCCGCCGTGGCATCCTCCCAGACGGGGGCGGTGTCCTTGGCGTTGTTGGTGACCAGCACCTCCATGACCGCATCCGCAGGCAGGGTGCCCACGATGTTCATAACCATCACAGAAATGGCATCATCTGCCTCCAGCGGCGCTGCCAGCGTGACAGTGGCCTTGGTCACCTTTTTGGCAAAGGTCACCGTGTAGGCGGTGCTGTCGGCCTTACCGTCATTGGCCACCACCTTGAGGGTGTGGGAGCCGTTGAGGATTTTCTGCCAGTTGGCAGCCGTGACAGCTTGGAATGTGTTGACCTGGCCCAGGGTTGCGGTGTAGGTGCGCTTGAGCACATTGTCCAGGTACTCCTTGACCGTCACAGTGTCCCCGTCCACATCGTTGACCGTGTACTGGAAGTTAAAGCCCGCCGTCTTGGTGCCCAGGTTGGAGCCATTGGCCGTGGAGCTGGTGATGGTGGGCGCAGTGTTGACGGACACAGTGCCGTCATCGCTCACAGAGAGGGTGGAGGGGAGAGTGAAAGCGGGGCGGGACCCGCAGGTGCTCGCGCAGCCGTAGTAGCCGACATTGCCATGGGTGACCAAGCAAACGGCGCTGACGGCGTAGTTCGTGCGCGGGGAGCGGGTCCACTGAACAACGGCGGAGCCGTTCATGTAGGCGATCTGGAGAGAGCTGGCGATTTCCAGCGCCGTGCCCTCCACATTAAACCAGCTTGCCGATCTGTTCAGCTCAGTGGCAGACAGCAGGAAGATGGCACGCTCCAGCGTGCCAACGGTGTTGTTGCCGTTGCCGGGGGTGTACTTGATTTTCGTGGTGCCGATGACCCCACGGATGTCTGCGTCAAGCAGGTTTTTGTAGGTGCCGTTGAGCCAGCTATCAATGGCGCTGGAGGCGTAGGCATTGACATTGGAGCTGTGCCACTGGCGGCTGTCATAGCAGTCCTTGCGGACCACCAGCGTGCGGCCCATGCCGTTGAGGGAGTTCTCATAGTTGTGCTTGGCAACATAGAAGCTCACCAGCTTGCTATTTTCCTTGAGCTGGATGATACTGCCCACAGCTTTGTTGCCCAGGGTGGTTGTGGCCATAGATCAGATTTCCTCCTTTAGAATATTTTGCACACGGTCCCGCACCTGCTGGCGCAGGGCCCAAGTGTTGCCATGTGCGGCGTGGGCATCCCACGCCTGCCAGGATTGCAGGATTTGCTCACGGGTCACCAGGCCCGCCGGGTATTCCTTTTCCCAGCGGCGGAGCTTGGCACGCATCCGCTTGATGCTGCTGTGCCGCAGCTTGCGGATGACCTTGCCGCTTTCCGTCAGGTAGGTGTGAAAGCCCAAAAAGTCAATGCCGTTGCGGATGGGAAAGATTTGGGTTTTCTCATTCAGTTCCAGCCCCAGGCTATCCATGTAGGCCCGTATTTCCCGGAGGCAGAATTGCAGGTATTCCTTGTCCGGGTGGATGAGGAAAAAGTCATCCATGTAGCGGCCATAGTATTGGATGTGGAGCTGTTCCTTGACGAAGTGGTCAAAGTCATCCAGGAACAGGAGGGCAAAGAGCTGTGATGTCTGATACCCCAGCGGCAGGCCGTCAGAGCAGTCAATATAGATGCAAAGCAGGTCATAAACAACAGGCTCAAGGTCCAGCTTTTTGAGCTTTTCCTTGAGCTTGTCATGGTTGATGCTTGCAAAGAAATGGCGGACATCACACTTGAGCACCCAGCCCTCAGCGGTGTGGTGCTTATTCCAGTAGTCCGTGAAAAATCCTTTGAGCCGGTCCAGGCCGAAGTGCAGGCCCTTGTTCTTTTGGGATGCGTAGTTGTCCAGGATGAAACTGCGGGTGATGCGGTCATAGAGGAGATTGTCCACTATGGCGTGCTGGACCACCTTGTCCACAAAAGCGGGTGCCTGCACCAGCCTTTTCTTGGGCTCATAGACATAGAACACACGAAACACGCCGGGTCTGTAAATCTTGGTTTTTAGGATATAGACCAGGTTGACGATGTTCTCAAGCAGGCGCACCTCATAGTGTGCGGTAGCGGCTCTGGAGCGTTTGCCCCGCCGGGCGGCCATGTATGCCGCATAGATCACCGCAAAGGTGCATATTTCAGAAAATTTCATACAAACGGATGGCCCCCTATCAGTGTTCGGCTGGCCAGCCTCTCCTCATGCGCTGTGTAGGTGCCGCATGATAGGACCAGTAGCCCCGCCACTTTTCTGGAAAGCAGCGGGGCATCAGCGCAATGTGTTTGCCTTGGCCTCACCAAGGCTGGGTATGACCTCCTTTGATGTGATGGACGGCACGGTTTTGGGCTTTGGGCCTACTCAGTCAGGCCTTACCATCAGAGCGGGGCGGGACCCGTTGGTGTTTGTGCAGTTGTTGTTGTTGACATTGCCATTGGTGTTCAAGTAAACGGCGTTGTTGGTGTTGTTCGTGTTCGGGGAGCACAGTGGAAAAATAGGTCATACCCAAATATAACAGCTCTCGGCTGGTATATCCTTTCAGGGGTTGCGGGCCAGGGCCTCAGCAATTTGCTGGGCCATCTGGCCCATTTTGGCAAGCTCCTGGTTGGCCTTTGCCTCACGCAGAGCGGCGGCACGGTTGCTGTCATTGCGTTTCCAGTTGAAAGCCTTTTGACGGACCGGGCGCACCAGCTCTGCCCAGTAGTGGCACTGGTCACCAGAGATGTACTTGCGCTTATAGCTCAGGTTGATGTACTGGTTGAGAGTGTCGCAGAGGACGATGACCTCATCAAGGTCCTTGAGGCGTTCCTCATACTCAGTTTCAAAATAACGGCCATCAGCGGAGTTGCATTTCTGGAGGATGGCGCTGGCCATGCGCTGCATGTCAGCGCACATGTGGAAAGTCTGGCTCTTGGGAAAGTGAGGCTTGCCGTCATCCTTGATTTTCTCAAAGAGCTCCTTTTCCACCATCTGGCCGTTTTCCATCACATAGGCCTTGACCTTGGTGTATTGGGGCTCTTTGACCTTGACCCGCTGAATGGTGTAGTCCAGCAGATCGGTGGCAAGCGGTATGATGTCATAGTTGGGCACTTAAAACTCAATCCTCCCTTGGCTTTCATTCCACACACCAGTGACCACCACGCCGGAGAGGCTGGTGAAAGCCACGCTCCAGGAGTTGCCGGTGACATTGGTGTCATATTTCAGCTCCAGCGTGCGGACACGGGTGGCCAGGCCGGAGAGGTCCGTGGTGTTGGTCTGGACCTGCCCCTCCAGTGTGGTCACTCTGGAGCTCAAAGGAGAAACCAGGGCCTTGACCTTTGCCCAGAGGCGTGCTGTCTGGAGGTCATCAAGGTAGGGCCTTTTTGCCATGTCATTGGCCTCCTTTACTTGCAGATATTATCCAGCTCTGTGTTGGAAATGGCCACAAGGTCCTCCGCAAGCATGTAGGCGGACAAGTCCATCGTACCGGCCAGCACATCCCATGTGGTGCCGTTCCAGGCCACATTGTCACCGGCGTTGACCCCGTGGGCCGCATCGGCATTGACAATGTTCCACACATCGCCTTTCTTGTTGCCGGTGGTGGGCAGGTCTGCATAGGTGTCCTTGGAGCCCTTATATTCAAGGGCGCTGGACATCTTGGCATCCACCTCATCCTTGGTGTAGGCATCTGCAATGCCGTAGCCTGCCAAAGAGGTGGCCGGGCTCTGCTTGCTTGCCGCCAGGTCATAGGCAGCTTTGACGGCGCTGGGCGTGGCGGCCTTGGTGGTGCTGGTGTCATCGGTGGCGCTGGAGAGCTGCACCACGCCTTTCTGGTTGGTGGTGCCGTTCTTGACGGAGATTTTGCCGCCGCTGACATCCACATTGGTGCCAACAGTCACGCCTCCCTTGACGGAGGCGCTGGCATCCGGCAGGGTGTAGTTGTTGGCGTTGGCCTCCACGCCGCCCAGCTTGGCCTTTTCCTCGTTGGTATAGTCATTGGCACTCAGGCCCTTGCCCTCTACCTTGTCCACCTTAGTGGTGTCAGAGGGGTGCACATGGTCACCACGGGCAAAAGCGGTTTCCGTACCAGCGGCAGCGGTGCCGTCCATCTTGGGCACGGTGCTGGATGCGGCAGCGCCCTCCGGCACATCCTTGGCAGTGATGAAACCGCTGTCATTGGTCAGATCAGAGGTCTTGCTGGGCAGCTTGATGTTGGCAATGGCCGTGGCCACATAGGTCTTGACCTTACCCCGCAGGTAAAGTACACCATTTTCATCAAGCGCTTTCTTTCTGTTTGCCATTTTGGCTGTCCTCCTTATATGAGTAGTTTTTCAAGCTCCAGGTTTGTGATGGGCAGGATGTCTGCGTCACTGCCAGGAGCGCCCTGGGGGCCTTGGCGGCCCCTCAAATTGACAGGCTTGGGGTTTTCTTTGTTGCCGTCATTGGTCCAGCTCAGGGTGCACTCATCGCCCTCCACAGAGGGGTAAAAAGTGGTGCCGTCAATTCCTTGCTTGCCGGTGTTGACATACTGCACAGAGCCAAAGCTGGCGTGCATCATGCCGCCGGTGGAGAGCTTGACCGCAATGACCCTGGGCGTGGTTTCAAAGTTTACTGCATAGGTCACATTAGATCACCCCGTCCTTGAATATCTCCCCCACATTGACCCGCATGGGCTCACTGGCAATGGCGTTGTCCAGATTGTCCCGCAGGCGGAGTTGCACCCAGACAGGCTCAAGCTCCGAAAAGAGGAGCGTGTCCTCCTGGGAAAGCGGCAGCGTGATGATGCCGTTTTCTTTGTCATAGGTGACAGCAGTGAGGTCCTTTTCCAGCACAGTTTGCCTGTTCTGCTGAAAAGTGATATACAGGGCAGATATAGTGATTGCCTCCGGCAGCTCAAAGGTCAGCACAGGGTTTGTGCCTCTCCGCATCTTGTTCACCTCCGCATCTTAAAACTCAATTCGGCCAAGTTCCTCATTCCATACGCCGGTGACCACTACATCCGTCAGCGTAACAAAGGTGACCTCAAAGCTGCTGCCGGTGACATTGGTGCCATATTTCAGCTCCAGCGTCTTGAGGCGGCTATCCAGCCCCGTGAGGTCCACACGGATGCTGGCGTGCGCTGTGTCGGAGTTGTTATGCTCATTCACAGCGCCCCCCACCAAAGCGTTGACCTCCGGCTTGGTGTAGACATCGCCCTGCTGCACAGCATTGAGCGCCAGCGCCCGGATGTCGGAGTGGCTGGTGCCGTTGGTGTTGTGCTCTGCCAGGGCGCTCTCCATCTCCGCCCGGCTCACCGTGTCCAGGGCCGGGGTGATGGTGAAACTGACAACGGAGGCATCCGCTACCACGATGTGCATAATCATGGTGAGCTTGCCGGACACGCCGCCATCCGTGGACACCTTTTCTGTGTCGGGGGTGTTGCAGATGGCAATGAGCGTGCCGTCATCGTCAAAGAGGCCCATCTCACGGATGGTGAAACCGCCCACGCTGTCATCAATGGTGATTTTCACATCAATCATGTTGGCGTTGGTGGTGCTGACTGCGGCGCTGGCCACATCGCCCTCCCACTTTTTGCCCCGGAGGGCGGTCTGGGCCACGGTGGGCTCATAATACTCACCGCCGCCGTCACCGGCAGCAGCAGTCTTGATGTTGACCTTGCCGCCGTTCAAGATGCACTTGGCGATTAGCGCAGCGCCCGCCGTGGTGATAACGGTGCCATAGTTTTTGGTTTCATTGGGCATAGTGCTTTTTCCTCCTATTCTTGTGGGTAAATCTCCACAGTGTTGTGATACTCCAGAGCACCCACAGCAATGGACTTGCCGGTGCTTTCCATCTCATGGACCATCATGGGCCAGATGTTGACCTCATCCTCATACTCGGTGTAAACGCCGCAGGTGATGGTGCCGTATGACTGCAAAAAAGATGTCATCAGCACCCGCATGTTGGCCGGGCGCACCATGAGGAGCATGTCCAGGATTTCCGCCGCCAGGGCATCCGCATCCGGCAGGACGGTGTAGTCAAGCTGGATGTTGATGGTGTAGTCCACAATGCTCTCCTCATGCCCCAGCTCACCGCAGAGGCCGGTGAGCCAGTTCTTGAGCCAGGGCAGAGTGTAGGGCAGCTCCAAGTTCCACAGGGCCTTGATGCGTGCCTTGCGGACCTCCAGCGTGTCCGTGTCTTTGGGGCGGATATTCAGCTCACGCTCCCACACGGCCACGCCGCTGGCCGTTGCCGTGTCCAGGAATTGGTTGGCAAGGACCAGGGCCAGAGCGTCCCACGCAATGGAGATTTCCGGCTCGTTTGCGGCATTGATGGCTTGAAACTCAAGCACCTCACGGAGCACCGGGGGGAGGTAGTCAAGGAGCTTTCTATCCATTGATGTCCCCCCTCACCGGGATGCTGTCTGCACCCAGCACAAGGTTTTCCTCCTTGCCGTTGATCTGCGTGTCAGCAATGTCCGTTATCATGTCGGAGCACTCGGAGAGGATGCGGCTTTCAATCTGAGAGATGCGGACGGTCAAGTGGTCCGAAGTGGCCCAGGTGCCTGCCAGCTCTGCAAAATAGTCATCAATGACGGCCTCCACATAGCTTTTGATGGCCTCCCAGTTCCAGCCGGAGGCATAGGTCAGATTGAGCGTGATACTCACCGGCACCGGCTCCACGCCAGTCACATGGACCACATGGCCGATGGGGGCAAGTCCCAGACCCTCCCCGGCGTTCTCGGTGGGGTCAACCGCCGTCTGCACCTCATCAATGAGGGTTTCAGAGGGGGCGGTGTTATTGGATGCCAGCAGCACCAGCTTGACGGTGCCGCCCACCGTCAGCTTTTTGTTGAGCGCCGCCGTGTAGACGGCGGTGAGCCAGGCCGCCACGGGCTCACTGAGCCCCGCAATGGCGCTGGTGTACCAGGCTGTGACAGTGGCATCCGGGATGAGCGTGGACGGCGCAATGTCCCCATTCCAGACCGGGTGCACCTTGACGGCGGAGATGCCGGGCATGGCTTTCACCTTTTCGATGTAGTCAGCCTGGTTGCCGCCAAAGGCCTGGGACTTGAAGCTGTCAAGGACACGCTGGCGGAAAACCTCCGTGTCCTCCTCATCATCTCCGGGGATTAGCAGCTCCACCAGCTCTGCATGGGTCAGCCCATCCACATACTCAATGGGGATGAGCTGGCCGGTGTAGCCGTTGGCTTGGGCCCCTGCTGTTTCGCAGGTGACCCGGTGGCTCAGGCCGGTGGCGGTGTCCTCGGAGGTGTCCATGCGGGCCGTCACCACAAAGTTTAGGTCCTCGCAGGAGAAACGGGTGCCCACCGGCACCTCAATGTTAAACTCCGCCCGGAACACTGCGGCGCTGGGCGGGTAGGGGCTCATGTTACGGTCAGCGGCCCGCTTGATGAGATATTCACGGGGCGCTGTTGCCAGGTATGTGGCGGTGAAAACGAAGTCCAGCCCAATGTAAAGCTGGGCCAGCTCCGCCATGGACGGAGCCACACCGTTCATCACCATGGAGCCCTCCCGCTTGTCGATGCCGGAGGACACCCTGGCCAAGGCGCTGGCCAGCAGCGCCTCATAGGTCTTGGTTTCAAACATGGTTAAATCTCAACCTCCTTTGTGGCCTCCAGCTCTCCATAAATGGTGTAGACGGTAAAGCGGACCAGCACGGACTTTCTGCCGGTTTCAAAGGTCCAGTCATCCACGCCGGTGATGCGGTCATCCTGCATCAGGGCATCCGTGATGCGCCTTTTCATCTCACTCATGGCGTAGTCCATAGGTTGGCCGATCAGGTCAACCAGCTCGGAGCCATAATTGCGGGAATAGATGGGGTAGGCGTAGCGCTCCACATTGAGGATGAGATAGACCGCTTGGCGCAGGGCCTCCCGCTTGTCGGTCATGCCCGCCACCCGCTGCCCCTCAATGTCCAGCTTGTGAGTATAGCTGGGCTGCTCCTCCAGCTCAAAGCCGATGAGGTCAAGGTTTTCTCCAGTTGTCGGTAGCGTTCCCATCAAGGTGCCTCCCATCTGTCCAGGACAATGTATTTTTGCCCGCCATCACAGGAGATGAGGATGACCTTTTCCCCTGCCTTGAGGGCCAGGTGCACCTTAAAGGTTTTCCTGCCCTTGTAGGCGTGCTGGTGGGCGGCAAAAGCGGCCTCTCCGCTGCCGCCGCTTTGGCTTTCCGTCTGGTGGTCCACCGTCATGTCCACATTGAAGTCCCGGACATTGTTGGTGAGGATGAGCTGGGCCTCCGTCAAGGTCTTTTTCTGGTCCACCTGGATTTTCAGCGGGGAGGCGGATGTCACAGTGCCAAAGCTCACGGCCATGGGGCCGTCCGCCTTGACCGCCTCCACCGCCGCCTGTTTCACAGCACGGACCAGCTCATTGATGTCAAGCGACAAATGTACCACCTCGCATTTTGAGCTCCATGAGGTGCTGCCCATCGTTGAATGTGTGCTTGACCTGTTCGGCCATGAGGTAGTTGGACACATTGATGTCACCCAGGCCCAGCATGACCACCAGCAGCGTGCCCGCCCTCACACGGATGTCACCAAGGACATCCTGGAGCTTGAGGGTGCGGGTCTTGGTGTTGTAGAGGTCCAGGAGAGCGTCCGCCATCGCCTTGGCGTTGGCCTTGCTGTCCAGTTTCTCATAATATTGCAGGACACCCCATTGATTGATGTGGGAGCCGTCCTGGGCAATATAGATTTCCCGCTTGCCGGTTTCCTTGTTTTCATAGGAGAGCTTGATTTTGTCATAGGTCTGGGTGGCAATGGAGCTCTTATAGTCGTAGTCACCGGCGGTGTCCTCATCCACAAGCATGTTGAGTTTCATGTTGCCCAGGCTCTTGAGGGTCAACTTTCCAACATTGTCATAGAGCACATACATCTGCCCGGTGGCCTTTAGGGTTTCGTCCAGGGCGTTTTGGATGATGTCAAACAGGGTTTGATTGTCCTCCACACGGCTGGCGATCTTGTAGCCCGTGTCCTCAAGCTCTCCCACATTGAGCTGGAAGTCCTCCGCCACCATTTTGATGACCTCAGAGGCCGTCTTGTTGGTGTAGACATAGGTATCTTTATTCTTGAGGTAATAAAGCTGGTCATACACCACGCACTTGATGACATTGGGGTTGTTGCCCTTGCGGGATTTCTCAAAGACAAAGCCATAAAAGACGGGGGTGCCGTCCACGGAAAAACGGCAGGGGTCCCCCTCTTGAAAGCTCAGGCCTGGGGTCTTTACCACCTCAAAGGTGAGCTTGCCCGGCTGGCCTTTGCGTTCCCACTCAATGGTGACACCCTCCACCGTGGGTGGGTACATGATATTGCTACCATGTTGTATCAGCAGCTCATAGCTCATGGGATGGTGAGCACCTGCCCAGGATAGATGAGGTTGGGGTTGCTGATTTTGTCCGTGTTGGCCCCGTAGATTTTGGTGTACTGGGCCCCAGCGCCATAATACTTGGCGGAGATGGCCCAGAGGGTGTCACCCTTTTTCACGGTGTAGGTCTTAGCGGAGGGAGCCGTGCTGGCATCCCGCTCCTTTTCCACGGTCACGGTCTGCTTGCCCGTGTCGGTGCTGGGCTGTTCGACCTTGGCTGTTTTCGTGCCGTAGGAGCGCCATTGCTTGAGGTTGATGTCCACGCTGACATCCAGGCCCTCCTTGGCATCCTCCGTGATGTTGTAGTCCTCCACGCTCACGGTCATGTTGGTGTCGAACAGCCGCCGTCCATCCGGGGAGCGCCGCACCAAAATAAACTGGGTGGTGCCCTTGGAGGTCTTGAGCCGTTCCAACACGCCCATGTAGTAGGATGGGGACCGGCTGCCGGTGAGCATTGAGAGCGTCACCGGCAGCACGATCTCACTCAGCCCAGGGGTGCGGAGGAAATTGATCTCACCCTCATTGAGCAGCGTGAGCGTCTTATTTTTGCCCTTGATTTTTACGGTCAGCTTGGCGGGAGTGGGCCACTCCACGCCACCCAGGTAACAGGAATAACTCATGCGTGCACCCCCTCAGCAGCGGTGACCAGCGCCTCAGTAAAGCCCTCGGTGAGCTGGCTGATAACGCCGTCCAGATCAGCACTGCCGTCAATTCTGTTGGTCATGCCGGTCATGTCAATCTTGACCTCTGCGGTGGTGAAACGGTTAATTGCATCCCTTTCTGCGATGTCCCGCAGGTATTCAAGCTGTTCCTCTGTCACGGCCAGAGCATCAGCGGTCTTGCCGGTATTGTCGGCGGTCAGCCCGGTGTTGTCAGCAATGCTGCTCAGGTCAAAACCGCTGCCAAGGTCCGTGCCGCCGGTGCCGCCTCCGCCGAAGTCAAAGAAACTGCTCACCTTATCAGCCACACCGTCACCCCACGATGCACCGGCCTTGAAAGCATCAGAGGCCCAGCCATCCGTGAATGTGTCAAAGGTGTTGTAGCCTTTGGTGAAAGCGTCCCCAATGTTCTGGTACTCCTCAACACTGCCATAGGCCTCCGCCGATTTTGCGGCGTATTCATCCGCCTTTGCGGAAATGCCGGAGTAGTCAAACTCTACAAAGGGCAGCTTGTTCAAAGCCGCACAGATGCCCTCTACAACAGTGAGGGCGGTAGACAGCAGGCCGTAAAACCAGCCTTGCACATTGGAGATGACATTGTGGAAAGCGGTGCCGATGTTGGAGCAGCAGGCACCCAGAGCGTTCCAGATGCCAATGGCCACATTGGCCACCACAAGCATGGCGTTCCACACGGCTTGAATGGCCACATTGATGCCGCCGGTGATAACTCCAAAGCCCGTGGCCGCCACGCCGGTGGTCTTAGCAATCCAGTTGCACAGGGCGATGATGCCAGCCACAAGGGCGATGACCCCCACCACTATCCAGGTGATGGGGCAGGCCAGCAGGGCCGCATTGAGGCCGTACTGTGCCGCCGTAGCGGCAAAGGTTGCCCCAGTGCTCATCATCTCTGCCGCCGCTTTCACGCCAGCAGAGAGCGCCACAGCGCCATTGATGGCCTGAGTGATGAGCGCCACGGCGTTGTAGGCCACAAGTGCAGCCACAAGGCCCCAGGCAATAGGCTCAATCACAGACCAGTTATCAACCACGGCAGAGCCGATGTTGACGAACACATCAAGGATGCCGGAGGCAAGGGCCGTGATGGTGGCCAAGGCGTTCAAGGCTCCGTCCACTACCGTGCTGAATTGCTCACTGTTGGCCAGCTTGTTGAGCTTGTTGAGAACGGGGTCCAATGTCTGGAGCGCCCGGTTTTGCATGTTGGTCCAGATTTGCGCCCAGGTCATGGGCATACTCTCAAACTTGGCGTTGGTTTCATCTGCCACAGAGAAAAGGGCGTTTTTGACCACCTCGGCGGTGACCTGGCCCTCCTGGGCATATTGCTTGATGGAGCCCTCTGCAATGCCCATGTACTGCTCAATGGCTCTGGCGATGCCGGGCGCATTTTCAAGGATGGAGTTTAGCTCCTCGCCTCTCAGAGCGCCTGCCGCCATTGCCTGGGTGAGCTGGAGCATGGCCGCCGCCTGCCCTTGGGCGGATGCGCCGCCAATGGTAAACTGACGGTTGACCTGCTCCATAAAAGCAATGAGCTCATCATTGGAGCTGAAAGCGGCTCCAGCGTTTGCGCCCATGCTGGCAATAGCAGATGCCGTGTCAAGGTAGGCAGCTCTGGAGCGCTGGGCAGAGGCCATGATTTTGGCCTCCAGCTCATCCACGCTGCCGCCGTCATCCACAAGGAAAGACAGGCGGGCGGTGGTGCTGGTCATCTGGTCAGAGAGGCCGATGAGCTTATTGAGCCCGGCACCGGCGGCCAGTGTGGCCACCAGGGTCTTGACCTTGCCCAGCATACCATCTGCCAGGGAGCCGCCGGTGCGGAGGCCTCGGTTGAGGTTTTCCTCCTGCTCTGCGGCTCTGCGGTAGCCGTCCGCCATCTCCTGGATTTCGGCATTTGCTCCCACAAGCTGGGAGCGTGCTTGTGCAATCTGGGCGGCATCAACAGCTCTGCCAGAGGCACGCTGGACCTGCTCAAAGGCGTTGAGCGTAGTGTCAAGTGCGGAGGTTATCCTCTTGAGCACGGCGCTCATCCCGTCATTGAGGACCATTTGCGATCTGATAGTTGCCATAGTTTCACCACCTTGGGAAAAGCTCCCGTCCTGTATCGCTCAGGGCGGGAGCCTTATTTGCGTTTTGCTTTGTTCTTGAGTTCCGCCTCTTTTTTCCGCTCCGCCGCACAGCGGGCATCAATAGAGGCGATGACAAAAGCACGCTCCTTGACGGGCAGGCTCAAAAACTTGGACGGCTCCCAGCCAAACTTTTGCAGACAGAAGTGTGCATAGCTGGCCTCTGGGTCACCGTCCTCTATTAGTTTTTTGCCTCATCAACCAGCTCATTCTCAGTCTTGAAACCGTTGAGCTGGAAAACTTCCGTAACATAGTCATCAAACTCACCGCCGATGAGCAGCTTGCCCAGCAGCTCCTCCGGCTTGGCAACACCCCAGTCATTCTGGAGTTCTGCGTTGCTCAGGTCCGGGAACACCGTGCAGCGGGCGCACACCTTGGCCTGGAAAGCGTAGCTATCAAGCTGCTGGGTGTACTGGCCCTTTTTGCCGGGCACCGGCACCTGCCGGACGCAGGAGTTGCGGATGCGGGCGTATTCATCAGCGGAGATGCAGCAGATTTCCCACAACATGGGCTTGCCATCCTCCCCCTTGAAACGGGGGGAGGCGGCAAACTTGTAGTTTTCGATCTGCTCAACATTGGCGTGCATAAATGCGGACAGGTTACTCATGGATGATTTCCTCCTTTAGTTGGCCGCCCTTACATATAGGACGGGTTGGTGTGCTTTTCGGGGCGGGTGAAGCTGTCGCAGTAGCCCTCAAGGGTCTGCTCCACAAAGTCACCCTCTGCGTTGAACATGGACAGCAGCACATCACCGTCCAGCACGCAGTTGTTGTAAATCTTGGTGCTCCGGCCAACGGAGGTGGCGGGGTCATCGTTGGAGGTCTGGATGTCAAAGGTAGGCATCACACCCGTCTTGATGAAGTCCTCAACCACCTGGTCAAAGATTTCCGTGCACTTATAGACCGTCATGGAGAAAGCCAGGGCAATGGTTTGGGCCTTGTGGCCGATCACGGGATTGCCCAGACGGTAGACTTCCTTGGTGTTGATGGAGGCCTTGCCCTCAAACTCCTTGGCCATCAGCATGGAGTAGCGGGTGCCGTTCAGCGTCACAAAGCACTCAGCAAAGTTGGCGCTCACGGCATCCTGGGTGTTCATAGAGATTTTGTCAGCCATGTGTCACAATCCTCCTTTACTGAATGATAACGCTCATGTAGAGCTGGGCCATGGCGTTGATGATGTTGAGGCCGTTGATGGTCAGCAGCACTGCCTTTTTCTTGTCACCCTGCTCACAGGTCACCGTGTCGGGGTCAAAGTTCTCAACAGCACGGATTTTCTCAAGCTCCTGGATGAGCTTGACCACATCGCCCCACAGGGAGGCACGGCCAGAGGCATCATTGGGCACGGTGCCAACATAGCGGGTGTTGAACAGCACCGCCGTGTCATTGGCGATCTGGTCACACACACGGATGGTCTGGTTGGACTGAAAAACCTCTCCCTTGGTGTCGGAGAGGGTCAGCAGGGTGTTGATGTCCTCCAGCACACGGGTGACCCCGTTGACATTGTGGAACATAAACTTGCCCGCCTTGAGAGCCGCCTCAAGCGCTGCCTGGGTGTATTCGGTGTCCAGAATGAGCTCACCGTCATACTTGGCATTGGTGAGGGACTTGTTGACGGCCACGCCAGCATGTGCGCCGGTAGTCCAGTAGACCACCGCCTGGGTGTCCACATTGGCAATGGTGGCGTGGGTGGCGGTGTTCCACACGCCAATCACGCCCTCATAGTCAGCGCTGGGTTTCCAGGCCACAAGCTGGAATTTGGCACCCACCTCATCCCTCATGCGCTGGGTGTACTTGACATACAGATTGACCACGGTGCTCTCCGTGGCCGGGCAGCACAGGGTGTTGAAAGCATAGGCCTCCAGCTTATCCAGGAAAGCCTGGTGGTCCTCGCCGGTGACTGCCGCATCATCAGCGCCGCCGGTCAGCTTGGTGCCCGCAGTGGCCTCCAGCGTGGCGCTGGTCTTGAAAACCACATAGTCATTGGCCACCAGATCAGTGGCCGCCTTGACCGTCTGGGTGTCAACACACTGGCCGTCCAGGTAGGTGCTCACATCCCATGCGCTGGTGTCATCGACATTGGAGGCGATGACAATAGAGAGGTCATTGCCACGCACACCGGGGTACTTGGCATCCGCATAGGTGCAGCTTGCCTTTTCGCCGTTGCCCAGCCGCCAGCAGTAGACGGTGGTGGCGTGCTGGAAAATCTCACGCAGGGCCAGCAGCTTGGGGTGGTCATACCCATAGCCGAAGATGGCCTTGCTGTTTTTCTGAAACTCACCAGAGGTGACGGGGAAAACCTCACCCTCCGGGCCCCAGCTCAGAACAAAGGGCGCTGCCGCATAGCCTCTGTCAGACAGAGTGGCGGATGCCTTTGCCACGCTGGAGAAATTGATGTAGCTGCCGGGCAGGACCTTGTTCTGGGTCAGCCAGTTACCTCCGCCAAGAGCCATTTATCTCACCTTGCCTTTCATAAACTTTTCAATCAGCGCATCCACCTCATTCAAGGTGTAGGTCTTGCCATCCTCCAGCAGTGCGCCGATCAGGTCCCGCCGGTGGACATATCTCTGAGAGGCCACCAACTGCGCCTTGGTAAAGGCGGCGGCATTGGCCTCCGTGGTCTGGGTTTTTGCCATTGGCTTATCCCTCCTCATTGATTTTGAGAGTTTCCATGTTCTCCTGCTCCAGCGGGACACGGACGAAGTGGTCATAGCTCAAAAGTACATGCAGGACATCCTCCGCCAGTGTCCACTCACAGCCGGTGGCGTGGATGATGTCCCCCTCCGGGGTTGTGATGCTCCCCAGGACAAAGGACAGCCGGTGTGCCATGCCATAGCACTCCGCATCCCCGGCCTTGGGGTAGTAAATCACATCCACCGTGGGTGTCCGCTTGTACCTCTGGCCCACCTCTTTGGCGTGACCGGCACCGGGCATGATGACATTAAAATCTCCGGGCTTGAGCCCTTGCTTGACATTCCCGCCATGCACCTGGGCGGCAGGAAAAGCGGCGTGGAGCGCAAGGCTCACGCCGTCATAGATGCTGTTGAAATTGATTTCAGCCATTGAATACCTCCCGCAGCAGGGCCTCCAGTTTTCTCTCAATCACGCCCGGCGCAAGCCTCTCAAGGTCCTGCTCGGACAGGGTGAGGAAATACTGGCCCGGCACCCAGCCGTCACCGCCTCGTGTTCGGTGGCCAAACTCAACATAGCTGGCATATTCCACAGGGTTGATGACCTCAATGGTGTAGGTGTTGCCAGACTTTCTGACTGGCAGCGCCTCAGCGTAGGCTTTCGCATCATTGCTGCCGCCTCTGCTGGCGGCATCCGCTTGGGTCTTGGATGTCCAGCCCCGGCGCAGGGTGCCGCCCTTTTTGCCGCTGGATTTTGGGTACTGCCCCACAGGTGTGCGGGGGATGACCAGCGCCAGCAGGCGGGCGGCCAGCTCCTTTGACACCTCCGTGCAGAAACGGTCCATGTCCATGCTCTGGAGCGTGGCCAGACTGTCACGGAGGCGCTGAAGCTGCTTATAATCGCAGTTTCCCCAGTTCATCAGGCCCACTCCTTGAAAAGCTCCAGCGGCACCTCTTGGTGGCAGCTATACACTGCGGGCTTGCCGCTCCGTTCATAGTCACAGGTCATGCCGTTCTGTGTCACTGTGATTTTAGACCCCTCCGGGATGTCCACGGAGGGGTCAATGTAGAGCACCACACTTTGGGCCACCTGGGCGGCCTCCTCGTTGGGCTCTGTACTCACCACAGACTTGTGGGAAATGCGGCAGCGGATGTCTGCCGCCAGGATGCGCTCCTGGGGCTCCGTGCGGCCATTGGCGGGGTTGAGCACCCCGTCCAGCACGGTGATGGTTGCTTTGCCCACCCAGAGGCTCTGCACGGCCTTTTTATGGGCAGGGCTCCCCACTACCATCTCATCCTCCGAAAAGCCGCCAGCGTGCTCTCAGGCGGGTGCATGAGCCCCGCAAGCAGGGCATCAAAGCAGGCCTCAGCACTGCTGGCTCCATCACCGGCTCCAGCAAAGGTGATGGACACATCACCCTCCGTGATGCTCCTGGCCGGGGCGGAGAAGTCAAAGCCCTCCAGCCCGTCCAGACCACCGGCGGCTTTCTTGTCATAGAGGAATTGCCCGGCCACCATATCCACATGGACATAGAAAAGGCCATCCGGCAGCACCCTTTGGTTGATGTCTGCCAGGATGTCCTTTTCACACTTGTCTATGAGGAAATTGAGGCCGGTTTCGTCATTGTCCGTGACGGTGTAGCCCAGCATGGCCAGCCGGGACACCACGGCCTCATACACGGTCATGGTTTAGCCTCTGGACTTGATGCGGGCAATGGGGATTGCCTTGTGGTCAATGTAGGAGCGCTGGCTCTCAGTGGCCTCACCAGAGTGGACCAGAGCCCAGTTGGCACCGTTGGACAGCTCCGCATCCGTGGGAGAGAGGGAGGCCTGGCTGGTCTTTTCGTAAGAGATGCCCTTGGGGGCAAACACCTTGCGCTGGCGAGTGTAGAGGGTGTCCTGGCCACCGTTCTTGGCGGGGTCACGGGACATCTCATAGGGCACCTTAGCACCCAGGTCCTCAAAGTTGATGGAGCCCTCACCCAGGACATAGCTGGTGTATTCCTCACCGGCAGGGACATCCACCTCATAATAGGTGGCAATGTTGTCCACGCTGGGGGAGGCCACAGCGCTGTACTTGGTGCTGCTCTTGGTGTAGTAGGTCTTGCCGGGCACCAGGGCGGTGTCAGAGGTCAGCTTATAGGTGGCGGCAACAGCCTCCACAGGCATCCCGTCATCCACAATGACCAGCTTGCCGTTCCAGGTGTAGAGGGTCAGGTCACGGGTCACGCCGTCCTTATCGGTGTACTTGAGGGCGGTGAGCAGGTTGAGGTTTTCCAGGTTGGTGGCCGGAACAGAGTGCATGAAGATCATAGAAAACTTTTTCTTGTGGTCACCGCAAGCCTGGGCAGTGGCGCTGTTGAGGGTGGAGGCCTCCAGGTTGCCGTTGACAGAGTAGGTGTGCTTGGTGACAAACTCACCGCTCTTGCCGCCGGTCATGGAGAAAACGCCCTTGAGGACCGCCAGGATGGTGTCCTGGTCAATGTCCTGCCAGTAGTCCGCCACCTGCTGGGCCACATTGTTCATAAAGTCCACGCCGCCGGTGATGTCAAAGGAGAAGTCCTTTTCCACCCACGCCTTGGCACGGCCAATGACCACCACACCCTGCTCAAAGGTCTTGGTGGAGGTGGCGGTGATGTCAGTCTGGCCGTCATAGTTCACGGCCTCACCGTCCAGCAGGCCACGCATGGCCACACGGGCATAGCCGGTGCCGTTCTGGGTGCCCAGCACAGCACGGATGTCCGGGTTGCCCACCAGGACCTTGGACTTGCGGATTTCGTTGAGGCGGGTGCGGGGGATGCGGTCCATGATGTACTTGAAAGCCTCAGGGTTGAAAGATTTTGCGTCAAACTTAGCGTTAGGCATAATTCAATACTTCCTTTCTTGAAATGATTGTGTTGTTGGGGTTATTCCAGCTTTGCGTTAGGGTTTTTGGCCATGTACTCGGTCAGCTCGGAGTAGGACATCTCAGACAGCTTTTTGGTGCTGCCGGGCTTGTTGCCGTCCCCGTTCTCACCGGGTTTCCAGCCGCTATACTTGGGCGCATCTCCAAACATAAAGTCAGTAGCAGCGTCCTTTTTCATCGCCTCGACCTTGGCCCCCAGGGTGACGGTTTCGCCGTTCTCCTTAGAGGTGACCTTGCCATCCACCACCTTGGCATCCTTGAGGAAGTCCGCCAGCATCGCACGGACGGCGATGTTGTTCTTGGACCCGGCAGCGGTGAGCTCCGCATCCACCGCAGCAGTCAGCTTGACCGTGGCCAGCTCCTTGTCATAGGCGGCTTTCTGGTCCTTGTTCTGCTGGGTGAGCGTGTCGATCTGCTTTTGCAGTTCGGCATTGTCACCGGCGGACTTTTTCAGCTCGGAGAGCTGAGTGTCACGGGTCTTGATACCCTCACGGAGCTGCTTGACCTCGGTTTCCAGCTCTGTGACCTTGGCAGTCTTTGCGTTGAAGTCGGTGCGGGCCACAAAGCCCTTGCCAATCTCCTGAGAAACTGCCGTGTCAATTTCGGGGGTGTACGCATCCCCCAGTACGGTTTTCAGCCATTCCAACATGATTGTTACCTCCTTGCATGTCTGCTGTCCTTTTTATCCGGCCAGTCCCGGTGTTGCAGTGCCCATCTTGTAGTCCGCCGGGCCAGCGGTATTTGGGTATGAAAAAAGCACCGTGCATTTTCAGCACGATGCTTTTAACATCAAAAGGGGTTATTCCTCGGAGCTCTCCAGATCAGCGTGGTAGGGGCACTTGAGGCACCGCTCACGCTGTTCCTCACTCCAGGCAATGCCGCCGGGCAGCGCAGAGGGGTTGAGCAGGCGGTCTGCGACATCGCAGATGACCATGCAGTCTGTGCCGTTGACCTGGGCGGCCTTTACCGGGCAATACACTGTTTTCACTCAAACACCTCCATAATTTCCTTTGTTCTGGGGTCAAAGTCGCTTTTGGAAAAAGCGGTGTTGATTTTCCCGCTTTCGTCATCCATATAGGCGGCACCCTCAAAAGAGTAGTAATTGGTGTGGTAGCCATCCCAGCGCTTGCGGGTGATGGAACACTTGGCTTGCCGGATGTAGCCCTTGGCATCCTCCAGCGTGCAGCCGTGATGCGTGCCGTGGGCATCCTTGAAAACCAGCTCATCAACCTCAATGGGCTTGGCAGGCACACGAACAGAGCCAGGCACGCCGGTGGCTTTTACGGCCTTATAGGCCTTGTAGTCAGCCTTGGAGGCCTCCGGCACACGGCCCTTGTAGGAATAGAGCCCGGCCAGGTCTTTATACTCGGCAGCACGGTCATATTTCAAGGCTTGGAAGTCCTTGAAATAGCGGGGCGCATCCGCACCCAGGCGCTCCTTGTACTTTTCAAACTGGGCTCTGTCAGCGGTTTCATTATAACTGATTTTCCGCATCTTATCAACAGTTCCTTGACCGTGGAGGGCATCCTGCTGGGCTTTCCATTGGTCATAGGTCATGTTGCCGGGCACCTTGAAACGCTCGCCTGTCACAGCATCACGGGCATAGCGTTCACCCATGCCGTCCATGTCCTCAAAGTAGGGGCAGGTGCAGCACCGGCACCACGGGTGAAACGGCGGAGCGGTGAGCCCCACCTGGTAGTCAGACATCTTGAAAACCTTGCCGTCCATATCCGCACACAAGCTGCATGTGTCCTTGTCAAAGGAGGCCACGATTTTGTAGCGCTCCACATCCAG
This sequence comes from uncultured Eubacteriales bacterium, assembly GCA_900545405.1. Classification (GTDB taxonomy): domain Bacteria; phylum Bacillota; class Clostridia; order Oscillospirales; family Oscillospiraceae; genus Scatomorpha. The sequence goes on along the minus strand of UQYT01000001.1, from coordinate 152,213 downwards.
GGCCTTGTAGCAGTCCTTTTGCCCGGCGCTGGAGAAATAGGCGCTTTCCGTCATCACCAGGCGGCCAGCCTTTGCCTTGGACACATCAAACTGCTTGGAGATGGCAGAAATGGCACGGTCCGGGGCCTCACCCCGGATGACCATTTGCGTGAGCTGGGCGTTGACGCTGTTCACAAGGCTCTGCTTGTTGGTCCAGCACCGATCACGGAAAGTCTGGTTGTCCGTGGTCCAGGGCCTGGAGAGCACCTTGGTGATGGTTTCCTCATTGATGGCCTGCATGGTCCAGCCCACGCCCAGCCCCTTTTGCAGTTCAAAAGCCGTGTGGTAGTAGCTGCCCTCATACATCTTGCGGGCGGCGGCATCCACATAGTCCAGTTGGTTGGAGTATAGGACCTCTGCCTGCTGCTGGAGCTGGAGCTTTAGAGCCTCCAGCCGGGAGATGTGCACCCTGGCGCTGGCGTTCTCAAGCTGTTTCATCCAGGCACCATCAATGGCGTTTTGCTCACCATAGGCGATGTACTCAGCCACGGTCCAGTGAAACTCCTTGAGCTCCTTGGAATTGAGCATCCGCTTGGCCTCTGCCAGGTCAATCTCATTGTTGGTGGCAAAGCGCTGATACCAGCGGGCCATCTGCCGCTCAATCTCAGCTTGGGCGGCGGCAAACTGCTTTTCAAAGTTTTCCACATAGGAGTAGGACTGGTCCAGCAGCGCATCCTCCATGTTTTTCATGCGCTGGGCCCAGTAGGCGGCGTTAGTCTGTCTTGCCATCGCCACCACCCTCATTGTTTACCGGCGGCTGGTTGCGGTTGGCCAGAAAAGCGGCCTGGTAGGGGTCAGCCTGGGCGGCCTCCTCTTTCTCATCCTTGATGCGCTGGAGCTCCTGCTCCGGGTCAGTGACCCAGGGGTGCATCTTGACGATGGTTTCATCAGAGAGGATGCCCACGGAGTTCTTGCAGTTGTTGATGGCCTCCGTTTCGTTGATGAGCACATCCCGGTCAAAGATGACCGTGACATCCTCACCCTCAAAGCTCCTGCCGCCGGTATTGGCCAGGTGCTTGTTGACAAACCAAAGCAGCTCCTCCATGCTGGCCTGAAACTCCATTTCAATGCCGTTGGCATCCAGGTCAATGTCAGAGTACATGCTCTGAATGTTCATTTGGTTGGGGTCACCGCTCATGCGGTCGTCCTTGGCATCATAGCCTCTGGCGTTCTCAATGATGGCATCCTTGAGCAGTGCCAGCAGGGTCTTGTAGTTTTCAGCGTTGACGGAGATTTCCAGCGTGTCCACGCCGCCATCAGAGCCCTCATAGGACCGCACCTTGATGGCACCATAGGTGGCCAGGTTGCGGCGGAATGTGCCCAGGTCCTCACCGTCATAGTTCTTGATGACCAGGATAGTGGTGTGGATGTCCTCCTCCATCTGGTTGGCAAAGTTGCTCAGAATGTTGTTGTAGGCATCCTGGAGGCATTTGACCTTGGAGAGGAGGGGGATTTCATGGTGGGAGCTCTTAAAGCACACCAACGGGATGCGCTCCCAGTTGTAGCCCTCCACTTTGCCGGTTTCATCGTCCTGCTGGGTGATGATGTAGGGGCCGGAGTAGGCAAAGCTGTCCGGCTCCAGCACGCCGTCATCCGTGCGGATGAAACAGTCCACACCGCCGCCGTGCATGACCTCCACCTTGACCACATCCTTGGCGTGTTCGGCCTCATCGTATTCCTGCACCACATAGACATGGACCGCAGCGTCCAGGATGGTGTGGTCAGCGTCCGCCCAGAATGGCAGGACCTCATCCGCAGGAAAGCGCCGGAAAGCCAGCTCCCCATTTTCGTAGTAGGGATAGAGCCAGGACTTGCCGCCGATCCATGCGCCCTCACCAACATTGTGCATGGTACGCAGGAAACGGGCCCCAAACACGGAGCCCAGGGCCTTGGCATACTCCTTGTTTTCGGTGTCAAAGGACAGCGGACGGCCAAAGGAGTAGTTGGTCTTTTGGTCCACCATCTTGGAATAGAGGTTGTTGACCAGCCGGTTGTTGGGCAAGTTCTTGAGCACAATGGGCTTGCCGTCCTCATCCAGCGCCAGGCGTTCCCGGTGGGTCACATCCTGGTAGCCGTCATAGTAGGCCTCACCCTCAAGCTGCTTTTTGCGCTCCGGGCTGGTGAGCCATGCGGTGATTTCAAGCTCCAGAAAGCGCTTGTCCGTCATGCCCCGTTTGAAATTGGTGGCCACACGGCCATTGCAGTCATCCCTCAGATTGAGTGTCACCATTGGTTTCTCACCTCACTTAAAGCTAATCAGATCAGGTGCATAGACACGATGCACGAAGTAGCGCACATCGTCCATGCTATGGTCATTTTCTTTGATGGGACGGTCCATCTGGGCCTTTTCATCCCAGCGATACATCCCAAACTCACGGATGCAGTCCGTGCAGCAGTCGCAGAAAAAGATGTCACCGCTCTGGAGCCGGGTGGCCACATTGCGGATGCCGTCCAGCACGGAGTTGGAGGCTTTTTCTACACGGTAGCGGTCATGGCGGCGGATGACCTCAATGAAAGAGGCCGCCGATGGGTCCACGATGATGGCGGACACATGCAGACCGTCAGCCAGGCGCTCCAGCTCCGTGTAGTGTTCCTCATCGGTGCGCTGGCGGCCCTCTTTGCGGCTGTCATAGTAATACTCCCGCATCCTGTACCACTTGCCGCCAGCCTTGCCCCAGAGGCCAATGCTGGTGGGGTTGATGGTGCCGTAGTCGCAGGACATCACATACTTTTCATAGGGCCTGGGGACGCTGGGCACCACATGAAAGTCCTTGTTGAACATCGTGTAGATGAGCCCCTCCGCCACCACCCACAGGCCCCGGATAAAGCGATCATAGAAAACGCCAGAGTAAAGGCTCTCATACCTTGCCTTGACTGAGGCGGAGAGGCTGAGGTTGTCATCCATGGTGAAATGGAGGTGCAGCATTTTCCGCCTGCTGGCCTCCAGCACCCACTTGGTATAAAACCAATGGCTGGGGCCCTCCGGGTTGCAGTTAAACCACAGCTTGGCCCCATCAACAGAGCAGCGGGCCGTGGCCTGGTTGACAAAGCTCTCCGGCATCAGGGCCACCTCATCCAGCAGGATGCCTGCCAGCGTGATGCCCTGGATGAGTGCGGCGCTGCTTTCGTCCTTGCCGCCGAACAGGTAAAAGCTGTTGCTCTTGCCGTTGGCGCTCACCACAATTTTGTTTTCAGTGCGGTGCTCCTTGAAAGAGAAAACGCCCGCCAGCCAGACGGGCAGATTGCTTGTCACATTGCGGCGCAGGCTCTCAATGGTCTTGCCGCAGATGGCAAAATTGCAGCCATCAAAGCGGGTCATGGCCCACATGATAAAGCCCACCGTCATGGCCACCGTCTTGCCGGAGCGGATGGAGCCGTCACAGATGATGCCGTCATAGACCTCAAAGCCGGGCCTATTCCACCAGGTCATGGCCAGATTTTGCCGGGTGCTCAATCTCTGGTATTTCATCCGTGTCTATCTCCTCTCTGGTGCTCTGGTCAATGACCTCAAAGATGTTATTCTCTGGGGCATCGCTGCCGCCGTTCTTGCTGTCGAACATGCCCAGGTGCTTGGCCAGCAGCTCCAGGGCCTTGACCTTATCGTGCACCTTGACCTCCGTGCCCCATTGCCCCTCCTTGATGGAGGCAATGGCCTTGCGCTTTTCATCCGGCAGCTCGGAGGTGGGGGTGATGCGGACAATGCCATTTTGGTTGACAGTGGCGAAGTCAGCACCGTTGGCAAAGGCGATTGCAGCCAGCTCCTCAAGCACCTTTTCCTGGGTGATTTCCACCCGCTTTTGGCGCTTGGCCTGCTGCTTTTGGATTTCGGCAGAAACTTGAGTTTTATTGAGTAGTTCCACGGCTATCCGGGAGGCGCTTTTTTCGCTATATCCGGCACGCTTGGCAGCCGCCGTGGCATTGAGGTCCACAAGGTATTCCTGCACAAATCGCTTTTGCTTTTCAGTCAGCTTTGCCATCTCACCACCCCATCACATAGTAAAAGCCGCCCTCATCGGACGGCTCTAAAAAATCGTTAGAATGAAACAGCGGCAAGGGTCTGGGTTTCATCATCCGTCACCTTGCCGCTGTTCAACCAAGGAGGTATTGCGTCATCTTGAGGCACTACCCGCAGGATATAGTGTACCACAGAAACACCGAACAGAACGAACAAGTTACAGTTGGACCTCTGTGCCGTCATCTGTTTCCGGCTCCGTGGCCTTGATGTACCTGTTGCACATCATCCGCACGCCGTCAGCGGTGTTGCTCCCGCCGATACATGCGGCCACCTGCTGCCACGGCAGTCCATTCACAAAGCGATATGTGAAAACCTGCCGGAGGAGGCTGTCCTCAATGGTGGTGATGTACCTCTCCAAACGGTTGCGCTCATAGATGCACTGCTGGAGTTTGGCCTCAATGATGCCCTTGAGGTCCACGATCTCCGCCGCATAGCGGCCAACACGGTCCCCCACGCCGGAGCTCCTGGGCATCCCGGACAGATCTGACGAACAGGACACCGCCCTGGCCTCCAGCTCAAGGAGGCGCTTTTTGTCCATCTCGATCTCCCGGTTGAGGTAGTAAAGCTGGGACAGTTCTTTCAAAGTCACAAATCAGCACCATCCTCTCCACGCCACACGGGTTTGCAGTTGCCCTCGCCAAAAGCACACTTGACGGCGCACACCTTGCAGGCATCGCCGCCAGCCATGACAAAATGCAGGTCCGCAATGGCTTGGCGCAGCTTGGAATTAAGCGCCTCAGCGTCCCGCTTGGCCTTATCGGCACGGGCATAGGCCTCCGCCACCTTGGCGGTGCACTCCTCAGAGGAAACGCACTGTTTCCTCATCTGCTCCAGCGTCAGCCGGTCAGCCTCATGCTGGATGGTCAACCGGGCATTTTCCCGGATGAGCTCATCACAATAAACCTGGTCACCATTCAAAATCACAGTAGGGTTGCTCATTTTGCGCTCTCCTTTACTCGCTTAATTCTGGCCTTGAGTGCGGACATGACGGCCTCATGGGTGTCCTGGCGATCTCGCACCGTAGCCATGACATCCTCATCCTGGCAGCCCTGCACTACAAGATAGTGGACGAAAACCTTGTCATAGGGGGAGCCCTGCCGGTATAAGCGGCAGTTGCCCTGGTCATTCAGCTCAAAGGACCAGTTGAGGCCGTACCACACCACATGCTGGCCGCCTGCCTGGAGGTTGAGGCCGTAGGCACAGGAGGCCGGATGCACCAGCAGCACATCAACCTCTCCGTTGTTCCAGGCCTCCTCATCCTCCACGGTTTTGTAGACCCTCACCCGGAGGTCCTTGCGGTGCTTTTTCAGCGCCTCCAGGATGCGGTCACGGTCATGTTGGTAGCCGTAGAAAGTCAGGCAGTGCTCTCCGTTCAACTGCTCCAGCAGCTCCAGATAGGCCTCCAGCTTGCAGTCATGGACCGGCACGATGTGGCCATCGTTGCTATACACAGCGCCGTTGCACATTTGCAGGAGTTTTCCCACAAGAACGGCGGCAGAGGCGGCGGTGATGACATCCTCGTCCACCTCCAGCAGCAGGTCACGCTCAAACTGGTCATAGGCCCGGCGGGCTTTGGCATCCAGCAACACCGGCACCTCATGCTGGATGAAGTCCGGCAGCTCCAGGTAGTCCTCCGCTTTCATGGAGATGCAGATGTCAGAAATAGCATCCAACACAGCGCTCTCCGCACCGTCTTTGGCCTTGTAGGAAAAAATCTGTGTGCGGCTCCGCTGGTCAGGGTCAAAATAACGCTCACGGTAGGCGCTCAAGGATTGCCCCAGGCGCTCTCCGCAGTCCAGCAGGTAAACTTGTGCCCACAGGTCAATGAGGCCCTTAGAGGACGGCGTGCCGGTCAGCAGAACCATCCGCTTGATGAAACGCCGCACCCGCCTCATGGCTTTCCAGCGCTTGCTCTGGCTGTTCTTAAAGCTGGTGCTCTCATCAAGCACCACCATGTCAAAGGGCCAGGCCTGTTTGTAGTAGTCCACCAGCCACTCCACATTTTCCCGGTTGATGACATAGATGTCCGCCGGAGTGTTGAGGGCCTTGATGCGCTTGGTGGCGCTGCCCAGCACCACAGAGGTGCGGAGGTGCTGGAGGTGGTCCCACTTGGCGGCCTCCTTGCTCCAGGTGGCCTCTGCCACCTTTTTGGGAGCCACTACCAGGACCTTTTGCACCTGCCAGCGAAAATACTTGAGAATATTGACCGCTGACAGAGTGATGACTGTTTTGCCAAGGCCGGGACGGAGAAACAGCCCAACAGCAGGGTCCTCAACTACACGCTGGATGCAATAGGCCTGGTAGTCATGCGGCACATATTTCATGCGGGGAAAACCTCCCTCAAAAAGTCCTTTACTGCGTCCATCCCAAACAGCACCCGGCAGTCCGCCCCCCGTTTCTCCATCTCGCTCCGCTGCCATTTCTGGACTTTGGCCAGCCTGCCCACCTCCGTTTTCAGTTCAACAAAGATGGTCTTGCCGGTGGGGGTGATTATCAGTCGATCAGGCACGCCGGGATTTCCGGGTGACACAAACTTATAGCAGAGGCCACCGTGCTCTTTCACCTTGCGAACAAGGTAGCTCTCAATATAGCTTTCTTTCATGGATTTCCTCCTTTCGGAACAGTGGAACATTCGCGCGTGTATGTAGCGCAAACAGGCGGTTTAGAGAGTTTTATTTTTCTCTATTCTCTCTAAATCCTCTCTTTTACCCTAATATAGAAAATGAATGTTCCAATGTTCCACTTGGCCTAAAAGCCTTGCGGCGCAAGGGTTTTGCCCGGAACATTTGCCGGAACATTTGCCGGAACATGTCCCACCTGCCCGGAACATTGGAACATTTGAAAATCCCAAATGTTCCGGGCAATGTTCCGGGTCAAAGCCGCACCTTTTGAAATCCCCGTTGCTTGCCGCAGTAGCCAAAGCGCAGGGAGCCTCTGGCCCTTTCCCACAAGGCGCTGGCCTCAATGATGCTGTTGATTTCTGCCGTGTCACTGTACCTCATATCTCGCTGCTTGCCGTCCAGAGCCTCACACCAGACCTCCAGAGCACACACACGGTCACGGGGCACCAGCTTGACATCTCCCTGCACAGCGCCGCCCCAGAACATCCGGCGGCGGTCAAGCGGCCAGTTCTGCCAGTCCTCCGGCACCGGGCGCTCCAGAAAGTCCAGTATGATGCCCTCACGGGTGTTGACCTCACGGTGGGCCTCCTGGGCCTCCTTAGCGGCGGCCTCAATTTCCCCTTTGAGGAAAAGCGGCTCTCCCGTCTGCCAGCGGACCACGGCCTCAGCCCAGAGCTGGTCAATTTCTCCGGGCAGATCAGTCCAGACGCTTTTGGCCGCCGGGGCCAGGCCCACATCCACCGGCCAGAAACGCCGGTTGCCGGTGCGGTCCCGCAGGTAGTCAGAGGTGTTGGTGGTGCCGAAGAACACACAGCACCGGGGCAGCTCCTTGACATGGCGGCCATAGGCCGCACGGAAACGGTCAGAGCGCAGGGAGAGAAACTGCTTGATGCACGCCACATCCGTCTTGCGGAAAGCGTCCAGCTCACCGATCTCCACCAGCCAGACCCCCTGCAAAAGCTCAGAGGCCTCCTTGCCCTCAAAGGTGCGGATGCTGTCATTAAACCAGCCCCGGCTCATCTTATCCAGCAGGGTGCTCTTGCCAATGCCCTGGGGCCCAGCCAGGATGAGCATGTTGTCATACTTGCTGCCGGGCATCATGGCACGGGTGACGGCGGCGGTGAAAGCCTTGCGGGTCACCGCTCTGGTGTAGGGGCTGTCCTCCGCCCCCAGGTAGTCAATGAAAAGGGTGTCCAGGCGGGGCACGCCGTCCCACTTGAGGCTCTGGAGGTAGTCCTGGACCTCGTTGAAAGCGTGCTGTGTGGTGTGGAGGGAGAGCGCCCCGTCAATCTTGCCGTTGCCGGTGATGTGGTGGACCTTTTCCATGTACCAGTAGAGGCCATTGTTGTCATTGTCATCCCAAAGGCGGCGTTTGGTGGAGGCGTTCCATGGGAGCGCATCCAGCACCTCACCACGGCCCGCAAACTGGTTGAGGGCAAACTTGCCCTTGAGCAACGGGTCATTCTCAAGAATAATCCAGACATTATCAATGGTAGCCTTTGGGAGGCCGGTCTGGCTGTTGATCTCCAGCCGGTCCATCCAGTTGGCGGGCTCTGCATCGTTGGTGGCCTCCACGCCCTCAAAGTCCTTGACGGCCTCCTGGTAGCGCTCCTGGCTCATCAGGGCGGACACATCGGGGTCTTGCGTGGCCAGTTCGCACATGGCACGGTAGGAGGGCAGGCGGTTGGTGGGAGTGCCCGGCTGGGCCTCATCGTCCTTGTCACCAAAGCGATGCAGGCGCACCAGGTCAAAGGCGTTCACCAGCTTGCCGCTGCACGGGTCAGTGGCGTGGTGGGAGTAGAGAAACTTGCCGCTGTCATAGATGACAGCGCCGCCGGTGGTGGAGCCGCCAAGGTAGGTGTAGCGGCCCGGCATACTCTCCACCGGCTCATACATGCCGGGGATGAGCTCATCCATGGCACGGTAGATGTCATAGGTGCGGCAGAAAGCGCCCACAACACCGTTTTTGGCCTCCGGGTCACCCTGCTTGACGGCCAGCTTAGTGGGCAAGTTTTGGGCGCCGGGCACCTGGGGCCAGAGGGTACAGTCACGCCAGTCCTCATACTGGCCCAGCAGGCCCTTGACGGACAGCAGGGGCTTGTCTTTCCACACATAGATGTATTGGCTGTCTGAGCAGCAGCTTGGCCAGTACATCAAACGGGACACCTCAAAAGTGGTGGGGTCACAGAGCCCCAGGCCTATGTACTCCGCCATCTTGCGGGCGATGGGCTCATATTCATCCGCTGAGGCCGTGCGGTCCAGTGGTAGCAGGACACGCAGGCGGGGTGCCGCCGGGCTGTGCTTACGGGTGGAATAGATGCAATAGCCGCAGCCCAGCCCCTCAACACGGCGCAGGACATCCTCCGTGCCGCCCGATGGGATGTTGTCCAGGTCCAGCGTGATGACATCACGCCCGGTCACATTGTTGGCCTTTCGGCGGGGGCCTGACAGTGTGCCTGCCATAAAGCCGCCCACATCCTTGAGGTCATCCTGCTGGGCCTTTTTCATATTCAGATATTCTGCCAGGGGCTCAGTGCCTCTGGCGGGGGTCTGGAGCTTTGCCCACAGCTCAGAAATGAGCAGGGTTTGCGCCTGCCAGACCATGGCCCTCCGGCTGCTACCGGCGGAGATGGTTATTTTGCGGTCAAATTGCATGGGTCACACCTCACGGTTTCGGATGTGTCAGGGATTGAGAAATACGATTGTCAAGCCGCCGGAGCTTGGCCGTGCGCTGCTGTGTCACCTCATCACGGATGTTGAACATGAGTTTGAGCTGTTCCAGCATAATCTCAACATCAGCGATCTCCTCAGCGATGTGGGCGGCGTTGTCCTGGCCACGGAGGTTTTTGGAGAGCTCTTTGGTGAGCTCCGCCATCTCCTCCATGCAGACCGTGCACTGGCTGGTCTTGCCATAGACATTCACCGCAAGCTGGCAGATTGCCGTTTCGCATTTGGTCATCTAAAAAACCTCCCTGTCTTGCGGTCCCGGAGCTCAATGCGGGCCGCCAGCTCAAAGCCGCTTTCCGCAATGATAAACTTGAGAACCTTGATGAGGGTGTTGACCTTGGCATCCAGCGCCTCATGCTCCTCTGCGGACACTTTCTTGATGGCGTTGTATGCCGTAGGGTCTACATAGCCTTCAGCGTTTTCCCAGGGTTTGGGGCTCATTGGCCAGCACCTCCTTTTGCCATTGTTCGACATCTGCACCCAGCTCTTTGAGCTTGAGCCGTTCCGGGTACAGGTCATCCATTTCATAAAATTCACGCATCCGGCGGTGCTCTGCGGCCATCGCCAGATAGAAGTCATGGAGCCGCTTGACCCCAAAGCCCAGGTGCCGGTGCAGTGTCCAGAGCACCATGGTGTCTACATCAAGAGCCAGCCTATCATCTGCCTCCAAGCATTGTTGATTGATCTCATGCTCCATGGCCATCTGCATCTCCGGGGTCATTATGGACTTGCCCAAAGCGGAGAGCTTGATGTTGAGTGTGGGGTCTTTGGGTACCTGCACACCTTGGCGTTGCAGGTTTCGCCGCTCTTTTCTGTTCATCGCTTTGTGCCTCTCCGGCAGCGCCAGGCGTTCTCATTGGGCTGCCAATCCTCAACCACAAGGACCGGCTGGCCGGGGCCTTTGTCACAGATGAAGTCACCCTCACCAATGTACTGGCAGCAGTCACACATGCCGGGGTCACACATCCGGGGCTTTTCACTCCTGGGTCTGGGTTTCCGCTTTTTCATAGGGGCAGCTCCTTTCTGTCACGATTTCACCGGCGCAGGCCGCATAGCCCGCCAGATCAATAAAGCTGTCAGGGCTGGAGCCGGTGGCGATGCGGGCCACCTTGAGCAGGGCCAGCATAGTGCCGGCATCCTTGGCCGTGATGCCGTTGATGGGCATGACCTTGGCATACTCCGGGTGCGCCGCTCTGAGGTAGACACCCCAGAGCAGGCCGATGGTTTCAAAGTTATTCTCCGGCGTGCCATAGTCCTGCTCACGCTCACCGCAGACACAGCGGCGGGCGGCCTCCAAAATCTCAGAGCGTTTCATGCTGTCATTGCCTCCTTAATAAGATGCGGGCAGTTTGCTTGTACCAGTGCTTTTGCCATGATTGGCACAACACTATTTCCGATACGGGCCACCTGCTCCTTAATTGGGTACGGTTTTCCATCGTAGTCATGGGTGATGATGTAGTCAGCCGGAAAGCCCTGCATGAGTTTGAGCTCTGGCTCTGCTTTTAGCATCCGCAGGAAAATATCTTTGAGGATGTATTTCTCTCCATCCAGTTCAACCACGACATTTACCAGGCCAAAGCGGTCTTTTGTGGTGATAGTGGCCAGGGGCTCCTCAAGGGTCTGGCCGCAGCCCGTGCCGTAGTATTTGATGAGGAAAGCAGATACCAGGCCAAAATGCCCTGGTGATGTGGTGATGGTGTGCAGGGGCTCACGGCAGCTCTGGCCGGTGCCGGTCTTGTAAAACTTGGTGACAAAGGCTGTTACCAGCCCATAGCGGTTGCTGGTGTCAATGGTCTTGATGGGCTCGGTCAAAAGCTGCCCCCGTGCATCTCCGGCTTTGGTTTCCCCGTGATACTGGATGAGGAAAGCAACGGCCTCTTTGTTGTTCACGATATAGGGAGCGGGGTTTTCCACCACATACTTGCGGTAGCCGTTGGCAATGCGGCGCATGGTGGCCTCTGCCAGGGGCTTGGGTCGGCTGAAAATGGACTTGCCCAAATCGGACCAGTCAATGAAGTCCCCACAAGAAAGCCACTTCTGGGTGCCGTGGCCGCCGTCCTTGCTGTGCGTGGCAAGGGGCCAGGTGATAGGGCGCTGGTCCCGTCTGAAAATGGCATACCAGCGCTTTCTTGTGGTGGGTGCTCCATAGTCAGCGGCTACCAGCTCCCGGCTGTCAAAGGCGTACCCCAGGGAGCACATGGCTTGGATGAACTTGTTGTAGTCCTCACCGGCTCGCTCCTTGATGGGCCTGCCGGTGCCGTCCAGAGGCCCCCATTGCTGTATCTCCTCAACATTCTCCATGATGATGATTTCCGGCAAAATGGCCTTGGCGTGCTTGTAGACGGCCCACGGGAGGATGCGGAGCCCCTGGTGTCGGGGCTGGCCTCCCTTGGCTTTTGAGTGGCTGGTGCAGTCTGGGGATGCCCACATAAGGTCAACCTTTCTCCCGGCCACATATTTCTGGAGGTCAACGGTGAAAATGTCCTCCGTCAGATGCAGGGTGTGGGGATGGTTGGCTTTGTGGATGCGGATGGCCTCCGGGTCATGGTTGATGGCAATGTCAATGGGGCGGTTGAGGGCCAGCTCAATGCCCTTGCTGGCACCGCCACCACCAGCGAAACAGTCAATAATTAAACCATTCATGTCACTCACCATCAATGTCATCAAAGATGACCGGCACCTGGGAGCGCATCTGGTGGAGCAGCGGGACGGCCACCTCACGCATCTGCGGGTGTGCCGCCGGGGCGGTCCGCAGCTTGAAGAAATGCCGCCATTCCCGCAGGTTGGCCGTCATCATCACCTCAGTCTTGAGGCATGTGGGCAGAACAGCACGGGCCTCTTGCGGGGTGCAGCCCCAGTCCAGCAGCTCAAAATATGACTTTTCAGCCATCCTGCAAGCCACTTTCCAATACTGCCAGCCTGGTGTGCCCTCCGTCAGGAAAGATGGGCGGATGACAGTGATTTCACTGCCAAAAACCTCCTTGGAATAGTTGCAGTAGCGGGTGCTCTCTTGGCAGTAGGAGGCCATGCGGTGCCGGACAATTTCATGGGACACGCCCCGGTCACACACAAACTTGACCGTGATGTCAAAGTGCTCCAGGACGGCCTCATGGCCACGCTTGATGATGCCCGCCACAAACTTGGCGGCGCTGGTGTCGGTGATTTTGTCCTCAGACTTGTAGCAGACCCGCCCGCACAGCTCAATGTGCTGGAGGATGGCCTGGCCATCCAGCGGGGTGAGGATTTCAGTATAGGGGTTAATGATTTTCATGTGCTCAGTCCTTTCTAAAGAATGTGCCCACCCAGCCATCAGCGTTGAGCGGCAGATCAGCGGCCCACGGGATAGGCTGGCGCATGATGTTGACCACCGTGTCCAGCATGGTGTCATCATCGCTCCAGGGGGCCGTATCAATGACCACCTCGTCATGGATGTGGAACACTACCGGTAGGCCAGCGGCCTCAAGGCGTTCAATGGTGTCCGCCAGGCAGTCACGGGCAATGGCCTGGACGCAGTTTTCCACCAGCTTGCCGCCGTAGGTTTCGATGCGTTTCCACCGCTTGGTTTTCTGGTCCATGCCCATGTAGGAGATGGATGGGTTGCCCCATTGGTTTTCACCAATGCCGGGGCTTACATAGTAGAGCTTACGCCCGGATGGGAGCAGGATGGTGAAACAGTCCGTGCCTTGGTTGTAGTCATACTCACGGGCCAGCAGGAGGCCGTTGACCCCCACACTGCCACCCTGGGTGATGACCTGCACAGCGGCATTGTCCATGGAATACCACAGGTCACGGATGCGCTTGTTGGCCTCACGCCAGCGGCTCACGATGTCCGGCAGGTCCTCCTCTGGGATGCCCATGTCCAGGGCTCCCATGTTGATGAGTGCGCCGGTGCTGCCTTGGTAGCCCAAGGCCAGCTCCGCCACCTTGCCCTTTTGTCGGAGTGCATACTCTGGATTGCCCTTTTTGATGAGCTCAATGGGCACGCCGAACATCTGTGAGGCGGAGGCCTCATAGATTTTGCCGTGGGTGCGGAACACCTCCAGCCGCCATTGTTCACCGGCCAGCCAGGAGATGACACGGGCCTCAATAGCCGAAAAGTCAGCATCAATGAGGACATGGCCCTCCGGGGCCACAAAGGCAGTGCGGATGAGCTGGCTGAGGGTGTCAGGCACAGAGCCATAAATCAGCCGGAGGGCATCCAGTTTGCGGTGCTCCACCAGCTCACGGGCCAGCGGCAGCGGCTCCGTGTAGGTGCGGGGCAAGTTCTGGACTTGCACCAGGCGGCCTGCCCAGCGTCCCGTCCTGTTCGCTCCATAGAATTGGAGCAGCCCACGGACACGGCCATCCGGGCACACAGCGGCCTCAATAGCGTCATACTTTTTGGTGCTGGTCTTGCCCAGCTCTTGGCGTATCTCAAGCATCCGCTGGACCTGGGGGCTGTTGTCCTCCTTGCCCAGCAGGCGGGCCACGGTGTCCTTGCGGAGGTCCGCAAGCTCCTCTCCCATGGCCTCCTGGAGCCATTGCGTGAGCTGTGCCACGCTGTTGGGGTTGTCCAGCTTGGAGATGTTCATGGCCTCTTGGGTGAGGTTTTGGCGGGTCACATTGCCCAGATAGAGGGCACCGCTCACCAGGTCCATGTCCACGGCCACGCCACGGGCATTGATGATGAGGTCCGTTTCCCATTGCTTTTGCACGAAGTCCGGTACGGGGAAAGCGGAGAGCCGCCGCTCAATCTCCATCTCAGTCACAACATCCTGGCGGCAGTATTCTTTGAACAGCTCCCACTTGTCGGTGTCATGCTGGGGCAGGTTGCGGGTGCGGCCTCCATTGGCCTTTGTAGGGGCGCAGGGGATGCAGAAATAACGGATGAGCGCCTTGCCGGTGTTGAGCTTGCGCTTGTCCTCAGCAAGCCCCAGGGCCCTGCCAGTGGCATCCAGGCCTGCTGTGTAGCCACAATAGAGGCCGTGGAACATGGTGCAGCGCCATTGGTCCGGCGGCAGAGTGCCCAAAAACTTGGACAGGCAGCCCCACTCAAAGGGGGCGTTGTATGCGTGCTTGATGTACTCCGGGGAGGTGATGGCCTGGACCAGCCACGGGGGGAGGCGTTCCCCCCGTGCCAGGTCAATGATCTCAACAGGCGCACCATCCACACTATATGCAAAGAGCAGGATTTCAAAGTCCGGGCTGGAGATGTACTTTTGCGCCCCGGCCTTAGCAATCGGCACGCTTGAATAAGTTTCAAGGTCAATGCTGAGATGGTGCATGATGTCCTCCAATTACATGGGCTGGCCGGTGATGGGGTTGATGCCGCCGGTGGTGGCCCAGGGCACCTGAGCGGCAGGAGCGGCGGGGGCCGCAGGGGTGCCGCCCAGCCCGGCGAAGTCGGAGGCAGCGGAGGCCTGGCCGCTCAGGGGCTCCCCGTCACGGGTCTTGAGAACATTGCCCAGACCGCAGCCAATGCCCTTGTTGCCGCTGTTGGAGTAGCCGAAGAAACGGACGGTGACACGGCCATACATGCCGCTGTAAATGTCCGCCGGGGACAGTTCGCAGTTGATGTTGTCGATGCCCACCACCTGGGGCTTGTTCTTGGTGGAGGCGGTCATCACCCAATGGCCCTTGCACTCATCGCCAAAGGGCACGCCGGAGGGGCGCACGCCGTCACCATCGTAGATGGGCACCTTGAGCATGGGCGGGCGGGCACCGTTCCACACCTTGGTGAGCGCATCATTGGCGGCGGCCTGGATGGCAGCGTCAATGTCAGCCTTGGTGGCGGCATCGCTCTTGGGGATGAGCAGGGTGACGGAATACTTGGGCTCACCGCCCTGCTGGGCGGCTCTGGGGGTGGTCAGGTTGGCATAGGAGAGGCGGACCTCACCTGTCAGGACTTTCATGGCATCATTCTGATACATAATCTTTTGATCTCCTTTACAGTTAAATTACACTCTGGTGTTTGCATCAGGCTGGGCCTCAGCCCAGCAGGTTTGAAGTTTCACCCAGCGCTCATGCTGGGCGTTGCTCCGCTTTACGGCAGCGGTCAGCCGGTTGTTTTCCCGGAGCTTTTGGCGGTCCTCTTTGAGGCGGCTTTTCTTATTGAACACATTGCGCCAGCCGTTCTGATACTCAATGCTGGCCTGTTTCCAAGCCTCTTTGCTTTCAATCACGGCGGCATCCAAGTAGAGGGTCATCTGGCGGATGGCTCCCTCGTTGCTCCACGGGTCAGCCAGGAGCAGCTTGAAAACCTTGCGGATGTTGGAGATGGGCATGTCCTCCAGCCGGTCAAAATAGATGTCTGCGTGGTAGTCCCCGGTGTTGATGGTGATGAGCTTGGCGGGGTCTGTGTACTGTGTGCAGCTCTCGCAGACCTCCGGGTCACGGATGACAGCCATACTGCCACAAGCGTGCTTGCAAAAACGGCCTACGGGGTAGCCCTTTTCCTCATCATCCAGCGGGATGGGAGGTTGCCAAGGGGCAGAATGGGCGCAGGTCTGATACTTACTCACTGGCGGTCACCCCGGCAAAGTCAGCAGCGGCAGGGTTGTAGGCCTCACGCTTGTCCGTGCTGAGGGCCAGCGTGGGCTTGCCCAAGGGCTTGGTCACATAGCCACCGATTTTTTCAGCAAACTCCGCCTTGCCCATCAGTTTCTCCATCTCAGAGAGCGTCTTGGGCTTGCGGTCATAGAGCAGGGCCTCATCATATCCGGCGGCAATGGCGGCTTGGATGGCGGCATCCTGGTCCGTAAAGGTGCGGATGCTCCGGCCAGCCACCAGTTTCCAGCCCTCAATGGGCTTGCCGTCCAGCAGGGCCTTGGTGGCGTACTCCTCCAGGTCCTTGTACCAGGCCACCAGCTCCTTGCCACGGATGAGGAGGTCACCGATCTCCGCATCAGAGAGGAGCGGGTGCACCTCATTCCCATGCGGGCCGATGTGGGAAAACTCTTGGGGGGCCATAGCGTCAGGCGGGACGGAGGCGGCGGGCACGCAGTCCTTGAAGTCCTCCAGCGCCGTGTTGGTGTTGGCACGGGCACGGCACTGAGCCTTGCCACGGCAAAAACGGCAGTGGTCACCGGGGACAAACTCACCCAGCCCGGAGAAAGCCTTTTGTGCAATGGGCTTGATGTTCTCGCCCCAGGCCATCAGCTCCTCCACGGTGATAGTGTCGGTGGTGTAGCTGTCAAGGCGGGGCTGGTCAATGGACATGCGGACTTTCTTGATGGCATCGCCGAACACGGGGGCATAGCGCTTGAGAGCGCCCAGAGCGTAGAGCCGCATCTGCGGGTTGCCCACGGCGGACACCGGGACACCCTTGCCGTGCTTGTAGTCCGTGATGCTGAGGGTGTCCCCGCCAATCATCACATTGTCACAGGTGCCAAAGCCCTCCGGGACATACTCCCCAAAGTCCACTTGCACCTCCGCCGCCACAGTGGGCGTGCTGTCATAGAGCATGGCCTGCTCAATCAGGTGCTCAATGTAGAGGTCACTGGTCTTGTCCATTTCCTCAGAGTAGAGTGGGTTCTTTTTGAGCTTATTGAGGCGGGTGGTGTAGGTGCGGGAGGTCATCACAGTGAATTTCTTGAGGGTCTTGAGCTCACAGATGGAATGGGCCAGGCGGCCCTCCTCCGCATATTCGCTGGTGCGCTCCGGCAGGTGCTCCTCAAAGCGGGGGGCCGCCGTGCATTTCAGCCAGCGGGATGCCGATGAGGCAGAAAGCAGGGCGTGCTTTTCGGGAGGCATAGGGCACCTCCTTAGAGCTGTGCGCCCAGCGTCCGCAGTTCGGTGGCAAAGACACCGTACTGGTCCGGCTGGAGCTGGGTGACGGCCTGCACGCCATACTTGGCCAGCAGAGCCAGCAGTTGCTCCATCTTGCCCGCATCCACCAGGCTGGCACCGGCCTTGGCGATCTGGTCAAGGGTGTAGGTGGGGGCCGTGGTCACGGGAACAGTGGGAGCGGGGTTAGTAGGGGCCACAGTCTGGGCAGGTGCCGCAGAAGCCGGTGCAGGGGTAGGGGTTGCCACAGGCGCAGGGGTGGGCTGGGTAGGGACCGCAGTAGCGGGCGGCATGGTGACCGGCGGCACCGGGGCATGGGTGACAGGGGCGGCCACAGGAGCCACGGGGGCGGGAGCGTCCTGGGGCACGGAGATGTTGACGGCGTTCTTTTCCAGCGCCGTGGTCAGCTTGTCAATGGCCTTGAGGACGGCAGCATCCGCCTCAATCTTGATTTTCATTTCCAACATTGGTACAATCCTCCTTGGTATCATCTTTACAGTCGCAGCGCTCACCGGGGTCAAGGTGGGCTCCGCAGTCAGGGCAGGTCTTATAGTAGGGCATTTCAGTCAACCTCCAGCACGCTTGTCCAGTATTCAAAAGCGGTCATAACCTTGCGGGAGTAGTCGGTCTGGTATGTACCTGCATCCCACAGCTTTCTTGCGCCGCCGGGCCCGCAGTTGTAGGCCATCAGCGCAAGCTCTGGCTCTCCGTAGCTCTGGAGATACTGGGAGATGATATAGATACCGGCCTCAATGTTCCCGGCATGGGTCATGGGGTCAAGGCCTTTTTCCAAAAGCCACTCGTGATTGACAGAGTTGATCTGCATGAGGCCATAGTCACCAGTGGCGCTGACGGCATCGGGGTCAAAGTGGGTTTCAACCTCTGCGATGGCAAGGGCCAGAGCATAGGGCACCTCATAGTGCTCACAGCAGTCCTGCATGACTTCCTGGAGTTCGTAGCTGAGGAGCCGCCCCTCACTCACGATGTCATCACGGTGGCGGGCAGGCTCCGTGGTTGCCTCTGGTGGTGCAGAGGGCTCCACGGGGCTCTGTTCCGGGGCTGGAGGGGTGACGGTTTCTGCTGTCACCACAGGCTCAGGGGTCTTGACCTCATCGTCCGTCTGGTGGGCACTGCATCCGCTGGCATAGCCAAGGGCAAACACAGTGGCAAGGACGGCCAGAATGGCCATGATGACCATGGCGTTGCGCCTCCGGGCCATGCGGCGCTGGCGGCACCGCCGGGAATACCGGCGGGCATTGGGCTCACTGGTGGTCATGGCGCTCACCTTAACCGTTCATGCGGCGGTTGATTTCCGCAATCAGCTCATTGGTGGTGTACTGGTCCAGGCCGCCATCAACCTCCACGGCATACTGGGAGGGGATGAGGAAAGCGGGGCGGGACCCGCTGGTGCTTGCGCAGCCGCCGTCGCCGACATTGCCACTGGTGTACAAGCCCATGACCCAGGTATCATCCTCATCCACGCAGGGGGTGCTCCAGGGCGTGGCGCTCCACTCCCAGCTCTCAGGCTTGGGCAGCAGACCGTGAAAACGGCGGATTTCATCAAAGGTCAGCGGGGCCACCTTGCACTCACAGCTCCCGTACTCCTTGGAGCCGTTGAGGGCAGTGAGGTCAACCTCACGGGTGATGAGTTCATCAGCGTGCCCCTCAGTCAGGGCATCCGCAAAGGCACCGTTGAGGTGTTCACGGAAAGAGCTGGCAGCAAAGTTGTTGGTGGAGCCAAAAGAGCTCTTGATCTGGGCGGCGGTCACCAGCAGGGTGCCAGCCGTGCGGTGCTCCAGCACAATGCAGGGCTCCCCATGAAACTTGACCACCTGGCCGGGGGCCACATTAGAAACAGCGGTTTTCATTGGTGTTGTCCTCCTTGATATTGGTTTTGTGTGGTGCGGCACATCTTGCAGATGGAGATGACGCTGAGGCTAATGTCAGACAGCTTTTCGGGATAGGTCAGTGGAAAAAGCTGTCCACACTTTTTGCAGCGGACATGTCTGGTTATCATCGCCATGGCTCAGTCCTCCGCATCGTCATCCGGGCCCTCAATATCAATGAGGTTTTCTGCCTGGACGATGATTTCAGAAACGATCTGCCGAATAGGCAGAGAGGTCTTTGCCCGCAGACGGCGGACCACTTTTTCCGCCTCTGGGGTCAGCCGGACAGTTCCGATGCACTCATCAGAAAGCCGGTTGCTTTTCAGCACAATGGGGTTGTTGCTCACGGTTTTGTCCTCCTTGGTTTTTAATAGGTGCGGGATTTCATGCCTCATTGCCGGAGCGCCTACCTCTCCGTTCAAGCCCCTGCTGGACACTGAGCTGGGCCAGGTCGGCGTTGTAGCGCAGGCGCTTGTCAGGGAGCCTGGTGCCGTCCCGGCCACGCCTCAGCTCCGCATAGACAGCGGAGAGGGAGATGCCCAGGGAGCCTGCAATCTCTTTTACACTCATTCCGGCCTCCACCATGCGCTCAATTTCTTGGCGCTCATGGTAGGAACGGAAAGCATAGTCTGCCAATGTGTTCACCTCTTTTCACAGTCAGATTGTTGCCGTAGCGCCTCAGCACCTTAGCGGTACTGAGCGCACAGCAGGCCGCAGATGGAGGTGGGCAGGTCATAGGGAATGATTTTCATTTCGTTGGCCCGGTCCATCATGGCGGTGATGCCGGAGAGCATCCACTCATCCACATCCTCCTGCTTGTCCAGCAAGATGTGCACGGCCCGGTGGAGTTCCTTGATGCAGTCCAGCATGACATTGGCGTTGCCCTCAGCGGTCAGCACCATGCACTGCACGGGGCCATCCTTGGGGCTGTTGGCCTGCATGGCCGCAACGGCCTCATCCTCCTTGGCCTTGTTTTCCAGTTCCTTGAGGTATTCCTCAGTGAAATAGAACACAGCACGCTGGAGCCGCTTGGCAACTGCCACCCGCTCCTCAGACAGCACCGGGGCCTCCTCAGTGGCGGGCTCCTCAATCCAGATGTTGGCCGTTTCCAGATGGCTGCTGTCAAGGTTGACCTCCAGACGGTCACCCAGGTCACAGATGTAGTCATAGAAGTGGCCCTCTGCGGTGCTCCGATAGACGGGGTAGCCAGCACGGGTGCTGCTCTGCACATCCTGCTCATAGTCGGTGGGGAAAATCTGGTTGACCTTGTTCCAAGCGTCCTGCTTGCTGGTGACTTTGATGTTTGCCATGATGTAGTCCTCCTTGACGGTTTCCTCTGGATGAGGAATAAAAAAAATTGAGCTACACAACCAATTCCTTGGTGTGTAACTCAATAATAGGGGCTGCCCGTAAATGTTGTTGCTATTTCCAGCCGATTATTATATAATACTATGACAAATTGCCGCGCCCCGGTTTTGCCGAGGGCGCGCGCCACGAAAACGATGAGGACAGGCCTATGGGAAATATCAAGGAAATAGTCTCCAATGCCATAGAATATATGACGACCGCGCAGATCTCGGATATCATAGATATCATCCTCGTCGCCATGCTCATATACGTCGCGATAGGGCTCATCCGCCGCACCAACACCACGCGGCTGGCCCGCGGCATAGTCATCATCCTGCTGGCGCTCTGGCTGTCGGACCTCTTCAAGTTCAGGATGATAAACTCCCTGCTCAAGACGACGGTCGAGCTCGGTTTTATCGCGCTGGTCATCATCTTTCAGCCGGAGCTGCGCCGCCTGCTCGAGCGCATGGGCAGCGGCCGGTTCATGTTCTTCCTCGGCGGGAGCTCGGCGCCGCTGACCTTTGAGTCGGTGGTGAACCAGACCGTTCTCGCCTGCGCTTCCATGTCCGAGTCACGCACCGGCGCGCTGATAGTCTTCGAGCGCGCGATAAGCCTCAACGAGCAGATGGCCACCGGCACCATCGTGAATGCCGACGTCACAAGCGAGCTGCTGCGGAACATATTCTTCGTCAAGGCCCCGCTGCACGACGGCGCCGCCATAATCCGCGAGGGAAGGCTCGCCGCGGCGGGCTGCATGCTCCCGCTCTCGCAGAACGCCAGTCTGAGCAGCGACCTCGGCATGAGGCACCGCGCGGGCATCGGCATGAGCGAGCACTCGGACGCCGTGGTCGTCATCGTCTCTGAGGAGACCGGCGCGATCTCCGTCGCCATGGACGGCATGCTCAAGCGCCACCTGACGCCGGACATGCTGGAGAAGATACTCAGGACAGAGCTGCTGCCCGAGTCCGACAACGAGCAGAAGCGCGGCATCGCCGGCCTGCTTGCCTCGCTCAAGTCCCTCAAGGTGAAGAAAAATGACTAAGAAGAAAATAAGCAAGCTCTTTGACAACAAGGTCTTTTGGGCCGTCGTCTCCCTGCTGGCCGCGCTCTTCATTTGGGTCTACATCACAGGCACGCAGGAGGAGCCCATTGAAAAATCCTTCAGCAACGTCGAGGTCGTCTTTACCGGTGAGGACACGCTGCAGGCCTCGCGCGGCTATGTCATAAACAACATCAGCGCAGAGACGGTCTCCGTCAGGATCAGCGGCACGCGCCGGAACATCGGCTCGCTCACGGCCTCGGACATCAAGGCCACCATCGACGTTTCGCTGATAAGCCAGACGGGCACGATAACCCAGTACTACACGCTGACCTACCCCGACGGCGTGGACGCCGACGCGGTCAGCGTCGTAAGCAGCAACCCCAGCGTCATCAGCTTCAACGTCACCCGCATGTCCACCAAGCAGGTGCCTGTGGACGTGCAGTTCAGGGGCAGCACCGCCGAGGGCTATATCGCCGGCGAGGTGGAGTACGAGCCCAAGACGATAACCATCAGCGGTCCCGAGTCCGAGCTCGAGCAGATAGACCACGTCTACGCCGAGATAGGCGGGGACGAGCTCACCATGACCCGCACGGCGGACGTGCCCTTCGTCCTCATCGACAAGAGCGGCAACGAGGTCTCGAGCGAGGGCTTTGAGTTCGACATCACCACGATAAACGTCACCATCCCGATAAGCATGGTGAAGGAGGTAACGCTCTACGTCCAGTGCATCTACGGCGCCGGAGCGACGGAGGAGAACACCTCCATCACGATAGAGCCCTCCACTATAACCATCTCCGGCGACACTTCCGTCGTCAGCAGTCTGAACAGCATCAACATCGCCACCATAGACCTCACAGACTTCGCCGTCACGCTTCAGGACACCTACGCGATAACCCTGCCGAACGGCGTCGAGAACACCTCCGGAGTCACCAAGGCCGATGTGACGATCGAGATACAGGGCGTCTCGACAAAGCAGGTAACGGTCACCAACTTCAACTACACCGGGCTGCCTGACGGCTATTATGTAGAGGACATAATAACCAAGAACCTCGAAGTCAGGATACGCGGTGCCCAGGACGTGCTTGACCAGATTCAGTCTTCCAACCTGCGCGCCGTGGCGGACCTCTCCGATATCACCCAGACCGGCGACATGTATGTGCCTGTCAAGGTAGAGCTCGACGGCTTCACTGATGCGGGAGCCGTGGGCGAATACATGATAGCGATCAGCATCAGACGATAGGAGGCGGGCACTTGACCCAGTATGCTATAATCAAAAAATTGACCGGCCCGGATAAGGCGGAGGTGGAGGTTCTCCGCGGCACAGCCTGCGGCGACGACTGCGGCAGCTGCGAAGTCTGCCACTACGCCTCCAAGATCCGCGTCGAGGCCAAGAACCCCATCGGCGCCCAGGTTGGTGACCGGGTGGAGATAGAGACTCAGACCTCCCGCGTGCTCAGCGCGGCTGTGCTGGTCTATGTTGTGCCCTTCGTGCTCTTCTTCATCGGCTACGCCATAGCGGCCGCGCTGAAGATGACTGAGGGCTACTCCATGCTCATGAGCTTCGGCTTCTTTGCCGTAGGCTTCGTGGTCATCGCCCTCGTCGGGCGTCACCACAAGAAGAATCCCATAACGTATGAGATAGTCGATATCATCGGAAGCGGGGCGGAGAGCGTATGATAAAGAGCATGACAGGCTACGGCGGCGCCAAGGGCAGCGTCGAGGGCCTCTCCATCAGCGTCGAGCTCAAGAGCGTGAACAACCGCTATCTCGACGTCTCCGTAAAGCTCCCGCGCAGCTTCCTCTTTGCCGAGGAGCTGATCAAATCCGCCGTCGGCCGCCACATCTCCCGCGGCAAGGTCGATGTCTTTGTGGCGGTGGACGCCTCCGCGTCGGACGACATGGTCGTCCGCGTGAACGAGCCGCTGCTGCGCGGCTATATCGACGCGCTGGGCGCCGTCAGCGAGAAGTACGGCCTTGAAAACGACATGACGCTCATGGGCATCTGCCGTCTGCCCGACGTGCTCAGCACCGACCGCCGCGAGCTGGATAACAGCGCGCTGGCCGAGGGCCTGAACGCCATACTCGAGACCGCGCTCACGGAGTACGACGCCATGCGCCTGCGCGAGGGCGAAAAGCTCCGCGACGACGTGGTCTCCAGGCTGGACGAGATCTCCCGCCTGACCGGCATAGTGGAGCAGGAGTCGCCCAGGACCGTCGCGGAATATCGCGCGAGGCTGGAGCAAAAGCTCCAGGAGGTGCTCGGCTCCACCAACATAGACGAGAGCCGCATCCTGACCGAGGCCGCCATCTTTGCGGACAAGGTCGCCGTGGACGAGGAGACCGTGAGGCTCCGCAGCCATGTGTCGCAGCTCCGCGGCCTTGCCGAGGGCGACTCGCCCGCGGGCCGGAAGATGGACTTCCTCATCCAGGAGCTCAACCGCGAGGCCAACACGATAGGCTCCAAGTGCCAGAACGCGGACATCGCGCACGTGGTAGTGGACCTCAAGGCCGAGATAGAAAAGATACGCGAGCAGATCCAGAACGTGGAGTGAGCGCATGAAGCTGATAAACATAGGCTTTGGCAGTCTCATAGCGGCGGAGCGGCTGATATCCGTGCTCTCGCCGGACTCCGCGCCCATAAAGCGGATGATACAGGACACGCGCGAGCGCGGCCTGCTCGTGGACGCGAGCTACGGACGCAAGACCAAGTCGGTGCTGGTGACGGACGGGGGCTACCTCTTCCTGTCGGCGCTGACGCCCGAGACCGTGGCCGCCCGCGCAGGCAGCCCCATCGTGCAGGAAAGCGGGGAAGAGGATGAATAACAAGGAAAAGGGCAAGCTGCTCGTGATATCCGGGCCCTCCGGCGCGGGCAAGAGCACGGTCATCGGAAAACTGATGGAACTGCGCGACGACGTGTGCTTTTCCGTCTCGGTGACCACGCGCCAGCCCAGACCGAACGAGCAGGAGGGGAAGGATTACTTCTTCGTGACGCCGCAGCGCTTTCAGGAGCTGGCCGAGGGCGGCTTCCTGCTGGAGCACGCCGAATACGTCGGCAACCGCTACGGTACGCCCCGCGGCTACGTTGAGAGCCGCCTGCTGGAGGGCAGGAGCGTCGTGCTCGACATAGAAGTCCAGGGCGCGGCCCAGGTGCAGCGCAACTGCCCGGACGCCGTGACGGTGTTCATCCTACCGCCCTCGGGCGAGGAGCTGGAGCGCCGCCTCCGCCACCGGAACACCGACTCGGACGAGAAGATACGAGAGCGGCTGCTCCAGGCCAAGCGCGAGTGCGCCGAAGCCGGGAAATACGGCTACATCGTAGTGAACGACGACCCGGACCGGGCCGCCAAGGAACTTGACGCCATACTCACCGCCGAAAAATGCAAGACGGCGGACAGAATAAAACTTGTTACAGAGGTGCTTATATCATGATGCTCTATCCCCCCATGGCCGAGCTTGTGAAGAAGGTCGGCAGCCGTTATCTGCTTGTGAATCTGGTCGCCCGCCGTGCCCGGGAAATCTCCCAGAAGGCCGAGGAGGAGGGTGAGAGCCTCGACAGAAAGCCCATCTCCACGGCGATAGACGAGGTCTACACCGGCAAGCTCACCGTAAAGAGCATGGGCGTCCCCGAGGACGAGGAGCAGCCCGAGCCTGAGACCGAGCCGAAGGCAGAGGAAACTGAAGAGCAATAACGACTAGGCGGGGCTTTGCCCCGCCCGGACTCTTTTGGGAGGAATACTATGCCGGACGTCACAATAGCAAAAATAGCCGTGTCCGGCATACCCTTCCGGCTGGACAGGCCCTTTGATTACGCTATCCCGCTGGACATGAAGGAGAAGGTCCAGCCCGGCGTGCGAGTGGAGGTGCCCTTCACGCGCGCGAACCGCCGCACGGAGGGCATAGTCCTGGCCCTCGCGCCAATAGGCGCTTATGAGAAGCTAAAGCCCATCTCTGAGGTGCTGGATGAGGCTCCGATACTCACCCAGGCGCAGATAAAGCTCGCGCTCTGGATGCACGAGCGCTTTTTCTGCACGGTGTACGAGGCCGTTAAGGCCATGCTCCCCGCGGGGCTGTGGTTCAAGAACGGCAAGCGCCGCGTCAGCGACAAATACGTCACCATGGCCGCCCTGGCCGTCCCGGCTGAGGAGGCCGCGGAGGCAGCCGAGCAGAAGCGCCGCCGCGCGCCGCAGCAGTCGGAGCTTCTGCGCACGCTCTGCGCCATAGGCCGTGCGGCCCTGCCCGACCTGCGCGAGTTCACGGGCGCCTCGCTGCAATCCGTGCGCGCGCTGCGCGACGCGGGCCTCATCAGCCTTGAGGACGTGCTCGTCTACCGCCGCCCGGAGGCCCCGGAGGGGGAAAGGCAGCCGCTCCCAAAGCTGAACTCAGAGCAGACAAAGGCCTTCAAGGGTATCCTGAAGCTCGCTGGCGGCAAAAAGGCCTCTGGAGCGCTGCTCTTCGGCGTCACCGGCAGCGGCAAGACGACGATATACATCCGCCTCATCGCGGAGATGCGCCGCCGCGGCAAGACCGCGATACTGCTCGTGCCCGAGATAGCGCTCACGCCGCAGATGCTGCGCACCTTCTCCTCGCACTTCGGGGACGACATCGCCGTGCTGCACTCGAGCCTCTCGGCGGGCGAGCGCCTGGATGAGTGGCGGCGCATCAAAAACGGCGAGGCCGGCGTCGTGATCGGCACACGCAGCGCCATCTTCGCCCCGGCTGAGGACCTCGGCATAATCATAATCGACGAGGAGCAGGAGGACAGCTACAAGTCCGAGAACGCCCCGCGCTATCACGCGCGCGACGTGGCCAAGTTCCGCTGCGCCCAGGACAACGCGCTGCTGCTGCTCGGCTCCGCCACCCCGGATGTAGAGAGCCGCTGGCGCGCCGAACAGGGGAGCTATGCCTACTTCACGCTGTCACGGCGATTCAATGAGCAGTCCATGCCCAGCGTCGAGATTGTCGACATGAAGCGCGAGCTCCGCCGCGGCAACGGCAGCAGCATAAGCGAGAGACTGCGCTCCGAGATATCGGAAAACCTGGAGCGCGGCGAGCAGAGCATACTCTTCCTGAACCGACGCGGCGCAAACAAGCTCATAACCTGCGTGGACTGCGGCTTCACGTACAGCTGCCCCAATTGCAGCGTGAGCCTGACCTACCACAGCTTCAGCCGCCGGCTCATGTGCCACCACTGCGGGTACACGCAGAGGCTGGACGAGCACTGCCCCGAATGCGGCGGCACGCTCAAATACGTCGGCACCGGCACGCAGAAGCTCGAGGAGGAGCTGCACGAGCTCTTTCCCGACACGCCCGTGCTGAGGATGGACACCGACACCGTAGCCCCCGCGGGCGGGCACGACGTGCTGCTGGAGCGCTTTCAAACCGAGCGCATACCCATCATGGTGGGCACGCAGATGGTCACTAAGGGCCTGAACTTCGAGAATGTCACCCTAGTCGGCGTCATCTCCGCCGATCAGAGCCTCTACGCGGGCGACTACCGGGCCACGGAGCGCACGTTTTCGCTCATAACCCAGGTCGTGGGCCGCTCCGGGCGCTTTGAAAAACCCGGCCGCGCGGTCATCCAGACCTTCACGCCGGAGAACGAGACGATACGCCAGGCCGCAAGGCAGGATTACGAGAGCTTTTACCGCG
The DNA here is from genome assembly GCA_900545405.1 of uncultured Eubacteriales bacterium. GTDB lineage: Bacteria > Bacillota > Clostridia > Oscillospirales > Oscillospiraceae > Scatomorpha. The sequence goes on along the minus strand of UQYT01000001.1, from coordinate 125,122 downwards.
CGGAGATAGAGCTCCGCCGCCTCCAGGCCCTGCCGCCCTTCACGGAGCTGCTGTGCATCACCATGTCGGGCCGGGAGGAGTCGCTGGTGCTCGGCTGCGCCGCAAAGGCCAGGGATGAGCTCCTGGACGCGACGCGTTCGGAGAGCGGCGTGCGCGTGCTCGGTCCGGCCCCGCTCTCGGTGCTCCGCGTGAACAACAACTACCGCTACCGCGTGACGCTCTGCGCCCCGCCGGGACGCGGACTGCGCCGCTTCGTGGCCGACATCGTGGCGCGGTACTCATCAGATAAACAGTTTCGGGGCGTGTCCGTCTACGCGGACACGAATCCCTCGGATTAGGAGGATATAAATGGCTCTCAGAAACATATTGACCAGCGAGGAAAAGCTGCTCCATAAGCACTGCCGCGAGGTCACGAGCTTTGACGACAGGCTCCACACCCTGCTTGACGACATGCGCGACACGCTCATGCAGGCCGACGGCGTAGGACTCGCCGCGCCGCAGGTGGGCGTCCTGCGCCGCGCCGTGCTCGTGCTCGAGACCAACGTGCCCGAAGGCGAGCAGCCCTATGTCATAGAACTCATAAATCCGGAGATCATAGAGAGCTCCGGCGAGCAGTACGGCCCGGAGGGCTGCCTCTCCGTGCCGGGCAGGTTCGGGCTCGTGAAGCGGCCCATGGAGGTCACTGTGAGGGCCCAGGACAGGGACGGCAAGACCTTTGAGGCCAAGGGCGAGGGCCTGACCGCGCGCTGCTTCTGCCACGAGATAGACCACCTCGAGGGCGTGGTGTTCACCTCCCGCGCCGACCGTATGCTGACGGACGAGGAGCTCGAGAGCGGCAGCTGGATGGAAGAAGAGAACGGGGAGGACGAGGTCGAATGAGCCTCCGCGTGGTTTTCATGGGCACGCCGGACTTTGCCGCCGTGTCGCTGAAGGCGCTGCTGGATGAGGGCTTTGAGGTCGCGGCGGTGTTCACTCAGCCGGACAAGCCCCGCGACAGGGGCATGAAAAACGCCTTTTCTCCGGTCAAGGCCCTGGCCGTGGAGCGCGGGCTCGAGGTGTATCAGCCGGAGAGCATGCGCACGCCCGAGGCCGCGGAGACGCTCCGTGAGCTCAAGCCGGACGTTTTGGCCGTAGTGGCGTACGGCAAGATCCTGCCCGACGAGGTGCTGGCCATCCCGCGCCTCGGCAGTGTGAACGTCCACGGCTCGCTGCTGCCCAAATACCGCGGCGCCGCGCCCATACAGTGGGCGGTGCTCAACGGCGACGAGGTCACTGGCGTGAGCACGATGTACCTCGCTCACGACATGGACGCAGGCGACATCATCTACACCGAAGAGACGCCGATAGGCGAGTACGAGACCGCGGGCGAGCTCTTTGACCGCCTCGCGGACATGGGCGCGAAGCTGCTGGTCAGGACCCTGCGCGATATCGAAGCCGGCACCGCGCCGAGGACGCCGCAGGAGCACGAGAAGGCCAGCTATGTAAAGCAGCTCGACAAGAGCATCTGCCCCATAGACTGGACGCGCACGCCGCGCGAGGTCATAAAGCACATCTGCGGCCTGAACCCCTGGCCCGTCGCCACGATGTCCCTCGGCGGCGACACGCTCAAGGTCTACAAGGCCGAGTATACCGATAACCGCACGGACAAGGCCCCGGGCAGCGTGGTCTCCGCGGGCAAGGTGGGCCTCGAGATGGCCTGCGGCGACGGCGGCACCGTCATGGTGACGGAGCTCCAGGCCCCGGGCAAGCGCCGGATGCCGGCCTCGGCCTGGCTGTTCGGCCACCCGGTTAAGGTGGAATGAGGGCCGCAAACGGCCGCGAGGCCGCGCTTGAGGCCATGCGCCGCATGCGCCGCGCTGGGGCTTACTCCTCGGACGCGGTGGACGGCGTAATAAAGCAGTCCGCTCTGGAGCCCAGAGAGGCCGCGTTCTGCACGAGAATTGTGCGGGAAACGCTGCAAAACCTCTATTTTATAGACCATTACCTCAATTTGTGGTCCAATACGCCTACAAAACACCTTGAACCCGCGGTGCTGGACATACTGCGCATCTCAGCTGCGCAGCTGCTGTTTATGGACCGCGTCCCGCCCTCCGCGGCGGTGAACGAGGGCGTGAACCTCTGCGCCAAGAGCGGCTGCAAGCGCGCGGGCGGACTTGTGAACTCCGTCCTGCGCCGCGTCTCGGAGCACCGGGACGCCCTGCCGGAGATACCCGGCGAGGGCACGGCGGAATACCTTGCCACGCGGTACAGCCACGAGCTTTGGCAGGTGCGGGAGCTCATTGAGCGCCGCGGCTACGATGGCGCGCGCGCCGTGCTGGAGCGCAACAACGCCGAGCCGCCGCTGACGCTGCAGGCGAACACCCTGCGCACCACGGCGGAGGAGCTCGCGGAAAAGCTGCGAGCCGCCGGACTTGAGCCGGAGGCGGGCGCCTCGCCCGGGGAGCTGCGGCTCCGCGGCGCGGGCCGGGCGGACCTGCTGCCGGGATATGCCGAGGGCCTCTTCTACGTGCAGGACGGCGCGGCGAGGCAGGCCGTGTCGGCGGCGGGCGCGCGGCCGGGCATGACGGTGCTGGACGCCTGCGCGGCGCCGGGCGGCAAGAGCTTCAGCTCCGCGATACAGATGCGCGGCGAGGGCCGCGTCATCTCCTGCGACGTGCAGGAGAAAAAGCTCCGGCGCATCGAGGAGGGCGCGGCGCGCCTCGGCCTCGGCTGCATAGAGACGAGGCAGATGGACGCGCGGCAGCCCGCCGAGGAACTTATCGGTACAGCGGACGTCGTAATAGCGGACGCGCCCTGCTCGGGCCTCGGCGTCATCGCGAAAAAGCCGGAGATAAGGTTCAAGTCGGAATCGGAGCTCGCGGCGCTGCCGGGCATACAGCTCGACATCCTGCGCGGCCTCGCAAAGTGCGTGAAGCCGGGCGGGACGCTGCTCTACTCCACCTGCACCACAAGAAAGTGCGAAAATGAGGACGTTATTGCGGCGTTTTTGAGTGAAAACAGCGGCTTTGAGGTGCAGGAAATGCGCACGCTCTGGCCGGATATCAATGATACGGACGGTTTTTTCGTATGCAGGATGGTAAAATAGACATCAAATCCCTGCTGCCCGAGGAGCTCTCGGCGGAGCTCGCCGCGATGGGCGAACCGGGCTACCGGGCAAAGCAGATCTTCACCTGGCTGGGCCGCGGCGCGGAGAGCTTTGACGAGATGACGAACCTCTCCAAGCCCCTGCGCGCCAAGCTCGCGGAGCGCTTTTTCCTCACGCCGCCCAAGGTGCTGAGAAAGCAGGTCTCGGCCGAGGACGGGACGATAAAATACCTCTGGGGTCTCGCGGACGGCAACGCGGTGGAGACCGTCGTCATGCGGTATCACCACGGCAACACGGTCTGCATCTCCACGCAGGTGGGCTGCCGCCAGGGCTGCGCCTTCTGTGCCTCCACCATCGGCGGCCTGATAAGGGGCCTGGAGCCCTCGGAGATGCTCGACGAGGTCATGTTCTCGCAGAAGGAGTCCGGCCTGCCCATCTCGAACATCGTGCTCATGGGCATTGGCGAGCCGCTGGACAATTTTGACAACGTCATGAAGTTCCTCAAGCTGGTAAATCACCCCGACGGGATGAACATCGGGATGCGCCACATCTCACTTTCCACCTGCGGGCTGACAGAAAAGTTTGACAAACTGGCCGAACTTAATTTACAATTAACTCTGTCCGTTTCCCTGCACGCGCCGGACGACGAGACGCGCTCTCGCATCATGCCGGCGAACCGGGGCAGGGGAGTGGAACAGCTCATGGACGCCTGTGAGCGGTATTTTAAAAAGACCGGCAGGCGGATATCCTTTGAGTACGCCATGATAAAGGGCGTGACGGACACGCCGCGCCAGGCACAGCTGCTTGCCGAGCACGCGCGCCGCGTCTGCGCGCATGTGAACCTCATCCCGCTCAACCACGTTGACGAGCGCTCCTTTGAGCCGAGCACGCCGGAGAGGCTTGCGGAGTTCAAGGCGGAGCTCGAGCGCGCGGGCGTTAACGTGACCGTGCGCAGGAAACTCGGGGGCGACATAGACGCCTCCTGCGGCCAGCTGAGGAAGAAGGCGGCCGGCATCAAAGATCCGGGGGAAGGACAACATCCGGGGGACGGAGCTTAAATGAAGAGCTTTGGCATCACTGACAGGGGAAAAGTGAGGCGCGACAATCAGGACAGCTTCCTCATCGAGCGCATCGATGAGAAAGACTGCCTCATTGCCGTGCTTTGTGACGGCATGGGCGGGGAGAAGGCCGGCAATATCGCCAGCGACCTCGCGGCCAAGACCTACGTCGGCGAGTTGAGTCAAAAAATGAAGATAACGCGGCAGAAGAAGCCGGATGTGAAGGCCATGATGATACAGGCCTGCCACCTCGCGAACCACATGATCTACGGCTACTCCTGCTTTGACACGGACTACACCGGCATGGGCACGACGATGGTCTCCGCCGTCGTGGTGGGCGACGACGTCTACGTCCTGAACGTGGGCGACAGCCGGGCCTACCGCATAACCCGCCGGAAGATGGTGCAGATAACGCGGGACCACTCGCTGGTGCAGGACATGGTCGACAGGGGCGAGATAACGCCAGAGCAGGCCCGCACGCACCCGCGGCGGAACGTCATAACCCGCGCCCTCGGCGTGGACGAGAACGTCCCCTGCGACATATTCAAGCCCCGGCTCTCGCGCGGCGACATGCTGCTGCTCTGCTCCGACGGGCTCACGAACATGCTCGAGGACCGCGAGATCTTCGAGTTCTCCAAGGAGAACGCCGATCCGCTCTCACTCGGCCGCGCGCTGATGGACGAAGCCCTCGCCCGCGGCGCGACCGACAACGTGACGATCGTTATCATATCCAAATAACCCGCACATTTTGGAGGCAGCGATGGATACCAACATGGACAAATATCTGGGCACCATGCTCGACGACAGATATGAGATACTCGAAGTCATAGGTACCGGCGGCATGGCGGTGGTGTACAAGGCGATGTGCCACCGTCTCAACCGCTACGTCGCAGTCAAGATACTGCGCGACGAGCTGGCAAATGACGAGGAGTTCCGCAAGCGCTTCCAGACGGAGGCGCAGGCTGTCGCCATGCTCTCTCACCCTAACATAGTCTCCGTCTACGACGTCAGTCACAGCGATGGCGTGGAATACATCGTCATGGAGCTCATCGAGGGCGTCACCCTCATGCAGTACATGAAGAAAAAGGGCGCCCTCGGCTGGAAGGAGGCCCTGCATTTTGCCGTCCAGATATCCAAGGCCCTGGAGCACGCGCACGAGAAGGGCATCGTCCACCGCGACATAAAGCCGCAGAACATAATGATACTCAAGGACGGCACCATCAAGGTCGCTGACTTCGGCATAGCCGCGCTCGAGTCCGCTCAGGAGAAGAAGAGCGACCAGACCGTCGGCTCCGTGCACTACATCGCGCCGGAGCAGGCGCGCGGCGAGCAGCCCGACCCGCGCAGCGACATATACTCCCTCGGCGTCGTCATGTACGAGATGCTCACGGGCAAGATGCCATATGACGGCGACACGGCGGAGCAGGTCGCGATGAAGCACATCACCGGCCACCCCGTCCCGCCTCAGGAGCTCAACCCGGACATCCCCGAGGAGCTGGCCGCTATCACGCTCAAGGCCATGAATTCGGACATAAACGCCCGCTACCAGAGCGCCTCCGAGCTGCTGCGCGACCTGGAGGACTTCCGCAAGCAGCAGGCCGCGGCAAACCTCGGCAGCGGCTCCGACGAGGACGTGGAGATACTCGACGTCATAACGCCCGACGTGCACCCCATCGGCAAGTCCGGCGAGCTCAGCAAGGAGAAATACGCCCGCAGAAGGCGCAGGTCCAGGAAGGTAAGCATCCTCTCCGGCGCCTGCGGCGTGCTGGTGTTCCTCATCGCCGTGTTCGTTTTCCTCTGGAATTACTGGCTGCGTGACATCTTCAGCGTGGCGGAGCGCATCAACATCCCCAACTTTGTCGGCGCGAGCTATGAGGACATCGTCAACAGCTCCGAGTTCAAGAAGCTCTTCAACTTCGAGGTCAACTACGCCATCGACCCGGACGTCCCGGAGGGCCAGATAATAAGCCAGGACCCCGAGGCCGACCGCAGCATGATGGTCGTGCCCGAGGGCATAGACGTCAGCCTCACCGTCAGCACCGGCGTGCGCCAGACCGTCATCCCCGACGTCACCAACAAGCACTATCAGGAGGCCACGATAGAGCTGCAGAACGCCGGCTTCATCGTCGAGATCGCCAACACCGAGGCCTCCGACACCGTGACCGTGGACTACGTCATCTCCACAGACCCGGCGCCGGGCGAGGAGCTGGCGGCGGGCTCCACCGTGTTCCTCACGGTCAGCGCCGGACCGTCCATCAAGCTCGTGACCATGCCCAACCTCGTCGGCTCCACCGAGAAGGACGCCATCGCGAGGATAGAGAGCTCCAACCTCAGCTACGGCGACACCACCTATATCCACAGCGACTATGACGAGGGCACCGTCATCCGCCAGAGCATAGACGCTTACAGCGAAGTTGAGGAGCACACCCGCATATTTATCTGGGTGTCCCTCGGCCCTGAGACCACGCCCACGCCCGAGCCCACGCCCAGTCCGACGCCTCCCGCTGAGAGCGCCGGTCCCGGCTACTACTTTGCAGATTGATGCAGGGCGTCATAATCAAAGCCCTGAGCGGCTTCTACTACGTCAAAACTGAAACCGAAACGGTCGAGTGCAGGGCACGCGGCCGTTTCCGGCTGGACGGCTCGTCCCCGCTGGTGGGGGACAGGGTCGAGATCTCGCTGGACGCCAACGGCAAGGGCCGCGTGGATAAGCTGCTGCCCCGGAAGAACTTCTTCATCCGGCCCGCGGTGGCTAATATCGACGTGCTCATCGCCGTAGCCTCCGAGGTGAACCCGGTGACTGACCCCTTCCTCATCGACCGGGTCACGGCCTTTGCCGAGCACATCGGCTGCGAGGTTGTGATCTGCATCAACAAGGCCGATGCGGGGCACCAGGGCCGCCTGCGCGATATCTACGCCACTACCGGCTACCGCGTCATCGAGACCAGCGCCGTGACGGGCGAGGGGATAGACGAGCTGCGCGAGTGCATACGCGGCAAGGTCTGCGCCTTCTCCGGCAACTCGGGCGTCGGCAAGTCCAGCCTCCTGAACGCGCTGGAGCCTGGGCTGAAGCTCGAGACCGGCGACGTGAGCGAAAAGCTCGGCCGCGGCCGTCACACTACGCGCCACGTCGAGATATTCTCCGCCGGGGGCGCCTATGTGGCCGACACGCCGGGCTTTGCCTCCTTCGACATGGAGCAGCTGCCGCCGATACCCAAGGAGGAGCTGCAGCACTGCTTTCCGGAGTTCGAGCCCTACATAGGCCGGTGCCGCTTTGACGACTGCGCCCACCTCAAGGAGCCCGGCTGCGCCGTCCGCGAGGCCATGGACGAGGGCAAGATAAACCCCAGCCGCCACGAGAGCTATGCGCGGCTCTACGAGATCTCCGCCAAGTACCGCGAATGGGAAAAGTAACATGAACACCGCCTCCCGCATATAATGCAGTGTGACGCTGCATCTGTGCGCGGGAGGTGGTTTTTTCATGTGCCGGAGGCGGAATAACGGGAACAAGCTGGGCTGCCTGGTCATCCTGGCCGGAGTGCTGATCATCCTCGCGCTGGTGCTGCCGCCGGGGTTCTGGTGGTTCGCGCTGGCGATAGCGCTCATTTGCGGCGGGATATGGCTCATAAGGTCGCGATAGGAGGTTTGTCGAATGAGGATAATCGTAATCAAGCTGCCGGCATGCATATCAAGGTTCCTGCTGCGCCTGCGCGGCGAGTACGAGCCGGAGTAATACATACCACCCCCGCCGCATAGGTTTTACAGAAACTACGGCAGGGGGAGATAGGAAATGGAACTGTCAATGAAGCGCAGCGGCATAGCCTGCTGTGAAAAGGTATTTGAATACGCCATGCCTGTCGAGCAGGCGGCCGAGACCGTTGTGCCCGACACCATGCCGGACGTGGAGCGCATACTCTGCGCCGAGGGGACTGTCATAATCAGGAGCAAGGAGGTCAACGAGGGCCGCGTCAGCGTCTCTGCCGGTGTTGCGGCCACGGTGGTCTACTCGCCCGAGGGCGGCGGAGCGCCCTGCCGCGTGAGCGCCGCGGTGCCCGTGGAGCTCGAGCTCGACGCACCCGGCGTGACGCAGGAGAGCATACCCGTCGCGATGCTCACCCTCACCGGCATAGAGGCGCGGATGCTCAACCCGCGCAAGCTGCTGGTGCGCGCCGTGATCTCGGCCCAGGTGGAGTGCTATGCCCAGACGGAGATGAGCTTCTGCGACGGCCTGGAGGGCGAGGGGGCGGAGGATGTCGAGGTGCTTTCGGACAGCCGCACGATCAGCCCCGTTGTCAGCGTGAAGGAACGCACCTTCGTCGTATCGGACGAGTACCGCCTCGCGCCCGGGATGCCCGCCATGGGTGAGCTGGTCTGGCACGGGGTGGACATCAACACCGGCAGCGTCCGCGCTGTCGGCACCAAGATAGTTTTCAGCGGCACGGTGCGCATGTCCGTGCTCTATGAGGCGGCAGAGACGGGGGAGCTGGCCTCCGGGAGCTTTGAGACGGAGTTCTCCCAGATGATAGACACCGCCACGGACCTCTCCAGCCCGGATTGCAGCATATACAGCATGCTCACAGCCGAGTACGTGGAGCCCACGACGCTCTCCGGCGGTGAGCGGGGCATCTCTGCGGAGTTCCACCTCGTCTCCCAGGCCGTGTGCACGGACAGCGTGCGCGTGAAGTGCGTCACGGACTGTTACAGCAACAGCCGCGAGCTGGATATCACAAGCGAGGAGACGGAGCTCGGCTGCGTCCAGCGCCGCAGCACCGTGCGCGCCACGGTGCACGAGAGCCTGCCCGCAACGCCCGCGCCGACTGAGATATGCCGCGTGATGTGCCGGACCGGCACCGCGGTCTGCGAGAGCGGCACGCTCAAGTGCCCGGTCACGGTCACGGTGCTTTATAAGGCTGCCGACGGGCAGTACTATTCCGTGTCCCGGCGGCTGACCTCTGAGGCCCCGGCGGAGCTGGGAGAGAACGAATACGCCGCGCTGGTGCGCGCAAGCTGTACGGACTGCTCTGCGGCTCCCTCGGCGGCGGGTGCTGACGTGAGACTGCTGGTGGACTTCGAGCTGCTTGTGGTCAAGCGCATAACGGTACCGCAGATCGCCTCCGTGGTCTGCGGAGAGGAGCTCGACCCCGGCTGCCTGCCCTCCATCACAGTAGTCAGGGCCGGGGCAGGGGAGAGCCTCTGGGCCCTCGGCAAGCGCTACCGCTCGACGGCGCGGCTCATAGCCGAGCAAAACGGCCTCGCGGACGGCGAGTGCCCTGAGGGGCGGACTCTGCTCATACCCACGGCGAGGCACAAATAGGCATAAAAGCACAGCGCGAAGGCGGACCGCTTTCGCGCTGTTTCATATTTCTCTTGCATGAATGGTTGCGTAGTGCTAAAATACATAAGAATACAAAAGCTCAAGGGGTTGTTACGATGTCAGGACATTCCAAGTGGCACAACATACAAAAGACTAAGGGTGCGCAGGACGCCAAGCGCGCGCAGGCCTTCACCAAGATCGCCAGAGAGATGATAGTCGCCGTCAAGGAGGGCGGAAGCGGAGATCCCGTCAACAACTCCCGCCTTGCTGCAGTCATCACCAAGGCCAAGGCCGCGAACATGCCCAACGACAATATAAAGCGCACCATCGAAAAGGCGCTCGGCAGCGGCAACACGGACAATTACGAGTCCATCACCTACGAGGGCTACGGCCCCAGCGGCGTCGCCATAATCGTCGAGGCCATGACCGATAACCGGAACCGAACCGCCTCCGACGTGCGCCACGCCTTCGACAAGAACAACGGCAACATGGGCGCCGCGGGCTGCGTGTCCTGGAGCTTCGACCGCAAGGGCGTCATCGTCATAAACAACGAGGACGGCGACCTTGATGAGGACAAGGTCATGGAGGACGCCCTCGAGGCCGGCGCCGAGGACATAGAGGCCGACGGCGACGTGTTCTCCGTCTCCACCGCGCCCGACGACGTCACCGCCGTTGCGGATTACCTCACCTCCCACGGCTACGAGCTGCTCTCCGCCCAGGTGGAGATGGTCCCGCAGACCTACATCAAGCTCACCGACGAGGGCGATATCAAGAACATGCAGAAGATGCTCGACATGTTCGAGGATAACGACGACGTGCAGAACGTCTGGCACAACTGGGAGCAGGACTAAAACAGCTGAACATCAAAAAACCCCGGGAGCCTTTTGGCTCCCGGGGTTTTTGCCGTTTCTTATCAATACTGCCGCTCGTAGTTGGCCTGGATGGCCTTTATCTCCTTGGTAAGGATGTCGCAGGTGGGGGTGGGGATGCCGACCTTGCGCCCAAACATGGAGATGGCGCCGGTGAGGGAGTCCACCTCGGTCTGACGGTGGGCCTGGGCGTCCTGGGCCATGGAGGGGTAGTAGTCGCCGAGACCCTTGACTATCCTCGGCATCTCCTCGTGCATGTACTCCCAAATGCCCGGAATGCCCAGCGCCTCGGCCACGTCGCTGGCTTCCTTCCAGACGGACCAGACGAGGGAGACGCCCTCGGGGTCGTCGTACACTTCCTTTATCTTGAGCCTGAGCACGGCGCAGACGGTGTTGAAGCCGCTGTTGGAGGTGGCCTTGCGCCAGACCTTGGGCCTCACGTCGTCGTAGAAGTGGGGCAGCAGGCCGCCGGCGGCGAACTTCTCCTCCAGATACTTGCCGACCTTGTCGGTGAGCTCGTTCTTGACGCAGGGGCCGAAGTACATGTTCTCGGTGCCGGCGGAGGGCTTGGCCACGCAGGTGCCGGGCTCGGGCAGCTCAGTGCCCATGTTGCCGCAGCCGAACATGACGCGCTCTTCGGGGATGAGCTTCTTGACGACCTCCTCGTTGCCGAGGCCGTTTTGCAGAGTGACGACCACAGTCTCAGGGCCGACGCAGCACATGGCGCCCTTGAGCGCAAGCTCCGTTATCGTGGCCTTGACCATGATGATGACTATATCGGCCACGCCGACCTCCTCGGCCGAATACGCGGTCTTAAAGCCCGTGACGTGAAATTCTCCGTCAGGGTTGCGGAATATCATGCCGTCCTTGGCTACCTTGTCCATGTGTGCCTTATTCGGGTCGACCAGCCAGACCTCCTCGGCACCGCCCTTTTTTAGGTAGGATGCGAAGACGCTTCCAGCAGCGCCGCTGCCTATCATGGCTATTTTCATGAGTTGTCCTCCTTTACGTGGTAAATTGCTAAATCAAGAATATAACCCATTTGTAAGAAAAGTCAAGAGCATAAAGTAGATTTATACAAAATTTCTTAGCACAATTTGCCGCATACGTAAAGATTATCAAAAAAATAACACGGTAAATCGCGAAATTAGTCTTGACATTTTTGCCCTGAACCTTTAGTATTCAGGTATCGCGATGCACCGTAATAAAGTGTATGCGGTATGGAGCAAAGCATCCCAACCAAATCAGTTAGGAGGAAACCTTGTATGGAAAAAAGCAAAGCTAAAAAGGGCCTGCCTGTATTCATAGGCGTGGCCGCAGTGTGGATGGGTACTCATTTCGGCCCCGGCGTCGCCAGCGGCACTCAGCTGAATCAGTACTATGTCCGATTTGGTCTGCCCGGCATCTTCGTCACGATCATTGCTATGGGCTTTCTGGGCTATGCTCTCTATTGCTCCATGGAGTTTTCCCGCATCTACAAGGCGTATGACTACCAGTCCTGGGTCGTCAAGCTCTTCGGGAACAAATATGTCGTCATCCTCTTCGACATTTCCTTCCTCGTCACGATACTCACAGCGGCCAGCGGCAGCATGAACGCTGTGGCGGTCCTGCTTGAGGATAACTTCGGCATCAACTACTGGCTCGGCGTCGCGATAATCATCGTCTGCGCCATGCTGCTGTGCGCATACGGCGCCAAGCTGGTGCGCGCGGCCTCGTCCTACATGATGTTCATAGTCGTGGGCATCCTGCTCGTCATCATGGTGCTGCTCGCCGTGAACGGCGACGGCGACCTCTCCGGTTCCATCGCCAACCAGGCTCAGAACCTCTCCGACGCGGGCAGCGGCAGCTGGCTCGGCGCGCTCTGGAGCGCCATAATCTACGGCAGCTTCCAGGCCACCATCGTCGCCAACATCGCCTCCGTCGCCGAGGACATCCCCAACCGCCGCGAGTCCAAGAAGGCCGCCGTCACCGGCTTCCTGGCCAACACCATTCTGCTCATAGTCCTCTGCATGATGCTCTTCAGCTACACTAACGTCTACGACATCACCAGTGAGGACCTTCCGTTCTACTCCCTGCTCCAGCGCCTCGGCTACGACTGGCTGACCGTCGTGTACATAATCATCGTCTTCATCGCCGTCCTCAGCACGGTCGTCGGCTTCGCCTTCGCGGGCGTCGCGCGCTTCAGCAAGTACTACCAGCCCAAGGAGGGCAAGAAGAGCTCCCTGCGCGATGCCATCTTCGTCGGCGTGATGCTCATCGCCTGCGCCCTGGTCTCCAAGCTCGGCATCATGGTCCTTGTCTCCAAGGGCTACACGATCCTCGGATACCTGAACCTGCCCATCATTGTCCTGCCCGCGATCATCATCGGCGGACACAAGATCAGCAAAAAGTACCTCAAAAAGAAGAATATCGCAGACCCCGGCGTGGATATGTAAAAATCAAAACCAAATCGCAAAAATCTCCGGCTAAGCCGGGGATTTTTGCGTAATATGCGGAATTCAGGACTTTAATACGTAACGATTTGGTCTGGTGTTTCGCCCGGAAAGCATTTATAATAATAGCGACAGGCCGCGGCGCGCGGCACAAACCTTTCAGAAACGGCGGTTCAATATGGCTGAGTTCAAAGTACCCGAACAGAAAAACCTGGTTTTCATTGGCGAGGCCGGCTCCGGCAAGACGGAGACGGCGGTCAATCTTGCCCTGCGCATGGCGCGGGAGGGGGGACGCCGGGTGCATTTCTTCGACATGGACCAGACCAAGCCGCTTTTCCGCGCGCGCGACTGCGAGGCGCAGCTCGAGAGGGAGGGAGTGGTGTTCCACTTCCAGGCCCAGTATCTCGACGCGCCCACCGTCGCCTCCGGCGTCATTGAGACGCTGAGGGACGAGTCCTCCGCCGTGCTCATGGACATCGGCGGCGGTGCGCACGGTTCGCACATGATAGGGCAGTTCTCGCACCTCCTCAACGGGGAGAATACCCGCGTGCTCTACATCGTGAACCCGTTCCGCCCCTGGTCCGGCAGTAGGGAGGACATAGACGTGACCATGCGCCGTGTGCTCGGCGCGGCGAGGCTCTCCGGCTTCAGCCTGGTCGCAAACCCCAATCTTGGCCCTGATACGCGGCCGGAGGATGTCCTGGAGGGCCTCCGCCGTTTCAGCGGACTGTTCCCCGGCGAGGAGGCGCTCTTCGTCTGCGCGCTGGAGGGACTTTGCAGCAAACTGGAAGGGCAGATACGGGAGCCTCTGCTTCCGATCCGCCTTAATACTGTCCCTGAGTGGTTGGCTGGTTCGGGGACATGACTCTTTTAGCGAATATCAGAAAAAAGGAGTGGTAAACGTAATGGCCAAAGGCAAAGTAGAGATCTATACCGAAGCCTGCAAGAGCTGCCGCTACTGCATCATCACCTGCCCGCAGAAGGTTCTGGGCACTACTGACGCGGTCAACTCCAAGGGCTATCAGTATGCCGTGCCAGTGAATCCGGATGCCTGCATAGGCTGCGCCATGTGCGCCACGATCTGTCCGGACGCGGCGATAACCGTTTACAGGGAGGTGAAGTGAGATGGCTGAGAAGATTTTCATGAAGGGCTGCGAGGCCGTGGCTGAGACCGCGGTGCGTGCCGGCTGCCGATTCTTCGCCGGCTATCCCATCACCCCGCAGAACGATGTCCCCGAGTATTTTGCGCGCCGTATGCCTCAGGTTGGCGGCGTGTTCATCCAGGGCGAGAGCGAAGTCGCTTCCGCCAACATGGCTTACGGCGCCGCTGCTGCCGGCGTCAGAAGCATGACCAGCTCCTCCAGCTGCGGCATCTCGCTCAAGAGCGAGGCCATCTCCTGGATGGCCGGCGCCAGGCTGCCTGTCGTCGTCGCCAACTTCCAGCGCGGCGGCCCCGGCATCGGCACCATCCAGCCCGCCCAGCAGGACTACACCCAGGCCACCAAGGCCAGCGGCAACGGCGGCTTCAAGATGCTCGTGCTGTCCCCCTCCACTCTGCAGGAGGCCGTGGACATGACCTGGGAAGCCTTCGATCTCGCGGACAAGTACTCCAACCCCGTGCTGCTGCTCATGGACGGCTTCACCGGCACCATGATGGAGCCCGTGGTACTGCCCGAGGCCAAGACGCCTGAGGAAGTGGCCGCCATCCGCGCCACCAAGACCTGGGCCGCCACCGGCAAAAAGGGCGGAGCGCAGCACAAGGTCATGTGCGGCCCCGGCCTCGACACCCGCATAAGCCAGGAGGATATGAACCGCCGCGACGCCGAGCTCTACGAGAGCTGGAAGACCAGCGAGGTGGAGTATGAGGACTACATGACCGAGGACGCTGAGGTCATCCTCACCGCCTACGGCATCACGGGCCGTATCGCCAAGTCCGCCGTCGGCATCCTGCGTGCCGAGGGCATCAAGGCCGGCCTTATCCGCCCGAAGAAGGTCTATCCCTTCCCGGAGGTGGCCTACGACAAGCTCAATTATAGCGCTCTGCGCGGCATAGTCAGCGCGGAGATGGCCATCCCCGCCCAGTTTGCTGTGGACGTGGAGAACGCCGTGCGCGGCAGGACGAAGATTGTCACCGCCCTGTCCTCCGGCGGCGAGGTGCTCGACCGCAGCGCCATCATCGAGGCCGCTCGCGGCCTCTGCGGCAGATAAGGAGGCATGAGAATAAAATGATGGAAAAAGTATATTCCCGGCCCTCCGGAATTTTCGAGGGCGCCGTCACGGGCTTCTGCCCCGGCTGCATGCACTCGAGCGTCTGCAAGATAGTCACCGAGGCGCTCGACGAGCTGGGCATGGTCGATAACGCCTGCTATGTGCAGGGCGTCGGCTGCTGCGGCCTGGCCGTTACCTATTTCGACTTCGACACCATCGCGGCCCCGCACGGCAGGGCCTGCGCCATCGCCAGCTCCTTCAAGCGCTGCAGTCCGGAGACGCTGGTGTTCACCTACCAGGGCGACGGCGACCTCGCCGCTATCGGCCTGGCCGAGACGATGTCCGCTGCCAACCGCGGCGAGAACTTCACCGTCATCTTCGTCAACAACGGCATCTACGGCATGACCGGCGGCCAGATGGCCCCGACCACCATGCTCGGCGTCAAGACCACCACTACGCCCTACGGCCGCGACATCCACGAGCACGGCGCGCCTCTGCACATGTGCGAGATCCTCAGCCAGCTCGAGGCCCCGGCCTACATTGCCCGCGTGACCGCCGCCGACGTGCCCAACGCCAAGAAGGCCAAGGCCGCGGTGAAGAAGGCGTTCCAGTACCAGCTCGAGGGCAAGGGCTTCTCCTTCGTGGAGTTTGTCTCCAACTGCCCGACCAACTGGGGCATGAGCCCGGTGGAATCGCTCGATCACGTCCACAACGTCATCATGAAGGAATTCCCGCTCGGCGAATTCCGCGCGAAGTAAGGGGGTAGAGGCATGGAGAAATCTTTCATCATAGCCGGATTCGGCGGCCAGGGCGTCATGGTCATGGGCCAGCTGCTGAGCTACACCGCTTGCGAGACCACTGAGAAATACGTCACCTACTTCCCGAGCTACGGCGCTGAGATGCGCGGCGGCACCGCCAACTGCTACGTCGTCATCTCCGACGACCCCGTCGGCGCGCCGAAGGTGACCAAGGCCGACTACGTCGTTGCTCTTAACGACCCCTCCATGGTCAAGTTCAAGGACGCCGTCGTCCCCGGCGGCACCATCTTCATCAACAGCTCCGTTGTCACGGTTGAGCCCGACCGCAAGGACGTCCACGTCGTCAAGGTGGACGCCGGCTCCATCGCCTACGAGCTGGGCAACCCGAAGGTCCTGAACCTCGTCATGGTCGGTGCGATCATCGGCTACACCGAGGTCCTGCCCGCCGAGAACGTGCTGCAGACCGCCTTCAAGAAGCTCGGCGCCAAGCGCCCCGAGCTCAACCCGCTCAACGAGAAGGCCTTCCGCCGCGGCTGGGAGATCGGCCACGCCGCCAAGCAGGGCTGAGTTTGAACTAAGCAAAAAAATACCGGGAAGCTATTGCTTCCCGGTATTTTTTGTTGTTTACCACACCTGTAAGTTAAGCGTGAACGCCACGAGATACAGCAGCGAGAGCGGCGTGCTCACCGCAAAGGCCAGGCGCTCGCGTGCAGGCTTTTCGGTCACAAGCGAGAGGGAGAGGCAGACGGCGGGCATCGCTATGAGGTACCTCGGCGCGCTCAGCAGCCAGGTCGCGCCGATGGCGATGACGTAATAGGCAATGAACCAGGCCGTATAGCCGGGACGCAGCCGCTTTGCGCCGGGGATCATGATGATGAGGGCAAAGAAGCTCCAGATGAGGTTCGGTATCCACAGCCCCCAGACCGAGCTGCGGCCGTTTTGCAGATAGGACACGGCATTCTCCAGCTGATATGCCGCGGTGCCGAAGAAGAAGCCGAAGTTCTGGCCCCAGTGCTCGGACTGATACTCCATGTACTTGAACGGATTCCCCGAGACGCGGTAGTTGATGTAGCAGTAGACGCCGAAGCCCGCGGGGATGAGCAGCGCCCAGAGGAAGCGCGGCAGAGCGCTCTTGCGCTTTCCGCCTCGCAGATACGCGCTTATGAGCTCAAATATCACAGGCACGAACAGCATGAGCCCCAGCGAGCGCGTGAAGGCCGCGTAAGCGCCCGCAAGGCAGCCGAGGCCGAATTTACCGCGCCGGACGAGATAGACGCACAGCGCGCAGCAGAGCAGGAACAGGCCCTCGCTCATCGGTGAGGCGAAGAAGAAGGAGCCGGGCAGCACGCACAGCAGCTTTATCGCCCTGAGCGCCGCCGCGTGGCCGTAGTCCAGGCGGAAGAGGCTGTACAGCACGCAGCCAGCCCCCGCAAAGCAGAGCGCCGAGACGAGGAAGGCCGCGAGGATGTAATTGCGCACCAGCAGATACATCAGCCCTATGGCAGCGGGGTAGCCCGGCAGGAATACCAGCTGCACCAGCCTGTCCATCGCGGCTTTCTCGTCGGCAAGCAACCCAAGCTCAATGAGCCCGGGAACGTCGGCCTCGCTGATGTAGCCGTCGCGCGCGATGTCGATGTAGTGGTGGCTGTCGGTGTAGGTCCAGTACTGCAGAGAGGCATAGTAGCTCTCGTGGTTGCCCTCAAGCAAGCGCAGCAGCCAGACCAGCAGGGTCATGCCGATGCAGAAGCCCAGCAGCGAGAGAAATATCTTCAGCCGTATATACTCCGGCGCGGCCTTGGCCGCTTCCGGTGTCGCGGGCAGCTCATTCCCGCGCCAGGCCGCCACCCAGACGGGCACAAAGCGCAGACAGACCCATATGAAGAGCACAAGGCTCACAAGCGCCGCCGCGCGCCCGGCAAGGCTCCTTGGCGTTGACGTCCACCAGTATACGTAGAGC
This sequence comes from uncultured Eubacteriales bacterium, assembly GCA_900545405.1. GTDB lineage: Bacteria > Bacillota > Clostridia > Oscillospirales > Oscillospiraceae > Scatomorpha. Next base: position 107,441 of record UQYT01000001.1, on the reverse strand, counting down.
GCCGCGAGCACGAGTATGCCGCAGGCCGCGATGCAGCTCTCGACCTTGCCGTAAGCGCGCAGGCGGTCAGATATCGAATGCAAAGCACAACCCTCCCAACGGGAATCTTAGACGGGCACGACCTTCAAATGTTCCTCGCCGCGCCTGAGGCTCGCACGGTTCACTGCAAGGTAAAGCCGCGCCGACAGCAGTATCATAACACCCACAGTCAAATAGTACACGCCCAGCGCAATGGAAAGGTTCCCGGCGGGCAGAGTCGAGCGCAGTATGCGCGCGTCGAGCAGTTCGTATATTAGCAGCGTCCCGCCGCCGGACCAGGGCCGGAGCAGCGCCGCGCGTACGGCTACAACAGCGACTCCCAGCGGCAAAAGCGCCGTCTCCCGCCGCGTGAAGCTCTCCGTTCCCGTCACAATGAGGCCAAGCACGAGCAGAGAGCCGTGGCAAAAGAGCGAGAGGAGCACACTTGAGGGCGGATAGGCGCCGTATATGGCGTCCCCGGCCAGGACCATGGCGGAGTAGTACACCGAGCCTGCCAGCAGCCCCGCATACGCCGCCCAGCAGCGCAGGCGCTTCGGCCCGAAGAGCAGTATCGCCGGGGTCGTGAAATACGCCGCGGCGGAAAACTCCACCGGCAGTACCAGCTCTCCTCCCATGAGTGGCGGCAGGGCGTATTTGAGGACATTCACGCCCAAAAGCAGGGCAGAGAGCCGCCGGACGGCGCGTTTTCTCAGGTTTTCAGGCCGTTTCGAGAGCTCGTGCGCCGTCCAGACCAGCGAGGCAAAGACGCAGAGGCCAAAGACATTGAGTGCCGACACGCACAGCGCCCCCTCACATAAACCAGCCCCAGACATGCCAGTACTCGACCGCACCCGCAGTGAGCATAGATGTCACCATCGCAGCGGCGGTAAACAGCACGAAGGCGATGAGCGACACGAGCAGAACGCGGCGCATACGGCGCTTGCGCTCGGGCGCGAACTGCGGCACGCAGGGCAGGGGAGGGAGGACCGGCCGCCCGGCAGCCGCGGCGGAGGCGTTGCGGTGGAAGCGGAAATACGCCCGCCAGAGCTGCGCCAGCAGCGCGGCAAAGTACCGGCAGCCCACCGCGGCGAGCACGGCAAGCGCCGCCAGTGCCAGCGCGTAGACCGCGCCGCACCAGTAGGGCATCTCGGGCAGACTCACATACGGCTGCATGTCAAAGGGTATGAGCAGGCAGAGCGCGATGAGCCCCGATGACACGGCGGCGCACGCCACAACGAGCACCCAGCAAGCAAACAGCAGGAAAAAGCTCAGCACAAAGATGTCCAGAAACACCAGACCGGTCCAGGTCACGGCGGACCTTGCTCCTCCGCCGTGCTTTTCGCTCTTTTCCGGGGCCTCGGACTCGAACTGAGCGGCCAGCTCCTCGGGACTGCCCAGGCGTGCGGCGATCTCCTACTCAGAGTAGCCGTCGGCCAGCTTGTAGTCGAAGTGGCGGCTGTATTCGCCCAGTATGTCGTCCATATCGGCCACTTTACGGGCCTTGAGCTCCGCGCCGAGGCGCGTGAGAAATTCAGTTTTGGTCATTTGAGTCATCCTCCTCCAAAAGTTGCAGCACCGTGCGCGCAAAGGTCAGGTACTCGGCCCTGTCCCGCGCGTATGCCTCCGCGCCGAGGGAAGTCAGCTTGTAATACTTCCTCGGCGGCCCGCCGCTCTCCTCCTGCAAATAGGTCGTCAGCAGCCCGTCCGCCTTCAGCTTGCGCAAGATGGGGTAGACCGTGCCGTCCGCAATGTCTATGTGCAGGGAGAGGTATTCCGAGATCTCGTAGCCGTAGCAGTCCCGCTTCTTGAGCAGCGAGAGCACACAAAGCTCCAGCACGCCCTTCTTATATTGAGAGTTCACAGAGTCACTCCTTTCTGTCAAGCACTACTGAATAATAACTAGTAGTGTGCTAAATGTCAATAGGATAAATTAAAACGTCCGCAGACCGTAATAGATCTTCGGACGTTTACTTATTCTTCTGTATTGGTTCTATAGAAAATTTCAGATGGAGAATAGCCGAAATAACTCTTGAAGCACTTGCTGAAGTATGAAGCATCGTCAAAGCCAACCTGACGAGATACCTGTTGTATTTGCAGCTGCCCTTCAGTCAGCAGTCTCTTCGCTTCCGCCATGCGTATATCCTTGAGTGCTGCGTTCGGCGACTTGCCAAATGCCTCTTTGAAAACCCTGCGTACATACCCCTCATGAAAATGCATCATGTTAGCAAGATCAACCACACTGAAATGAGGGTCGTGGTAATTTTCCATTATTAAGCCGTAAATTTCATCAGCCGTCTGTCGGCCCTTTGACGGAGCTTTTGAAGCTCTACCCGCTTTGACGCATAAGTCAAGAAGCACATTTGCTACTTCACCCTTGAGCATCCCGTCCCGCACTAGGCTGAGAAGATTGAGTTTATTGTCAAAAGGAGGTACCATTTCACCACCCATACTCTGGAGCTTGTCCAGACACACCAGAGCCACGAAGGAATAAAGCCAGATATTCCTTCCCTGTGATATACCGTGGTTTTCAATGCAATGCACATATTGCATTATTATATCGTGTATATCGTCAAGGGAGTTGTTGTTTAGCCTCGACCTCAACTTCTTGCTCAGTCCAAGAACAGTCTGTTCAGGCGCATCCTCCTGCATAACAGCAGATATATCGACGACATAAGATGTATCCATGAGGTTTCGGGCTGCCAGCTGAGATAGGCGGTTCATCCAGTACTCATTTACTGTGCGCTGCAGAGCCATGTCGAGGCTGGTCTTGGCGACCGGCTTGAGTAAAATATCTGTTATACCGAATCTAGCACCCAGTTGGGCGTATTTAAACTTGTCATGGCCGGTTACGAGTATGATTTGGCACTGGCTGCAGCTTGTGCGGATCTGCTCTATGCATTCCAGGCCGCTCATCTCGGGCATCTCGACATCCATTATAACTATATCGGGATTTATGTCGGAGATCATTTTTATGGCCTCTCTGCCATTCCTTGCGCGTCCAAGCAGCTCTGTACACTGGCTCTCCCAGTCAACGCATTTCCTTACATATTTAGCAAATATCTCATCATCGTCCGCTATGAGAGCTTTCAGCATATGTTAACACCGCCTGACCGCTGATATGATTATGTAGGACTGCCGGCTCCCGTATCTTTTGAAATATTACCTGCATCATACTCAATGATGATTGCAGTTCCTTTGCCTGGTTCGCTCTCGGCACTGAAAGAATAATCCTTGCCGCACACAAGCTCCAGGCAACGTTTGACACTATAAAGCCCAAAGTGGCCTTCACACCTGCCGGAAATGATGTCGTCAAAACTGCTGAGATTCATCCCTATGCCATTGTCTTTGACGCAAATTCTGACCTGGCTCTTCCTACTTACGGATATAGAGATGTCAATGGTATTGCCTCGTGGGCTGAGAAATGCGTGCTTAACCGCATTTTCAACCAAAGGCTGTATTGTCATCTTAGGTATGGGCAGAATGACTGCTTCAGGGTCGCACTGAAGAGAAAAGACAATAGCGTCACTGCGGCTGTGTGAGGCTATTTCGAAGTAAAGCTGCACATGCTCAAGTTCCTGCCCAATCGTCACGATATCCTGCCCATCACTCAAAACACTACGGTAGTATTCGGCGGTCATATGAGAAATACGGCAGGCATCCTCATTATCTTCAAGCTGGCACAGAGCACTTATAGTGTTCAAAACATTATAGAGAAAGTGCGGCTGGATTTTGTTCTGCTGCACCGCAAGCTCTGTCCTGAGCTTCTCTTTGTGTACCGCATCAAGGCTTGCAATGAGCTGCTCTATTCTGTCAAGCATACTGTTGAAGCTCTTTGACAGGACGGCTATTTCTGTGCTCTCAGAGCTTTCCTCGCAACGGACCTGCATATTTCCATCGGCTATTTCGTTCGCTGTATTTGTGAGGGCCGTCAGGGGAGAGAGTGTCCTTTTTGTTATAATCCCTGCCTGGTAGATTGCAAAGGCCAGTCCGAAGAGGAGGGCTGCCAAAACGACGATCACTGATATTCCGCTGCTCTTATAAAGTTCTAGCGCAGGGATCAGCAGTATCAGCTCTGCATGCAGAGAAGGCACATATTTTTGCTGTCGAAGCCACAGGCCGCCATCAGCTACAGTAAGAACACGGGTTCCATCTCCCGAGATATCAAGAACGGTACCCAGTTCATCTTTTTCCGTGGACGACAGAACTACACCCTCGGAGTCGAGCAAATAGATTCTCTGTCCCTCAGAGATCATTTGCTCCTCATAAAGCTTGTCTAACACACTGTCATCTGCGATTGCATAAAGATAACCTATTTTTTGTATGTCGTCAATGTATCTGAGCATTTTTCCAACGAGTATAACCGGATCCAAGCCGTCTTCATCAGATGGATCATACAGCCCAAAACTATAGGTTCTGCCATGCTCAGACTCGAGAACTTCATGCAAAGACGTATCGAAGCTGGAACTCAGTTCAGCCTCAAGAATGGAGCTGTCGGCATACACTTTTCCTTCTGTATCGAATAGGAAAAACATATCTACGCCATCATACATCTGCCTTGTCAAATAGAGATGATTATTGATAGCATTATACTTTTTCAGATTATCCGTATCGCTTGAAAACAGGATTGTGCTGTCAATGCTGTTGATGTTTAAAAAAGCTGAGTCAATGGCGGTCATGAGGTAAGAGCACTCTTCATCCAGACGGTTCCCAAGCTCATTCACTTTGCTCTGCATGGTAATTCTCATACTGGGCAGCACACTGATCCACACGGTGAGCACAAGGCCCAAAAGCATTATAACTGCAACCGCAATGAGGAGGTAGATATAAGAAACCGTAAGTTTTTTGTGAAAAGATTTTGTCCTCATGCCCCTCCTCCTTCAGTTTAGTTCCAGTTAGTGCATAGTGCTTTTTCTAGAAATCTTCACATTATCCTCGTACATATTTATTTCAAACATTGACCTGGTGCTTGGCATAATCGAAGTAGTGTATTCTATCATGACCTCATTCTGGTCCCAGGTGGAGCGCTTCAGCAGGAAAGCAGGCAGCCCCTTATCGCAGTCGAGCAGCTTGCTTTCCTCCTCTGTCATGATAATTGCCTCGTAAGTCTCAACTGCCCGGCGTGGTTTCAGGCCGTAATGCTCCGACAGAATGGAATAAAGCGCATTATTCTCAAGCCTCTCCCAGGATAGATCTGGACAGAGGTCTACGGATAGGAACGTCTTTTCCAGCAACAGCGGGGTGTCATTGGCCAGCCTCAGCCTGACGACCTCTATCAGACGCTCTGACTTAAACCTTTGCAACGGAGACGAGCACTCATCTTTTCGCACCAGCCTGTAACTGAGGATCTTTGACGATGGTGTCATACCGATTTTTTTCATATCCTCAGTAAAGCTGTATAGGTTGCCAAGGCTGCGTGCAACCTTTTGCTCGGCCACAAAAGTGCCCAAGCCCTGTTTGCGAACGATCATTCCCTGTTGCTCTAATTCATGGAATGCTTGCCTGACCGTGGTGCGGCTCACATGATATGCGTCGCACAGTTCATTTTCTGATGGCAGCATTTCACCGTGGCGCAGCTTTCTTGTGTTGATTTGGTCTTCTATTATGTCTTGAAGCTGGAGGTATATCGCTCTGGACGCATTTGGGTCTACTTTTGCAGTAAAATCAAAGCCCATACTGTAACACTCCCGTGTCTGACGTACTATTTAATATTGGTGCCTGATAAAAGGAACTGAAACACGCCGGCTATTTTCTCCTTATCGGCGCGATATCTGGCATCCAGCTCCGGTCCGCAGCTGTTTGAACCGACTCCGCTCTGCAATAGATCCACGCACAATACGCTGGAGCCGCTTGGTACGACTTCATGCCAGTGGCGCTTTTGAGTCAGCTCCTCCTGAGTATACTCACTGAGATTAAAGCTGAATCTTGAGTCCGAACGAATCTCAATGCGGCTCGACTTACCATACGCCTGCAAATGGGTGCAATTCCAATGGCTGCCGCTTTCCTGAGGCCTTATATATGGCTCTGTACCTTGCGCTATTTCCATGCGGTAGCATCCAAGCAAAGAGGCTTGGTGCTTGTCTATATAACTCTCAAACGGTCCAAATCCTATGTAATCTGCAGCTGAAAACTCGGAAGGCAAGAACAGCCTCCATCCAAACCGAGGTAAATAAGGCATTGCCGTGTTGCGTACCGCAGATACAGATACCTCGATGTCCCCTGAAACCGTCAGCTTCCAGACAATGTCAGCCTCAAATATGTTTTGAAGGGAGACCGCACCTGCCGAAACATGACTGCTTATCTGAAACACACCGTCCTTAACGCTGGAGTGAAATGATTTTGCGCGGTAGATCACTCTGTCATATCCAGCCGCTTCCCATTCGCGGCGAATATACATGTCGTTGTCTGTTGGCGCTCTCCATATGTTAAGAGAAACATCTTTCATAATAACGTTGCTGCCAAGGGTAAAGCTTTTCAGCATTCCATCAGCTTTGCTCCATACTGCGCGAAGATGTCCGTAGCTGGCAACGCTCTCTAGGTCATCCTCAAATACTGTCCAGGTCTCACCGCTACCTGACAACGCAATTGGGCTAAATGCCGGCTCTCTGATGATGACCTGGTCATGTCCTACGTCCTCTTCTCGACTATTATACCACCTAAATACAAGGGATGCAAAATCACTTGTAGGTTCAGAATAGGCAAAATAGAATTTTTTGCTTTGATGTGGAGCAATATCAACAGCTTGGCCCTTGAGACTAAAAAGTTCGGTCTCAACATTGTTTTCTATCATATAGCATCGCAGGCGAAGGTCATCAGCAGGGCTAAGGAAGTCGCGGGTATTTTCGAAAACAAATCTGTGGGCTGCTATGTCATAGTCAATCAATCTAACTGGCCTTATCACTTGCTTATACTCGTGCAAGCTTGTGTGCGGCCGCCGATTTGGAAAAACCATGCCGTCTACGCAGAAATTGCCGTCGTTCGGGATGTCTCCAAAGTCTCCGCCATATAGATATATCTCGTGTCCATTCTCATCATGCTCGAGTACGGCATGATCGCACCATTCCCATATGAATCCGCCACAGAAACCCGGATACCGTCTCATGCACTGCCGATAGTCCTCAAGGTCTCCAGGGCCATTGCCCATCGAGTGGCAGTATTCGCAAAGAATAAGCGGCTTTTTAGGATGGGATGAAAAATACTCTTCAATCTCAGCTATGCTTGGATACATCCGGCTGTATACGTCGAGACAATCGGTACTGAACTCACTCTCTTTGTAGGGGTGAATGGAAGACTCATAATGGGTAAGCCTTGTCGGATCAGTCGACTTGGTCCACTCCAATGCGGCAACAAAGTTCCTGCCGTATCCAGCTTCATTGCCCATTGACCAAATAAGAACGCATGGATGGTTCATGTCTCTGAGCACCATGTGGCGCACCCTGTCAAGAATGGACTCGCCATATGCAGGGTCGTCAGCCAGCAGGCCGAAATCCGCATCCTCGCCATAAAGTGCAGTGACACCATGTGTTTCTATGCAGGCCTCGTCGATAACATAAAAGCCAAGCCTATCACAAAGGTCCAGTAGGGCAGGGCAGGGTGGATAATGAGAGGTCCTGACAGCATTTATATTGAACGACTTCATCATGTGAAGATCACGCTCAATCTGCTCAAAGGATGCGTATGCCCCTGTGCCCGGATCACTGTCATGCCTGTTCATTCCGTTGAAGATTATAGGGCTTCCGTTAAGACAAATCCTGAGATCCTCATCAATTGATATCTTACGTATTCCAACGTTTTGAGCAATGTATTCCGTTCCGCAATGGAGCAGGAGGGTATAAAGCTCGGGGGTCTCAGCGGTCCATAGCTTAGGCGATTCTACCTTTATTGAGAGCCCATCCTCATAGATCCCGGACGATATGACGTTTCCTCCGGGTGAAAAGAGCCGATAGCGGACCTCAGGATTCCCTCCGGATAAACTCAGCCCCACAGCTATCTCAGCCCCATGAGGCATTATATCCGTGGTGACCTTGATATCCTCTATGCAGGACTCATCCCTCTCAATAATGTAGATATCCCTGAATATTCCCGACATTCTGAACTTGTCCTGGTCTTCAAAGTAACTGCCGTCACACCACTTAAGGACAAGTATGCTAATTGTATTGTCACCGTTTTTAATATGATCGGTTATGTCAAAGCGGCTTGTGCTGTATGATATCTGACTGTATCCCACAAACCGCCCGTTTATCCAAAGGTAGTAGCAGCTGTCAATACCCTCACAGGCAAGAATAGCGCGCTTCCCGGCGCGCTTTTGATATTGAAAATCACGCTTATATGCGCCGCAAGGGTTCACAAACGGAACATACGGCGGGTCATAAGGGAAAGGATAGCGTATGTTTGTGTACTGATTTCTGTCGAATCCCTTTGTTTGCCACGAAGAAGGCACGTCTATCTGGCAATCCCAGACATAATTGCTGCCTTCCTCCCAATACGGGGTACTCAGGCTACGCACATTTTCAATAAATTTAAAGTTCCACTTTCCATTCAAGCTGTGGAAATACTCTGAATATTCGCGCCGCAGACGAGCGGCATGTTCATTGCCGGCTGGAACAAAATATGAACATACCGGCATTGTACCGATATGAAGAATGGACGGATCTTCAAAGTAATTTGGTATCAGCATATGTACCTCCGGCGCATACTTTTGTAAGTCATTTATATCCATTGGCGGCAGGACATTGTATGAATTTCCCGCCGCCAATGCTCTTAAATTCGAAAATTTTCTATGATTATTTGCTGAGCCCAAGAACAATGGGAGTGGATTTGTAGCCGATTCCCATCCGGTCTATTCCCATATCTATGAGCTTGAGGAAGTGCTCTCGGGTCCTTATGCATCCGGAGCCTTTCACCTTCGCTTTGCCCTCGGTATTTTCCATCATGATAGCAACCACTTCCTCAGTCGCGCCAACACAAGGTCCACCAGTGTAAAAGCCTGTAGAGCTCTTTACGAAATCAGCTCCCGCCTCAACCGCAACTCTGGTGGCCTTGGCTATCTCCTCATGGGTCAGAGCGTCGGTCTCAAGAATAACCTTGACCGCAGTGCCGTACTTATGGCATACTTCGACCACAGCTTGGATGTCCTCTTTGACCTTGTCCCAGAGTCCGCTTCTTATCCAGCCATAGTTTGCAACAATGTCAAGCTCAAAAATATCACCTCTGCGGCAATATTCCTCCGCCTGAAGGCATTTAGAGCGCGTGGTGGAAAGGCCAAAGGGGAAATCGCAAACTACGCAGATCTTGGTTTCCGAGTCCGCGCAAAGCTCTGCAGCGATATCCAGAGATGCTGGATTTACGCATACGGTGCGGCAGCCGTAGTCAATGCCCTCCTGTATATATCTGCGGATATCGTCCTGTGTGAATTCGGGTTTCAGAACTGACTGGTCGATATAAGATGCCAGTTCTTTAACGGTCATTTCCGCTGCTTTTTTTCTGTGCTCCATGTTCATTGCTACACCGCGAAGGATGCATGCTCCTTTCTTGTATTGAGTCAGACAAAGTTGTCACCTCGGCTGGCACTAGTTGTATGATAATGTATTGATAATTGCTTGTCAACATAAATACAATGAAGATGTAGTAGATACACATTTAATATAGCAAATCAGATTTTTGCTCAAAATTGTTTATATGCATAATTGCAAGACTATAAATTTTAGTATTTTCACAAATTATACAATATACGAGAAATTAGGTTCGTTTTTTCCAAGACATATTCGCAAATTCCATGTACATCTATGCCTTATTACTCTATGCTAATTGTATCATACAACCGTATGAAATTCATAAATTGAGGAGCAGAGGAGAATGAAAAAAGCTTTGGCACTTATGCTCGCGCTTGCGATGATATTCAGCCTGGCGGCGTGTGGGAGCACGGATCAGCAGCCCAGCGACGCCCCGGCACAGGACACCGGAGCCGCGCAGACCAGTGAAGCCACCGGTGGTGACGAGCACGAGCCCGTAACGCTTCGCATCTATGTTCGCTATTCTGATGACGACACTATTTTGCCCTACGACTATGCGGTCGAGTGCCTCAAGGAGGACATGCCTTGGGTAACACTTGAGCTGGATGCCATGCCCGCAGACGACGGGGTGAAGCTGAAGTCCATGGTCGCCACCGGTGATCTGCCGGATATCTTCTCGCTTCAGGGCACGGACCTCATAAACTCCATGGTCCAGGCCGGTGCTGTGAAAGATCTTACGGCTGACATCGAAGAAAACGGCTTCTTTGACAAGGTTCAGCCTGCTGCTTACTCCAAGCTCTATCACACCGACGGCAAGATCTACACTCTGCCCTATACCAGCACTGAGGTCGCTCTGCTGTTTGTTAACAAAGCCATTTTTGAGGAGAACGGTGTTGCCATTCCTACCACCATTGATGAGTGGGTAACCGCCTCCGAGGAGCTCACGGCCAAGGGCATTACTGTTCTGCCGATCTTCGGTAAGGAGCAGTGGATCTGCAACACCTTCTATGATGCGCTCGTTACCCGTTACATCCCTGAGGGCCTGACCGGTCTGCAGCAGGGGACAACCAGCATCCGTGACGAAGGCTATCTCAAGGCTGCACAGGATCTAGAGCGTCTTGCCGCCGCCGGCGCTTTCCCCGCTGGCGTTACCACTCTGAACTATGAGCAGGCTACTAACCTCTGGTACAACGGTGAGGCTGCCATGTTCCTCAACGGCCAGTGGGAGATCAGTACCACTGACGAATACCTCGGAGACAAAGCCGACTGGATCCCCATTCCCGCCGCCACCGCTGAGGATGTCGAGACTTCCCAGTACGCCTTCGTTGGCGGTTCCGGCACTGCTGCCGGACTTGGTGTGTCCGCCTGGAGCGAGAACTACGACGTCGCCGTCGAAGTTGCGTGCTACCTTGCTGAGAAGTATGCAGAGTACAACTACACCCAGCGCGGAGCTGCCACCGTCGCTGTTCAGTGCGACAAGCCCGTTGAGGTTGAGCCTCCCGCAATGATGGCAAAGCTGGGCGAGTGGATGCCCAAGATCACAAGCACCACCGTTCTTGCCGGCAGCGGCGGAAACATGGAGCTCTATACCGTACTCGGCGAAGGCACCCAGAGCCTGCTTGCGGGTGTTATGACGCCTGAGGAGTTTATCGAGAGCATCGCTCTGGTACTTGGTGAGTAAGAAAGCAGATTTTCGACCAAATCTTAAGGAGAGGCCGCATGGCCTCTCCTTATGGATAGGGAAAGGGGTGTCCATTCCATGAAAAAGTATCTTGGGAATAAGCGGGTCATAATCTTCCTCATTGCTCCCACCATGATACTCATAACGGTTATGGTCCTGTATCCCATGTTTGTGCTGGTAGTACACAGCTTTACTCAATGGGATGGATTAAATCCGGCTAAATTCAACGGGATTAGCAACTATATCAGGCTTTTCAAAGACCCGATATTCTACACCGGCCTAAAAAATGGCCTAATATTTGCGGCATTACAGGCCTGCATTCAGATACCAATTGCAACTGTGCTGGCTTTTGCGGTTAAGCACTCCGGAAAAATAGAAAAGAAGTTTTTCAGGATCTCCTATTACATACCCGCAGTCCTCTCCATCACAGTTGTTTCGCAGCTCTGGCTCTCTATGTATAATGCTGACAACGGTCTTATAAACAAGCTGTTTGAAGTACTGGGCATCTCGTACAGGCAAAACTGGCTTGGTGATGAGCATGCTGCAATAATAGCCATAGCCATGGTCAACATCTGGCAGTTCACGGGTTATCAGTTTATTTTGCTCTTGTCTGCTGCAAACTCGATTCCCGACCACTATTTCGAGGCCGCCCGAATCGACGGCTGCACCAAAATGCAGGCACACATAAAGATAACCATGCCGCTCATGCAGGAGACATACAAGTACTGCCTTATAATTGCTATAACCGGCGGTCTTAACGCTTTTGCCAGCATGAACATAATGACCGGCGGCGGTCCTGGCACTGCCACTTATACGCTGACTTACCTTATGTACCGTTCAGCTTTCAAGATAGGCAACTATGGCTATGGCTGTACTTCGGCTGTTATGCTGGTCGTCCAGTGCCTCATAGTGTCCATCATTATAAACAGACTGGTAGCGCGAGAGCGCATAGTTTACTGACAAGGGGCTGCGCAGAATGAGACATCACAAGAAACTGACAGTTGGGACCTTATTATTTAAGGTGATCCTCTATATCTACGCGGTCATAAACCTGTACCCTCTAATATGGATGCTGTTCTATTCCTTTAAGGACAACCTCGAGATATTTGCAACTAACCCATTTGGTCCTCCGACTGTTCTCAGGGTAGAAAACTATGCCAAGGCATGGAACACATTCAACCTGCCGACTTACTTCTTCAACAGCGTAAAAGTTACCGCTGCGGTCATAATTTTCGTTGTTGTATTCGCTACCATGTTTGCCTATGCAACTGCCAGGATGCGCTTCAAGGGCCAGAGTTTTCTCCGTATGCTCACGCTCATTGGCCTGTTCCTGCCGCTGCAGTGCATCATGATTCCCATAGCCGTACTCGTGCGAGACCTGCACATAAACAATACCCTTTGGGCTGTCATAGTACCTTACACTGCATTTAACCTTTCGTTTTCAATAATGGTTCTCTACGGCTATATGCGCAGCCTGCCGTTTGAGCTTGAGGAATCAGCCTGCATAGATGGTGCGTCAATATTAACCTGTTTTCTCAGGGTAATTGTTCCAAATGTAAAGTCAGCCATAGCGACAGTTTCAATTTTCATATTCATGAGCGTTTGGAACGAGTATAATCTGGCGCTCATCCTGCTGACTCGCGAGGAGCTGAAGACACTGCCGTTGGGTCTGCTCTTCTTCCAGGGAGAATATACGACTGACTGGGGTGCCATGGGCGCAACGATGGTCATCGCCAGCATTCCCACTGTGCTAGTTTACACTCTGTTCAGTTCGCAGGTGGAGAGAGCCATGACGGTTTCAGGTGCTGTGAAGGGTTGAGCTTCCTTTCAGCAGCAAAAAGGAGGATCCTATTATTATGAATAACAGTTTCAATTTTAAAATTGGTTTTCAGCAATTTGCAAACAGGTGCCCTGAAAGCCTTAAACCCGGTAGGGAGTCTTTCGTCTGGTATATCGAGGAGTGCAAGCGCATGGACGCGCACTCGCTTTCGATGATGCCGGTGGCCAAAATACCGGAAGGCGAAAAGTACGACGCTGGTTACCTTGAATTCTCCGATATGGGCTATGTCAGGGAGATGGCCGCCCTGGCAAAAGAAGCCGACGTGCACTTCGTGGTGTATTGCATTCCCGCTTTCAGCCTGGCCGGACTCAAGCATCCTGTCACGGGTGAAATGGGCATGGAGCCGGCGGCGGCAAGGAAATACCTTGATAAAATAATTGAAATATGCCAGATTTTCGGGGCCAACACGCTTGGAGGAGGCTATGGGAAGCTCGAGGTCAAGTACAGCAGATACAACAAAGACGTCAGCTTCAACGAAGTCAAGGCATTTGTCAAGGCGAATATGCTGGAGCTCGGCAAGGCGCTTGAAGGTACGGATATCATGATGGCCTATGAAAATCACTGTGATTTCACGGGCAAAGAAATCGCCGAGATACTTGAGGATATAGATCACCCCAACATCGGCGGAATGTTTGACATAGGGAACGGCGCTGTAATATGCTGCGACCCGATGGCGGATGTGGACTATCTGGCGCCCTGGGCCGTTGCTGCGCACTTCAAGGATTTCAAGGTTATAAACAATCCGGTTTTCGAGCATCTGTGGCAGGATATGCCCATGATTTTCAAGGGCTGCTGCCTTGGCGAAGGCATCATGGACTTTGACGTGATAATGAAGGCCATATGCGAGAAGGCCAAGCGCAAGGAAAATATGATACTCATGGCCGAGCCTGCATTTATACTCCCTGAGCAGCACTATAACTGCCTTGAAGAAATGCACGAGTTCGACAGAAAATGCACACGTCAGTTTGTCAGCTTTATGCAGAAGCTGGTTGAAAAGTACTGAGATCGGAGGGTTTTATAAATGAAAAAAATGGGTATCGGTGTTGCCGGCTGTGGTTCCACCGGCATACAGTCCGTCTGCCAGCACACGGTTTTTCCCGATGAGTGCGAGCTCGTCTATACAGCGGCGGTAATGGACCCCGTCCCCGGGCGCGCGAAGTACATTGCAGAAAAGTTTAATGTTCCCAAATACTATGAGGACTACGACGAGATGCTGGCCGATCCGAATGTTGAGCTGGTTACTCTTGCATCTCCCATCGGCGTCCATTTTGAGCAGGGAATGAAGGCAATTCGTGCAGGAAAGCATGTCCACTTCAACAAGACCATGTGCCTTACTGCCGAAGAGGCAACGGAAATGATAGAAGAGGCTGAAAAGTACGGCGTAAAGCTCGTATCTTCTCCCGGCCAGATGACCTCTCCCGCACTCAGGCGAATGCGTAAAGCCATCCTAACAGGCGAGATAGGAATCCCCAGCTGGACAATAGGCGGTTCCGAGGGCGTTCTCTATTGGCACTGCTGGCAGCCCAACCGTGACTTTGGCAACGGCATGGAGAAAATAGACCCGACCTGGTACTTCCGTCTGCCCGCTGGCGGGCCCATCTGGGACTGCACTGTTTATGCGCTCCATGCCATGACCGGCATATACGGGCCTGCAAAGAGAGTCACTGCTTTTTCCGGCCAGAGGGTAAAGGAATTTGAGTATGACGGCGGGGTGATCCAGTCCGAGGTTGACGACTCCACTCAGATGATCCTGGACTTTGGCGATGCTTTCTACGGAGTAGTATATACCTCTCTCAAGGGCGACTTTGGAAACTATAACGGCTTTGGAACGATCACATTCGGCACCGAGGGCCGCATTATGGATGGCAAGATCGTTGGCAAGAACGGCGAGATACAGCTCTATGACCCGACTAAACTCGATCTTAATTTTGTTCGTGCCAATATGGGCCTCCCGCACCTGAATGACCATCAGGTCACGCTTGGCGAGTCCCACATATTCGAGGACATAAATCAGCTCTCCGAGTGGGCACAGGGCGGTAAGCCTGCCTACGGCACTGCTGAGCACGCGAGACATGTAATCGAGATCATCGGAGCTGCCTATGAGTCTGCAAGGACCGGCAGAGCCATTGATCTCAAGACCAGCTTTGAGCCCATACCGCTGGAAGAGCTGTAATGGCTGCGCACTGAAAGGAGTACGCAATGATCAAAGTAATACAGGTGGGTTACGGCTACTGGGGAGAGAGCTGGGTACAGTATCTACGAGATGACCCTAACTTTGAACTCACAGCACTTGTCGTGAGAACAGAGGAAACCTTGGCAAAAGCCAAAGAGAAGTGGGCTCTTCCTGATTCGGCATGCTTCACCGATTATGACGAGGCGCTTAAACTTGATGCCGACCTTGTGATAATCGTGATGCCTCACTATGCGCATATCGAGTTTGCCAAAAAGGCCGTCGAGGCGGGGAAGAACGTTCTCATTGAAAAACCTTTGTGCGACGACATGGATGAGGCAAAGGAGTTTGCAATGTGGATGCGCGGCAGAAAAGAACGCGTATTCGTGAGTCACAATTACCGCTACCGCGAGGAACTATGGCGCGTCCGGAGCGGCATAGAGGGCGGCGGGTTAGGAGAGCTTGAGTTTATCGAGCTTGACTATCGCGCAGGCATGACGACCGACCCCAAGGAGCACATCTGGAACATACAGGGTTGGCGCGGCAAACAGGTTTGCATGCAGATATATGAGGTGTGCATACACCACTTTGACATGTTCAGGTTTCTCACTCGCTCGAATGCCAAATCCGTATATGCTCTGGGCTGGAACCCGGAGTGGGCGGTGACACGCGGGCCTGAGTCGCTGTTTATAACGATAGAGTTTGAAAACGACGCAAAGGTGCAGTTTTCCAGCCATATGAGTTCTGTCGGCGCGCCCACGGAATTTCAAGGTAACTGGCAGATACAATGCAGCAAGGGCCTTGTCACATGGCTCTCCGGCAAGGGGCTGGACATAAGCCCCGCAGCGGATGACCCAGGTAAAATACCAGAGCTGGGATGCGGTGAGTTTCCGGGCACAGACCGTAAAGGTGTGCTGCACGATCTGCATCTTGCCCTGGGCGGTGAGCAGACTGACCTGCCAACGCTTGAGGACAACCTCAACAGTCTTGCCATTGCGGCCGCAGTTCTGCTCTCCGCAAAAGAGAAGAGAGTTGTGCAGCTCAGTGAGATCCTTTGATGTGGAGTAAACTATGAAAGTTGCAATAATAGGCGCAGGACTCGTTGCCAAGACGTTTCACATTCCCGCTTTTCAGGCGTGTGACGGAGTAAAAATAGCAGCAATATATGACAGGAAACCTGAGAAAGCGAAAGCTCTGGCAGATGCTGTCGGCGCTGAGCCGTTTTCTGACTACGACGAACTGCTTCGGCATGGAGACATAGATGCCGTATCAATCTGCACGCGAACCGACCTTCACTGCCAGATGGCAGTGAAGGCCGCCAGGGCAGGGAAGAATATATTTCTTGAAAAGCCAATGGCAGCAAGCGAAGCTGAAGCAAAAGAGATCCTTGATGAGACTCAGAAAAACGGTGTGACGTTCATGCTGGGTATGCTCAACCGTTTCAGGACAGAGACAATGTTTATAAATGAGCGCCGGACTCAGGGAAAGATGGGTGACATTTATCACGCCGATGTTCGCTGGATAAGACGGCGCGGTATCCCATCGAACGGCTGGTTTGTGCAGAAGTCTCTCTCAGGCGGCGGTGCCGGCATTGATATCGGCGTTCACGCCATCGATACCGCCTGGTACCTAATGGGCTGCCCTGAACCGATCGCCGTGAGCGCGGTGACACACAGCCGTCTCGGAGATGCAAAGGCAAAAGGCCTGAGCAGCTGGGGCACAGAGGCTCCTGCCGACAGGCCCATGGACGTTGAGGAAACTGCCGTGGCGCTTGTCCGCTTCGCCGAGGGAAAAAGCATGACTGTGACAGTCAGCTGGGCAATAAATGGGCCGGAAGAGGACTTTAATCTCAAGGTATATGGGACTAAGGAGGGAGCAAGTCTCAATCCATTTGTGATTTATGGTCAGGAAGAAGGCTATTGCGCAGATATTACGCCCCTGTTCGTTAGAGACGACGCGTGGAAGGAAGGTTTCCGAAACGAAATACAGCACTTTGTAGACTGCGTGCAAAAAGGCGAGATCCCAATAACCTCCGCAGAGAATTGCTACAAGGTTCAGCGTATCATAGGTGCAATGTACGCCTCGGCTTCAGCAGGCCGTGAGATCATACTAAAGTGAGGTGCAGTGCATGGAGCTCGAAAGGCGTTGGTGGAAAGAGTGTGTATTCTATCAGATATATCCACGGAGCTTCCAAGACTCGAACGGCGACGGCATAGGTGACCTGCGCGGCATCATCGACAGGGTCGATTACCTTGCTGACCTGGGCATCGGAGGCATATGGCTGGGGCCGGTGTTTGAGTCTCCCGGCGATGACATGGGGTACGATATTTCTGACTACCAGAAGATACTGGACATTTTCGGCACCATGGAGGACTGGGAGGAACTCAGAGACAAGCTGCACTCACGGGGAATAAAGATCCTTGTGGATCTGGTTGTAAACCACACCTCCGACGAGCATCCGTGGTTTATAAGCTCCCGCAGCAGCAAGGATGACCCCAAGCGAGATTACTACATCTGGGCAGAGGGCAAAGATGGGCATGAGCCAAACAACTGGGCCTCGTTCTTTACTCCGTCTGCGTGGGAATATGATCAGCATACAGGGGAGTACTATCTTCATCTCTTCTCAAAAAAGCAGCCTGACCTGAACTGGCACAATCCAAATGTCCGAAAAGACGTATACGACATGATGACCTGGTGGCTGGACAAGGGAGCCGACGGTTTCAGAATGGACGTAATTAATTTGCTTTGCAAGACCGATGGACTGCCGGATGCCTCTGGACCGACGGATATGAACGGGTACGTTTTTCCTGTAGAACATATCTGCGACGTTGATCCCATCCATGAATATCTTCAGGAGATGGCGGAGACTGTATACAAGGATAAGGATATTTTCACTGTCGGTGAATGTATCGCACTCAGTACCGAGCAGGGCAAAAGGTATACAGCCGGAGCTAAGCGAGAGCTGGATGCCGTGTTTTCATTCGAGCACATCGACATGGATGGACAGGCCCTTGGCAAATGGTATTACCGACCTTGGGAGCTGCCTGAACTCAAAGAAAGGCTCACAAGGTGGCAGAAGGAGCTCAAAGACGGCTGGCTGGGTCTGTTCTGGTCGAATCAGGATCAGCCGAGAGCGCTGTCTCGCTTTGGAACAACGGGCAAGTATCGAATGAGATGCGCCAAAATGCTGGCAGCAGTTTTGCATACTCTGCGCGGCACGCCGTTTGTCTACCAAGGCGAGGAACTAGGTATGGTCAACGTGCCCTGGACCGACGTAAGTCAGCTCCGGGACATAGAGAGCCTGACTTTTGCAGAAAACTGCCGCAGGACTGGTGCAGGTGAGGAGTTTATGTGGGACGCTATACATCGCAAAGCCCGCGATAACGCAAGAACACCTATGCCTTGGAACGGCAGCAAAAATGGAGGCTTTACCAGCGGAACACCATGGATAATGCTTAACCCTGATTATCCAGAGATAAACGTGGAAAAGGCTCTCGCTGACCCTGACTCAGTTTTCTACTTCTATAAAAAGCTTATAGCCTTGCGCAAGGACAATCCAATAATGCCTTACGGAGAGGTCGAGCTGATCTGGCCGGAAGACAAGGAGATATTCGCATATTATAAGCATTTTGAAGGGGAAACATGGTTTATAGCGGCAAATTTCAGTGAAGTTAAAGCAAATAGATCGCTCCCCATGGACCTAAGCAAAGCAGAACTCATTTTGACTAATGTGCCGGATTCCGATTGGCACAGCAGCGAGCGTCTGATTCTTGCTCCATATCAGGTGGTCATTTTGCGAGCTGCTGATAAAACCTAACTACAGCAATACAAACGCGTCTGCAGATTAATCGGCAGACGCGTTTTATTGCACTATCATTTTTTATAACTTGGGTCTTTCTACTCTAACCAAACTGTGTTAATTCTGCCGATTGACTTTTCAGCGGCGGGCACTATAATAAATTAGCTAAATTACATATGCCAATTTTGTGCAATATTTCTGGTTGGGGAGTAATATGGAGAAGCTCAAGTCCGTTAAGAACGAAAACAACATTCTGAGCCTGACGTGGCCCATTTTTATTGAGCTGGTATTGCAGATGCTGGTCGGCAATGCGGACCAGATCATGGTCGGGTGGTATGACCCGGACCTGGTCGGGGCCATCGGCAACGCTAACCAGATCGTCAACCTGCTGCTCATCGTATTCTCGGTCATCTGCACCGCGGCGACGATACTCATCTCCCAGTATCTCGGCGCGAAGAGCACGGAGCGTCTGCGCGAGACTTACACGGTGTCGCTGCTTGCGAATCTCATCTTCGGCCTCGCGGTGAGCGCGATCCTGGTGTTCCTCTGCGGGCCCATCTACCGCATGATGAGCGTACCCGAGGAGATATTCGACGAGGCTGTGCTCTACATCCGCATCATCGGCGCCGGTATGGTGCTGCAGGCGGTATACCTGACCTTCACGGCCTTCTTCCGCAGCTGCCAGCTCATGAAGCAGACGATGCTGGTATCCGTCCTCGTGAACGTCATGAACATAGGCTGCAACGCGCTGCTAATAAACGGCCTCATCGGTCTGCCAGCCCTCGGCGTCGCGGGCGCGGCCATCTCCAGCGGCCTCTCCAGGCTCGTCGGCGTCGTGGTCATCGCGCTGCTCTTCCGCAGGTACTTCGGCAAGGGCGCGATCTCCGTCTCCTGCCTGAAACCCTTCCCGAAGACGCAGTTCCGGGGGCTGCTGCACATCGGCATACCCTCCGGCGGCGAGTCCATCTCCTACAACCTCTCGCAGATCTGCATCCAGGCCGTCTGCAACAGGTTTGAGCTCTTTGTCATCAACACCCGCGTCTACGCCAACATGTTCGCCATGCTCTCCTACATGTTTGCCTCCGCCGTGGCTCAGGCGGCGCAGGTCGTCGTCGCGCGCTACATGGGCGGCGGGGACACCGAGGCGACCGACAAGTGCGTCCGGCGCACGATGTACGCCTCCGTAGTCATTTCCGGTCTGGTCTCGGTGCTCATCTACATATTCGCGGAGCCGCTCTGCGGCATCTTCACCAGCGACGCGCGGGTCATCGCGCTTGCAAAGACCATCATGCTCATCGAGATACCGCTGGAGCTGGGCAGGGCGGTCAATATAGTCATGTGCCGCGCGCTCCAGGCCTGTGGGGACATACGCTTCCCGATAACCATCTGCGTCATCAGCGCCTGGCTTACCGCATTCGGCGGCGGAATGCTGCTCTCCGGCCCGCTCAGGCTCGGCCTCGAGGGCATCTGGATAGCCATGGCCTGCGACGAGTGCCTGCGCGCCGGGCTCTTCCTCTGGCGCTGGCACACCCGCACCTGGAGCCACATCCGCCTCGCCGCAGCGTACAACTGAAAAGAAAAATGCCAGTCGAGAGACTGGCATTTTTTCTGCTTATTATGAGCGGGCCTGTAAGCCGGGTTCTGTGATCGACGGCCATCTATCTGGGACGCACGTTGCCGCACGCCTCAAGCCACCTCCTCGGGACGGCCGGGCCGGCCTATTGTCCCTCCACGGTGTTGCTCCGGATAGAGTTTACAGCACCGAACTGTCTCCAGCCGATGGGCGGGCGCTTATCTCCGCCTTTCCACCCTTACTGGTTCGCAGGAACCAGCGGTATATCTCTGTTGCACTTGTCCGAGGGTCGCCCCTGGCGGGTGTTACCCGTTATCCTTGCCCTATGGAGCCCGGACTTTCCTCACGTGCCGGCTTTAGCCTGACACGCGCGGCCGTCCGGCCCGCTCAATGTGGTATTTTAACCTCTGGTCCGGACTTAGTCAACCTCTGTTCCGAGCTTTTTGCGCAGGCCGGTGAGATACCTCGAAAAGATCTTGGACACCTGGCCCACGAGCAGTGCCGCCGCTACCGTGCCCTCGCGCACACCCTCGAGCCGGCCGAGGAAGATGAAGCCCGCGGCGACTGAGAGCACAACGAGCGTAACGTCCAGCGCGACTTTCATGTTGCCGAACTTGAAGGGGGGTCACCTGGCAGACGGCGAGCACCAGACCTTCGCCCGCGGTGGGCACGAGGTTGGCCGCGACCTCAATACTTATGCCAAGGGCGACAAACACGATTCCGCCCGCGCAAAGCAGCCACTGCACGGCATAGTTCCCGGCCGCCACAGGCTCCAGCAGCAGCCCGAAGAGGTCTATCAGCATGCCGAACACCACGGCGATGCCTATCTGCAGCAGCTGGAACCACTCGTAGTTTCTCCGCAGCAGGATTATCTGCGTAAGTACGAAAAGCGAGTTGACGATTATCGTCGTCGTGCCGACGCTCAACCCGCTTATGACGGCCGTAACATACGGCAGGCTGGAGATGGGCGATGTGCCGAGCTCTGCCTTGATGGACAGCGCCACGCCGAAGGCCATAACAGCAAGTCCCGCAAGCAGTAGGGCCAGCCTGGCCGCAAACCGCTTGCGGGAGTCATGATTTTCCATATTAAGACTCCTTTTTTATTTTCTTGGTATTATTATAAATCTTTATGCATGGAGGCTGTCAAGAGGGCATATGCAACAAAGTTGTTGTATTCGTCAGAATTTCGGGATATAATCTTAGGTTGAGAGGTGATTATTTTGACACTTCAGGAATATGTTGACTCCCTCAAGGGCCGGCGCATCGCCGTGCTCGGAATAGGCGTGAGCAATACTCCGCTCATAGACCTTCTGCTCAAAAACAATCTGCCCCTGACCGTCTGCGATATGCGCACCGAGGAGGCGCTCGGCGACGCGGCCGTGCAACTGCGTGCGCGCGGTGCCCAGCTCCGGCTCGGCCCCGGCTACCTCGACGACCTCGATGGCTTTGACTACATCTTCCGCACCCCGGGCCTGCTGCCCACAGACCCCGCCCTCGTCAAGGCAAAGGCGCGCGGCGCCGTTGTTACCAGCGAGATGGAGATCTTCTTCCGCCTCTGCCCCTGCCGCACGATAGGCATAACGGGCTCCGACGGCAAGACCACCACCTCGTCCATCATTGCCGAGCTGCTCAAGGCCGCTGGTCGGCGCGTGCACCTCGGCGGCAACATCGGCAAGCCGCTGCTGTGCGAGATACCGGACTTCCAGCCGGATGACATCGCCGTGCTCGAGCTCTCGAGCTTCCAGCTGCACAGCATCAATATACGCCCCGACGTCGCCGTCATCACCAACGTCTCGCCGAACCACCTTGACAAGCACCCGGACTTTGACGACTACGTCAACGCCAAGCGCCAGATCTTCGCAAACCAGACCGCCGACGACGTGCTGGTCGTGAACCGCGACAACGCCTACACCGCCCGCTTCGGCGAGGAGGCGAAGAGCCGCGTGCTGTATTTCAGCCGCAAGGAGACGCTCTCCGACGGCGTGTTCTGCCGCAACGGCATGATCTACCGCAGCCACAATTACGAGGTCGAGAGCATCATCCCCGAGTCCGAGATCCTGCTGCCCGGCGTGCACAACGTTGAAAACTACATGGCCGCGTTTGCGGCGGTGGACGGCGTTGTCTCGCCCGAGATGTGCCGCGCCGTGGCGCGCACTTACGGCGGCGTGACCCACCGTCTGGAGCTCATACGCAAGCTCAACGGCGTCTCCTACATCAACGACTCCATCGCCACCAGCCCGACCCGCACCATAGCGGGCCTGCGCGCGATGCGGGCAAAGCCGATACTCATCGCCGGAGGCCACGACAAGCACGTGAGCTTCGACGGCCTCGCCGACGAGATATGCGAGCGCGTCCGCGCCCTGCTGCTCACGGGCGACACGGCGGAGCAGATAGCCATCGCCGTGCGGCGCAGCGTGTTCTATGACCCGATGCGCCTGCCGATAAAGATAGTCCCCGACCTCACCACCGCGGTGTTGGAGGCCAAGGCCATGGCCTCGCCGGGGGACATAGTGCTGCTTTCTCCGGCCTGCTCGTCCTTCGACAGGTTCCGGAACTTCGCCGAGCGCGGCGACAAATTCAGAGAGATAGTTATGGGGTTCAAAGACGATGAAGCTGAGTGATATTCCGACGAATATAGAGCGCCTCGCGGACGACTGCGAGGCGGAGCTTAGCGGCCGATTTGCCGAGATCGACCGCGTGTCGCGCATAAATACGCGGCGCATAATGGAGGCGTTCCAGGAGTTCAAGGTCTCCGAGAGCTGCTTTGCCGGCACCACCGGCTACGGCTACGACGACCTGGGCCGCGAGACGCTCGACAAGATATGGGCCCGCGTTTTCGGCGCGGAGGCCGCGCTGGTGCGCACGGGCTTTGTAAACGGCACGCATGCCATAGCTTCGGCGCTCTTCGCCGCCGTGGGCCCGGGCGAGACGCTCATGTGCCTCATGGGCGCGCCCTATGACACGCTCAGGACGGCCATCGGCATCTCCGGCGACGCCTACGGCTCGCTGGGCTTCTACGGCGTCAAGTACGCCGAGGTGCCCACGAAGGACGGCGGCCCGGACATGGAGGCCATAGGGCGCGAGGTGGGGGAGAAGCGCCCCCGCGCCGTGCTCATCCAGCGCTCGAGGGGCTACGACAGCCGCCGGGCGCTCTCGGCCGAGGAGGTGGGCGAGATCTGCCGCCTCGTCAAGCGCGTGTCGCCCGAGACGGTGTGCGTCGTGGACAACTGCTACGGCGAGTTCACCGAGGAGGTGGAGCCGACGATGCTCGGCGCCGACCTCGCCGCGGGCTCGCTCATAAAGAACCCGGGCGGCGGCCTGGCGCCCACCGGCGGCTACATCACCGGCCGCGCGGAGCTGGTGGAGCGCGCCGCGTTCCGGCTCACCGTGCCCGGCATAGGCGGCGAGTGCGGCTGCACGCTGGGCACGAACAGGCAGCTGTATCAGGGCCTCTTCATGGCCCCGCACACCACGGCTCAGGCGCTCAAGACCGCGGCCCTCTGCGCCGCGATGCTCGAAAAGCTCGGCTTTGACTCCGAGCCCGGACCGCTGGAGCCGAGGTACGATATCATCCAGACCATAACCCTCAAGTCGGCGGAAAACCTCTGCCGCTTCTGCCGCGGCATACAGGCCGGCTCGCCCGTGGATTCCTACGTCACGCCCGAGCCCTGGAAGATGCCGGGCTATGAGGACGAGGTCATCATGGCCGCGGGCGCGTTCATACAGGGTTCATCCATAGAGCTCTCGGCCGACGGCCCGATGCGCGAGCCGTACCGCGCCTTTTTGCAGGGCGGACTGACCTATGAGTCGGGCAGGCTCGGAATAATGAACGCAATAGCGGAAATGCTGGACAAATAGCCCTCATATAAATGGCATGGGGGTGATCACCCATGCTCAACCGCAGAAGGCGCAGGCCGCTGTACGTGGACGTACACCTGCCGCCGATGCGCCGGAGGACGAAGCTCGCGATAGTGCTTGTGCTCATCGCCGCCGTGCTCGTCTCCGTGGGCATCCGCGGCGCCATATACCTGCGCGAGCTGTCGTGTGATATGGTGCTCTCGGACGCGACGGACCTCATGACGCTGTGCATAAACGACACCATCAGCCGCAAACTCGCCAGCGAGGACTATGACTACGACTATTTCGTGACTCTCGAGCACGATGCCGAGGGCAACGTAACCGCCGTGAGGGCGAACATGGCGCGGATTAACGCCATGTCGTCGGAGCTGCTCTCCGACATAGTCAAGGCCGCGGACGGGGGAGAGCTGTCGCTGGAGATACCCATAGGCAACCTGCTCGGCTCGAGCCTGCTGCTCGGGCGCGGGCCGGATATACCCGTGGATATCACGATGCTCAGCTCCTCGCGCGTGGACTTCAAGAACGAGCTCGTCTCCGCGGGGATAAATCAGACCAAGCACCAGATGAAGCTCGACGTCGTTATCGACATCGACGTCATCATGCCCTGGCGGACCGTCTCTACCCAGGTCGTCAGCGAGATACTCATCGCCGAGACCGTCATAGTCGGCCAGGTGCCGCAGACCTATTTGGATATGGAGAGTTGAAATGGACGTTAAACAGGAGATAGAGGCCCTCAGAGCCGAGATAATGGAGCACAACCGGCACTATTACGACGAGGATGCGCCGGTGATATCCGACTTTGAATACGACGCGCTCATGCGCCGGCTCGAGGAGCTGGAGGCCGCGCACCCGGAGTTTTACTCGCCCACGTCGCCCACGCAGAAGGTGGGCGGCACGGCCAAGAGCACTTTCGCGCCCGTGACGCACGAGGTGCCGCTCGAGAGCCTCAACGACGTGTTCTCCTTTGACGAGCTGCGCGAATTTGACGAGCGCATGCTCGCCGCCCTGCCGCAGGGGCGCGAATACTCGGCGGAGCCGAAGATAGACGGCCTCTCCATGTCGCTGGAGTATGAAAACGGCGTGTTCGTCCGCGGCGCTACGCGCGGTGACGGCGTGACCGGCGAGGACGTCACCGAAAACCTCCGCACCGTGCGGAACCTGCCTCAAAAGCTCAAAAACGCCCCGGAGAGGCTCATCGTCCGCGGTGAGGTCTACATGTCCCGCGCGGTGTTCGAGGAGCTCAACGCCGAGCGCGAGCTCCGAGGCGAGCCGCTGCTTGCCAACCCGCGCAACGCCGCCGCGGGCTCCATGCGCCAGCAGAACCCTAAGGTCGCCGCCTCGCGCAAGCTCGACATCTGCGTCTTCAACATCCAGAAATCCGTGGGCCGGGACTTCATCACCCACACGGAAACGCTTGACGCCCTGCGTGAATTCGGCTTTGATGCCGTGCCCTACACCGTCTGCCGCAATTTTGAGGAATGCAAGGCCGCGGTCGAGGCCATAGGTGAGAACAGGGGGGACTTCCCCTACGACATAGACGGCGCGGTCATCAAGATAAACTCCCTCGCCGAGCGCGAGGAGCTGGGCAGCACGGCCAAGGCCCCGCGCTGGGCGGCGGCCTATAAGTACCCGCCGGAGCGCAAGGAGAGCGTCGTGAAGGACATCGTCGTCCAGGTCGGCCGCACAGGCGTGCTCACACCCAAGGCGGTCATCGAACCTGTCCGCCTCGCGGGGACGACGGTGACCAACGCCACGCTGCACAATCAGGACTTCATCGACAAGCTGGACGTCCGCATAGGCGACACGGTTGTCGTCCGTAAGGCGGGGGAGATCATCCCCGAGGTGCTCGAGGTCGTGAAGAGCAAGCGGCCCGAGGGCGCTGTGCCCTTCCACCTGCCGGACACCTGCCCGGAGTGCGGCTCGCCCATCGTCCGGGACGAGGACGGCGTCGCCATGCGCTGCACGGGCGCCGAGTGTCCGGCACAGCGGCTCAGGAACATCGTGCACTTCGCCTCGCGCGAGGCGATGGACATCGAGGGCCTCGGCGTCGCCGTGGCGGACTCGCTCATAAAGGCCGGGCTGCTGACCACGCCCGCAGGCATCTATTATCTCGAAGCCGACAAGGTCGCAGAGCTCGACCGCATGGGCAAAAAGTCGGCGGCAAACCTCATGGCCGCCATAGAAAAAAGCAAATCCGCGGGCCTCGCGCGCCTGATCTGCGCCTTCGGCATACGGCAGGTGGGCCAGAAGGCGGGCAAGGTGCTCGCCTCGCATTTCGGCACGCTGGACAAGCTCATGTCCGCGAGCCTCGAGGAACTCTGCGCCGTGCCGGACATCGGCGAGATCACGGCGGGCTTTATCCGCCAGTGGTTCGACGAGCCGCAGGCCCAGCACCAGATAAAGCTGCTGCGCGAGGCCGGCGTCTCCTTCGAGAGCGGCGGGGAGCGGCGCGACGACCGCTTTGCCGGCAAGACCTTCGTCCTCACCGGCACGCTCGAGAGCTGGACGCGAGACGAGGCCGCCGCGATAATCGAGAGCTTCGGCGGCAAGACCGCAGGCTCCGTGTCCAAAAAGACCAGCTACGTCCTGGCCGGCGAAAACGCGGGCTCCAAACTAACAAAAGCCGAGAGCCTCGGCGTGGAAATAATCGACGAGGCGCGATTTAAGGAAATGATAAGCTGAAACGGGGGAAGCAGATGGCAGAGCGCGGGAAAAGCGAATATTCACAGTCGGTGTCCAACGCCCTGCGCCTGCTAGGCTGCTTTGTCGAGAGGGAGGAACGCGGCATCTCGGAGCTCTCGCGCGAGCTGGGGCTCTCCAAGTCCGCCGTGGCCCGCATCGTGGCCTCGCTCGAGGATGGGCGGCTGCTCATGCAGAACACGGAGACAGGGAAATACCGCCTCGGCACCGGTTTTCTGCTCTACGGCTCACTCGTCCGCGAGCGGAACGAGCTCTCCCGTGCCCTCGCCCCGGCGCTCGCTCAGCTTGCGGAGGAGTATCAGTCCACGGCTCACCTCGCTGTGCTCGACGACGGGGAGCTCACCATCGTGAACAAGGTCTCCGCCGGGCCATTTGTGTACATGTCCTCCCGCGTGGGCGGCACGCTGCCCATACACGCCTCGGCCACCGGCAAGTGCATCCTCGCCTGGCTGCCCCCGGAGCGCCGACGCGAGCTCATTGAGAGCGCCGAACTGCGCCGCTACACGGCGACTACCATAACTGACCCCGACGCACTTGAGGCCGAACTCGCCGCCATACGCGAGCGCGGCTACGCCCTCGACGATGGGGAGACCCACGAGGGTCTCTTCTGCGTGGGCTATCCGGTGTTCGATGCCTCCGGTCGTGTCGCCGCTGCGGTGTCCGTCAGCGGCAGCCGCGCCGCGCTCGAGCCGCGTCTCAGCGAGGTGGTCGCCAGCATAAGGGATGAGCTGAAAAATTACGGCATCTGAGCTTGACAAACACGGCCCATGGTGCCATAATTTATTTGAACGATACGGAACATCGTTCCGATTATAGGTACAGGAGGGATGAGGTTGAAGGAGATACGCTTACACGGCCGGGGAGGCCAGGGCGTGGTCAAGGCCTCTCAGATGGTGGTCAAGGCGGCGGTCGAGGGCGGCCTGCACGGGCAGTTCATACCCTTCTTCGGTGTCGAGCGCAAGGGCTCGCCGGTCTTCGGCTATCTGAGGCTGAGCACGGAGGAGATACGCCGCAAGACGCAGATATACGAGCCGGATGTCCTTGTCATAATGGACGACACGCTCGTCGGTCTGCCGCAGACCTATGCGGGCCTCAAGGACGGCGGCACGGTGCTCATAAACAGCACAAAGCCGCTCTCAGAGCTCGGAGTGCCGGACTGCGCCGGAGTCGTCGCCGAGGTGGACGCTACGGGTATTTCGGAGCGCCTTTTTGGCCAGAACCTGCCCAACACGGCTGTGCTCGGGGCCTTCACCAAGGTCGTGGGCATAGTAGACCGCGAGAGGCTGCTTGCGGAGATCGAGGCCACCTTCGGCGCGGAGAACCGCCGCGCGGCGGAGCTGGCATATGAGAGCGTGAGCTATCTGAAGGGAGGCGAGGCCGGTGTATGACCGCGAATATGTGACGCCCGTGGGCAACCGCGGCATGTACGTCCTGGACACGGCGTCCTGGCGCACGCACAGGCCGGTAATGGACAAGGCGCTGTGCGTCAACTGCGGCATCTGCCTGGGCTACTGCCCCGTGAACTCGATAAAGTGGTCGGAGGAGCGGGGCTATTACATAAGATATGACTTCTGCAAGGGCTGCGGTATTTGCGCCGCGGAGTGCCCGAAAAAGGCCATAAGCATGGAGCACGAGGGAGGCGGCAGCGATGGGAAATAAGATGGTACTCACCGGCAACTACGCCGCAGCAGAGGCCGCGGCCCTGTGCCGTCCCGACCTCATCGCGGCCTACCCCATAACGCCGCAGAGCTCTGTCGTGGAGCACCTGGCCGAGATGGTGCACGGCGGGCGGCTGGACTCCGACCTCGTACAGGTCGAGTCCGAACACTCGGCGATGAGCGTCGTGCAGGGCGCGGCGGCAGGCGGAGGGCGTGTTTTCACCGCAACCAGCGCCCAGGGACTCGCGCTGATGTACGAGCCGTATTTCAGGATGTCCACGCTGCGCCTGCCCATGGTCATGGCCATCGCCACGCGCGAGATGACCTCGCCCGAGAGCATCTGGAGTGGCCAGCAGGACGTCATGTCCCTGCGCGAAGCAGGCTGGATACAGCTCTTCTGCGACAGCAACCAGGAGATCGTGGACATGATAATCCAGGGCTACATGATTGCCGAGCATCCCGAGGTCAGCATCCCCGTGAACGTCTGCTATGACGGTTTTTACAGCTCGCACCTCACCTCCGGTGTGGATATGCCCGCCCAGAGCGAAGTAGACGCCTTTCTTCCTCCGCACAGCCTGAATCACCAGGCGCTGCTCGACCCGGACGCGCCTCTGGCCCTCGACCCCATGACTCCGGGCGAGCTGCTGATGCATTACCGCAAGAACCACCTGGCCGCCATGCAGCGGGCGCTGGAGGTCATAGACGAGGTGGACGCTAAATTTGCTGATAGTTTCGGCCGCAGCTATGGCGGCGTGCTGAGCGAGTACCGCATGGAGGACGCCGAGGTAGCCGTCGTCACTGTCGGCGGCATGACCGGCGCCGGTATGGACGCGGTGGACGAGGCGCGGGAGCGCGGCATCCGCGCAGGACTTGTAAAGCTCCGTGCAATCCGGCCATTCCCGGCGGCGAGGCTCGCAAAGGCGTTGAGCGGCGTCCGAGCCTTCTGCTGCGTGGACCGCAGCGTCTCCTTCGGCTGGAACTGCGGGCCGATGTACGTCGAGACCCGAGCGGCGCTCGCCGGTGCGGCGGACCGGGCCAGTTTCTCCGCCATAGGCGGCCTCGGCGGTGCGGACATCTCCGTCGCGGACTTCGCAAGCGCCATCAACAGGCTCGAGAGCGTCAAGGACGCGCCGGGCATGTATGACACGCTCTGGTTTATGAAGGACTGAGGGGGGGCAGGAAAATGGGTTACATAGAAACACTGAGAACTAGCCCCGACATGGTGTCGCCCGGCGTCTCCGCCTGCCAGGGCTGCGGCGGCGAGCTGGTACTGCGGCGCGTATTGCAGCTCGCGGGGCCGGACACGATAGTATGCGTGCCGCCCGGCTGCATGGCCGGCAGCGGCGCGATAGGCTGGAGCCACGATACGGGCATGAAGGTGCCGGTCCACATCCCGCTGCTCGACAACACCGCCTCATTCCTGAGCGGCCTGAGCCATATGTACGAGCGCCGGGGCAGGGGAGATGTCAACATCGTCGCCGTCGCGGGCGACGGTGCAACGGCGGACTGCGGCTTCCAGAGCCTCTCCGGCGCAGCCGAGCGCGGTGAGAAGATGCTCTACGTCTGCTACGACAACGAGGGCTACATGAACACGGGCTATCAGCGCAGCTCCACTACCACCGAGGGCTCGCGCACCTCCACGACGCCTCTGGGCAGCGCGCTCTGCGGCAAGCAGCAGCCGCAAAAGTACATTCCGCTCATACTCGCCATGCACGGCGTAGAATACTGCGCCACGGCCACGCCCTGGAACATGCGGGACATGGTGGAGAAGATAGAAAAGGGCCTCGCGGCCTCAAAGCGCGGCTTTGCCTACCTCCACGTCTTTTCGCCCTGCCCCACGGGCTGGAGCTTCGCGCCAGACCAGACTATCGAGGTCTCAAAACGCGCCGTGAAGAGCAATATGTTCCCGCTCTGGGAGAAATCCGAGGGGAAATATACGCTCAACTACAAGAACGCTGACCCAATACCCGTTGCAGACTTCGTAAAGGGCATAGGCAAGTTCAAAAAACTCAGCGCAGAGCAGCTTGCCTCTATCCAGCGCGCAGCAGATGAGCGCTACGCCACCGTCTGCGCCCTCGCGGGCATGTAACATGCAAAATTGAAAAAGACGCCGGAAATTCCGGCGTCTTTTTTGCGTGTGTCACTTATCGAAGGCGGGATTGATGGCGTACACGTTCTTCTGGTCGAGCTTCTCGGAGGCGATGCGCAGGGCCTCGCCGAAGCGCTGGTAGTGGATGACCTCCCGCTCGCGCAGGAAGCGGATGATGTCGCTGACGTCGGGGTCGTCGCACAGGCGCAGGATGTTGTCGTAGGTGACGCGGGCCTTCTGCTCGGCGGCCATATCCTCGGAGAGGTCGGCGAGAACGTCGCCCTTGACGCCGATGCCTGCGGCATTCCAGGGTGCGCCGGAGGCGGCAGTGGGGTAGACGCCGGCCGTGTGGTCCACGAAGTAGGCCTCGTATCCGGCCTTTTTGATCTGCTCGGGCGTCATGTTGCGCGTGAGCTGGTGGACGATTGCGCCGATCATCTCAAGGTGTCCCAGCTCCTCGGTACCGATATCGGTCAGCAGCCCCTTGAGCTCAGGACTGGGCATGGAATAGCGCTGGCTGAGGTAGCGCAGCGACGCCCCCAGCTCCCCATCCGGGCCTCCGTATTGGCTGATGATGAACTTGGCGAGGGCAGGGTTGGTGTTTTTGATCTTTACGGGGTACTGCAGTTTCTTCTCATATACGAACATGTTCAGCCCTCCTTACTCACATAGTCCCAGGGCCAGGGGTCGTTGAGCCAGGTGTAGCTCTTGGCCGTGGCCAGATCGGAGAGGCTGAGCGGGCCGAAGCGGGCGACGTACTCCTTGCGGCCCTCCTCGTACATCTTCAGGAAGGACTGCAGGGTCTGGAACGCCTGAGTGTCGCTGGAATGTGTATCGAGATAGAGATTCAGCTCCGCCGTGACGAAGTCGAGCGCCATGAGCTCGCGCAGCTCGGTGGTCTCGGCGGGCATCTGGTTGACGATGTTCTTGAAGGGCAGATCGAGGCCCGGGAAAAGCGTGCCGCGGGAGAGCGCCTCGCCGCTCTTATAGGCCGGCTCGCTGCTCTGTTGCGCCGGGATCTGCGCAAGAGCAAGCGGGGCGCATCCAGGCAGGCTGCCCTGTTTATAGGTGCAGGTGGCCTGCATGTTAGTGTTTTCCAATTTCGTTGCCTCCTAAATGTCGTCGCGAGGGCGGAGGCCCTCAAGCCATGTTATGCTACACCGCGCCGGGCCGTGAGGGCAATAAAAGAGCGCCGCCCAAATGGGCGGCGCTCCGCAATTTCCGGCGAGGTTATTTACTTAGCGAGGACCTTCTTGAGCCTGGCGTAGCGGGGCAGGGAGTTCTCGGTTGCGCGCTCGGGCTCGCCCTGGATGAGGGGCAGGGCATAGTCGATGAAGTCCTGGGTCACGCCCTTGCCGTCGGGGAGTATCCACTCGGCGGGGACCTTCTTCTCGAAGTTGGCGACGCTGGTGAGGGGCACGAGCTTGGGCACGCAGTTGTACTTGCCGTCCACATACTCGCGGGCAAAGGCGACCATCTTGCCGGTCTCGCCGCCGACAGCGGAGAGGACCGCGACTTCGCCGGCCATGAAGGCCTCGTCGACGTCGGTCTTGGAGGCGAGATGAGCGCCGCAGCGCTGGAGCAGGGAGAGCTCTATGCCGCGGACCTTGGTGCCGGTCTTCTCCTTGACGACGGAAGCGAGCAGGGAGGCGAGGCCGCCGAGCTGGGCGTGGCCGAAGCCGTCGGTCGCGCTGGTCTTGGCCTCGGAGACGAAGCTGCCGTCGGCATAGTGGATGCCCTCGGAGACGGCGACGATGCAGTTACCCTTCTCCTTGTAGATGCGGGTGGCGTCGGCGAGGAACTGGTCCATGTCGAAGTTGGTCTCGGGCAGGTAGATGAGGTCCGGACCGCAGCCCACGAGGCCGGCGAGGGCGGAGCTGGCGGCGAGCCAGCCGGCGTGACGGCCCATGATCTCGATGATGACGATCATGCCGGTGTCATAGACGTGGGCGTCCTTGTATACCTCGGCGCAGGAGGTGGCGATGTACTTCGCCGCGCTGCCGAAGCCGGGGCAGTGGTCGGTGTTGTAGAGGTCGTTGTCTATGGTCTTGGGCACGCCCATGACGCGGCACTCGTAGCCGCTCTTCTCCATGAAGCGGCTGATCTTGTCGCAGGTATCCATGGAGTCGTTGCCGCCGTTGTAGAAGAAGTAGCGGACGTCGTACTTCTTGAATATCTCAAGGATGCGCTTGTAGTCGGTGTCGTCCTTGTCGGGATCGGCCATCTTGTAGCGGCAGGAGCCGAGTTCGGAGGAGGGGGTGTTCATGAGCAGGCTGAGCTCATAGGCGTCCTCCTCGCCCATGTCGTAGAGCTTGTCCTCGAGCACGCCCTTGATGCCGTGGGCGGCGCCGTAGACCTTGGTTATGCAGTCCGTGTCAAGCGCAGTCCTGATCACGCCGTAGGCGCTGGAGTTGATGACGGAGGTCGGGCCTCCGGACTGGCCTATGACACAGGCTCCCCTGAGCGTTTTTTCCATACTGTTACCTCCAAAATCTTAAAAAGGTGTTATTGATTATATCACACGTTTGGGATATAATAAATAAGCAATAGCATAAATTTACCGCTTGCAAAGGAGATAATTTTTATGAGCCTCGTAACATCCAAGGAAATGTTCCGCAAAGCCTACGACGGTGGGTACGCCATTGGCGCGTTCAACGTGAACAACATGGAGATCGTCCAGGGCATAACCGAAGCCGCCGCTGAGCTGCGCGCACCGCTCATCCTCCAGGTCTCCAAGGGCGCCCGCGCCTACGCTAACCATACTTACCTCATGAAGCTCGTTGAGGCCGCCGTCATCGAGACCAACCTGCCCATCTGCCTGCATCTCGACCATGGCGACAGCTTTGAGCTCTGCAAGAGCTGCATAGACGGCGGTTTCACCTCCGTCATGATAGACGCCAGCTCCAAGCCCTTCGAGGAGAACATCGCCATCACCAAGCAGGTCGTCGAGTACGCCCACGACCACGGCGTCGTTGTCGAGGCCGAGCTGGGCACTCTGGCCGGCATCGAGGACGAGGTCAAGGTCGAGGAAGGCCACGCCTCCTACACCCGCCCCGAAGAGGTCCAGGAGTTCGTCTCCCGCACCGGCTGCGACTCCCTGGCCATCGCCATCGGCACCAGCCACGGCGCCTACAAGTTCAAGCCCGGCACCAAGCCGCAGCTCCGCTTCGACGTGCTCGAGGCCGTTGAGAAGAACCTGCCCGGCTTCCCGATAGTCCTGCACGGCGCCTCCTCCGTACCTCAGCAGTTCGTCGATGAGATCAACAAGTACGGCGGCAACATGCCCGGCGCCATCGGCGTGCCCGAGGATCAGCTCCGTCAGGCCGCCCGCAGCGCCGTCTGCAAGATCAACATCGACTCCGACCTGCGTCTCGCCATGACCGCCACCATCCGCAAGTACTTCGCCGAGCATCCGGCCGACTTCGATCCCCGTCAGTACCTGAAGCCCGCCCGCGCCGCCATCAAGGAAATGGTCGCCCACAAGATCGTCGACGTCCTCGGCTGCGACGGCAAGGCCGACTAAGCTCTGCCCGGCGCTGATCCCAAGTTTTAAGGAGGGGGTTCGATGAACTTTACCGAAATCCTCGAAAAGTCCGTCGGGAGGCGTTACAGCTGCTCCGGCGTCTGTTCCGGCGCCAGCGGCGGCCCCGGCGGTTCGGACGAGCTTGAGCTGGACATCGTCTTTATAGTAAGGCTCATCGTCTCCTGCGCCGCGTTTGCGGTGGCCCTGCTCGTGCGCTCCATACCGGAGCCCTGGCCCGTTGTTTTGCTTATCGTCTCGGTGCTCGTCGCCGGCTGGGATATCGCAGCCGGCGCGGTGCTGAGCGTGCTGCGCGGCCGGTATCTCGACAAGACGGTCCTGATCACGCTGTCGGTCATCCTCGCACTCATCTTCGGCTTCGCCGTTGAGGGCACGGCGCTGGTGCTGCTGTATCAGATCGGCTGCCTGTTCGTCGAGTACGCCTACATACGCACCTACCGCACCGTGCTCGACCAGATATACTGCGAGCCGGACGACGCGCACGTTGTGCGCGACGGGGAGGAGGAGACCGTCCCCGCCGACACGATAGAGGTCGGCGAGACGATAGTCATCCACTCCGGTGAGCGCGTGCCCTGCGACTGCATCGTGCTCGAGGGCAATGCCAGCCTCGACCGCTCTCCGCTCGGCGACTACTCAGGCGCCGTACTGGTGAAGGAGGGCGACGAGATACTCTCCGGCTGCATAAACCAGAACGGCGAGCTCCGCTGCGAGGTCACCTCGACCTCCGCGGATTCCGCCGCCGCGGCGCTCTTCGCCGCCGTCGAGAACGGCGCCAAGAGGGGAGAGGTGGTTCCCAAGTCCTTCGTCTGGATACAGACCTACCTCACGCCGATAGTTACGGTCGTCGCCATTCTCGTCCTGGTGCTGCTGCCTCTGATATTCGACATCACCATCCAGGAATCCGTGCGCCGCGCGGCCATGCTTCTGGTTCTTGCCAGCCCCAGCGTGCTGAACGTTGCGCTGCCGCTTATCCGGCTGTGCGCCATGTCCGGCGCGGCCAAGAGCGGTGTGCTCTTTGACGGCTGCAACGCCATGGACACAGTAGCCGACACCGGCACGGTGGCCTTCGACAAGGCCGGAACCCTCAGCGAGGGCAGCCCCAAGGTCGTGGCTATCAAGTCCGAGCGCATGGAGCCGGACGTCCTGCTCAAGATCGCGGCCCACGCTCTGGCGTATTCCAACACGCCTCAGGCGCGCTCTGTCATCGCCTGCTATGGCGACACCATCTATATCGACCTCATCGAGAACTTCGTCGAGATCCCCGGCAGCGGGGTGGAGGTCAAGGTAGACGGCATCCGCATCTGCGTAGGCAGCCGAGATCTGATGATGGTGAAGGGCGTCTCTGTCCCGGATGCGGACATCTCGGACGACTTCTCCTATTATATCTCCATCGGCGACGAGTACGCCGGACGCATCGTCATGACCGACCAGCTCCGTGCCGACGCCGCAGACGGCGTCAAGGAGCTCAAGGCCTGCGGCATTGACAGCGTCATCATGTTCACGGACGAGAGCCGCGACTCCGCGGCCCGCGCCGCCTCGGCGCTCGGCATTCCCGAGTATTACTCCGAGTGCGACCGTGAGAAGATGCGCTCCACGCTGGCCGAGGTCAAGGACGGCTGCGTCCCTGGACGCGAGCTCACCTTTGTGGGCAGCGGCGAGACCTTCGGCGGCTCGCACACCGCGGCGGATATCGACATCGCCATGACCGGCGTCGAAGCACTGACCATGCCCGTCGGCACGGATATCACCGTCTTCGGCGGCAGGGTGGACAAGATTTCCCTCGCCATTGCCGTTTCGCGCTATGCGAAGATGCTCTCCACCGCTGTCATAGGCGGCTCCGCCATTGTGAAGGTGGTGCTGATGCTGCTCGCCGGCTTCGGCTTCTCCACGCTGTGGTTCTCGGTCTTTATAGACTGCATCGCCACCGTCGGCGCGGCCCTCGTCTCCATCCTCGCCTTTAACGGCGAGATAAGGCAGCCCAAGGGCAAGCACGAGGCACGCTGAACCGAATAAAAGCAAAGCAGCCGTCCGTTTGGACGGCTGCTTTTTTGTTGCTTGCACTCACTGTCAGCGAGTAATCACATACCCAAGAGGAATATATTCGAGTCCGAGCAGAAATTTGAGACGCTGTAGCAGACGAGTACGTTGTCAAAATCGTTCTGCTCTATATACGCCTTCAGGCTGGCGCGGTAGTAGCGCAGGTCAAGGACGTGGATCTCGGAGAAGTCGTCGAGCAGGAAGGGGATGAGGCTGTCAGTGTAGCTGTCGCGGAGGATGAGCAGGCTGGGCTTGTCCTCGTTGCCGGTCTCGATGACGTGCATCGGGCAGTTGCCGCCCATGAACATGGAGTATTTGTCCTTCTTCTCAAGGAAGCTGAAGTCGTAGAGCTTGCCCTCGACCGGGCTGCCCTGCGGATAGCTCGTGACCTTGAGGTTCTCGGGCGCGTTCACGAAGATCTCCATCGTGTCCGGGTCCACCCAGGAGAAGCCGGAGGACGACCAGGTCGTGCCGTAAAACTCCTCGGAGACGACGTGGCGGTCGGTGTAGGAGTCCAGCGCGGGGCAGGGGAGGCCCATGCTCTCGGCCAGTGCGGAGAGGCCGTAGTACGCGCCGAGGCTGGTCCAGTGGTGGTCGGTGCGGTAGAAGATGTACTCATCCTTGTGCGCGCTGAGCGCCGAGTACATGTCCACGTTGGTGGCGTTGGACTGGCCGTAGCAGTAGTCAATGACCTCTTTTTCGCTGTCATTCGGCGCATTTTTCGGCAGGAGGGAGGCGTAGAGGTCGGATTTATCGGGGATGAGTGCGAAGTAGACGTCGGCGTCCGTGTTCCCGACCAGCGTGTTGAGCGCCGACATGTTGGAGTCGAGCACGGAGTTCTCGGGCCGCTTGAAACCTTCGATGAGCGTGCCGTTCTCGCAGAGGTGCACGTCGTTGTTCTCCTGCTTGCCGAGGGCCAGCTCGCTGGCGGCCTTGAGGGTTATCCACTCGTCGCGGAAGGTGAACTGGTCGGTGGTGTAGGTCTCAAATTTGGACGTATAGTCGCCGCTGAAGAGGCTCTTGAAGCTGAACTCGGGCCGCATCTGGAGATAGCGGTTCTCCTGCTCGGAGAACTGGCGGTCGGGCAGCACGAGGTTCAGGATGAAGAACGCTCCGATAAAGGCGAGGAAGATAAGGGCTTCGGCCCACAGTGCTTTTTTGTTCATGCCGGGCCCTCCTTAGAAGTTGAAGTAGATGAACGGATTGTACGTCGCGTCCACCAGATACGCGGTGCACAGCACCAGTGCAAGCACGATAAGCGCCGGGGCTGCAAAACGCCTGACCTTGCCCGGGAGCTTGGCGAAGAGCCGGCTGCCCAGGGGCGTAGAGGCGACGATGGCTATGACAAAGGTCACGGCATAGCTGCCGAGATAGTAGAGGTCCGTGGACTCCGCCAGCCCGGACGCGCCGAAGCCGAGCATCGCGCTGGTGTAGTTGCCGATGGCGGCGAGGCTGTCGAGCTGGAACATGACCCAGCCGAACATGACAATGATAATGGTGTAGATATGGCCCAAAACCGGCAGTTTTTCGAGCCTTTTGAGCAAAAACACCTTCTCAATCATCAAAAACACCGCATAATAGAGTCCCCAGAGCAGGAAGGTCCAGTTCGCGCCGTGCCATATGCCGGTGAGCGCCCAGACGATGAGGATGTTCAGCAGCTGCCTCGCACGTCCGCAGCGGTTGCCGCCGAGGGGGATGTAGACATAGTCGCGGAACCAGGTGCCGAGCGACATGTGCCAGCGCCGCCAGAACTCCGTGACGCTCCTGGAAATGTAGGGGTAATTGAAGTTCTCCTTGAACTCAAAGCCTATCATGCGGCCGAGGCCGATGGCCATGTCCGAGTAACCGGAGAAGTCGAAGTAGATTTGCAGCGTAAAGGCTATGATGCCCAGCCAGGAGCCGAGAACGGTGAGCCCGCCGTCGGGGATGGCGGCGTAGTAGTCCCAGAGCTTGCCGAGGCTGTTTGCGATGAGCACCTTCTTCGCCACGCCGACCATGAAGCGCTCGACGCCGGAGGAGAACTGGTCAATGCTGCTGGCACGGAAGCCGAGCTGGTCCGCAACGTCCTTGTAGCGCACGATGGGGCCCGCGATGAGCTGCGGGAAGAGCGCGACAAAGGTGCCGAAGCTGATATAGTTGCGCTGCACGTCCGTGTCGCCGCGGTAGACGTCTATCGGGTAGGACATCGTCTGGAAGGTATAGAACGAGATGCCTATCGGCAGGGCGATGCCCAGCGGCTTGATGTCGATAAACGGCAGGAGGCTAAGCGTCTCGGCGATGAGGTCGTAGTACTTGAAAAAGCCGAGCAGGGCCAGGTTGATGACCACGTTGATGACGAGGACGGTCTTGGCCTTCTTCTGCTGCGTGAGCCTCCAGCGGCCTATGAGCAGGCCGTTGATGTAGTTTATCGTGATGGAAAACAGCATGAGGACGATGAAAACAGGCTCGCCCCAGCCGTAAAAAACGAGGTTTGCGACGAAGAGTATGGGATTGCGCCATCTGACCGGGGAGATGTAATACAGAAACAGCACCACGGGCAGATATATGAACATGAACAGTATGCTGGAAAAGACCATCGGCGGCGTCCCTCCGGGCTGTCAGATTTTATCAGGCAAAGAGTGCGTAGAAGCTGGCGGCTATGTCAGCGGCGTTCTCGTGCGAGACGAGCATCAGATAGTTGCCGGAGACGCAGATCTCGGCTTTCTCCCAGAGTGCGGTGGTCTCGGGATACCAGGCGCCGCCGTCGACCTGGGCCTGCTTGCGGGCCTCGAGTATGCTCTGCACGGTCGCAACGTCGTCGGAATTCTCGCACTGGATGAGGATTATCTCATGGCCGGAGGCGCTTATCATGGGCATCTTGGCGATGAGCTGAAGGGTGGAGATCGCAGTCAGGCCGGGGTAGTAGTTGTCCAGCATCGTGCTGTCGAGGTCAGAGAGGGATGCAAACTCGTAAGTGGAGGTCACGGTGCTGAAGAAATTGCTGAGGTCAACGCTGCCGGAGGACGGCTCCTCGCTGGGCTGCGCGGAGGGGGAGACGGGCGCCTCGCTGGGCTCCGAAGGCTGCTCGGAGGGCTGCGCAGAGGTTGTGGGAGTGGGCGTCGGCGCCGGAGTGGGCTGCGCCGTGGGCGCCGGGGTCGGCGTCGGAGTGGGAGTGGGCGTAGGTGTGGGCTCCGAAGTTTCCTCGGGCTCTTCCGAGGCCTCGGGGCTCTCGCTGGGCGCGGCGCTGGAGGCCACGTCGCCTATGACCTCCTCGCTCGGTGAGGCGGGGTCGTTAGAGCTGCTGCCGCAGGCCGCAAGGGCGGCGATCATCAGCAGCGCAAGCGCAAGCGCGGTTATGCATCTGGTGATTTTCATCTTTTTCTCTCCTATGTCTTAGTATTGGTCACGCAATGCTCAAAGACGAAAATGAGCCGGAAATGTTCTCAAAATTCGCCCGAAATATTTGTACAAAAGAGCAAATTATTTATCTGAGGCATCATTATGCTCCGGAATATACTCGGCCAGCGGGTTGGCCTGGGCGGCAACGCGGAGCTCGGAGTTGTCAACGTGCGTGTATATCTGCGTCGTGTTCAGGTGCTCGTGGCCCAGGACCTCCTGCAAGGTGCGCACGTCCACGCCGTTTTGCAGCATGAGCGTCGCCGCCGTGTGCCGCAGCTTGTGCGATGAATACTTGTCCGGGTCCAGCCCGGCCTTGAGCAGGGTCTTTTTGACCATGGCGTGCACAGCCTCTCTGCCCATGCGCTGGCGGCGGTTCGAGACGAAAAGGGCGCTGACCGAGCTGCCGACCATCTGCGAACGCACGGGCTTGTAGGCCTCGATAGCGGCCTGGCAGGCGTCGTTCAGATACACGATGCGCTCCTTGTTGCCCTTGCCGAGCACGCGGAGGGAGTCCCCGCGCACGTCGCCTATGTTCAGGCCCACGATCTCCGATATTCGCAGACCGCAGTTGAGGAAGAGGCATATGATGCAGTAGTCGCGCTCGCGGTTCACGCCGTCCACGGCGTCCAGCAGGCGTCGGGATTCGTCGAGCGTCAGGTAGCGGGGGAGGGATTTTGTCGTTTTCGGCGTATCCAGGCCCTCGACGGGGTTTACGTCCAGCTGTTTGGTCTTGACCGTCAGATATTTATAAAAACTGCGTATCGTGGCGATTTTTCTGGCGCGAGAGGAGGCCATCAGGCCGTATTCCGGCTCGTGGCTGCGCTCGTTTTTGACCTTGTCGCGCGAGAGGAAGGCCATGTAGTCGTAGACGTCGTTGAGTGTGACCGAGGCTATGAGCTTGAGGTCCACGTCCTGGATGGAGATATCGTCAAGCTCAGTGGAGTGCGGGACGAGGCCGCGTTCAATTTTCAGATAGCGGAAAAAGTTTCTCAGGTCGAGGAAATACTCGTCGACCGTGGCGCACGAGTGACCCTTGATGGTCTCGTGGTAGCTCAGAAAGTCCCTGAGCACCGGCGGCGCCTCGCTGCGGTAGTCCAAGCTGTTTCACCTCCAGCCACTATATTGTAAGGCAAGGGGAGCAAATTGTAAACGGGTAAATGGATATAAAATTAAACAAAATAAAAATTTTGTTTAATTTGGAGGAGGAGAAATCGGCCCCGGAGAGTGTTTTCAGTTTTCGGGGCCCTCTCATTATACAATATAGTGCAGATTCTCAATTCCGCTTATGCCAAGTCCGGGAGCGTCCGGCAGAGTTATCTCCGGGCCGTTGAACAGTGCGCCGCCCGTTACCGGGTCCTCGGTACACAGCGCCGGACCGTCCAGGTCTATGCGCGTTATTATCTTTCTCGCGCAAGCCAGATGCGCCGCCGCCGTGACGCTGACTTTGGCCTCCAGCATGCAGCCCATCATGCACTCGACGCCGTAGACCTCAGCCGCCGAGGCTATCCTCAGAGCGTTCGTAATGCCGCCGCACTTCATCAGCTTGATGTTCACCATGTCCGCCGCGCGCTCCTGCATTATACGCAGCGCGTCCCTAGGCGAGAACACGCTCTCGTCCGCGAGTACGGGTACCGGCGAGTTAGCGGTAACAAACTTCAGGTCTTCCAAGTCATTGGCTTTGACAGGCTGCTCGACGAGCTCAATGTCGAGTCCGGCGTCCTGCATTTGATTGAGCAGACGCACGGCCTGTTTGGGCGTCCAGGCCTGGTTGGCGTCGATGCGTATCCTGGCGTCCTTCGCCGCACCGCGCACGGCTCTCAGGCGCGCAAAATCCAGTTCCGGGTCTATGCCCATTTTGGTTTTCAGAACATTGTATCCGTTATTTATGCCGTATTCGGTGTCTTTTGCCATGATATCGGGACTATTTACGCTTATAGTGAGGTCCGTCTCAAGCCTCGGCGTGCCGCCGCCCAGCAGCTTATATAACGGCAGGCCGCAGTCCTGGGCATAGAGGTCCCAGAGCGCGATATCCGCCGCGGCTTTTGCGCTGCTGTTGCCTACGATGGCCGTCTGAACGGCGATTTGCAGCTCCTCAAAGTCCGAAATGTCGCGCCCTACGAGCTTGGGGCAGATATGATCACGCAGCGCGGCGATGATGGAGCCGAGAGTCTCCCCTGTTATGGCTGCCGTCGGCGGAGCCTCCCCCCTTCCGATTTGGCCGGTCGAGGTCTCGAGCTCGACTATCACGTCCTCAACGCTGTCCACGGTCCTGAGCGCCGTCTTGAACGGCACACGGAGCCTGGCCGAGACAAGGCCGATGCGAAAGCCTGTGATCTTCATGCGCCTCTCCCCTCTCTTGTCAGGCGTGGTGCTTGCTGCACTGGGAATAGCTCTCCGCCAGCGGCTTGGCCACGGTGGAGTAGTTCTTGTTGCAGAGCGTGGTGAAGAGCACGTCCACCACAAAGAGCGCGGCCAGCCGGCTGCTTGTGGCGCCGCTGCGGAACTGCAGCTCCGGCGACGAGGTGGGCAGCACATAGTCCGCCAGATCGGCCAGCTGGTTCGGCCCGTACTTGGTAACCGCGACGA
This sequence comes from uncultured Eubacteriales bacterium, assembly GCA_900545405.1. Classification (GTDB taxonomy): domain Bacteria; phylum Bacillota; class Clostridia; order Oscillospirales; family Oscillospiraceae; genus Scatomorpha. Next base: position 65,004 of record UQYT01000001.1, on the reverse strand, counting down.
CGCAGGCTCCGCGGTCGCGCGCCGCCTGCGCCAGCTCGAGTATCTCGGTGGTGCTGCCCGAATTCGAGAAGAAAATGGCCACGTCGCCGGGCTTCGAGCCAGTTATATAGGTGAGCTGAACGTGCAGGTCCGTGCAGAAAACTGCGTCCACGTCCACGCGCAGCAGCTTGTAATAGAGGTCGCTGGCCACGAGCCCGGAGGCGCCGACGCCGAAGAGGCGCACGCAGTCGGCCTGAGCTATTTTGGCCGCGACGGTCTCTATTTTTGCGGTGTCCTGTATCTGCGCCGTGCTGCGTATGGCCTCCAGCGAGCCGGCCTCGACGCCGCTTATGATGCCCTCGACGCTTGAATAAGTGCGAGTGTCCAGGAAGTCCATGCTCGGCGCGGAAGCCTCGGCACGCTGCTGGCTGAGCTGAAAAAACAGGTTCTTTTTCATGTCCTTCAGCCCGGAAAAGCCCAAAGACTTGCAAAAACGCACCCACATTACCTGGCTTACGCCGCTTTTTTCCGCGAGAACGGCTATGGGATCGTCAAATACGGAACCGAGGTTCTGGAGAAAATACCAGGCAACCTTCTGCTCCGCGGGGCTAAGTTCGTCGTATATGCTCCGTGTTTTTATCTCGATGTCCGTCATATCTTTCCTCCCGAAGCCTTGTTAAAACCCATTATAGCACAATTATCGGGCCGTTGAAACTTTCTTTCTCAGAAACTTTCATACAGTCCGTACCCGCGGCCGGGGACGCCGCCCCGGAGCAGATAATCGCGCCAGAGCCGCCGCAAGGTCGTGTCCGCGGGCAGGTCCGCGGCGCTGCCCGTCCAGGCGCAGCCGAAGATATTCCAGACGTCCAGGAATTTTGGGTCGTCCGTCACAAATTGCAGCTCATAGTCCGCCGCAAAGCTCCTGATGCCGGAGCCCTCGGGCAGGCCGTGACAGACCGGGTGCAGCAGCCAGGAGTCGCAGACGAAGCGGCGTTGGCCAAAAAAGTCCGCCGCGCGCGAGTAAGAGTCCGCGCAGTCAGGGTGCCTGAGCGGTCCGGACGAGGGAATGTGCACGCTCAGCGCGGGTGCCCCGGCGTACTCGACGGGCTCAAATTGCAGTCTGCCGAGGCCGAAGATGCGAAACTCAAAAAATCCCCAGGTCCAGAGCGCGGCGGTCGAGCCCCATACGCCGTGGCGGCGGCCGCACTCGAGCGTTTTCCAGAGCAGGTCCGCAAAGGAGTCGCGGAACATTTCCCCGGAAAGCCCGCGCTCGCGGTACTTCACCTCCGCCGCGTCCAGCGCCGCAATGAGCGGGAGCATACGCATTGTATAACCGTGCACGCCGCACTCCGGGCCGAGCGACTCCAGGTGCGCGAGCAGCGCCCAGGCGTCCAGTCTGCGTCCGGCCGCATAGTCCGACATCGCGGACTCGATCGCGCTGCGGGCCTCAGGGTCATTAAAAGCGGCGGTCATGGCCGAGGAATAGGCCGCGACCGCCGCTTCTGGATAAGGCCAGCGCGAAAGTATTCTGCTTACGTCCGGCCCTTGCATCAGCCCTTGACACCTCCGAGGGCGATGCCCTCAACGAACTGCTTCTGCATGAAGCAGTAGAGTACGAAGGGCACGAGGAACGATATCGTCGCCGCGGCCATGGGATAGCCGTAGTTCGTGGCGAGGTGGCTAGTCAGCGAGGATGTTGCCAGGGTCAGGGTCTGCATCTCGTTCTTGGTGGTGGCGATGAGGGGCCAGAGGAACATGTTCCAGGCCGAGTTGAAGGTGAACACTGCGAGGGTGATCCTCGCGGGCCGGACCATCGGCAGCACAACGCGCAGATATATGCGCAGCTCCGAGCAGCCGTCTATCTGGGCGGCCTCGATGAAGTCATTGGGCACGCTTCTGATGAACTGGCGCATCATGAAAACGCCGAAGGCGCCTACCAGCGGGATGACCAGCGCGACATAGGTGTTGAGCATGTTCGCCTTGCGCATCATGACGTACAGCGAGATGAACACGACCTGGGTCGGTATCATCATGGTGGCCAGGACCATGTTGAACATGGGCTTTTTGCCGGGGATGGGCTTTTTCTCAAAGCCGTAGGCCATGGTGCAGGAGACGAGGTCGACCACGATGACGCTCGCGACGACGACTATGAGGCTGTTGAGCAGCGGGCGGCCGAAGTCCTTGTTCACGAACAGGTAGATGTAGTTGGAGAAGTCCGTGAAGTCGATGTCGTCAAACTTGATATACATCGTCGAGGTGTGCGCAAAGGAGACGCAGATCATGTAGATGAGCGGTATCACGCACAGCATAGCGAAGAGCGTGACCAGCACTACGCCTATGTAAAAGCTGGCGCGCTTTCTATCCGACTTTACCATGACTCAGTCCTCCTTTTCATCGAAGAAGCGCTGCTGGATGAGGTGGATTATGAGTATCACTATCAGCAGCATGATGGCTATCGCGCAGGCGTAGCCGATGCGGTAGTCCTGGAAGCCGTAGGCGTATATGATGTATGCGATCGTCGACGTGGCGTTGAACGGCCCGCCGCCGGTCAGCTTGTATACGATGTCAAAGGCCTGGAAGGACCAGATGATGCCCAGCGTAACGTTCATGTACGTGATGGGCTTGAGCAGCGGCGCGGTTATGCGCCAGAACCTCTGCCTGGGCGTTGCGCCGTCGATGATCGACGCCTCGCGGACGTCGACGGATATGTTCATTATGCCCGCGTAGAAGATGATGGTGAAGTAGCCGACGCTCTTCCACACGGCGACCAGCGAGACGCATATCAGCGCCGTGCTGGGGTCTCCCAGCCAGTTCATGCCCTGTATGCCGAACAGGCCCAGGAACTCGTTGAGCAGGCCGCCCTTGTCGGCGTAGATTATCTCCCAGACGGTGGCTGCTGCGACATAGCTGACCAGCGTCGGAATGAAGATGATGCTGCGCAGGAAGCGGCCGTAGCGGTTATTGAGATACTCGGCCAGGAAGTTCGCCACAAACATGGCCAGCAGCGTTTGCAGAGGAACGGTTATTATGACATAGATGACCGTGTTCCACAGAGCCTTGCGCAGCTGAGAGTTGGTAAAGAGCTTCTGATAGTTCTCAAAAGCCAGAAATTCAGGCGGCTGCGCCAGGTTGTACTTTGTGAAACTGTAATATAGCGTCATAAAGATCGGCACTATGCAGAAGGCCATGACTATCAGCATACCCGGAGTTATGTACGCAATGCCGTAGGCCGCCTGCCGCCGCATCAGAGGTGAGCGCCGCCTCGCGTTGTTCATACCTTTCACCACGCCTTGCTCAAAATAGGAGAAACCGGGCATCGTCGTTCTCCGGCCATGCCCGGTTTCTCAGGTTCAAAGGTTTACTGCTTTATCTGCTCGTTGTAATAGGTCATGGTCTCGGAGATGACCTGCTCGGGGGTCAGAGTGCCCATGAGCATGCCCTGGACGTTCTGCTGGAAGGTGTCCATGAAGGAGGCGCTGCCCTCGAAGGAGGGAACAGCGTGCATGGCATCGGCGTAGTCGGTGTACATGCTCTGGAACGGCTCGGGCTCAGTGTAGGTGGCGTCGGTGGTCAGGGACGGCATGCCGTAGATCTCGGTGTGGAAGTCGTCCATGCACTCAGCGCTGGTGATGTACTTTATAAGCTTCGCGGCGAGCTCAGGGTTCTCGCAGTACTTGCTGATGGCGAGGGAGTCGACGGAGAAGTTGGTGGCAGCGCCGGCAGGGCCCTCGAGGGCGAAGATGCAATCCCAGTTGATGCCGGCCTCAGTGAAGCTGCCGCTGGTGCCGGTGCCGACGATGACGATGGCGGCCTCGCCGTTGACGAACTTTCCGCCCGGGTCGTCCATGGAGACGGCGCTCTCGTCGAGGATGTCGGCGTCACGGAGCTTCTTGATGAAGTTGAGGGCCTCGAGGGTTGCCTCGCTGTCCATGTTCAGCTCGCCGGTCTCGGTCAGAACGGTGCCGCCGGCCTGGAAGAAGAAGGGCCAGAAGCTGGTCAGCAGCGCGGAAACGCCGTTGGAAGCGCCCCAGGAAGAGGTGAAGGGCATGACGTCGGGGTTGGCCTCCTTGAGGGCCAGGCAGACATCGTAGAACTCATCCCAGGTCTTGGGCAGCTCGGTGATGCCGGCGGCCTCAAGCATATCCATGTTGAAGTACATGACGCAGGGGTTGCCCGGCATCATCGGGAAGGTGCACAGCTCGCCGTTGGAGTTGTAGGCGCCCTGCTCGAGGTACAGATAGAGGTCATAGTCCTCCTGGGTCAGGTAGGGATCGAGGGGGATGATGAGGTCGGAGCTGATGATGTCGTAGGTCTCGGTGACGTAGACAACGTCCGGGCCCTCAGCGGAGAGCAGGCCGGTGTAGATGTTGGTGGCGTAGTCGGTCCAGCCCTGGATCTCAACGGTGACGGTGCAGTTGTTCTCAGCCTCAAAGGCGTCGAGCTTCTCATTCCAGAAGTCCTCGTCGGAGATGCCGTCGCCGAACTGGTAGACAGGCAGCCAGAGCTTCAGCTCCGTGGCAGCGGTATTGCCGCCGGCGTCCTCGCTGGGAGCGGAAGAGTCCTCAGCAGGGGGCTCGCTGGTGGTGGTCTCAGCCGTGCCGCAGCCGGCAAGCAGAGCCACACAGAGGGCAGCGACGAGAATCAGTGCAAGTAGTTTCTTCATGACGTCCTCCTTATTGATTTTTATCACTCACAGCCCGGGAATTTTTCCCGGACTGCCCTATTGGGCACATTATACCATGTTGCTGCGCTGATGTAAAGAAATAAAAGTTCATTTTAACTATTTTTATGGATTTATTCTTTCGAGTGGGAAATATCCCAGCGGCATGCGGCCCGTGCAGCGGAGCTGGCCGGTCAGGCAGTGGGCGATGGCGGCGGTGCAGCGGGTGCTGTACTCCCAGGCGGCGATGCCCGCGGCGTGCTTTGGCAGGTAGCGCAGCTCATAGGGCTCGCGCATGGCGATGACCACCATGGGCTTTTTGAGCTTGCCGAGGGCCAGCATCAGTATCAGCTGGCCGCTGCTGCGCAGGGCGCTGCTGGTGTTGAGCACTATGCAGCTCGCGTTGCGGGCCTTGCGTACTATGGAGGCGATCTCCTCAGAGTCGGGGTCGTTGGAGCAGACGTCGAAGCTGCCTCCGAAGCGCCTGGCCATGATTGTGGCAAAGGACGGCGTGCCGGTTATCTCGCTGGAGGCGAGGTTTGCGCGTATCCCGGCGCAGCCGGTGAAAAACGGGCGTTCGCCCAGCGTGGGTATGGGACCGTTGAGGAGTACGAAGCTCCGCTCCAGCAGCTCGCGCGCGGACTCGCGGAGCTTGAATATGTGCGTCTCCTCCCTTGGCAGGCCGGTAAAACGGCGCTTGGCGGCGGCGATCCGCTCCCCTGCCCTCTCGAGCTCGGCGGCGTACTCGCCCTCGGCCGAGGCATAGCTCTGCCAGAGCTTCTCTGCGGTCTCGCGCGCGAGGGCCGCGGTGTGGGAGATGCAGACGATGTCGGCTCCGGCGTCCAGGGCCGTGGTCGCCGCGTGGACGGTGCCGTAATACTTCGCCACGGCGTCCATCTCCATGCAGTCGCTGATTATTACGCCGCCAAAGCCCATCTCCTCGCGCAGCAGACCGGTGAGTATGCGGCGGGACATCGTCGCGGGCAGTTTCTCCGGCTCGATCGCCGGGAAGAGAACGTGGCTGGTCATTATGGCGGGTATTCCCGCCTCAATCGCGCGGCGGAAAGGCAGGAGCTCGCACTTTTCCAGCTCCTCGCGGCTCTTGTCGACCTTGGGCAGGCCGATGTGGGAGTCCGTGTCCGTGTCGCCGTGGCCCGGGAAATGCTTGCCGCAGGCCATTATCCCGCCGTCGAGCAGGCCGCGCATGAAGCCGAGCGCGCGCTCTGCCGCCTCCTCCGGCACGTCGCCGAAGCTGCGCACGCCGATGACGGGGTTGAGCGGGTTGGAGTTCACGTCCAGCACGGGGGCGAGGTCAAAGTTCACGCCTGCGGCACGCAGCTGCTGGGCGGTTATCCGGGCCGCCCTGTAAGGCGCGTCCCCGCCGGCGGCGGCGAGAGCCATGGCCCCCGGAGTTATGGCCATGTCCGGCGAGAAGCGCGAGACGACGCCCCCCTCCTGGTCGATGGCGATGAAGGGCTCAAAGCCCGTTTCCGCCACTATGAGCCGCCTGAGCGAGGTGCACAGCCGCTCAAGCTGCGCCGCGCTCTTCACGTTGCGGCGGAAGAGTATGACATTGCCGACCTTGCACTCGCGCACGAGTGAGACAAAGCCGGGGTCGAGTTCGGCGCCGGGCAGACCAGCCATGAGGCGCTGGCCTGCGGCGATTTTGATATCCACAGTCATTCCTCCTCGTCCAGGGCGCGGGCGACTATGCCGCCCGTCTCTTCAAGCCTGCGCTCGGCCTCGGCCGCGGGCAGGTGCTTCACGAGCATCACGATGGCGGTCTTGGCCGAGAAGCCGCACTGCTCCAGGGCCGCTCTCGCCTCGTCCTCGTCCGTGTGCGCCGCCGTGGCGACTATCCTTATCGCGCGGCGGACCAGCTTCTCGTTGGTGGGCTTTACATCCACCATGAGGTTGCCGTATACTTTTCCAAGGCGTATCATCGCGCCCGTGGAGAGCATGTTGAGCACCATCTTCTGCGCCGTCCCGGACTTGAGGCGGGTCGAGCCGGTTATGACCTCCGGACCCGGCTCCACGCCTATGGGGATGTCCGCGAGGGCGTTCATCTGAGAGTGCTTGTTGCAGGTGACGGCCACCGTCACGGCGCCCAGCTCCTTGGCATAGGCCATGGCGCCGAGCACATATGGCGTCCGGCCGCTGGCGGCGATGCCCACGAGGACGTCGCGGCTGCTGAGGTTTATCTTCTCCATGTCCTCGCGCCCGGCGCCGACGTTGTCCTCCGCGCCCTCGGCGGCGCGGAAAAGGGCCGGTTCGCCGCCCGCAATGACGCCCTGGACCATCTCCGGGTCAGTGGAGAAGGTCGGCGGGCACTCCACGGCGTCGAGGATGCCCAGGCGGCCGGAGGTGCCGCAGCCGCAGTAGATGAGCCTGCCGCCGGCCTTGAGCGCCTCGTATATGGCGTCCACCGCAGCGGCTATGCTCACGAGTTCCTTCTCGACGGCGAAGGCGACTTTTTTGTCCTCGTCGTTTATCACGCGGACCATGTCCAGCGTCGAGAGCCGGTCAATGCAGGCGGTGTTCGGATTTTGCTGTTCAGTCGGGAGCTGATCGAGCTGTATCATCAGATTCTACTCGCTTTCTCTCATTTTAGCTCCTCCAGCAGCGCCGTGTGGACGGCGCGCCGGAAGGCGTTCATGTCTATCTGGGGCAGATGGTCATAGCAGAGGCGGTTAGTAAGCAGCGCGAGGCCGTAGCCGCGCTCGCGGTCTATCCAGAGGCTGGTGCCGGTGAAGCCCGTGTGCCCGCAGCCCGTGGGGAAGGCCCCGCCGGTGTGGAACACGAGACAGCGTCCCTCGCAGCCCGGCTGCGGCGTCACGCCGCCGAGATAGACCGGGTCGTTGGTCGTGAGGTAAAACCTGCCGAGGCCCGCCAGGGCCTGAACGGTACCGAAGAGGCCCGCGTGGCCGCTGACGTCGTGCCAGAAATAGTGCGCGTTGCCGTCGTTCGGCTCGCCGCACACGTCCGTGCGGTGCGGCCGGAAGCCGCTGAAGCTCATGCCTAGGTCGGCGCACATCCCCTCCTCCACCGCGTTGTCGCGGCAGGACGGGACAAAGTCGAGCTCCCGCGGCGGCCTGTAACGGACGCCGAAGCCCATGGGGTCGATGACCTCCTCCAGCGGCGCTCCGGCCCTGCGGCTCAGCACCAGGCCCAGCAGCATGTAGCCGAGGTCGCTGTAGACCATGCCGTTTCCAAGCCCGCGGCAGTCCAGGAGCTCCTCAAGGGCCTCGAAAAACGGCCGCCCATCCGCGTAGAACGGATACCAGGCCGGCAGGCCCGAGGTGTGGGTCATCAGCGAAAAGAGGCTCATTTTATCGAGATAGCCGCGCAGTTTCGGCGATGCCGGGGCCAGCAGCTCGCCCGCGCTCTCCGAAAGCCGCAGTCCTCCGGCCTTTACCAGGCCCAGCAGCGCCGTGGCCGTGAAGGTCTTGGTCAGCGAGGCCAGGTCGAACCAGCGTCCGCCCTCCCCCGCCGTCGCTCCGCTGCTCTCGATGCCGTTCCGGTCAAAGAGCGCCCACTCGGCGTACGGGAACACTCCCTCCTCCACGCCGCGGCGGAGCAGCTTTTCTGCGGCAAGCATAAAAATAACCCCTTTTCTTTTGCCATGAAATATTGTATCATTGATTTAACTTCTTTGGTAACATTATATCACGCATATAATCCCAGTGCAACTGTGCATAGTGTAAGGTTTGCGCAGTATTTTTTGGACACTAAAGCAAGAGGTGAAAAACATGCTTGGAGAAATAGCAAAAAAGCCAGTCAGGCGCATCGTGGGGCTGATGTCCGGCACCTCGGTGGACGGCATAGACGCGGCGCTGGTGGAGCTCTCAGGCTCTCAGGACGCGCCGGAGGTGCGGCTGGTCGCTTTTGAGGACCACCCCTTCCCCGAGGCCGTGCGTGCGGGCATCTTCGAGCTCTTCGACCCGGCGAAGGCGACGGTGGACAAGGTCGGGCGGTTGTCCTATGTCCTCGGCGGGCTCTACGCCGAGGCGGCGCTCTCGGTCATCCGCGCGGCGGGGCTCACGCCTGCGGACGTGGACGCTGTGGCCTCCCACGGGCAGACCATCTGGCACGCGCCGGACGAGGTGCCCTTCTGCGGAGAGAGCGCGCGCTGCACGGTGCAGATAGGCGAAGGCGCGGTCATTGCGCAGCGGACGGGGCTGGTGACGGTCTCGGACTTCCGCGTCGCCGACGTCGCGGCGGGCGGACAGGGCGCGCCTCTGGTGCCGTTCACGGAGTACCTATTATATAGAAGCACAGAGCGCACGCGGCTTTTGCAGAATATCGGCGGCATCGGCAACATGACCGTTCTGCCCGCCGCCTGCGCGCCGGAGGCCGTGTACGCCTTTGACACCGGTCCGGGCAACATGCTCATCGACGCCGTGGTCTCCGCCGCAACGGACGGGCGCGAGCGCTATGATAAGGGCGGCGCCATGGCCGCACGCGGTAATGTGGACGAGCGCCTGCTCGACATGCTCCGCGCCGAGCCCTATTACTCCCTCCCTCTGCCGAAAACCACGGGCCGGGAGCTCTTCGGCACGCAGTACGCGGAGCGCATCTTCGCCTGGGGCCGTGAGCACAGCCTCAGCTGGGAGGACCTCGCCGCGACGGCGACGGAGCTGACGGCCTGGTCGATAGCCGACGCCTATGAGCGCTATGTGCTGCCGAAATACAAGGCCGCCGAGCTGCTTGTCGGCGGCGGCGGCAGTTATAACAAGACCCTCATGAGCCGCCTTGCCGCGCGCTTCGAGCGCTTCGGCGTGGAGGTCAAAACTCAGGAGGACCTGGGGTACAGCAGCGATGCGAAAGAGGCCGTAGCCTTTGCCATACTCGGCGACCGCTGCCTTGCGGGTCTGCCGAACACCCTGCCGGGCGTCACCGGGGCGGAGAATCCCTCGGTCATGGGCAAGATATCGCTTCCGCCTCTGTGAGCGGCACGGCGGAGCCGATGTCGAAGGCGGGCCTATCAGTCAGGTACACGGGCTCTATGCCGCGCGAGCGGAGAAAGGCCTCGATATCCGCCCTGTCGGGGTGAGCGTCAAGCCGCCCGGTAAAGGCCAGGGCGCGCTCCGATATTCTGAAGGCCGTGCCGCCGATGAAGCCGGTGTCGAAGCCTGCAAGCTCAATATATCCGGGCCGTATCCCGAGCACGTCAACTCCGTGCCGGGCTGCGGCCTTTGCTATGCCCGTATCTGAGGTGATCATCGCGCCCTCGTTCACGACGCAGGCGCAGCATTTGGCGTAGCCCTGACGCACGTCGACGCGCTCAAAGCCGGAGATGGCCGGGTCGCTTATTTTGAAGTTGTGGATGCAGCGCGCGCCGACTATGCAGGCGCAGAGGCGGGCGTCGGCGGGGTAAGACCTCCCCTGCTCCGCCGCGCGGATGACATCGAAGCCGAGGGCGGTAAGCGTCTGCGGTATCTCGCCGCCGCAGCTCGTCACGACGCGGGCGCCGCCGAGGTGCAGGAGCATCAGGTCGGCGTGCCCGGCGAGGCGCGGGTCCACGGCCTCGTTATCGGGCAGCCAGAGCGGCGTTATACCTAGGTTTTGCAGCGGTTTTTCTAGTATTTCACGGTATTTTGCGCCGAATGCGGCCAGCCACACCTTGCCTTGCGGCAGGTGGGGCGTTTTAATTATCCGCTCGCTCATCCCAGGGCCTCCCGGATGGCCTCGCGGACGTTTTTGACGCTGATGAGCTCCAGGCCCTTGGGCTTCGGCACCTCGCCCTTGACGTGGGCGGGGATTATGCAGCGCCTGAAGCCGAGGCGGGCGATCTCGGAGAGGCGGTGGCCCAGCTGGGTCACGGAGCGCACCTCGCCCGAGAGGCCGACTTCGCCGACGGCGGCTAGGTCGGAGCCGATGGCCACGTCCTTCCAGCTGGAGGCCACGGCCAGCAGCGTGGCGAGGTCAGCGGCGGTCTCGTCCAATTGCAGGCCGCCGACGACGTTTATGTATGCGTCGCAGCCCGCGACGCTCATGCCGCCGCGCTTTTCCAGCACCGCGAGCAGCAGCATTGCGCGGTTGTAGTCGATGCCGTTGGAGTTGCGGCGGGGGTTGCCGTAGCCGGACTGGGCCACGAGGGCCTGTATCTCGGCCAGGATTGGCCGGGTACCCTCCATGACGCAGGTCACGCAGGTGCCCGGAGTGTCCAGCGGGCGGCCGGAGAGCATGGTCTCCGAGGGGTTAGGCACCTCGCGCAGGCCGGTGTCGGCCATCTCAAAGACGCCTATCTCGTTCGTGGAGCCGAAACGGTTCTTCGCCGCGCGGAGGATGCGGTAGCTCAGGCTCTGCTCGCCCTCAAAGTAGAGCACGCAGTCGACCATGTGCTCGAGTACCTTGGGGCCCGCGATGTTGCCCTCCTTATTTATGTGGCCCACGACGAAGGCCGTGAAGCCGTCGGCCTTGGCGATGCGCATGATGGACATCGTGCACTCGCGCACCTGGCTTATGCTGCCGGGCGCGGCGGCAATCTCGGTGTCGAACATCGTCTGGATGGAGTCCACGATGACCACGGTGGGCTGCAAGTCCTCGATCTGCGACTCTATCTCCGCGAGCTGCGTCTCTGCGAGGACGTAGATCTCGCCCTCCAAGACGCCGAGGCGCTGGGCGCGCATCTTGAGCTGGCGGCGGCTCTCCTCGCCGGTGACATAGAGCACGCGCTCTGTCTTCCCGACCAGGCCGCAGAGCTGCAAGAGCAGCGTGGACTTGCCGACGCCCGGCGCGCCGCCGACAAGCACCACGGAGCCGCGGACGGCTCCGCCGCCGAGCACGCGGTCCAGCTCGCCGACACCGGTGGTGAACCTTATCTCTTCCTGCGTGTCCAGCTCCGAGAGCAGCTTGGGCTTGCCGCTGCTGTGTCTCGAGGCCGCGGAGGCGGCCTTGCCGGACTTGGTCTGCGCCGGGGCCTCGGTCAGCGTGTTCCAGGCGCCGCAGGCCGGGCACTGGCCCGACCACTTTGCCGTCTCGTTGCCGCACTCCGTGCAGTAGAATACCGTCTTTTGTTTCATAACACCATTCCGTCTGACCCCGCCTCGTATTGCAGATAGGACGCGAGCAGCAGGGCCGATATTTTAAGCTGATAGTCCTCGGTTTGCAGCAGCGCCGCCTCGCTCGGGTTCGAGAGAAAGCCGCACTCGACGAGGATGGACGTGCACTTGGCCGAGCGCATGAGGTAGATGTCCTCAGATATCGGCGCGGCGACGCGGCGGCTCGTGGGGCAGAGCGCCTCCGTGAGATTTCTGTGCGTCAGCTCGCCCAGCTCCCGGCTGCCCTCCGGCTTGCCGTAGAGCACCTGGCAGCCCGAGGGCTGCGCGGTCGGGAAGAAATTCTGGTGGATGCTGATGAGCACGGCGTCGCTCTGCGCGTTGATGAGCTCTATGCGCGCCTTCTGGTCCGCCTGCTTGCGCTGGGCGGTCGTGGAGGCGCTTTCGGGATAGTTTATGTCCTGGCTCTCGCGCGTCATGACGCTCTCCACGCCGCAGAGGCCGGCGAGGGCCTCCAGCTTTTGCGCTATGGCGAGGTTTATGCCGCTCTCGGGCACGCCCTCCGCCGTTGTCGCGCCGCCGTCCTCCCCGCCGTGCCCTGCGTCGATTATCAGGACGCGGGTGGTCTCCGCCTCGGCCGTGACCGGCTCCGCCTCGTCGGCGTAGATGGGCGGCAGCGCAAAACAGAGCACCACCAGCACCAGCGCCGCTAGCAGCGGGAGCACATCCCTCAGCCTTATTGAAATTGCCATCAAGCATCACCCCTCCCTCAAACACTATGCGGGACGGGCTGTTTTAACTACTCGGCGAGGAACTTTTCCAGCCTGTCGAGGCCCTCCTTGATGTTCTCCATCGAGGTGGCATAGGTCCAGCGGACGAAGTTCTTTATGCCGAAGCCGGAGCAGGGCACGACGGCCACGAGGCCCTTTTCGAGGAAGGCGACGCCGAAGTCGTCGTCGTTCTCTATGAGCTTGCCGCCGAGGGTGCGGCCGATGAGCTTCTCGATGTTCATCATGACGTAGAAGGCGCCGGTCGGTGTGATGCAGCTCACGCCGTCGATGCTGTTTAGGCGCTTGACGAGGTAGTTGCGGCGCTCCTCAAACACCTTGCGCATGGCCTCTATGGTCTCCTGCGGGCCGCTCAGCGCCTCGACCGCCGCCCACTGGCTGATGGTGGAGGGCGCGCCGGTGGAGTGGCTCAGGTAGTTGGACATGGTCTTGGCTATCTCCTTGTTCGCCGCGGCGTAGCCTATGCGCCAGCCGGTCATGGCGTAGGACTTGGAGACGCCGTTTATGAGTATCGTCCGCTCCTTGACCTCGTCGCCGAGGGAGGCGAAGCTGGTGAACTTAAGTCCGTCGTACAGGAGCTGGTAGTATATCTCGTCGGCGATGACGTAGAGGTCGTGTTTCACGCAGACCTCGGCCAGAGCTTCGAGCTCGCTCTTGGTGTAGAACATACCCGTCGGGTTGCAGGGGTTATTGAGCATGACGGCCTTGGTCTTGTCCGTTATAGCCGCCTCGAGCTGCGCGGCGGTTATCTTGAAGTGCTGCGCCTCATCCGCCAGCACCGGCACGGGCGTGCCGCCGAGCATGGAGACCATCTCGCAGTAGCTGACCCAGTACGGCGCGGGGACGATTATCTCGTCGCCGGGGTTAATGAGCGTCGCGAGGGCGATGTAGACGTTGTGCTTTGCGCCGCTCGCTATGACTATCTGGGTATAGTCGTAATCCACGCCGCAGTCGGCCTTGAGGCGGGCGGCCGCGGCCTTGCGCAGCTCCACGATGCCGGCGGCGGGGGTGTATTTTGTCTTGCCCTTGCGGATGGCGTCTATGGCGGCGTCCTGGATGTTCACGGGCGTCTCAAAATCGGGCTCGCCCGCGCCGAAGCCGATGACATCCAGCCCGTCGGCGCGCATCTGCTTCGCCATGGCGTCTATGGCCAGGGTGGTTGAGGGGTTCACGTTCTTTGCAAGTCTTGAAAGCTCTTTCATCTCGACGTACCTTCCCGAAAAAATATACTACATTATAATCCCTCTCCCCTCCCCTTGCAACCACAAATGGCGTTGAATCGCGCCCTGCCTTGTGCTAAACTGTGCTAAACAGCTTGTTACGGAGGCACATATGGGACAAACCGTGCTCGTGGTCGACGACGAGGTAGAGATCGCCGACCTCGTGGAACTATATCTGAAAAACGAGGGCTTTGCCGTCCGCAAGTTCTATAACGGCCATGACGCGCTCGAGTGCGTCAGGACCGAGGAGCTCGATCTCGCGATACTCGACGTCATGCTCCCGGACATCGACGGCTTCACGCTCTGCGCGCGCATACGCGAGGAGCACTTCTGGCCCATCATAATGCTCACGGCCAAGGTCGAGGACATCGACAAGATCATGGGTCTCACGATAGGCGCGGACGACTATATCACAAAGCCCTTCAACCCGCTGGAGCTCGTGGCGCGGGTCAAGACCCAGCTGCGGCGCTACACGCGCTACAACCAGGCCGACGCCGCCGCGCCGAAGCCGCCGGAGGCTGAGCGCGACATCCGCGGTCTCGTCATAAACCGCGAGACGCACAAGTGCACGCTCTACGGCAAGGCCGTGCAGCTCACGCCCATTGAGTTTTCGATACTCTGGTATCTCTGCGAGAATCAGGGCCGGGTCGTGTCCTCGGAGGAGCTATTCGAGGCGGTCTGGGGCGAGAAATTCCTAGACAACAACAATACGGTCATGGCGCACATAGGCCGCCTGCGCGAAAAGCTGGGCGAGCCGCCGCGCAAGCCGCGCTTTATAAAGACCGTCTGGGGAGTGGGGTATCAGGTTGAATAAGGAGAAGAAAGCCGCATACCGCAGGACGCTGACTCTCGGCGTGCTGACCCGCTTTGTCGTAGCCTGCGTGCTCTTCACGATAGGCAGCTTTGTCGCGCTCTTTCTCGGCATGTTCATCTGCTACGCCATCCCCTGGAACGGCGGGCTGATATACGGGCTGCTCATCACGGTGCGGGACAACGTCACGTTCTTCATGGTCATCTTTCTCGTCGGCGGCTACATCGTCATCTTCCTCATCTACTGGGGCAAGACGCTGGGCTACCTCGGCGACGTGGTGCGGGCGACGGAGCAGATCTACAAGGGCGGCGACGGGCCGGTGGTCCTCCCCGCCGCGCTGCACGACATTGAGAACCAGATGAACCAGATAAAGAGCGACATGCTCGCCTCCCGCCGCGCCGCCGAGGACGCGGAAAAGCGCAAGAATGACCTCGTCGTCTACCTCGCGCACGACCTGAAGACGCCGCTCACCTCCGTCATCGGCTACCTCAGCCTTTTGCAGGACGAGCGGGACCTCCCCGAGACCCAGCGCGCGAAATACACGGGCATAGCGCTCGACAAGGCCGAGCGGCTGGAGGACCTCATTAACGAGTTCTTCGACATCACGCGCTTTTCCCTCACCAGCGTGACGCTCGACCGGCGGAGCGTAAACCTCAGCCGCATGCTGGAGCAGATAGCAGACGAGTTCATCCCCATGCTGCACGAGCGCGGCCTCACCTGCGCGGTGAATGCCCCCGCCGGGGTCATGATGAGCTGTGACCCGGACAAATTGCAGCGCGTGTTCGATAACCTCTTGCGCAACGCGATAAATTACAGCTACGAGAACACCGAGATCACGATAAGCCTCTCCGTCGAGGGTGAGCGGGCGCACGTCACCTTTATGAACCACGGTGACACGATACCCGCCGCGCAGCTCGACAGGCTCTTTGAGCAGTTCTATCGCCTGGACTCCGCGCGGCAGAGCCGCACCGGCGGTTCCGGCCTCGGTCTCGCCATCGCCAAGGAGATAGTCGAGCTCCACGGCGGCAGTATAAGCGCCCAGAGCGTGGACAACCGCATCGTGTTCAGCGTGACGCTGCCCCTCAGCGATGTCAGAAAATCGTAAGAATTTCATTTGAAAATCACATGCTTTTCAAAAGCCCCTGCGGATAAACTCAGCTCCGGGTTCTGATAGGATATGCCCTGTCAGGACCCGGAGTTTTTTATTTACCAAGTCCTATGGTATTAAGTCAAGAGGGTGATTCACAGAAGAAACAGGCGGAAACGTCATAGACGGGTTATGTGAGCAGCAAAAATGCAGCACCAGCCAAAGCCCTGCCCCTAAAAGATTTTGAAACAGGGCCTGATCGTCAGAGCGGCAAGCAAAATGCTTAGCCCTCCGGCGGGATATACAGGCGGTTGTCCTTCAGCAGCCGAAAGACCAACCGAACCAGTTTTCTGGCAGTCAACGCGAGTGCGCGTTTATGCTGGTACTTGTTGACCTCATGGTACTTGAGGTCATAGTAGCGCCTGAACTCGGAGTCGCATCTTCTCACAGAGTTGGCGGCTTCCAGCAGATAGTAGCGGAGGTAGCGGTTGCCGGACTTAATCATTTGGGAGTGTTCGGCCTCAAAATCACCGGACTGGTTTTTGTGCCAGACAAGACCGGCAAACTTCGCAACAGAGGCTTGAGAATCGAAGCGGTGGATATCGCCGATCTCAGCGATAATACCGGCAGAGTAGACCTTTCCAATGCCGGGGATAGATGTCAAGGTGTTTGGGATGATTTCAAACTGCTGTTCGATGGCCTTATCCAAAACCTTGACCTGCTTCTCTAAAGCCCGCATAGAAGCAATGGAAACAGACATGGCCTGATTCACGGTGTCATTTACCGTTTTGGGCAGACGATAGGAGCCCTTGGCAGCATCCAGAATGGCCTTGGCTTTTGCTGCCGGTCAGCAAAGTTTCTTCCCTTCTCATCCAGGAAAGCGGTCAGCTCCTCCAGATCAGCATTTGCCAGATCGTCCACCGTTTCAAATTGCTCCATCAGAGCAATGGTGGTGGCGCTGGTATTCCGAATGTCCTTGTCCTGGGCCATGCCGGAGCATTTCAGAAATAAGTAATTGGCAAAGCGCTGCTTTTCACGGGTCAGGTTCTGAATCACATCAAATCTGGCTCTGGTAAGCGTTCTGAGAGCCTGGTAGCGATAATCGTCCATATAGACCGCCTTGGCGATCCTGCCGAAGCGGAGATGGTCGGCAATCACAAAGGCGTCCACAAAGTAATTCTTCGGCAGATCCGGATAGGCTTCTTTGAACTTTTTGACCTGCTTGGGATTGAGAACATGGATCTTCCGGTGAAACCGGCCCAGACTTCCATCCTCCCGGAGTGCATACACAAGGCTGTTCCCGTAAATGGAGGTGGCTTCCAGACCGATCATCACATCGCTGAGCTGCATGGAACTGAGTGCCGACACGATTCTCTCTGACAACAATTTAGCACCGCCAAGATTATTCTGCACAGAAAAACTTGAATGCTTGCTGCCGTCGGGGTTCATCAGGTAGGCGACGTTGTTCCTTCTGCTCACATCAATGCCAACGAATAGTGGGTTCACATTTTCACCTCCCCTCATGGAGATTTCAGACCAGCAGGCTTTGAGATACCCATGATAACCGGAGCATCCGCTACCTCGCGTATCAGAATCATTCCGGAGAAGGCCGATGCGATATCCCTTACTGCTGAAAGGGCGGCCTTGCCTCCGGCAAACAGCCAATGAGTTTGCAGCTAACTTCCGGCTCAGGGGGACAGACTTTGCTTGAAGCAGCCTTGCGGCTCAACTGGAGGCTTCTGAGCTTGACCCTGCTGTCCTACAGCTATTGTATCACGGGCATCCCAGAGCCTGCTGATACCTGATTTATCCACTTTGAAACTTATTATACGAGGAGGCTTTATATATGGACAGGAAACTCAAGATCGCGGTGATTTTCGGCGGCTGCTCGAGCGAGTACCCGGTATCGCTGGAGTCGGCGCACTCGGTCATCGTGAATCTCGACCGCGACAAATACGAGCTCGTGCTGCTCGGCATCACCAAGGGCGGCGAGTGGTTCCGCTACTACGGCGGCCCGGAGGCGCTGGAGGACGACAGCTGGAGCGCCGACCGCTCAAAGTGCGTGCCCGCCGTCATCTCGCCGGACCGCGACCTGCACGGCATTGTGGAGTTTCGCATGAACGGCGTGCGAACGACGAGGCTGGACGCGGCCTTTCCCGTGCTGCACGGGCGCTTTGGCGAGGACGGCACCGTGCAGGGCCTCTGCGAGCTGGCGGGCATACCCGTCATCGGCTGCGGCACGCTCGCCTCTGCGCTCTGCATGGACAAGGACCGCGCCCACAAGCTGGCCTCGCTCGCCGGGGTGGACGTGCCGAGGTCCGTCGCCTTCTCCGGCCTGCCATCTACCGCCGAGCTGGAGCGGCTCACGGCGGGGATGGCCATGCCGGTGTTCGTTAAACCTGTGCGCGCGGGCTCGTCCTTCGGTATCACCAGGGTCGAGAACGCCGCAAACCTCCGCGCCGCGGTCAAGGAGGCGCTCAAGTTCGACCGCGAGGTAATAATCGAGGAGGCCATCCCCGGTTTCGAGGTCGGCTGCGCCGTCATGGGCAATGGCGAGCTTATCACCGGGCGGGCGGACGAGATAGAGATACAGGGCGCGCTCTTTGACTATGTTGAGAAGTACAACCTCATCACCTCCAAAATACACATGCCCGCGCGCGTGGACGTGGAGACGGAGCAGCGCATTCAGGAGACGGCCAAGCGCATATACCGCGCCCTCGGCTGCCGCTGCTTTGCGAGGGTGGACATGTTCCTCGAGCCCGGCGGGCGGCTGGTGTTCAACGAGGTCAACACCATACCCGGTTTCACGTCGCACAGCCGCTTTCCCAACATGATGCGCGGCATCGGCTACGACTTCCCCGTCCTGCTTGACGAGCTCGTGGCCTACGGGCTGGAGGGCTGAGCCATGCGCGGCGGGATACACAACGGGCTGCTCATCCTGGTAAACGCAGAGCACCCGATCCAGCACATGGAGCGCCCCGTCCTCGCCCCGGCGGTGCCGGGCAGCGACATACTGCTCGATACCCGCGCGGCGGCGATGCTCTCCGGGCTCATCTCCCGCATCGGCGCGGCGGGCGAGATAGTCCCCGTCAGCGGCTGGCGCTCTGAGGCCGAGCAGCGGGAGATATGGGACGGCTCCATGCGCGAGAGCGGCGAGGAGTTCACGCGCAAATACGTCGCCCTCCCCGGCTGCAGCGAGCACCAGACCGGCCTCGCCATCGATCTGGCGCTCCGGGCCGACAACATCGACTTCATCCGGCCCGAGTTCCCCTATGACGGCGTCTGCGGCCGCTTCCGCGCCCTTGCGGCGGACTACGGCTTTGTCGAGCGCTATCAGGGCGGCAAGGAGGGCGTCACCGGCATCGCCGCCGAGCCCTGGCACTTCCGCTATGTCGGCCGCCCGCACGCGCGGATAATGTGCGAGATGGGGCTCTGCCTTGAGGAATACGTCGAATATCTGCGCGCCTACCCCTACCCCGAGCGGCTGCTCGAGGTGCGCGGCGAGGTCTATGAGGCCGAGGTCGGCTTTGCGGGGGCGCGCGACGCGCTCGGGCTGCCCGACGCGCCGTATCAGGTCTCGGGCAACAATGTGGACGGCTACATCTACACGCTTTGGAGAAAACCGGCATGAAAACAGCAAGAAAACTCGTCGGCATCGAATATTTCCGGGTCGCGGCGGCATTTTTGGTGGTGGCCATCCACTGCTCGCCGCTGCTGACTTACAGCGAGACGGCGGACTTCATCTTCACCCGTGTGCTTGCGCGCGCAGCGGTGCCGTTTTTCTTCATGGTCACCGGCTATTTTGTCATCGGCAAGCCGGAAAAGACGCGGAAATTCCTCAAAAAGACCGGCGTCATATACCTGGCCAGCATTTTGCTCTATCTGCCGCTGAACCTCTACGCGGGCAATTTCAATGGCCTCACGCCCGGAGCGGCGCTGACGCAGCTGCTCTTTGAGGGCACCTTTTATCACCTCTGGTACCTGCCCGCCGCGCTGCTCGGCGTACTCGCCGCCTCGCTGCTCGCGCGCTCGAGGGCGGGGCTCGGCATCGCGGGCGCGCTGTATCTGCTCGGGCTGCTGGGAGACAGCTACTGGGGGCTCGTGAGCGGAGTGCCGGTGGTCTCCGATGTCTACAACGTCATTTTCAGCGTCGCTGGCTATACGCGGAACGGCCTGTTCTTTGCGCCGCTCTTTCTGCTGCTGGGCGCGGCTATGCGTGGGGACAGACTTCCCGGCAAGGGCGTCTCGGCGGCGGGACTGCCGCGGCATTTGCGCTCATGCTCGCGGAGGCGCTGCTTTTGCGGCGGCTAGGGTGGCAGAGGCACGACAGCATGTACGTTTTCCTGCCCGCCGTCATGTATTTCCTCTTTGCGCTGCTGCTAATCCCGCGCGGGAAGGCCGCGGGCTGGATGGCGCCGTTTTCGCTGCTGGTCTACATCCTGCACCCCTGGGTGATAGTGCTCGTGCGCGGCGCGGCGCGCGTGGCCGGGCTGTGGGGGCCGCTGGTGGAAAACAGCGTGGGGCACTATCTTGCGGTCTGCCTCGGCACGGCGGCGGCTGCGGCGGTGATACTGCTCGTCTGGCGGCGAATCAGGCCGGTCAGGCCGGACGACCGGGGCCGCGCCTGGGTCGAGGTGGACTCCGGGGCACTCCGGCAAAACGCGGAGGCCCTGCGCTCCATCCTCCCCGTCGGCTGCGAGCTCATGGCCGTGCTCAAGTGCGAGGCCTACGGCCACGGCGCGGTGAAAGCCGCGCGGCTGCTCAACGGCTGCGGGGTGAGGGCCTTTGCCGTGGCCTGTGCCGCCGAGGGCGTGCAGCTCCGGCGCGCCGGTGTAAAGGGCGTCATTCTCGTCCTCGGCTGGACCGCGCCCGAGAGCTTTGACTGCCTCGCGCGCTATCATCTCACGCAGACGGTGACGGAGCCGGACTACGCGCGCGCCCTCTCCGCCTTCGGGCGGAGCATCGACGTGCACATCAAGATAGACACCGGAATGCACCGCCTCGGCACCGATCCCGGCGACATCGCGGGCATTGAGGAGATATTCTCCCTCCCCCATCTGCGCGTAACGGGCATGTATACGCACCTGTGCGTCTCGGACAGTCTCTCGGCCGAAAGCCGGAGCTTTACCGAGGGGCAGGTCGGGCGCTTCTTTGCGCTGGCCGACGCGCTCAGGCGGGACGGCTATGACCCGGGAAAACTCCACACGCAGAGCAGCTACGGCCTGCTCAACTACCCCGACGCGCGCTGCGCCTATGCGAGGGTCGGCATAGCCCTCTACGGCGTCAAAAGCTCCGCCGGGGACGACGTCGGCGTCTGGCCGGGGCTTGTCCCGGCGCTGAGCCTGAAGGCCCGTGTCGAGCAGGTGCGCTCCCTGCCCGCGGGCGCGGGCCTCGGCTACGGCCTTGCCTACACCACGGCCCGGGCGAGCCGCATTGCCGTGCTGCCCATAGGCTACGGCGACGGCTATCCGCGCGGGTGCGAGGGCGCTGAGGTACTTGTAAATGGGCGTCGCGCGTCGGTGATAGGCCGCGTGTGCATGGACCAGCTCTTTGTGGACGTCACGGACTGCGGCGAGGTGAGACCCGGCGACACGGTGGTGCTCATCGGACCCGGCCTCCCCTGTGAGGAGCTCGCCGGGCACTGCGGGACCATTTCAAACGAGATACTCAGCCGCCTCGGCAAACGTCTGCCGAGAGTGTGGCAATAAGCTGTTGACCGGCCGGACTTTCTGTGGTAATATGCGCCTACAACATGTTTTCTGGAGGTTTGGCCATGACCGAGCTGTTTATCGCGGCCAATGTGCTGATGCTGGCCTGTCTCGCAGAGTCCGTTTTCGGCAGGAATCTGCTGCTGAGGACGATATGCGGCGGGCTGACTTCGGTGCTTTCGGGCGCGAGCGCCGGGCTGCTGGTGTATCTTTACGGCATCAGCGGAGGCCCTGACGCAGGCAGAAGTTTTTTGCAGCTCTATCTGCCGGTTGCGGCATACGCCCTCATCTTCATCAGCGGAGCCTTTCTGCTGCTCAAGAGCGCGGCGCTGCGCGAGGCGGAGCGATATAAGTGAAAAATGCGGGACCGGCCCGGTGGAATCTCCACCGGGCCGGTTTGCTTACAGGATTATGCATATGAGGCCGCCGCTGCCCTCGTTCACTATGCGCTGCATGGTGCAGCGCAGTTTGTTCTGCACGCTGGGCGGCATGCGCTTGATCTTGGACTCGAGCCCCTCCTCCGCGATGTCGTAGAGCGACTTGCCGAAGATGTTCGACTCCCAGATACGGCTCACGTCGCCGTCGAAACCCTGGAGCAGGAAACCCATTATCTCCTCGGACGCCTTCTCGCCGCCGAGGGCGGGCGTGACCTCCGTCTCTATATTCGTCATCATCATGTGTATGCTCGGCGCGCTGGCCTTGAGCCGCACGCTGTAACGTCCGCCGCTGCGCACGATCTGCGGCTCCTCCAGCTTGAGCTCGTCGGGCCGGGGCATGACTACGCCGTAGCCCTTCTCGCGCACGTCGCGCAGGGCCTCGCTGACGTGGTCGTAGTCGGCCTTGATGTCCTTTATATGCGTCAGCAGCGTCATGAGGTCGCCGTCGTCGCGTATCTCGAAGCCGGACTGCTCGCTTATCGTCTCATAATAGAGGCTGCGCGGAAGCTCGATCTCCGCCGTGACCTTGCCGGTGCCCATATCAACCTTCTTGACGCCCGCTGCGCTCACGTCCTCGCGCGAGCCGAGGGCGTCCATGATGCCGAAGGCGTCCCGCACGCGGCTCATGTTCTGCACGGCCTCGGATATGCCCTCGAAGATGCCCGCCTTGAGCGGCGCGTCCGCGGGCAGCGCGTCCAGCCAGGACGGCAGGTATATGCCGAGCTCCGCTATCGGGAACTCATAGAGCGCGAACTTGAGTATTTCCTCGATGTCCTCGCCGGAGAGGTCTAGGCAGTTCACACAGACGCAGGTGACGCCGTATTTTTCGGCCAGCTCCGTCCGGAGCGCCTGCGCGGCCTCGGAATAGGGCTCCGCGCTGTTCAAGATGAGTACGAAGGGCTTTCCTATCGCCTTGAGCTCAGACACCACGCGCTCCTCGGCGTGGACGTAGCCCTCGCGCGGGATGCCGCAGATGCTGCCGTCCGTCGTCATGACGATGCCTATGGTGGAGTGCTCCGCGATGACCCGGCGGGTGCCCTCCTCGGCGGCGCGGCTCATGCTGACCTCCTCGTCGAACCAGGGCGTGGCGACCATGCGCTCCGCTCCGTCCTCAAACTGGCCCGAGGCGCCGTCCACCATATAGCCCACGCAGTCCACCAGGCGCACCGAGAACGATACTCCGCCCTCGAGCGTCACGTCCACCGCGTCCTCCGGCACGAATTTCGGCTCCGCCGTCATTATCGTCCGGCCCGAGCCGGACTGCGGCAGCTCATCCTTAGCCCGCTCCCGGGCGTACACGTCCTCTATGTTCGGTATCACCAGCGTCTCCATGAACCGCCGGATGAACGTGGACTTCCCCGTCCGCACCGGGCCGACCAGCCCGAGGTATATGTCCCCGCCGGTCCGCTGGGCTATGTCCTGATAAATGGAAGTGTTTGTCATGTTCCGCCCTCTTTTCCCGTGAACTCTTGTTAGAGACTATGAGGACGGGTCAAAGAATATGACCGGACAGGTAAAACCCATCCGGTCATGCTCAGCTTATTTTATTGTGCCAGCGGCAGCCTTATCTCGGCCTTGAAGAGGTCGCCGTCGGTGCTGATGGAGAACTTGCCGTGCTGGAGCTCCGTGAGGCTGCGGGCTATGTTCAGGCCCAGGCCGCTGCCCTCGGTGCTGCGGGAGGCGTCGCCTCGGACAAAGCGCTCCATGAGCTCCTCCGCGCTGATATTGAGCGCCGCGCGGGAGATGTTCTTCATCGAGATGACCGCCTCGCTCCCTTCGACGTGCACGTCAACGTAGACGCGGGTCTCGGGCAGGGCGTATTTGACGACGTTGTTGAAGAGGTTGTCTATGACCCGCCACAGCAGCCGCCCGTCGGCCATTATCACGGGCACGGGCTCGGGGATGTTGATGACGGTGTTGAGCCGCCCGGCCTCGAGCTTGGCGCTGTACTCGCCGTAGGACTGGTTTATTATCTCCTGCGTGTTCGTGGGCGCGAGGTTCACGCTCATATTGCCGGTGGAGGCTTTCGACGCCTCGACGAGGTCCTCGGTCAGCTTCTTGAGACGGTGGGACTGGCGGTCGAGCACCGCGAGGTACTCGGTGCGTTCCTCTTCCGTCTTGGCCTTTTGCAGGAGGTCGACGTAGTTGATGATGGACGTGAGCGGGGTCTTGATGTCGTGCGAGACGTTGGTTATGAGCTCGGTCTTGAGCCGCTCCGACTTCATGCGCTGGGCGACCTCCTTGGAGAGGCCGTCGCCGATGCTGTTGAGATTCTCGGCGTGGGACTTGAACTCCCAGTACATGTGCGTGGTGTCTATCTTCTCGTTGAACTTGCCCTCGGCCAGCTGCTGACCGGCCTTTTTGAGGCTCTTCATCTGCCACGCGCCGAAGATGGCGGCGGCGTAGATGACGGCAAGGAACAGGATGAGGAAAAACAGCCAAAAGGGTCTTCCGCTCAGAGTCAAAATAACTATTAGGAATAACAGTATATAAAGCCCCAGCATGATTAGCGCCGTGCGCCAGACGATGGGTATCATGCGGCCCACGCGGCCGAACCAGTGCCAGACGGCCTTGACGACACGCCAGATGAGGCGCAGCACGCGGTATATGACGGTGTTCCGCCACCACTTGCCGCACTTCACGCGCGTGGCGAAGCTAAGAAGTAGCGCGAGGATGAGGCCGAAGGCGACGCACAGGACGAACAAGCCGAGGAAGGCGTACTGCATGATGGCGGTGTATCCGTTTGGAACACTGAACACCATTCTTTCACCGACAACAAATATCAGGAATATGTCTGCGAAAATGACTGCTGCGGCGTATAAATCGAGAGGTATGCGGTCAATAAGATTCAGACGCGGCTCGGTCTCTCCCTTTCTGTGCCCGGCGGCACAGAACAGGAAGAGCATACAGGCCAGCATCAGCAGCAGAAACACCACGCCGACGTAGACGCTTGCGCCGCAGAAGCTGGATGCGTTCCACACTATCCGGGCGATCGTCATCGCTCCAGGCTGGGTAAAGTCGAGGAAATCGATCACATTCTCCTGGACATATTCGGCGTTGCCCAAACCTTCCACATTTGCGATATAGCATACGGCGCATATCAGCACGCAAATCAGCGACACATACAGCAGCACTATGGCGCCGACCTTGGCCCAGGTGCTGTGCGTGAGCTTCACGCGCTCCTTCGGTGGTTTTTCGGTCTCAACGGGTATTACTTCGTCGTCCATTACTTTTTGCCCTCCATCTTGTAGCCCTGGCCCCAGACGACCTTTATGTAGCGCGGCTCGCTGGGGTTGATCTCGATCTTCTCCCTGAGGTGACGGATATGGACTGCGACGGCGCTCTCCGAGCCGAAGGCGTTCTCGTTCCACACCAGCTCGTAGATCTGCGTGGACGAAAAGACGCGGTTCGGGTTGCGCATCAGCAGGTGGAGGATGTTGTACTCTATGGGCGTGAGCTGCACCGGCTCGCCGTCCACGGTGACGGATTTCTCGGCGTCGTTGAGCTCCACGCCGCCGATGGTGATGGTGTCCTTCGGCTGCTCGCGCTTTTGCTGGCCGCCCAGGCGCGTATAGCGCCGCAGCTGGCTCCGCACGCGGGCCTGCACCTCGATGGGGTCGAAGGGCTTTGTCACGTAGTCGTCCGCGCCCACGTTGAGTCCGAGCACCTTGTCGGAGCTCTCGCTCTTGGCCGTGAGCAGTATGACGGGTATGTTGTACTCCTCCCTCAGCTTGGCTGTCGCCGCGATGCCGTCCATTTCCGGCATCATGACGTCCATGAGCACAAGGTCGATGTCGTGCTCCTTCACGCAGTCGAGCGCCTGCTTGCCTGTGAACGCGGTGTATATCTTGTAATCCTCGTTCGACAGGTAGATCTTCAGCGCCGACACGATATCGACGTCGTCATCGCATATCAGTATGTTAGCCATATCCTCACCTCACGCCATTATTGTACCCCGCGGGCGATTTAAGATAAAAGAGGGCAATTCTTTAAATTCTCATTAAGAAAGCCCGCTTCATCGGCGGGCCTTTTGATTATACATAGAATTTTTCCGGCTGGCAATGCCTTTCGGAGATGCGCACGTCGAGGTCCGGGAAGTCCTCGTTGAGCCAGCGCTTCAAGACAGGGACGACGACGTTCTCGGTGGAGAAGTGTCCGGCGTCGATGAGGTTTATGCCCTCCTCATTGGCCTGGATGAACTGGTGGTGCTTGACGTCGGCGGTGACGAAGGTGTCGCAGCCCTGGGCGAGGGCCAGCGGCAGGTCGCCCGCGCCGGAGCCTCCGCAGATGCCGAAGCGGCGCACGGGCTTGCCCGGTCCGGCGTAGCGCAGGCCGTTTGCGCCGAGGCTGTCCTTGACGTGGCGCAGGAAGGACGCGAACTCCATCGCCTCGGGCAGCTCGCAGACGCGGCTGATGCCGTCGTCCGTGTTGAGTATGCCGGTGACGCGGCCGCCGAGCGCCGCCGCGAGCGCGTCGTTCACGCCGCCCTGGGCGGCGTCGAGGTTCGTGTGCATGCAGATGGCGGACATGCCGCCCTCGATTATGGCCACGAACTTGCGCGCGGTGGCGTCGCCGTCCGTCACGGACTTGAGGCCCTCAAAGGTCAGCGGGTGGTGCGAGACTATGAGCTGGGCGCCCATGTCCTTCGCCTCGGCGATGACCTCATCGGTGATGTCGAGCGCGGTGAGCACGCGGCTCACTTCCCTGTCGGCGCGCCCTGCGAGGTGGCCGACGTTATCGAAGTCCATCTTCAGCGCGACGGGCGCGCGGAGGGCCAGTTTTTCAAATATTTCGCTTACTTTTGCCATTTACGGCTCCTTTCTAACCGCAAGCAGGCGCTTGAGCGTCCGGCGCAGCTCAAAGGTGTCGCGCCGCTTCTTCTGCGAGCTCTCTATGCCGTCGATAGCGCGCTGCACGCTGGCTATCCTCGCGTCCAGCCAGCGCAGGAGCAGCGGGTCGCCCGCCGAGCCGAGCGCGTCCTCGGCGAAGAGCGCGCCCTCGCCCCCGGCTCGGGCGGATATGATAACATACAGCCTCTCGCCCTCGGCTGCGAGGACGGCGGCGTCTATCGCGTACCCCGCCACGCGCAGCCAGATGCAGAGTTCGTCTATCTTGGTCTGAGGCTGGAGCACGAGGTGCGTGCCGGAGAGCGTCCAGGGGGCGCGTCTGAGTATGCCCTCGATGGTCTCGCCGCCCATGCCGGCGATGATGACCGTGTCAGCCTCCTCCGCGCCGGAGAAGGCCAGGCCATCGCAGAGCTCAAAACGTATGGCGTCCTCCAGGCCGTATTCCGCGGCGGTGGCCCGGGCGCTGGAGAGCGGGCCGGTACGGATATCCGTCGCGGCGACGCGCGCGGCCTTTTCGTTTTGCAGCAGCCAAACGGCGAGGCGGCCGTGGTCCGTGCCCACGTCCACGGCGAAGCGGCACTCCCCCGCGAGGCGGGCGGCCGCGAGAAGTCTCGGTGTGAGTTTTACCTTGTCCATTGGATATTAAAAAAGCCGGCCTCAGCCGGCTTTTCCTTTCAGCACATTGCGAGATACGCCTTGAGGTCGGCGAGGAACTGGTCGGGGTCCACCTCGTGAGCGTAGCAGGCCTGCTCGAGCGTCTCGCCGCTGGAAAGGGCGCAGCCCATGCAGTGCATGCCGATGCTCTGGAACGCCGGCATAGCCTCAGGGGCGTTCTCGAGGATCTCGGAAATCATCGTGTTCTTGGTGATCTCAAACATCGTTTTCCCTCCGTATGATGTTAAAAAATTAAAACGATTGGGACGCCTGAAGGCGACCCAATCGTTTCTACGGCAGTACGCTTATTCAGGCGCGATCCTGCTGCTCGCGAATCTTAGCAAAGCACTCGCTGCAGTACACAGGACGGTCGGACTTGGGCTCGAAAGGAACCTTCGCCTCGCCGCCGCACATGGCGCAGACAGCGGTGAAGAACTCGCGGGGGCCACGGGCCGCATTCTTGCGGGCGTCGCGGCAGGGCTTGCAGCGCTGGGGCTCGTTCTGGAATCCACGCTCAGCGTAAAACTCCTGCTCGCCGGCGGAGAACACGAACTCCTGACCGCACTCTTTGCATACCAAGACTTTGTCTTCGAACATGTTTTACCCTCTCTTTTGATGATGATCGCCTTTCGGCTTTATTGCGCTCAGCTCCTGCTGATATCGCCAAGGAATGGTTGTCTCGCCAGTTTGCGGCGGATACGCTGCACGGCGTTGTCAACAGCCTTTTCCGTGCGCCCCACGGCTTCGGCTATCTGACGGTAGGAAAGCCCGTCGAGGAAGTGGAAAAGGACCTCTGTCTCGAATACGGACAAGCACCGTGAAAATGTGGAATAAAACTCTTTTTCGCTCTCTCTGGCAAGAACCTGTTCCTCAGGGGTGCGCCTGAAAATTTCCGGCTGGGTCGCTGGGCCGACTTGGGATTCTTCTGAGAGGATGATATATTCCAATGACACGCCGTCGTTCAGCGGGCCATGTTTCTTTCGTGACGCGGCCTTTACGGCCTCGAGCACGCGGTTGCGTATGCAGGTCTCTGCAAATGTCTTGAAAGACGCTCCCGACGCCTCGTCATAGCGCCGGATGGCGGAAAGCAGCCCGAGCATGCCCTCCTGGATGAGGTCCTCGCTGTCCCCTCCCGCGAGAAAATACGGGCGGGCGCACACGCGGACCATGCGGCCGTAGCGCTCTATGAGCTCCTCCTCCGCGCCCGCATCTCCA
This sequence comes from uncultured Eubacteriales bacterium, assembly GCA_900545405.1. GTDB lineage: Bacteria > Bacillota > Clostridia > Oscillospirales > Oscillospiraceae > Scatomorpha. The sequence goes on along the minus strand of UQYT01000001.1, from coordinate 36,597 downwards.
TTTGAGGCGAGACGCCACAGATCTATGTCTGTATATAAAGTATAATCAGTCATATCACAATCTGCTTTATGATTATATTACAAACTTCTGGAAAGTCAAGACAAATTGTCGATTTTATGCTCGATTATCGCAAAATTTTTATATGATATTCATTTACAGGCTGAGCTGTTCCTGTTCCTGGGCGGGAAAATCCAGACCCAGGTGCTCATAGGCGCGGCGCGTTGCGCAGCGGCCGCGGGGCGTGCGGGTCAGGTAGCCCTGCTGGAGGAGGTACGGCTCGTACACGTCCTCGATGGTCACGGCCTCCTCGTTTATCGTGGCCGCGAGGGTCTCGAGGCCGACGGGGCCGCCGCCGTAGAACTCTATTATGCTGCGGAGCATGCGGCGGTCGAGGGCGTCCAGGCCCTGCTTGTCCACCTCAAGGCGGAGCAGCGCGTCGTTTGCCACCTCGCGCGTGATGACGCCGCCGGCGTTCACCTGCGCAAAGTCGCGCACGCGGCGGAGCATGCGGTTCGCAATTCTCGGCGTGCCGCGGGAGCGGGAGGCAATCTCGTCCGCGCCGTCCGGCTCTATCTCGACGCCCAGTATGCCCGCGCTGCGGGTTATGATGCTGCGCAGCTCGTCAATCGTGTAGAGCTCCAGCCGGAGCGTCACGCCGAAGCGGTCGCGCAGAGGCGCGGTGAGCTGGCCGGAGCGCGTCGTCGCGCCGATGAGCGTGAAGTGCGGCAGGTCCAGCCTTATCGAGTTGGCCGAGGGGCCCTTGCCGATAATGATGTCTATGGCGTAATCCTCCATCGCGGGGTAGAGTATCTCCTCGACCGTGCGGTCCAGGCGGTGTATTTCGTCCACGAAGAGTATGTCGTTCTCCTGCAGGTTTGTCAGCAGCGCGGCCAGGTCGCCCGCCTTGGCTATGGAGGGGCCGGAGGTCATGCGCATGTTGACGCCCATCTCGTTTGCAATTACCGCCGCAAGCGTGGTCTTGCCGAGGCCCGGGGGGCCGTGGAGCAGGACGTGGTCGAGCGGTTCGCCGCGCATCTTGGCGGCCTTTATGAACACGCTGAGATTTTCCTTGACCTTCTGCTGGCCTATGTATTCCCTGAGCGTCCTCGGACGCAGCGAGACCTCCGATGAGTCCTCGGGCAATATCGTAGTCGAGGTTATATACCTCTCCTCATTCTCGTCGGAAAAGCTGATGCTCAAGCGCGTTCACCTCACTTCATCATGTTCTTGAGCGCCGCTTTGATTATCTCCTCGGTGGTCAGCGCGGAGACGTCCACGCCCTTGAGGGCGAGATTTATCTCCGCCGGGCCGTAGCCGAGGACGCCGAGCGCGGCGGAGGCGTCGGCGAGCTTGCCCTCCCCCACCGGCACGGTCACGCCGGGCTTGACGGGCAGCTCAAAGCCCGCGCTCTCCTTGGCGAGCTTGTCCTTGAGCTCGAGGATGACGCGCTGGGCTATCTTTTTGCCTATGCCGGGCGCCACTGTCAGGGCCTTCTCGTCGCCCGAAAGGATGGCCATGGACAGCGCCTCCGGCGTGTGCGCCGAGAGTATGGAGAGCGCCGCCTTGGGCCCGACGCCCGAGACGCCGATGAGCAGGTCGAAACTGCGCTTCTCGCTCTTTGAGGCAAATCCGAAGAGCTCGAAGGCGTCCTCCCTCACGCTCTCGGAGATGTAGAGCTTGGCGCGCTCGCCGTTTTTGAGCTGGGCGAGGGTGTTCAGGCTCACGTTCACGAGGTAACCCACGCCGCTGCAGTCTATGACGGCCATGCCCTGGCCGAGTTCCGCGACTTTTCCGTCTAGATGGTAGAACATACACTGCCTCCTGTCTTGTCCGCCATGAGCGAGGTGGAGCTGCGCGCGTGGCAGAGCGCTATGGCCACCGCATCAGCCGCGTCGTCCGGCTTCGGGGCCGTTTTCAGAGAGAGTATGCGCTTTACCATGTCGATGACCTGGCGTTTTTCCGCGCGGCCATAGCCAACGACGGCCTGCTTCACCTGGAGGGGCGTATACTCGTACACCGGCACACCGGAGTGGTAGCAGGCGAGCAGTATGACTCCCCTGCCCTGGGCCACGGAGATGCCGGTAGTTATATTCGTGTTGAAGAAGAGTTCCTCTATCGCCGCGACGTCGGGCTTGAAGGTGCGGATGACCTCGCACATGTCCGCATAGATGCGGTCCAGCCGGCTGGATAGACTAGTCCCCGCCGGGGTGGTTATGACGCCGCAGCGGACGTAATTCTGTTTGCCCCGTTCGGAGTCTATGACGCCGAAGCCCACGATGGCGATGCCGGGGTCTATACCTAAAATGCGCATTTGCCGCCCCGCTTTCATCCTGATATTGTACCACAGCGCGCCGGCTTTCGCAAGGTCACTCGCAGCGGCGCAGGACCTCGCCCAGCTCGGCCCAGGAGCTGACTTTCAGGTGCTCGCACCGGGGCGGGTGCGGGCACTCGGGCTTGTAGGTGCACTTTAGCGGGCACTTGAACCAGATGGGGTACAGTCCGGAGCGCGCGGCGCCCTCGACGTCGCACTCCACGTCGTCCCCGGCGAACCAGCAATCCTCCGGCTCCAGCCCCGCGAGGCCGAGGGCGCGGCGGAAGATGTGCTCCGAGGGCTTTCTGAACACGCACTCGCTGGAGGCGACGATGAACTCGAAGTTATGGAAGAGCAGGCACTCGTTTATGCGCCGTATCAGCGTGGCGCCGGAGAACGAGAGGTTGCTTATGACGCCCGTGCGGATGTCCAGCTCCCGGCAGAGAGCCAGGAAGTCCTCTATGCCCTCCATGGGGAAGATAGGCTCCGTGGCGCACCAGCGGATGTACTCGAGCTCCTGCATCGACACGTCGAAGCCGAGGCCCAGCGCGTCGAAGATGCTCTCGTCGAGCTTCAATCCGTCCGTCTCGAGCTCCAGGGGCCGCATCTTTTTGAAGAGGTCGGCGTATATTTCGCGGCTGTACTCGTGCAGCTGCGCGGCGGTCATACCGCGGGGATTGCGCACGGCGTGCTCCATGGCGGCGCGCCAGCCGCGCTCGTAGTTCTGCTCCGGCTCATAGCAGAGGGTGTGGCCGTAGTCGAATATCATCATCTTGGGCTTTTTCATGTTTCTGCCCCCTTCCGTGCGTTCATTTTACCATGCCGCGGGCTTGTGCGCAACGCAAAACCGGCGCGGAGACCCGCGCCGGTTTTGTTTGATGTTCCTCTCTCTTATGCCCTCGGATGTGCCTTGTTGTAGACGTCCTTGAGCTGCTTTTTTACGATGTGGGAATAGACCTGGGTGGAGGAGATATCCGCGTGGCCCAACATCTCCTGGATGGAGCGCAGGTCCGCGCCGTTTTCCAGCAGGTGCGCCGCAAAGCTGTGGCGCAGGGTGTGCGGAGTTATGTCCTTCTCGATGCCCGCCTTTTTCTGATAGGTCTTGATTATCTTCCAGAAGCCCTGGCGGCTCATGCGCTCGCCGCTGATGTTCACGAACAGGGACTGCTCGTCCGGGGAGGCGATCATCTGCGGGCGGATGAATTCGACATATTCCGAAAGGGCCTTGATAGCCGCCGGATAAAGTGGTATCATCCTTTCCTTGTCCTTACTGCGGCAGCGGATGAAGCCGGCGGGGATGTTCACGTCCGATACGTCCAGGGAGATCAGCTCGCTGACGCGGATGCCCGTTGCATACAGCAGCTCCAGCATGGCGCGGTCGCGGTAGCCCTTCATGTCCGTGCACTCTGGCTGCTCGAGCAGGAGCTCGACCTCCTTGCTGGTGAGTATCTGCGGCAGCTTCTGCACGGCCTTTTCGGGCACGAGCCCGGCGGCCGGGTTGTGGTCAACTACGCCCTGCGAGAGCAGCAGCGAGTAAAAGCTCTTGAGCGAGGCGATGCAGCGGCTGACGGTGGCGGGGGACTTGCCGTTGTGCCTGAGCCAGGCGATGTAGGCCGCGAGCTCTTCATCGTCGAGCGAGTCAAGGCCCGGCAGGTCGTGCGCGGCGACATAGTCGCTCAGCTGTCTGACGTCCCTCATGTAGGAGGCAAGCGTGTTGGCCGATGCCTTCTTTACATCTGTCAGGTATTGTTCAAATCTTTCAAGACAGACGACATCCTGCAAAACACGTCTCCCCCCTTTTCCCCTATCTCTAAATAAGCAGCCGCACGAGCGGCGGAACGGCAAAGCACTCTATCGCCGCCGCGGCCAGAAGCATAACAGCCACGGCCAGGGCCCGGTCCTCCCCGCGCCGGTAGCGCGGCGGCAGGGGCCGGCGGACATAGTGCGAAACGAGCCGCGCAGAAAACAGCTCGCCGCCGTAGGCGACAATAAACAGGCTCGGCACAGTCAGCAGTGCGGGCAGGCCCAGCACGACCAGTACGAGCGCGATGCCCTGCTCCGGATAAGCCGAAGCGACAAAGGCGGCCGTGCACGAGAGGGCGAAGCCCCTGAAGGCGAGCGTCGCCGGTATGAACAGCACCCCGGCAAGCGAGGTGGAAAAAAGCAATACGATAAGGTGGTACTTGGCGCAGGAAAAGAGCAGGGAAAAATAGGAATCGGAGCCGTATACGCTTCCGTCCCAGGGCAGGACGCCCTCGGCCGCGGAAAGCTCCCCGGAGCCGAGCAGCGAGCCGCCGACGGCGCCGGCTATGAAGGCCGCCGAGATGATGAGCAGGGTGAACGCCTCTCCGCCCTGACGCATCAACCGGGCCGTATCTATATGTGGAAGGCGGCGCCCCGGCGTCACCGGAGCTCACCCTGCCAGCGCAGGGGGATAATGCCGCAATTTACATAATTCAAGTAGGGACAATATAATACAAATTCCATCCGTAATCAAGTCCTTTGTCAAAATAAGTGCATTTTTGTGAATTATGCCTATGTATTATGTTAACAGTATTATGTCAACTGCGTCTACTACCTCTCGGTGAAAGGCTTGAAAACTCAGGCATAGTCACAACATTTAGTGAGCTGCATTTGGGTGCATAACAACATCTTGGTAATCATTTTGCAATTATGTCTACCTGGTCAATATATTACTCTCTGTAATATTGCTACCTTCTGCGGGCGCGTTTTTTACGTTTGCCGCCTCCGCGGTTCAAGCACAGCGCACCGCCGAAGGCTCCGCCCGCAACCGCGGCTATCACATGGCGCAGGCAGTCGGCGGATATCGCCCCCTCCCCCTGTGCCATCAGCGAGACCACGACGACGGCCGCTGCGAGGGCTGCTCCGGCTGTCAGGCCCGAAGGCAGCGGAGCTGAGCCGCGGCGCTTTGCGGCGCCTGCCCCGCCTGCGGTCGAGCCAAGGAACAGGCAGGCGATCACCAGTTCCCCGGCCACTGAATATGGCAATATCTGTCTCTCCAGCAGCACCGCTGTAATATACAGCAGCACCGCCGAGGCTACGGCGCCCAGGACCGGGCCTAGCACATACCATCTCAGGCGCGACCTCTTCTTCCCTTTCCGTTCCACACTTGTCTGCATAAAAAATTCCCCCCGACGCGGATGTTTTGTACATCCTATTGCGTCAGGGGGGATTTAATGACTTGGCGCGGACTTATTCGCCCTTGCCCTCGTCTATTTTGTTTTCCTCGCCGGAAGTCTTGGCAGCGTTCTTCTTGCTCTTGGCGGCCTTGGCGGCAGCCTCCTGCGCGGCGCGCTGCTTCTCCTCGCGGACGTTGGAGGAGATGGCCCACTTGGTGACCTGCATGCGGACACGGTCCTCGCCGGTCTCGAAGGTGATGGTGTCCTCGGTGACCTGGACGACTTTGCCCATTATGCCGCCGATGGTGACGATCTCATCGCCGATGCTGATGTTGTTGCGCATCTCGGTGAGCTTCTTTTTCCTCTTGTTCTCCGGACGGATGAGGAAGAAGTAAAATACGACGAAGATGATGACCAGGAACAGGATCGACGACATTCCGCCGAGCCCGCCGGTAGCAGCCGCGTCTGCTGACAGGACATTGTAGAACATTTGAAAACCTCCAACCTGAGAAAATGTACAGCGTGTAAATTATAACCTCATATTTTCCTAAATGCAAGAAAATTATATCCGCGTATCCAAAATCTTTGAGTATCTCTCACGGAACGCGGCGTAGCGCCCCTCGTCGAGGGCGGCGCGGATGCGGCGCATGAGGTCGTTGTAGAACCAGAGATTGTGCGTGACGGCAAAGCGCATGGCCAGCATCTCCTCGGCCTTGAAGAGGTGGCGGACATAGGCGCGGGAGTAACGGCGGCACACGGGGCAGTCGCAGCCGGGGGCGATGGGGCCCTCGTCGCGCTCATATTTGGCGTTTTTGATGTTGATTATGCCCTCCCAGGTGAAGAGGTGGCCGTGCCGGCCGTTGCGTGCGGGCATTACGCAGTCGAAGAAGTCCACGCCGCGCCAGACGGACTCTATGATGTTCCCCGGTGTGCCGACGCCCATGAGGTAGCGCGGGCGGTCCTTGGGCATGTGCTCCTCGACGGCCGAGATGGTGTCGTACATCTCCTCCGCCGTCTCGCCCACGGCGAGGCCGCCTATGGCGTAGCCTGGCAGGTCCAGGTCGGCTATGCGCTTCATGTGGTCTATGCGTATGTCGTGGAACACCGCGCCCTGGTTGATGCCGAAGAGCACCTGGCCGGGGTTCACGGCGTCGGGCTCGGAATTGTACTGCGCCAGCGCCTTTTTGCAGCGCTCCAGCCAGCGGACCGTGCGGTCGCAGCTCTGGCGGACGTACTCATACGGCGAGGGGATCTTGATGCACTCGTCAAAGGCCATGGCGATGTCGGAGCCGAGGTTGGACTGTATCCTCATGCTCTCCTCCGGGCCCATGAAGATGTGGCGGCCGTCGACGTGGCAGTTGAAGCGCACGCCGTCCTCCCCTATCTTGCGCAGCTCCGCAAGGGAGAAGATCTGGAACCCGCCGCTGTCCGTGAGGATGGGCCCGTCCCAGGTCATGAACTTGTGCAGTCCGCCGAGCGACTTTATGAGCTCGTCACCCGGGCGGACGTGGAGGTGGTAGGTGTTTGAAAGCTCTATCTGGCAGCCGATCTCGCTGAGGTCTTTTGCCGAGAGCGCGCCCTTTATCGCGCCCTGGGTGCCGACGTTCATGAACACCGGCGTCTGGACCGTGCCGTGCGGGCAGGTGAATTCGCCGCGCCGCGCGTGGCCCTCTGTCTTTATGAGTTTGAACATTTAAAGCCCCCTGTTGCGCCAGTTCGCGCTCTTTGAATATTATCCCGGCATAGCCTGATTGTCAACCGCGTTTTGGCTCTTGATAAGCGCAGACCGACTGTGATATTATATAGGGAAATATCAAGATTCGCAATGGGGTGTGGTAGTCTTGAAGATACAGGAGTCAGCGGAAAATTACCTTGAAGCCATACTTGTCATCCACAACAGGCAGGGCAACGTCCGTTCCATAGACATTGCAAACGAGCTCTCCTTCTCCAAGCCGAGCGTCAGCGTGGCGATGAAGAACCTGAGAACCAACGGCTATATAGATGTCGACAAGGACGGCTTCATCACTCTGCTCGACAAGGGCCGGGAGATCGCCGAAAAGATCTACGAGCGGCACACGCTCATCTCCGGCTGGCTGACCGCCATGGGCGTGAGCCCGGAGGTCGCCGCCGAGGACGCCTGCCGCATCGAGCACGTCATCAGCGCCGAGACCTTTGAGGCCCTCAAGGCCCACGTCTCCGGCAAAACGGGAGAAAAATAAGGAGAGGGGCTCCCCTCTCCTTTTTCAATTCTCCAGCCAGGGCTTCAGGCGGCGGAAATACAGCCTGTCGCCGATCATGAAGCAGATGACGAGCAGCGCCAGGCCTCCGAAAATGAGCGTCATGAAGCTCGCGACCCAGTTGTAGAAGAAGCCGGGCAGGTCATTGCCCCAGATGAGCTGCGGGATGACCTCGAACATCCAGAGCAGCAGTTTTCCAATAATGACGAACACGACGGCGGAAACGAGCAGCGAGAGCCCCCTGTCCTTGCCGCTGCAGTCCGGCTTTTTGAGCCAGTTTTTCATCCTGTCGTCATACAGGACGTAGCCGAGGACAAGGCTCGCAACGGCGGCGATGACATAGGGCCAGGGGCCGGAACGGATCAGCAAACTCAGCAGCTTGCCCGAGACATAAAACAGGCAAACTGCGATGAAAAGCGGGATGACTCTGTCCTTTTCCACACGCACACCCCCTTGTTTTATCCAATTTCAGTATATCATCCGCGCATTGTCCGTGTCAACAACGTCAAAGGCCGGAGGCGGACAACCCGCCCCCGGCCTCTTATTTTGTTTTGCGCTCAAGCCAGGGCCTTGCCCAGGGCTTCGCAGGCGGCCTTAGCCGCGGTGTCGGGCGCGTCGGCGCAGATAACGCCCTCACGCTCGAGGTGCGCGCCATAGGACTTCGCCGTGGCCTCCCAGGAGCGCATCCACTCGCCGTCTCCCCAGCCGTAGGAGCCGAAGAGAGCTATCTTTTTGCCCTTCAGCGCCGGCTTGCAGGCCGAGAACATGGGCTCGAACTCGTCCTCCTCCAGCTGCTCCGAGCCCATCGCCGGGCAGCCGAAGGCGGCGGCGTCATATGCGGACAGCTTGTCCGGCCCGAACTCGGCGGCGGTAAGCAGCTCTACCTCCGCGCCCGCGGAGCGTGCGCCCGCGGCGACGCTCTTTGCCATGGCCTCGGTGTTGCCCGTGCCGCTCCAGTATACTACTGCTATCTTGCTCATTTTTTATTACCTCTTTTCTGCTCAGGCGCAGACAGTCAGCTGCTGCACCGTTTTTCCTCTGCTCCAGAGCCTGGTGTATATGTCCCGGCAGCGGCGGAAGCGCTCGAACTGTCTCGCCGCGCTCTGCTCGTCGCCGTAGACCTGCCACCAGCCAGTGAGCTTGCTGTTGCGTCCCCGGTTTTTGATGTAGCCGAGCACGTCGCAGAGCGGATAGCCCAGGAACAGGCCGATCTCGTGCGGGAACTCGGCTCCCTCGCAGAAGCGCTCACGCAGCCGGGAGAGGGCGTATTCCGGCTCCGCCGAGGCGTAGCCGCACCGGGCCAGCAGCTCAGCCGCGCCCTCCGAAGTCAGGTCGCGCTCGAGCTGCGAGCGGCGGTACATGTACACCAGCGCGCGGCGGCCGTTATAGCGCAGCAGCGTTATGGATATGCCCTTTCCGCTCAGACGGCGGTCCCATTGGCCTATCTGTCTGAGCAGCTCCCTCGTCTCCTGAGTGTCCACGCAAAAGAGCGTGCCGGTCTTGAGGCTTGCCAGCGTAGGGGCTCCCTGCTCTATCATGTACTTCTCCAGCGGCGCCATGTCGTCCTCATGCCGTGGCGCCGTGTTCGATGAGGGCCGAGCGCAGCGCCGTGCTGCTGCTGGTGTGCACGCGCGCGACAGGCACGCTGTTCCTCCTGGCCTCCTGGATGACGCTGAGGGCCATCTTGTGCGAGACGGTGCTGATGAAGAGAATCAGCAGGTCCGGCGTGCCGACCTTTTTCTTCAGTGAACCGCTCTGCTTTGTATAGACCTTGGCCTTGCAGCCGTGCTCGCGGCAGATGCTCTCGTACTGCCCTGCCATGCACTCGTTGCCGCCTACGATAACTACGCTCATGCTCATCACCTTTCTTTTGCAGTTAGTTTTATCTAACTAACGGTTTAAAATATATCGGCTTTCGCCGTTCAAGTTGTGTGAGTTAGCATACTCTAACTTCTGAGGATATTCTACTACCATCGCGCGCAAAGGTCAAGTATTTTTTGCGCCGGGCGCTAATTTCCGCCCGGCGCAGACGGTGTGGTCATTTCAGGGCGGCGAGGATGTACTTTTCGTTCTCGCGCAGGCGGTCCTCGGTGGGGTTAAGTTCGATGGCCTTTCGCACGGCGGCGAGCGCCTCGGCATAGCGGCCGGTGTAGTAGAGGCCCAGCGAGAGGTAGTCATAGGGCAGGCTGCCCCAGGACTCCGCCTCGCAGATATAGGTGCGCGGGCGCTCGGTAATTCTCAGCGCGGTGCGGCACATGTGGACGAGGCCGTCCCAGTCCTTTTCCGCGTACAGCAGCTTTGCCATGTCGAGATACGGCTCGCGCAGGTGTGGCGCCTCGCCTATAGCGCGCCAGAGCCAGCGCTTGGCCTCCCCCGCCCTGCCCAGGGCGTTCTGGCAGCGGGCTATGTAGCGCATGGAGGCGCAGCGCTCATCGGCCCAGGTTGCGCTCGGCATGGAGAGGTGGTGCTCAAGGGTGCGGATGGCGTCCTCCCAGCGGCGGTAGAAGTAGTATTCCCGGCCCAGGTAGTGCATGTTCCGGTCGTCGTCCGGGCACTCGGCGACCGACATCTCCAGCAGCGGAAGGTACTGGCTGCGCGGCTTGGTGTCGTCCGCGCGGTGGTCGAGCTGGATGCCCTCTATGTAGATCTGGCGCGTCGGCTCCGGCACAGTGCGCTCGAGCACCTCGTGGACAGGGTGCGTCCAGCGGTAGCCGTGGCGGGAATGCATGTTGTTGAGCCAGAAGACGAAGCCCTCGGAGCCGTCCGGGTTGAAGTTCCAGGTATAGCGGTAGGCGGCGCGGGTGGTGTCCGGCTTCCAGGCCGCCTCCAGCAGCGCGCGCCAGCCGGGGTGGAATAGCTCGTCGATGTCGGTGCAGACGCAGACGTCCGCGTCCTCCGGCACCATCTCCAGCGAGCGGTTCCGCGCCGTGTCAAAACGCCAGGGCTTGAACACCTCAACCTCCACGATCGCGCCCTCACCGCGGAGCAGCTCCACCGTGTTGTCCTCGGAGCCGGTGTCTAGGACGTAGACGCCGTCGGCCTCCGACATCGACTTCATCCAGCGCAGGGCGAATTTGCTCTCGTTTTTGCATATGGCATAGACGTAAACTTTCATTTGCCCCTCCTGCTTTTAAAAGGAGGACGGCGCTGCGGCCGTCCTCTCAGACTTGGTCATTCGGACAATATCCCGATGCTGCGCAGGTTGGCGAGCAGCTGGTTGAACTGCGTCACGATGTCGCCGGTGCCGGTGGCGTCGGAGACCGCTGCAGCAGCTCTGAGCACGGTGCCGCCCGCAGGGCCGGTGGGTCCGGTCGGGCCGGTCGGGCCGGTCGGACCCTCAGCGCCGGTGGCTCCGGCGTCGCCCGTCGGGCCAGTCGGGCCGGTCGGGCCTTCAGCCCCTGTGTCGCCGGTGGGGCCGGTAGGACCGGTAGCGCCTTCTGTGCCCTGGGCTCCGGTGTCACCCGTGGGTCCAGTGGGGCCTGTCGGACCGGTGGGGCCCGCCTCGCCTTCGGCGCCGGTGGGACCTGTGGGTCCAGTCGGGCCGGTACCGGAGGGGCCGGTAGGACCGGTGGGGCCGGTGGCGCCCGTGTCGCCCGTGGGTCCAGTGGGACCAGTCGGGCCGGTCGGGCCTTCGGCACCCGTGGCGCCGGTGTCACCCGTGGGTCCAGTCGGGCCGGTGGGTCCGGTGCCGGAGGGGCCGGTCGGGCCAGTCGCACCGGCAGCGCCGGTCGGGCCGGTAGGTCCTGTGGGACCGGTCGGACCGGTGCCGGAGGGGCCGGTGGCACCTGTCGCGCCTGTCGGGCCGGTAGGTCCGGTGGGGCCGGTCGGGCCGGTACCGGAGGGCCCGGTGGCGCCCGTCGCGCCTGTCGGGCCGGTGGGTCCGGTGGGACCGGTCGGGCCGGTGCCGGAGGGGCCGGTAGCGCCCGTTGCGCCCGTGGGCCCGGTGGGGCCGGTCGGTCCAGTCGGGCCGGTGCCGGAGGGGCCGGTAGCACCCGTTGCGCCTGTCGCGCCGGCAGCGCCGGTGGGGCCGGTGGGTCCGGTCGGGCCGGTGGGGCCGATCGCGCCCGTGGCGCCCGTGGGTCCGGTCACGGTCACGAGGGTGAAGTCCGGCGAGAAGCCGGGGGTACCCGTGGGGTTATTGGTATTTACGTCGTACAGCGCCCCGCTGTAATACACAAGGTCGCCCACTGAATAGGGCGTGCCGGGGACGAACTGCTCTATCGTATCGATGCCCGCGCCGGTGGCTCCGGTCGGGCCGGTGGGACCGGTCGGGCCTGTTGCGCCTGTTGCGCCGGTGGGCCCAGTTGCTCCGGTAGCGCCCGTCGCGCCCGTGGGCCCGGTGGGGCCGCTCACGCAGCAGACGTGGCCGCAGCCGCGAGTGTTGTTGCAATCGTGATCGCAGGGCTTTATCACGTTCATATTGCAGCTCTCGAGGTCTTCGCGCCAGTCTGAGTCGTTGCACTTCCGCATATGCTTACTCCCTTCACCATGGTTTCAAGGAAAATACGGCACTCTGAACGTGCCAGTATCATTGTATGCGGCCCGGCTTTTCTTGTTACGGCGCAAAAAAATCCGCCCCCGCGGCGGCGGAGGCGGTGTGTTGTTTGGTTCAGCTCAGGAACATCGCATCGCCGAAGGAGAAGAAGCGGTAGCGCATCTCCACGGCCTGCTTGTACGCGGCGAGGACGTGCTCGCGGCCGGCGAAGGCCGAAACCAGCATGATGAGAGTGCTCTCCGGCAGGTGGAAATTCGTCACCAGGGCGTCCATGCATTTGAATCTGTAACCCGGGTAGATGAAGATGTTGGTCCAGCCGGACTTGGCGTCCATGGTGCCGTCCTCGTTGGCAAAGCTCTCCACAGTGCGGCAGGAGGTGGTGCCGACGCAGACCACGCGGCCGCCGGACTTCTTCGTCTCGGTGATTATCCGCGCCGTCTCCTCCGGCATGATGCAGAACTCGGAGTGCATCTCGTGCTCCTCGATGTCCTCGGCCTTGACCGGGCGGAAGGTGCCGAGGCCGACGTGCAGCGTGACGAAGCACTCGCGCACGCCCTTTTCGGCTATCTTCGCCAGCAGCTCCTTGGTAAAATGCAGCCCCGCGGTGGGCGCGGCGGCGCTGCCCAGCTCCTTGGAGTAGACGGTCTGGTAGCGCTCACCGTCCTCGAGCTCGGTCTTGATATACGGCGGGAGCGGCATTTTGCCCAGGCGCTCGAGCACCTCGAGGAAGATGCCGTCATACTTGAACTCTACTATCCTGTTGCCGCCCTCGGCGACCTCGATGACCTCGGCCTCGAGCTCGCCGTCGCCGAACACCAGCTTGGTGCCCGGCTTGGTCTTGCGGCCCGGGCGGGTCAGGCACTCCCAGCGCCCGCCGCCGAGGTCGCGCAGCAGCAGCACCTCGACAGCGCCGCCGGATTCACGCGCGCCGAGCAGCCGCGCGGGCAGGACGCGCGAGTCGTTCATCACGAGGCAGTCGCCCGGACGGAGCAGCTCCGGCAGCTCCGAGAACACGCGGTGCTGTATCTCGCCCGTCACCTTGTCCAGACACAGCAGGCGCGATGCGTCGCGCTTCTCCAGCGGGGTCTGGGCGATGAGCTCCTCGGGCAGGTCAAAGTAAAAATCAGATGTCTTCATTAAAACGCCTCAGTTCGTATACGTCGCGCGGGCGAGAGTGATGTCGGTGAAATAGAAGTTCACTATCTGGTCGTAGGTGAAACCGTATGTCTTGGCCATGGCATAGGCTCCGAACTGGCTCAGGCCGAGGCTGTGGCCCCAGCCGCTGCCGATGAAGGTGACGCTGTCGCCGTTCTCCTTTATTTCAAAGGAGATGCTCTTGATGCCCAGCGTGGAGGTGCAGAAGTTATAGCAGCTGCTCTTGCTGAAGCTGGCGCTGCGGCCGTTGGAGTCCGTGAGCTTTATGCCGATGACGTTGCCGGTGTCGGAGTAGGTCAGCTCAATCTTGTCCGCCGAGGCGATGGAGAAGCCGAGGGTGTTTGCCTTTGCGGCCAGCTCCTGGCGCGTGAAGGTGTAGGTCCAGCTGCTGTTGGCGTTTATGCTTGCGGCGGCGGCCTCAAAGCTGTCCACCTTGCCGCGCAGATAGCCGACGGCGCTGGACATGACGCTTTCGCTGTTCTCGGTGGCTCCGCCGTTGGAGGAACAGTACATGGCGGTTATGGGTTCGCCCTTGTAGAGTATGTAGATGCCGGCGGTGGCATCCACGGCGGCGTCGGAGGTGCTTGTCGCGCTGTTCAGGCCGCGGTAGACCTGGCTGTATGTGTCGTTGGTGACGTCAAAGCCGTAATAGTCGTTGGCATTGAAGTGGCTGGCGGCATAGGTGCGGGCACAGAGGGCCTGGGCCTTGAGCGCCTCGATGGGCCAGCTGCCGCTCATCTCATAGGGCAGGACGCCCTTGACGTAGTCCTCGATATCGACGATGTTGATGACCGTCAGCTTTTCGCCGCTGCGGCGGACGTACTCAAAGTCACCGTAATACTGATAGCCCTTGAACCAGGTCACGGCCTTGCCGGAGCTGCTCTGCGGGCTGACGGCGAGGTTCTGGTCCCGGCCGCAGTCGAACTCGAAGAGGATGGTGCCGTCCGTCGTGCGGCACACGGTGACGCAGTACTGCGAGGCGGTGTACACCGTGCCGCTCACGCCGTACCAGCTCATCGCGGACTGCGCCTCGGAGATGCTCGTGAAGCTGCCGACGAGGGCGTAATACTGTCCGTTGTAATACGCCGGGAAGCCGCCGTACTGTGCGGCGGCCGCGGAGGCCTCCTCAAAGCTGTAATAGGTGCCGGGGAGCATGATGTGGTAGCAGCCGAGGCCGGCGCCGCTGCTTATGGTGACGTTTTTGTCCATCGCCATGGTGATCTGAGTCTCGTTGGTGTAGCCGACCTGGTGGAAGACGCGGCTCGAGTCATACCAGCCGAAGAGATAGCCATAGCCGACCTCGTTTTCGAGGTTGGCGGACTCCAGGGTGCTGTTGCGGATGCTGCTGGAGCCGTCATAGTAGTAGAGGCCGACGCGGATCTTGGAATACGGGAGGCTGATGCTGCCCGTCACGGAGAGGTGCGAGGGCGTGGGCGAGGTCTCGTCCCGGCCCGGGCGCTCCGAGCCGGTGGAGCTGCCGCTCCCACCGCCTATGGTCGTGATTCCGTCCGCCGTCATGACGTAGGCGTTGCCCGTGACGAAGCCCGTGCCGCCCGAGCCCACGGCGTAGGCGGAGCCGAGGCCGCCGGAGAGCACGTTATTGGACCCGTTGACGTAAATATCCCCCGCCGCCGCGGCAGGCAGCGCCGGAAGAAGCCCCGCTATCAGCAGCAGGGCAAGGATAAGGGCTGGTATGGCTTTTAATCGCTTCATTTTCTTTGTTCACCTTTTGACGTATGTTGACTGAGTTGAAACAGGGTGGTAAAATATTAAATTGCTAAAGGCGCAGCAGGTTATTGCCTTTTTCGACTTATTATGTCATTATAAAGGCTGATACCGATAATTGCAAGAGTTATGTCACCCGGTATTATTTAACTGACATACGAATATACTGCGTCGTATGGTGGAAAGGATGGATCAAGCATGGAGAAATTGAAGGTCGGAGTCATAGGAGGCACCGGCATGGTGGGTCAGCGCTACGTCACGCTGATCGCCAATCACCCGTGGTTCGAGCTGGCTGCTATCGCGGCGAGCGCGCGCAGCGCGGGCAAGACCTATGAGGAGGCCGTTGGCGCTAAGTGGGCGCTCGATGAGCCTATGCCCGAGTGCGCGAAGTCCATCGTCGTCAAGAATGCCGCGGACGTTGCGGACGTGGTGAAGGACGTCGATTTTGTCTTCTCCGCCGTCGATATGAAGAAGGAAGAGATCCTCGCCCTCGAGGAGGAGTACGCCAAGGCCGAGTGCCCCGTCGTCTCCAACAACAGCGCCAACCGCTGGACCCCGGACGTTCCGATGGTCATCCCCGAGATAAACCCCGAGCATCTCGCCGTCATCGCCGCGCAGAAAAAGCGCCTTGGCACCAAGCGCGGCTTCATCGCAGTCAAGTCTAACTGCTCCATCCAGAGCTACGTCCCGGCCCTCTCCCCCTTCAGGGCTGACTTCGGCCTCGACAAGATCCTAGTCTGCACCTATCAGGCCATTTCCGGCGCCGGCAAGACCTTCAAGACCTGGCCCGAGATGGTCGACAACGTCATCCCCTACATCGGCGGTGAGGAGGAAAAGAGCGAGCAGGAGCCCATGAAGGTCTGGGGCCGCGTTGAAAACGGCGTCATCGTGAACGCCGAGAAGCCGCTCATCACCGCACAGTGCCTGCGCGTCGCCGCGTCCAACGGCCACATGGCCGCCGTGTTCGTGAGCTTCGACAAGAAGCCCTCCATGGACGAGATGAAGGCCCGCTGGGCCGCCTACAAGGGCCGCGCCCAGGAGCTGGAGCTCCCCTCCGCGCCCAAGCAGTTCCTGCACTACTTTGAGGAGCCCGACCGTCCGCAGACCAGGCTGGACCGTATGAACGAGGGCGGCATGCAGATATCCATCGGCCGTCTGCGTCCCGACACCCAGTATGACTACAAGTTCGTCTGCCTCTCTCACAACACCCTGCGCGGCGCCGCCGGCGGAGCCGTTGAGCTCGCCGAGCTGCTGACCGCAGAGGGCTATATCACCGCCAAATAATCTGCGCGCATTCATCTAAGGAGGTTTATAAAATGGCAAAGACACCTATATTTACAGGCTCATGTACCGCCATAGTCACGCCATACCTCGAAAATGGCGTCGATTACGAAAAATATCAGGAGCTTCTCGACTTCCAGTACAAGGGCGGCACCTCCGCGATCCTTGTCTGCGGCACCACGGGTGAGAACCCGACCCACACCGAGGAGGAGCACGACCGTCTGGTGGAGCTCACCGTCGAGATGTGCGCCGGCAAGATGAAGACCATCGTCGGCGTCGGCGGCTACAACACCGAGCACGTTCTCGAGCAGGCCAAGCACGCCGAGATGTGCGGCGCGGACGGCATCCTCATGGTCACACCTTACTATAATAAGAGCACCCAGAAGGGCCTCATCGAGCACTTCACCTATGTCGCAGACCGCGTCAAGGTGCCGATGATACTCTACAACGTGCCCGGACGCACCGGCATAGGCATCAAGCCCGCCACATACAAGGTCCTCTCCCAGCACCCGAACATAAACGGCGTCAAGGAGGCCAGCGGCAACATCGCCGAGTACGCCCTGACCCGCTCCATGTGCGGGGACGACCTGGTGTTCTGGTCCGGCAACGACTCCGACACCGTGCCCATGATGGCCCTCGGCGCCTACGGCGTCATCTCCGTGGCCTCCAACATCATCCCGAAGGACGTCTCCCACCTCTGCGACCTCTGCCTCGCCGGCGACTTCAAGGCCGCGAGCGCCGAGTACTTCAGGCTGGCTGATTTCTTCGACAAGCTGTTCATCGAGACGAACCCCATCCCCGTCAAGACGGCCATGAACCTCGCCGGCATGAACGTCGGCAAGTTCCGCCTGCCGCTGGTGGATATGGACCCCGCGAACATCGAGAAGCTCAAGGTCTCCATGCGCGGCGTGGGACTCAAGGTGTAATCCCGGGGCAAGGAAGGTATTCTTATGCTAAAGATAATAGTCTCCGGCTGCAACGGCCACATGGGCCAGTGCGTTGTCTGCGGCTGCGAGGGGCTCGAGGGTGTGGAGGTCGTCGCGGGCTTCAACCGCACGCCGCTCAAGAAGAACTGCTTTGAGGTCTATTCTGACCCCATGAGCTACGAGGGCCCCGCCGACGTGGTCATCGACTTCTCCAACCCCGCCAACCTCGACGCGCTGCTGGAGTTCTGCCTGCTGAGGAAGATACCCATCGTCCTGTGCACGACGGGCTACTCCGAGGAGCAGCTGCACGACATCGAGAAGGCCGCGGCGCGGATACCGGTGTTCAAGTCCGGCAACATGTCGCTGGGCATCAACCTTATGATGCAGCTCGTGAAGCGCGCTGCCGCCGTGCTCGGCGAGAGCTTCGACGTCGAGATCGTCGAAAAGCACCACCGCCGCAAGGTGGACGCGCCGAGCGGCACGGCCCTGATGCTGGCCGACGCCGCCGCCTCCGCCCTGCCCTACGAAGCTGAGAACGTCTTTGAGCGCCACAGCGTCCGCCAGCCCAGGCGGCGCGAGGAGATAGGCATCTCCTCCGTCCGCGGCGGCACCATCGTGGGCGAGCACGAGGTCATCTTCGCCGGGCACGACGAGGTGTTCGAGATGAAGCACACCGCCCTCTCCCGCGAGGTCTTTGCCAGCGGCGCCATTGCGGCGGCGAAGTTCATCGCCACCGTCAAGGCCCCCGGCATGTACGACATGGACGACCTGCTCAGGGACGTCGTGAAATGAGATAAGCAAAAAAACACCCGCAGGCTTTAAAACCTGCGGGTGTTTTTTTATTTTCGCTTCACGCGGTCATGGCCTCGAGGGTCATGGCGGCGAGTTCCGGCATCGTGATGCCGAGCAGCTCCGCGCCCTTGGAGATGATGTCTCTGGAGCAGCCGGCGGCGAACTTCTTGTCCTTGAACTTCTTCATCACGGACTTGGCGTCCATGCCGTCAAAGCCCGTCGGGCGCATGAGGGACGCCGCCCAGATGAGGCCAGTGAGCTCGTCCGTGGCGAAGAGGATCTTCTCCATATAGCGCTCCGGCTCCACGTCGCTGCAGATGCCCCAGCCGTGGCTGACGACGGCGTGGATGACGCTCTCGTCTATGTCCAGCTCCCTGAGCAGGGTGTCGGCGCGCTTGCAGTGCTCCTCCGGCCACTGCTCGAAGTCTATGTCGTGCAGTATGCCTACGGCCTGCCAATAGTCCTCGTTGCCGGCGTCGTACTTTCCGGCCAGATAGCGCATGACCTTGCCGACGGTCTCCGCGTGCTGGATGTGGAAGGCTTCCTTGTTATAGCGCTTCGTCAGCTCCAGCGCCTGCTCGGGAGTGGGAATGTAGCTCATTTGTCTTTACCTCCGCTAAACCTAAAACTTTATTGCACAATATTACGCCTCTTGCTCCGAAATTGCAAGCGGTTTCGACTCCTTGAACCCGCACACGGCGCGGTTGGCCACGGCGTCCAGCCAGCAGCACAGGCCCTTGGTCTCCGTCACGCGGAACATGTGGGAGAGCTCCGGCATGCCCGAGCATATCTCGTCGAAGAGGTTCGGGCCCTGGATGAGGGCGGGGTTATATTTTAGCGTGCGCTTGTCGTTCCAGATGGCGCAGTAGAAGATGTTGGCCTCCACGAGGTCCTGGAACATGTGGCTGCCGTAGCTGAGCTCCGGCATATAGCCCGCGCTGTCGTCCGAGACCTCGCACACGCCGGCGAAGCCGGAGATGTCCGCAAAGGAGCAGGGCACGCCCAGCTCCGGCGAGCTGGTGCCGAGCCGCCCGGGTGCGAGCAGCAGCAGATTCTTGCCCTTACCCTTGTAATAGCGGTTTATCAGCCCAACGGCTGTGGCTGCCATGCGCTTTTTGGCGTAGGGGTATTCGTAATACGCCTTGGCGTCTATCTGCACCACGACGTCTATGTCCGTCACTGAGGACATGCCCATCGAGGAGTTGTCGAGGTCGAAGAAGGTGTCCTCGTCCGGGAGCTTCGGCACCGACACCTTGCCGCCGGGCTGGCCGACATAGAGCGGGCGGCACTGGAGGATGTTTATGACGAAGTCGCCCTCCTCGGTGTTGACGGAGTACTCTATGTCCACGGGCGTGCCGTAGACGTTCTCCAGCGTCTTGAGCAGCGAGCGCATTATCTGCGGGAACTTGGTGTTCTCCAAAAAGCCCTGGCAGCTTATGAACCAGACCTCGTCCTTGATGCCTATCTCGCGCAGGGCCGCCTCGGCCTCGTAGTCGCGCTCGAACATCAGGGTGTGGAACCAGTCGGGCAGGAAATGGTGCACCTGGTCGACGCTGACGCTGCGCAGGGTCTGGCGCTCGCGGTCGATGACGTCCACGGTGTGCTGGGAGAAGCGGTGCCGGTCCGCGACGCTCGAGTGCGTGCGCGCTGCCGGGCGGTCGAGGTTCACGAGGCGGGGATAGTCGTCCTCCGTCCGGTCCACGGCCTTTGTGCCGAGGCCGACGACCAGGCGGAGCATGCCCGCCGTGGGGTCGGCGTCCGGGCTGGTCTTGTAGAGGCAGCGGCTGTAACCCACGCCCGCCGCGCCGGGCAGAAAATACGGCCCGGCCCAGGAGCCGGAGACGCGCTGGACGAGGATTGACATCTGCTCGTCCTTCTTCTCCAGCCCGCGCTGGAGCCGGTACTCTAGCGCGGAGATGTCCATAGTGCTGGCATACACCTGGCGCACCGCGTCCTCAAAGGCCTTGAGCCGGGTCTCCAGCGTGCCGAAGTTCACGCAGAACACGGACTCATACTTGCCCGCGAAGGCGTTGCCGAAGCCGTCCTCCAGAAAGCTGGAGGAGCGCACGATTATCGGGCTCTGGCCGTAATAGGTGAGCATGGCCTTGAACTGCTCGCGGATGTTCTCCGGGAAGCTGCCGGAGAGCAGCGCCTGTTTGAGCTCCTCGGCCTTGGAGAAATAGCCCTCGGGCGTGCGCTGCTCTATCCTTGCGCGCCAGCAGTTGTTGCTGACGATGTAGGTGTAAAAGACGTCGGAGCCTATATAGAAGGAGTCGTGCGGCTCCGTGTGCTCGCGGAACTCAGGCAGGCAGACTTCGGCTATCTTGCGAGCGAGCAGCATGCCGCAGGCCTTGCCGCCTATGGCGCCGGAGCCTATCATGCGGTCGCGCAATGAGAAGTAATCCTTCGGCTCGAAGAGCTGGTGGATGAGCTTTTGCACGTGCGGGTCCTTCGACATCATGCTCTCGAGTATCTTGCGCTCCGTCTCGTCGCGGAAGCGGCCGCGGCCGAACTCGAGCTTGGCCATGGCGAAGAAGCGGTCGTGGCTGTCGAGATTCTGGTCCTGGGTGTGGGTGGAGATGTCGTCGAGCAGCTTGTAGTAGCGGCTGAGCGCGACGCCGCCGTCCAGGGGGCGGAAGGGGCCGCCGCTGCGGCTGACGTGCGGGAGATATATGTTCATCGTGTCGCGCCCCATGGCCTTGAGCGTGTGGATATACACCGCGCTGTCGCTCATATAGACGTCTATGAGCACCTGGGTCGTGTCACGGATGCTGGCCGAAGTCTCAAAGGAGTGGCGCCCGCGGATTATCGGGAAGTACGCCACTGTGTTGAGCTCATAGAGGTACGGGCAGGTCACGCGGAAGAAGTTGCCCATCATCTGGTCCGTGTGCCAGGCGACCTGCAGCTCGGAGAGGCAGTCGAAGATGTAGAAGGCGCCCTCCCCTTCCTCGGTTATGCGGTTGTAGATGTCCACGGTGAAGGGCTCGAAGCCGAGCATGGGGTCGAACTCGTACACCTTCAAACCCGGCTGAGGGCTGAACATGCTCTCGTGCCGCGCGTAGTGCATGTATATGAGGTTGCGCCCGTCCTTGAGCGACTGCTTGGCAAAAGCCTCCGCGAAAAGCCTGTACTCGTCCAGCGTCGAGACCTGCCAGACGACGTTGTCGCCCATTCGGATGTAGTCGAACACCTCATCCACGCCGGGGTAGCCGCTCGGTATTCTTTCAAACGCCATTCCCTTCGCCTCCCTCGCATTTTCTTCCTTTTATTTTACTATACGGCTGACCGAAATTCACCACATTTTTTGCATTTTCCTTGTGAACCTTCTGTCAAAAGCCCGTCCAGACGCCTGTGCGTAAGAACGCGGCGGCGCGCTCGTCGGCCCGGTCCGTGATCTCGTCGTCGAGGCCCATCAGGCGCAGGAGCTGTATGGCGTTGCGCGTCTCGGTCTTGCCGGGGCGGACGCGGTAGTCGAAGCTCATGCCCTCGTCGGTGACCGTCTCCTCAAAGTGCAGCATGGCATACTCTCCCGCGAGGATGGTGCACAGCTCGAGGTCGTGCGTCGCCGCGATGCACAGCGCGCCGGAGCGTTTGAGCGCGAGCAGTATTTCGCTTGCGGCGGAGATGCGCTCTATGGTGTTGGTGCCGCGCAGCACCTCGTCCACGGCGCAGAGCACCGGCTCCCCTGCCTCGGCGGCGTCGAGGATGCGCTTGGTGGCGAGTATCTCGGCTATATAGTAGCTCTCGCCGGAGAGGATGTCGTCGCGCAGAGCCATGGCGGAATAGACGTGGAAGGCCGCGCCGCGGTAGCTCGCGCCCGGGCAGGTGCAGGCGGTCTGCGAGAGCAGCGCCGCGAGCAGGGCCGTGCGCAGGTAGGTGGATTTTCCCGAGGCGTTGGAGCCGGTCACCAGTGCGGGTCGGTCGAGCGCCAGGTCGTTAGGCACCGGGCTGCGCAGCAGCGGGTGCACCAGGCTCTCGGCCTCCACGTACCTCTCCCCCGTCTCAAAGTCCAGCTCCGGCTCGCACCAGAGCGGCATGCTCTCCCGCCAGGAGGCCACGGCTATGGCGGCGTCCACTCGGCCAAGCGCTTCGAACACGGCGAGGATGTCGTCCTGCAGGCCGTCCAGCTTGTTCTTGAGGTACTCGAACATGATGAGGTCGAGCAGCAGCGCGGAGGTCACGATGTCGCCCGACATGTCGGAGCTCCTGGCCGGTATGCTGCCGAGGGCCATGAGCGGTCTGAGCCTCGCGAGGGATCCATACGCTTCGGAGAGGCACTCGTCGAGCTCGGCATAGCCCAGGCGGCGCAGTTTTCGCATTGTAAAGGCCATGGACACGCTGAAATTCACCGTGTCGATCTCCGCCTGGCAGTGGCGGAGGTTCCACTCGTGCAGCATGACGTTGAGCGCGAAGAGGGCGAGCGTGATGAGCAGGCCCCTGGCGCCCAGCCATATGAGCGAGAGCGGCGAGCACAGCAGCGAGAGGGCGAGCAGGATGTAGATGACCATCGTGAAATAGCCCTCGCTCTCCGGCGCGAAGATGCTGCACACGTCCGCGCGGCGGAAGCGGCCGAGGCAGCCGAGCAGAAACTGCGTCTCCTCCCGCTCGCGCACGTTTTTCTCGGCGAAGTGTATCAGCCTCTCGCGCCGGGCGTACTCCTCCGCGTCCATCGCCGGGGTGCGGAGCATGTAATAGAGCCAGTGCTCGCCCGGGGTGGAGACGCCGGGGTTGATGCGCTTGAATACCCGATCCATGTCGAGGTCGGACCAGGTGACGCCGTCCACGCGGAAGGTGTCCGGGTCGTGCTCGCGCATGTGGTCGTAGTAGCTGCGTATCGTGGCCATGTCGCCTGCGGAGTAAAAGGGGTCGGGCGTCCGGCCGTAGTTCTCGCGCAGCGAGCGCCGCAGGTTTTTCTTGTAGCTCACAGAGCCGAAAAGGCCCATTCACAGCGCCTCCTTTTGGCTTCCGGCCTGAGTTTCGCTCAGGCTCTTTTCAAAGAGGTCCAGGAAGAGCCTCGCGGCGCCGCCGCTCTCGGGCAGGTACAGCGCGCCGAAGGAGAGCGGGTCAAACTCGCTGAGCGGCACCTTTACCAGCTCCGGCGGCAGCGTGTTCGGCATGTCCACCGACACGGAAAAGGCGTAGCCGGCCAGCACCAGAGGTATCAGCAGCTCCTGATTGTCGCAGAACATTATCTGGGGCGTCTCACGGCTGCCGGTGACCAGGCTCTGTATGGCAAAGAGCGGCGGAGGACATACCGGAGGGCGGCAGGTGGCTATCCTGCCTGCCTCGCGAAGCTGCTCGAGAGTGAGGGACTCGCATTTTGCGAGCGGGTGCTCGGGGTTGAACACGCACACCGGTCGGCAGCGCAGAAGTTCACGGTAACGCGCCTTGGGCGGGACAGTGTCCTTCTCAAAGGTGAAGATGACATGCAGCTCCCCGTCCGAGAGCAGGCTCTCCAGAGTGTCGTGCGGTATCAGCCGCAATATGGGCAGCACCTCCGGGTTGAGTTCGCGCAGCTTTGTCAGCGCGGGGACTATGAGGCGCAGTTCCGCCGTGTTGCGGCAGCCGATTATGAGCCTCTTTTGAGTTATCTGGCTCATCTCCTTCAGGCGAGCCTTGGAAAACTCGGATATTTTGAGTATCTCGCCTGCGGACTGCGTGAACATGTAGCCCTCCTGAGTAAGGCGCACGCTCTTGCTGGTGCGGTGGAAGAGCTTCACGCCCAGCTCGTCCTCGAGCGTGTTTATCTGGTGGCTGACCGCAGGCTGGGTTATCCTCAGATGCTCCGCCGCGCGCGAGAAGTTCAGAAAGTTGGCCACAGTTACAAAGCACTCGAGCTGTGTTGTGTTCACGCCGCGTCCCTCCCAGGCAAATTTTAAATAAATGTGAACGATAAAAGTCTTTTATTGAATATAGCATATTTGAATTTCACATACAAGCCGCATTGTGCTATAAAAGCTATCGTTCAAAACAATTAGCCCTATAACTACAATACCGAGAAGAGGCAAACGCATGGCACAACACATTGATGAGAACCGGCTCGTGCACGACAACCGGCTCATAAGCATCAAGATGGAGCAGCTGGCAAACAGCGCGTTGGCCAAGTCCGAGCTTACGGCGGTGCAGGCGCACATCCTGCAGTACATCCTGGGCCGCTCCGAGTCCGGCACCACGCTCACGGCCATTCACCGCGAGTTTGACTGCTCCATGGGTTCGCTCTCCTGCATACTCAAGCGGCTGCGAGAAAAGGGCTACATCCGCATGGAGGGCTGCAAGAGCGACGACAGGCAAAAGCTCATTTTTGCAACAGAAAAAGGCGAAGAGTCCAGCGCGTTTCTCAACCGTGCGCTCGGCTCCGTCAAAAAGCGGGCCTACGGCTGCTTCACCGCATCCGAGCTCGCGCAGCTCGACGGGCTCCAGAAGAAAATGCTCCGGAACCTGTCCGAGCTTGCGAAACCACAGCAATTGGAGGGATCTGAAAGATGAAAACCGTACTGCATCAGCTTGGCCGCTACAAGCGCGACACGCTGCTCTGCATTGGACTCACCACCTTTGAGGTGATTATGGAGATACTCCTCCCCTTTATCACCTCTATAATCATCGACCAGGGTCTTGAGGCCTCGAACCTGCCGGTGGTATACCGCTACGGCATACTCATGGTGGTCATGGCCTTTTTGAGCCTGGTCTTCGGCGCTCTCGCGGGCAAGTTCGCCGCCAGCGCCTCAGCCGGCTTCGCCGCCAACCTGCGCGAGTCGATATACAGCAACATACAGACCTTCTCGTTCTCCAACATCGACAAGTTCAGCGTTCCCGGGCTCGTCACCAGGATGACCACCGATATCACTAACGTACAGAACGCGTTCATGATGCTCATCCGCATAGCCGTCCGCTCCCCGCTCATGCTCATATTCAGCTATGCCATGTGCCTCATCATCAGCCCCAGCCTGAGCCTCACCTTCCTCATAGCCGTGGTGTTCCTCGCCGTCGTACTCGGCGTCATAATGGTCGTGACGATGAAGATATTCAATCAGGTCTTCAGCAAGTACGACGACCTGAACGCCAGCGTGCAGGAGAACGTCTCCGCCATCCGCGTGGTCAAGGCCTTCGTGCGTGAGGACTACGAGTGCGGCAAGTTCTCCAAGGCCTCCAAGACGCTCTACAAGATGTTCGTCAAGGCCGAGGGTCTGCTCTCCCTCAACAACCCCGCAATGATGATAGCCGTCTACTTCTGCATCATCATGGTCTCCTGGCTCGGCGCCCACTACATAGTGGCCGGCGACATGACCACCGGCGACCTCACCAGTCTTTTCAGCTATGTCATGAGCCTGCTCATGAGCCTCATGATGCTCTCCATGGTCATAGTCATGATAAGCATGTCCATGGCCAGCATCCGCCGTATCAGCGAGGTGCTCAATGAGAAGCCCGACCTGCACGACCCCGCCGAGCCCATTTCCGAGGTCCCCGACGGCCGCATAGACTTCGACCACGTCAGCTTCTCCTATAAGCATGGCAGCGGCGAGGCCGTCCTCTCCGACATCGACCTGCACATCAAGTCCGGCGAGACGATAGGCGTCATCGGCGGCACCGGCTCCGGCAAGAGCAGCCTCGTGAACCTCATCTGCCGCCTCTACGACGTCGACAAGGGCGCCGTGCGCGTGGGCGGCATAGACGTCAGGAACTACGACATGGAGGCTCTGAGGAATCAGGTCGCCGTCGTGCTGCAGAAGAACACCCTCTTCTCCGGCACCATCCTCGACAACCTGCGCTGGGGCAACCCGGACGCCACCGAGGAGCAGTGCATTGAGGCCTGCCGCGCGGCCTGTGCCGACGAGTTCATAGACCGCATGCCCGACGGCTACAACACCCGCATCGAGCGCGGCGGCAACAACGTCTCCGGCGGCCAGAAGCAGCGCCTGTGCATCGCCCGCGCCCTGCTCAAGAGCCCCAAGGTGCTCATACTCGACGACTCCACCAGCGCCGTGGACACCGCCACCGACGCCAAAATACGCGCCGCCTTTGCCAAGAGCATCCCCGGCACGACCAAGATAATCATCGCCCAGCGCATCTCGAGCGTTGAAAACGCCGACCGCATCCTCGTCATGGACAACGGCCGCATAGACGCCTTTGACACCCATGAGAACCTGCTCAAGTCCAACGCCATCTACCAGGAGATCTACGAGTCCCAGGTCAAGGGCGGCGGCGACTTCGACCAGAGCGCCTGAAAGGAGGATGCTTAAGCTATGAACAAGAACACTTCCCTGCCCAGCCCCACCGCCGTGCTCAGGCGCGTGGTCAGCTACATGCTCAAATATTACAAGTGGCCCTTCCTGCTGGTCATACTCTGCATACTCATCGCCGCCATCGCCACGGTCATCGGCGCGACCTTCCCGCAGACGCTGGTGGACGACTACATCACGCCGATGATAAACAGCGGCTCCACCGACTTCAGCGCCCTCGGCAAGGCCGTCATAAGGCTGGTCATCACCCTGGCGATAGGCATTCTGGCCTCCTGGGCCTACACCCGCATCATGGTCACAGTGAGCCAGGGCACCATGCTCCGGCTGCGTGACGACCTCTTCCAGAGCATGGAGCGGCTGCCCATCAAGTATTTCGACACCCACGCCCACGGCGACATCATGTCCGTCTACACCAACGACGTGGACACCCTGCGTCAGCTGCTCAGCCAGAGCATTCCGCAGATAATCAACTCGGTCATCACCATGGTCGCCACGCTCATAAGCATGATCGTGCTCAACCCGGCGCTGACCGTCATCTCCATCGTCACCGCAGTGGTCATGCTGCTCGTCACCTCGAACTTCTCCAAGCTCTCCGGCAAGTACTACGTCAGGCAGCAGCGCGACCTCGGCATAGTTGACGGCTTCATCGAGGAGATGCTCGACGGCCAGAAGGTCGTCAAGGTCTTCTGCCACGAGGAGGCCGCCAAGGCCGACTTCCACAAGGTCAACGACCAGCTGCGCGACAGCGCCGACAAGGCCAACCGCTACGCCAACCTGCTCATGCCCGTCAACGCCAACATCGGCTGGCTGAGCTATGCGCTCGTCGCCATCATCGGCGCGGTGCTCGGCATAAACGGGCTCGCGGGCGTCACGGTCGGCACGGTCATCACCTTTGTCGGCCTGAACAAGAGCTTCACCCAGCCCATCACCCAGGTCAGCATGCAGGTCAACTTCGTCGTCACCGCCGCCGCCGGCGCGCAGCGTGTGTTCAACCTCATGGACGAGAAGCCCGAGACCGACGAGGGCTACGTCGAGCTCGTGAACGCCAAGGAGGGCGCCAACGGCGAGATCACCGAGGTCGCCGAGCGCACCAACACCTGGGCCTGGAAGCACCCGCACAAGGCCGACGGCAGCGTCACCTACACCAAGCTGGAGGGCGGCGTCGTGCTCGACAGCGTGGACTTCGGCTACGACGAGAACAAGCTGGTGCTGCACGACATCAGCCTCTGGGCAAAGCCCGGCCAGAAGATAGCCTTAGTCGGCGCGACCGGCGCAGGCAAGACGACGATCACGAACCTCATAAACCGCTTCTACGACATTGCGGACGGCAAGATACGCTACGACGGCATCAACATCAACAAGATAAAGAAGCCCGACCTGCGCCGCTCGATGGGCATAGTCCTGCAGGACACCCACCTCTTTACCGGCACGGTCATGGAGAACATCCGCTACGGCAACCTTGACGCGACGGACGAGGAATGCGTCGCGGCGGCTCAGCTCGCCAACGCCGACGGCTTCATCCGCCGCCTGCCCGACGGCTACAACACGATGCTCACCGGCGACGGCGCGAACCTCTCCCAGGGCCAGCGCCAGCTGATAGCCATCGCCCGCGCCGCCGTGGTCGACCCGCCGGTGCTCATCCTCGACGAGGCCACGAGCTCCATCGACACCCGCACCGAGAAGCTGGTGCAGGACGGCATGGACGCCCTGATGTACGGACGCACGACCTTCGTCATCGCCCACCGCCTCTCCACCGTCCGCAACGCGGACTGCATCATGGTCATGGAGCAGGGCCGCATTATAGAGCGCGGCACCCACGACGAGCTCATCGCCAAGAAGGGCAAGTACTACCAGCTCTACACCGGCAACTTCGCCGAAGAGACCGCGTGAGCGCAAAAAAGAAAAACCCAGCCGGGGCTCTCGTCCCGGCTGGGTTTTTTCGCAGCGGCGTCAGGGGTCGAGGGGGTATCACAATTCCTTTGTATATCTTCGCGTGGTTACCGTGCGCCCGTCAACGATGTTGACGACCTTGTCCCGCAGTACAAAGCCGTTATTCTCCATCACTTTTGCAGAGCCGAGGTTGTCGTCGTCGCAGGTGATCAGCGCGGTGGATATCCCCAGGGCCTTGGCTTTTGCTAGTGCCAATTGAAGCATCAAGGTCCCGTAGCCTTTATTCCATTCTGAAAAACGAACGCCATATCCGATATGGCCGCCATATCGTTCAAGAGCGTCGGTCAATCTGTGGCGGATGCTTATTTCGCCAATAAAGTAGTCTTTGGCCTCGTCAACCAACCAGTAGAAGTCAGATCCAACCCTGTTCGGAGCCAAATCGCGTTCGTGCCTGTAATTATCGTATTATTCAAAAATGTTATATGCTCCGGCATCGTCGAAAGCATAGGTTTGCACTCCGTTTGCAATGTATTCCTCGTATGCTTCCATGTACGATTGCAGGTATCTTTCACTGGGTTCGACAAAAGTGATCATCGTTTAAGCCCCTTTGTTCGCAGCAGCCCTCTCAGGCACGCTAAATATTAATTGCGCTTGGAAAGCAAACACACCGTCTCCACGTGCGCTGTTCGGGGGAACATGTCCACGGCGAGGGCGGAGGCGGGGGTGTAGCCGAGGGGGCGGAGGCGGGAGATGTCGCGGGAGAGGGTGGCGGGGTCGCAGGAGACGTAGACCAGGCGGTCGGGCTGCATGGAGGCGATGGCCTCCAGGGCTGGGGCGTCCATGCCCTTGCGGGGCGGGTCCACGACTATGGCGTCGGGCGTTATGCCGCGGGCTTTGAACTCCCTCGCGGCCTCGCCGGCGTCGGCGCAGATGAATTCGGCGTTGGTAACGCCGTTCCTCTCCGCGTTGGCGCGCGCGTTTTCCACGGCCTCTGGCACTATCTCAGCGCCGATGACGCGCTCGGCCCGCTGCGAGAGGCACAGGCTTATCGTGCCCGCGCCGCAGTAGAGGTCCAGCACAGTCCCGCCGCGCTCAGGCAGGGCGTACTCAAGCGCCTGGGCGTACAGCCGCTCGGCCTGGGGCGGGTTTATCTGATAGAACGCCTGGGGCGCGAGCTCGAACTCAAAGCCGCACAGCCGGTCCCGCAGCGTGCCGGAGCCCCAGAGCGTGCGGAAGTCGCCGCTGAGGACCGTATTGCCCTCCGTGCGGTTCACGCACTCCACCACGCCGGTGAGCGCCGGGCAGGCGCTGCGCAGCGCTTCGGTCAGCGAGCGCGTGAGCGACGGGCTCAGTCTCCGGCCCGTCACGACGCAGCAGAGCGCCGTGCCGTCCCTTGCGCGCCGGGTGTAGACGTGCCGCACGGTGCCGGAGCGGCCGTTCCAGGCGCTGACGCCGTTTGTGCGCATCCAGTCTACGACGGCCCCGGCGCACTTTGACGCCTCGTCAGATTGCAGCAGGCAGTTCGGCGCGGGGATTATGTCGTGGCTGCCGGTGCGGTAAAAGCCCGCGACGGGGCCGTTTTCACCCTCCCCGACGGCATAGATGGCCTTGTTACGGTAGCCCTCCACGCGCTCCGAACCCAGGATGCGCTCCGCGCGCACCTCGGTGCCGCCTATGCGGCGCAGCGCGTCGTTCACGCGGTCGAGCTTCATTTGCAGCTCGCACTCGTAGCTCATGTGCATGAGGTTGCAGCCGCCGCAGCGGCCGAAGTTGGGGCAGTCCGGCTCGACGCGCTCGGGCGAGGTGGTGAGGCGCTCCTCCCCCCTGCCGAACACAGCGGTCTTTGTGACCTTCACGATGCGCACGCGCCAGGTCTCGCCGGGCAGGGCGCGCGGCACGAACACGGCGCGGCCCTTTATCCGGCACACGCCCGCGCCCTCGGAGGTGAAGCCGGTCATGGCGGCCTCGTATATTTCGTTTTTCTTCAAATCGTCCATGTGCGCATTGTAACACGCGGCGGCGTGCTCTTCAACGGATATCAAAAAATTTGCAATTCAAGGCTCCATATGCTATCATATTTTAGCTGTATACCGCGCCGGATGGCGCATGGAGGTCTGATATGAACAAAAAACTCAAAATAGTGCTCATCACTATTGCGGCTGCGATCGTGCTCGTCATAGCCGCCATCGTGATAGCCTCTCTTGTTAAACCCGCCGAGCAGACGGAGGTCACTCCCCCGCCGGTCGTGGCCGACACGGCCGCCCCCTCGGAAGAGCCCGAGGAGACGCCGGACGAAACTCCCGAGCACGTAAACACCGTCACGAGCACGCTCGCCGTCGGCGGCGACATCGTCATGCACACGGGCCTGAACGGCGAGGCCGCGGGCGACACGGGCTATGACTACGTCCCCATTTTCGGCATACTCAAGGACTTCATTGCAAACGCGGACTACTCCGTCTGCTCCCTCGTGACCACCTTCTCCGAGGGCACCAACTACACGGCCTATCCCCTCTTCAAGTCCCCGACCGACCTGGCCGCGTCCATCGCCGAGGTCGGCTTCAACCTTGTGAACACGGCGACCAGCCACTGCGTGGACTCCTACAAGGACGGCATCGACTACACGCTGGACACGCTTGACGCCGCGGGCCTTGACCACGTCGGCACCTATCGCACGCAGGAAGAGCGCGACGCGAGCGGCAACCGCTTCATGGCCGACATAAACGGCATCAACGTCGCCTTCCTCGCCTACACCTGCGACACGAACAACGTCCCCATCGCGGGCTTTGAGTACGCGGCCAGCGTCTGCGCCACGGACTACCTCAGCGGCGGGACTGAGATCGACTACGACCTCATGAAGGGTGACCTTGCCGCCGCGAAGGAGGCGGGCGCTGACATCGTGTTCGTATTCATGTCCTGGGGCACGGAGTTTGCCACCCAGCCCACCGACCAGCAGTACGAGATCGCCGACTTCCTCTTTGAAAACGGCGCGGACATCATCATCGGCGGCCACTGCCGCGTGCCCCAGCCCATGGAACTGCGCACCGTCAAGGACGCCGACGGCAACGAGCGCACGGGCTTCATCTGCTACAGCCTGGGCAACATGCTCTCCTGCCAGAACGACGAGTACACGGATATCTCCGCCCTCGTGAACATCCAGCTCACCAAGGACACCGACACCGGCGAGACCTGGATCTCCGACGTCAGCTACAAGCCCATTTACATGGCCGACCTCTACGACTACGGCATTAACGACTACGGCTGGCACTACCGCATGGTGGACCTGCACGCGGCCATCAACTCCTACGAGTCCGGCAGTCCCTGGGACTTCATCACCGACGAGGTCTACCGCGACATGAAGGACGCGCTGGACGCCGTGCACGAGTTCTTCGGCGCTGACCTCGACTCCGCCGTCAAGGACGCCGGCGACACCGCCGACGCCGAGACCACCCCAGCTGCTGAGACCCCCGCCGACGCTGCGGAGTGAGCCTCAGCGCGCCGCGTGAGCCTGGAGGGTGAGATATGTTCATCATTCCCATACTCATAGCGCTCGGCTTTCTTGCCTTTCTCGTGCTCAGCCTCGTCCTCATGGGGCTGCACCGGGCGGGCAAACTGAAAAGATTCCGGCACATCCACCTCTTCGGCGCAGTGGTGCTCGTTACCGTGGCCGCAATGTCTGTTGCGGGGTTCAGCGTGAAGTATGATCTCTCACACTTCGTTCTGACTCAGCCGGGCACCATCTGGTCAACGGACGACGGCTCCATCGTGCTTGAGATCTCGGACACGCCGAGCGGGCCCGCAGACTGGTATGAATACGACATGCGCATGCTCGTGGACGGCGAATACCGCGAGGTCGAGCTCGGCACCTATGGGCACTATAACGCGGCGGTCGACATCTGCACCGAGGATGTGGACGGATGTACCGTCATGCTCGCGGGCGGCTCCTGGCACATGGCCGGGAGCGGCAAGCTCGTTATCAATGACAGCGACGGAAAAATAGTTCTGCGGCGCATTGACGCAGAGTAAAAGAAACCCCCGGCATGGCCAGCGCCATGCCGGGGGGTTTGATTTGTGCCGGTTATTAATAATTCTGGCAGCGCAGCTCGAAGTAGGCCTGGGGATGGGCGCAGACGGGGCATACGACCGGGGCGCTGGGGCCGACGTGGACGTGGCCGCAGT
Organism: uncultured Eubacteriales bacterium; assembly: GCA_900545405.1. Classification (GTDB taxonomy): domain Bacteria; phylum Bacillota; class Clostridia; order Oscillospirales; family Oscillospiraceae; genus Scatomorpha. The sequence continues at coordinate 4,232 of UQYT01000001.1, read as the reverse complement.
TGCGGCAGATCCAGACCTGCTCGCCCACGCGGGTGAACACCTGGGCGTCCTCGATGTTCTTGAGCAGGGCGCGATAGCGCTCCTCGTGCTGCTTCTCGATGGCGGCGACGCCCTCCATCTGCTTGGCGATGGCCTCAAAGCCCTCCTCGTGCGCGGTCTTGGCGAACTCGGCGTACATCTCGGTCCACTCATAGTTCTCGCCGGCGGCGGCGAGCTTCAGGTTCTCGGTGGTGGGGCCGACCTTGCCGCCCGCCATGTGCTTATACCAGAGCTTGGCATGCTCCTTCTCGTTATTGGAAGTCTCGGTGAAGAAGGCCGCGATCTGCTCGTAGCCGTCTTTCTTCGCCTGAGAGGCATAAAACTCATATTTCACGCGGGCCTGGGACTCCCCGGCAAAGGCGGTGGCGAGATTCTGATAGGTCTTGCTGTCCTTAAGCTCCATTATATTATTCCTCCTTAGTATTTTATAGCACTAACTGTGCACACCTATATTATATGATTTTTTAAAAATTGCAACATAATTTTCGTGAAAAAGAGCATCATATGGTCGTAAACTTTTTGTGAAGGAGATCGCTATGAAGAAGCTGCTTGCCTGTTTCCTGAGCGCTGCGGCGCTCGTGTGCGTGCTCTCTGGCTGCGCCAGGACTGACGACGGCGTTATTACCGATAAGCCCGCCGACGTCACCACCAACATGACCCCCACACCCAAGCCGGTGCCCACGGTCGATGTCAACGTCTCGACCATGCCTGAGACCTCAGCGGCGCCCTCTGCGAGCGCCTGAAACGCCAGCGCCCCGGACGAAACCGGGGCGCGAAGCATTTTTTGTGAGAAAACCTTGCATTTGGGAAAAATTCTGCTTGAAAACCGCTATATGGTGTGGTATAGTATCTAAGCACACTTTTGCGATAAGTGTTTACGATACCGAAAGGATTGAATTTAAATGTACATCGCTCTCACGATTCTGCAGCTTCTCTCCGCCCTCACTGTTACGGTCATCGTCCTCTTCCAGTCCGGCAAGCGTTCCGGCCTCTCCGGCGCCATCGCCGGCGGCGCGGACACCTTCCTCTCCAAGGGCAAGGCCAAGACCATGGACGCCAAGCTCGCAAAGGCCACCAAGTGGGTCGGTCTCGCCTTCGTCGTCCTGACGCTCGCTCTGCACTTCGTTTGAGCTTCACTTTAATAACAAAAAGCCGCCGCACGGTTTGTGCGGCGGTTTTCTTTTGCCTCAGACCTTGTCGGGGTACACGGCCCTGACGCCGCCGATGAGCTTCGGGCGGGTGCGCGCGGCGCTGACCGAGGCCTCGCCGATGTGCTTGACGGAGAGGCGCAGCGGCACGGCGACTTCCTTGAGGTGCATGCCTATGAGCGTGCAGCCGATGTCGAGGCCCGCGGAGGCGCGGACGTGCTCGACGGGGACCGGGTCCTTCATGCGCTTCCACACGGCGGTGGCAAAGGAGCCGCCCGCCTTCGGCTGGGGGATGACGCAGACCGGCTCGTAGCCGAATTTCTCAGCCGCCTCGCGCTCAACTATCAGCGCGCGGTTGAGGTGCTCGCAGCACTGGGCTGCGAGGTAGAGCCCGTGCTCCTCTATGAGCGGGTAGATGGCGTCCACGACGGCTTCGGCGGCCTCGGGGGTGCTGCCCTTGCCTATGCGCGCGCCCATGATCTCGCTCGAGGAGCAGCCGACCACGACGAGGCTGCCCGGCTTGGGTGCGGCGAGCTCCAGCAGCTCCTGCATCGCGGCGCGGGCCTGTTCTTTTATTTCATCGTACATGACTAAGCATCTCCATTTCGCTTTGATTATTTATATTTTACCACGCTGCTGAGTGTTTGACAACGGGGCCGGGCCGGAGTATTATTGTTTTCATATATTCAGCAATGCGAGGTCCTTGACATGAAAAAGCTGCTTTCCGCCGCCCTGGCTGCGGCCATGCTCCTCTCCCTTGCCGCCTGCGGGACCGTGCCGCCCGAGGCCTCGGGTCTGCCCGACCCCACCACCGACGTCACGCCCGCGCCCACGCCCACTGCCACGCCGGAGCCGACGCCCACTCCCCTGCCCTACGTCAACCCCCTCAGCGGCAAGCCGATGGAGGAGGACATAAGCGCGAACCGGCCCTTTGCAATAATGATTAACAACATCCAGCAGGCCCTGCCCCAGTGCGGCGTGTCAAATGCCGAGATAATCTATGAGATACCCGCCGAGGGCGGCGTCACGCGCATGATGGCCATATTTACGGACATCAGCGACGTTGAGAAGATAGGCAGTCTGCGCAGCATCCGACCCTATTACGCTGACGTCGGCATCTCCTACGACGCCATCGTCATCCACGCGGGCGGCAGTCAGGAGAGCTACACCGAGATGAGCGGCTACGACGTGGATCACCTCGACGGCGTGCTCGGCACCTATGTCGAGGGCGCGTTCTACCGCGACCCGGACCGCATGCACTACGGCATCGAGCACAGCCTCTTTTCCATCGGCGCCAAGCTGATAGAGGCCGCCGAGGACGAGGGCTTCTCCCTCACGCACGAGGTCGGCGCCTATGACTACGGCCTCACCTTCTCCGAGGACGCCGTCGACCAGTGCACCGGCGAGGCGACGTATGCCGAGATAGGCTACAACAGCTTCAAGACCACCAGCTTTGAGTATAACGACAACAACGGGCTCTACTACGCCTATGAATACGGCTCCGAGTACGTGGACGACGCCGCGGGCGTGCAGATGACCTTCAGGAATCTGCTCTTCCTCACGACTGACGTCTCCGTCATCGACGACGCGGGCCGCCTCTCCGTGCGCACCACGGGCACGGGCGAGGGCTACTTCGTATGCGGCGGCAAGTGCGTCGAGATAACCTGGGAGCGCGAGAGCAACACGGAGCCCTTCCACTATTACCTCAAGGACGGCACGCCGCTCGACCTCGGCATAGGCACGACCTATGTCGGCATCCGGCCGGGATACGGCTCATCCGTCAGCTTTGTAAAAGAGGAGGAATAAGGCTTGTCACGCACAAAGAAATCCCTGCTTGCACTGCTGCTGTGTTACCTCATCTGGGGTCTGCAGCCGCTCTACTGGAACCTGCTCGGGCAATTTGACGCGCTCTTCGTCCTCTGCGGCAGGATAGTCATGAGTGCGATATTCACCTGGCTCTTCCTCATCTGCACCGGCCGCCTCAAGGAGCTGCTGGCCACCTTCCGCAACCGCGCGCTGATGAAATATCTCGTGCCCGCCGCGGTGTTCATCTGCGCCGACTGGGGGCTCTACAACTGGGCCGTCATGAACGGGCACGTGCTCGACGTCTCGCTCGGCTACTACATGAACCCGATGGTCATGTTCATAATCGGCCTCGTGCTCTTCCGCGAGCGCGGGCATCTGCTCGAGTACATCTCCGTCGGCGTGGCCACGCTGGGCGTGCTGATAAGCACGGTGCAGTACGGCTCCTTCCCCATCGTGGCGGTGCTCTGCGCCTTCTCCTGGCCGCTCTACGCCACGGTCAAGAAGGCCGCGAATTCCGACCCGATAATCAGCATCGCCGTGGAGACGACGCTGCTGACGCCCTTTGCCATCATCGCGTCTATCATCTTTTTCCGCGGCGAGGGCGGCATGGCCTCCATCGACCTCTCCGGCTCCGTGCTGCTGGTGCTCTCCGGCATAGTCGCGGCGACGCCGATGATACTATACACCTACGTCGTCAACGACCTGCCCTTCAAGGTAGTGGGCATCATGCAGTACACCAGCTCGACCATCACCTTCATCTGCGGCATACTCTTCCTCAACGAGAGCGCGACGCCCTCCAAGCTCATCATGTTCGGCTTCATCGTCGTCGGACTCATCATCTTCACGGCCGGCAGCTTCAAACGGCAAAAGGAGGCCCTTCCGGACCACGCGGGCTCCAAATGATGCGAGGCAGGGTGCGTTTTTCGCGCGCCCTGCCCTGTTTTTATGCTGTGCAACTGCCGGTTGCTAAATTTTAAAGGCCGCTTGGTTGACCTTCCTGCGGCGCGGCGGGTATACTCGCGATATAATGACCCAGGAGGTACAACTGTTCATGGCGCTTTCAGAAACTATATACCGGCTCCGGACGGAGCATGGGCTCTCTCAGGGCGACCTGGCCGCGGAGCTGGACGTCTCCCGCCAGTCCATATCCAAGTGGGAGACCGGGGTTTCACTTAGATAAAGATACCACACCATTCCCACGCTGACTTTTGCTCAACCGATACAGCCGGAGGGCTGGAT